>DASZCS010000049.1:0-28572 GCA_035942855.1 Pyrinomonadaceae bacterium | reverse complement strand
CCCCCCCCCCCCAACGCCTCCCTTCAACTTTCCCGCCCGTCAACTCTCCTGCCCCTTCACTCGCCGCGCGTCTCGTTGCGGTAACGCCGGCACAGGTCGCGCGCCGCCTCTGTCCAAAAGGGAAAGCGGAACTCGAAATTGCTCTCAAGGAGTCTGCCGGGCACGACCCGCCGGCTCTTGAGCACGAGTTCCGTCTCGCTGCGCATCAGAAACGCGCCCCCCTCCAACATCAGGCGCGTCGCCGGAAGACCTATCGAGACGCCCCACGCCTCGCGCAGAGCGCGCATGAACTCCGCATTTGGCAAAGGATGCGGCGCGGCGAGGTTGACCGCTCCCGTTAGTTCTTCGCGTTCGATGAGCCACATGACTGCGCGCACGAAGTCTTCGTCGTGAATCCAGGAGACGTACTGCCGCCCGTCGCCCGACTGGCCGCCGAGTCCGAAACGCACGAGACGGAGCAGCGTGTCGAAGACGCCGCCTCGGTCGGGACTCATGATCACGGCGGCGCGCAGTTTCAACTTGCGAGTGCCGGGCGTGTGCGCTTCGTCAACAATTCGCTCCCAGGCACTCGCCACGTCGATGCTGAAACGCCACGCGGCGGGCGCGTCCTGTTCCGTGCCGCCGATGATGCCTGTGGCCTCGTCGTTCGGCGCGTCGAAGCGGTGCGCGTAGATGGTGGCGGTGCTCATCTGTAACCAGACTCGCGGCGGTCGCTTCGCACGCGCGATGGCTTCGCCGACGACGCGCGCCGAGTTCACGCGCGACTCCATGATGGCACGCCGGTTCGTCTCGTCGTAGCGACAGTTCACGCTGCGCCCGGCCAGATTGACGACAGCATCCGCGCCTTCAAACTCCGCCGCCCAACGCCCGACCGTCTCTGCATCCCATTCGACGACGCGCCACGGCGCACTCCGCTCAGGTCTACGGCGACTCAGAATCACGACCTCGTGCCCGCCTTCGTGCAAGGCACGCGCCAACACCGTCCCAACCTGCCCCGTCCCGCCCGGCAACACGATCTTCATCAGTTACACCTCCGGCTTCAAACTTCACGATAACGCCCGACGCAGAATTTGCAACCCCCGCACATCGCCTGTCGCACGCCCCGCGCCAGTTGCTATTATCGCGCGCGATGCGGAGAGAACAGGACGAAAATCTGCGTTTGATGATCGTGGCGGGCGAGGCTTCGGGCGACGCGCACGCCGCCGCGCTCGTACGTGCCTTGCGCGAGAGCGCGCCCGGCGTGAGCTTCGAATTTTTCGGCGCGACGGGGCGCGAGATGCGCGCCGCAGGGGTCGAATCCGTCGTCGCCACGGACGACCTCTCGATCACCGGCCTGATGGAGATCGGCGGCGCGCTCAAACAGTTCTGGCACGCGTATCAAAAACTCAAACGCGCAGGGTGTGAGCGCGCACCCGACGCCGTCGTTCTCGTCGATTGGCCTGACTTCAACCTGCGCCTTGCGCGTTTCTTCCGTCGGCGCGGCGTGCGCGTCATCTATTACATCAGCCCGCAACTCTGGGCCTGGCGCGAGCACCGCACGCGCAACATACGCCGCGACGTAGACCTCCTGCTCGCCATCCTGCCCTTCGAGCCTGCCTGGTACGCCGCGCGCGGCATCACGCACGTCGAGTTCACCGGACACCCGCTGACCGGCGAAGTTCGCACGCGCTACGACCGCGCGGAGTTTTGCCGCCGCCACGCGCTCGATCCTTCGCGCCCCGTCGTTGCGCTTCTCCCCGGCAGTCGCCGCAAAGAACTCTTGCGCATCCTCCCGCACATGATCGAGGCGACGAAGCGGATTCACGAGTCGCGCCCCGACGTGCAGTTCGTCGTCGCGCTCGCGCCCAACCGTTCGCGCGAAGAGGCGCAGCCGATTATGGACGCCGCCCTCGACACAAATCACACGGCGCTCGCTGATGCTATTCGCATCGCGCAACACGAGACGCGCGAAGCGCTCGGCGCTTCGGACGCGGCGGCCGTCGCCAGCGGCACGGCCACGCTCGAAGCCGCACTGCTCGCAATCCCGCTCGTCGTCGTCTACAAAGAATCCTTCATCAACTGGCACACGCTCGGCCGTCTCATCAACACGGAACACTTCGGCCTCGTCAATCTCGTCGCGGGCGAACGGCTCGCCGTCGAACTCATGCAGAACGACTTCACAGGCCACACGCTCGCCGCTGAACTACTGAAACTCTTAGACCCCGCGCAGAACGCCGAGACACGCCGACGCCTCCGCGCCGCCACCGACACGCTCGGCGCGGGCGGCGCTTCCCATCGCGCCGCCGCAGCCATCCTGCGCGCCATCGGCGAATGGAAAAAAGAGAGTTGAGAAAAAGAAGGACTAAAGCGAGTCGGATTACAGTTTTTTTGCTGAGTTGAATGAGGAAGTTGCGAAAGGCACGAAACGAAGCAGGGCAATGCTTCGCACCTTAACTTTTTTCTGCGAGCCTATAGGTGAGCGGTCGCTGTGGTTATTGAAACTTGCAATGTTTTTGGCAGCAAAATTGTGTTGACGCCCTCGGAAAAGAGGAGTAGGTTGCGCCCATTCACATAGTCCGGTTACGGGAATCGGACTCGCTTTGCCTTTATAAGTTTTGCCCAAATATTGCGGGCGTATAATTCAAGAGTCAGTACACTCACGAGTCCGTTAGTCTTACAATCAGACGGATGATTCTCACTCATCCTCTTATGAAAAATTATCTTAAGAAAATTGAACTGCTGGCTAACTTGGCTATTATCGTTGTAGCCGCCTTACTGTGCGTGATCTTAATAAGAAGTTATCTATTCAGTAACTTTCCCACAACAAACAACTCGGCAACAAACAAGGCTCCAACCCTCACCGGCTCAAAAATTAATCTGCCTGAAATTAACCGGAAAAATCGCGGTGACACGTTGCTGCTTGTCTTATCAACGACGTGCCATTTTTGTACTGAGAGTATGCCTTTCTATCAGCAATAAGCGGAAGAGCGGGGAGATGTGCGCATGGTTGCTGTCTTACCGCAACCGGTTGCTGCCGGAACGGAATATCTAAAACAACATGAAGTATCTGTTGACTAAGTTACACAGGCTCGACTTGATGCTTTGAATGTTGCTGGCACACCGACCCTGTTATTGATAGACAAATCCGGCGTGGTGAAAAATTCGTGGTTTGGCAAACTCGCGCCTGATCAACAGTCAGAAGTGCTTAACAACTTGCGTCTCACGGCTTCAGGCAAGTAGGCAGCCGGGTAAGGAGAAATGATCATGACTGACACACCCAGATTTATTTTCAGGCTTCTTCTTCTTTCACTTCTTTGTCTATCTCTGTGGATGGTCACTATAGGTGTTGCAAACACGCAGCAAAACGAGCAGTCCATTCCTCTTAAAATTACTGCTCAGTTAGCGCCGGTCAATAATGTCATTCCGGCCGAAATTCAATGTGGAGCCGCCCTGGTAAATATTGCCGGTGAGTTGAATTACAACTGCAAGCTAAAGAATAACAGCGATAAAAATATCACTGCGGCGGGCATCATCAGTTTCGTCGTGATTGAAAAGAATGGCATGGAAACAGGGAACGAAATCTCTACCGTGTTTGCGGGTCTTGATGGATTTGATAAGGGAATAGCCCCTGGGGCAGCTCTCTCTCTCGGGCCGCCGGGGCCAAGTTCCTATGACGACTCTATTATCAAGAGAGTGGAGATCCGCATAGATTACGTAGAGGTTGAGAATGAGATTGTCTTTGGCCGGAATAGTAAAGGCTCACAGGTAGTCAAAGATATTCGTGAAGGAGCAGCCAGGTATAAGAATTGGGTCAAGGCAAATTACGAATATCACCGGAAGTCAGTTAAATCTATAGCTCCATTAGTGAAGGATGAAGAATTGCTGCCGAGCGATTTGATTCTGCTAAATCAAAGTCAAGAAATCGGGGCAAAAATCTATAGAAAAAAGCTCGGGAAGAAACTTGATGCTGGCGATGATGCGGAAGTCGAGAAACTGTTGCTGTCTCATTAACTCTGGGACGCTTCATCTTAACGCGTATCCGCGCTACGGCTCTAAGAGCCAGGCTCAGCTACCGATCAGAACAACGTGCTGATTGAATCAAGATGATTTGTAGGAGGAACAATCCAATGCTGGAACGTAAAGTGTCTAAACCGGTCATAATATGCATGGTTTCAGTTTTTTTTACTTTCTGTCTTTGGCTTTTTCCTGGGTATGCCTCGCAACAGTCTCAAGTAATTTCGGTCGAGACACAGCAAGGAGTTCCGTTACTCATTCTAAACCCCGAAATTAATCTAACAGACCCGCAACTACCTCAAATTAAGTTTGAACTCAAGAACAGAAGCGGCAAAGCCGTTAGTGCCTACGCTATTCACCTGAAAAGCAACAAGCCAAATGGCTCTAGCGAGAAGGTCACGCTAGAGCATCTGCTTGCGCTCTCTTCCGTCTTGCAACCAAATATGTCGAAAGCAGAAGCTATTACTGCGGAAGACTACAT
The DNA here is from genome assembly GCA_035942855.1 of Pyrinomonadaceae bacterium. GTDB lineage: Bacteria > Acidobacteriota > Blastocatellia > Pyrinomonadales > Pyrinomonadaceae > JAIVJZ01. Next base: position 24,098 of record DASZCS010000049.1, on the reverse strand, counting down.
ACACCCTGTTCCGAGTTATACGCTGGCGATAGATTTTGTTGAATTTGTTGATGGCTCTGCATGGGGTGTTGACAAATTCAAATCCGGCGAGAGATTAGCTGGACGGCGTGCCGGATTCGCTGTAGAAAAAAATCGGTTTCTAAAAGTATTAAAGGAGAAAGGGGTATCTGCTTTAAAAAAAGCGATAGACGATGCCGATGTTGTTGACGACGGAGAGACACCTTCAGGGCGCTCGCAAGAATGGGGGCAAGGCTTCAACACGGGGAGGAAGATAATTCAAATCCGCCTTCAACGCGCGCAAAAAAGAGGGGGAATATCGGAGGTAGAACTTGAACTACAATCGCCTAACGATGCACTGGAGGGAAGGAGGCAAGAACAATGAAGCGTCTTTCCCTTTTGACAGCTATAATAGCCACTACAATTATATGCTTTGTTAGCGCAATAAATAAGATCGGAGTAGCACAGCAGCGACAGGTTGGAACGCCAGTGTGCGAAATAGATAGAAGCGGCGTCCGTGCGCTTTTCTCTATTGCTCTGGCACTTTCCCTATGAATTGCACGCCAGACCCTATTCTCGACAGAAAATTCCTTTGCGAAAATGTTAGTTTTGGATGTCACGTTGTCAGCCCATTGACCTGCTCCATAGGTAATACAGGAGCCACGTACTCATACTTTTGCCCTGAACAAGGTGAAGGAAGCGACGAAGTACGTACAATAGTTTGTCCCGTCACTTGCGGTGCCACTCCAACCCCCACACCAACGCCTACCCCTGCGCCTTCGCCCACACCTGATTTCGGATGCAGTCAGGCAGAATATCTCGCCTGCCCTCTTCCGGATGTGATATTGCCAAATTGCACCTGCCAGAGAGCAGGCGATGTCTTGTGTTTAGAGATGGAGCAACAATGCTTCACTTCTAACGGAACCTGGAAAGGCTGCAACCGGGGCTGCTACTCGCCCATTGTGATTGATGTAAAAGGCGACGGGTTTAATCTCACGGGCGCAAACGGTGGCGTGAGTTTCGACGTGGAGGGAGACGGTATCCCGGACAATCTTTCATGGACATCTGCCGGGTCAGACGATGCGTGGCTCTTTCTCGACCGCAACGGCAACGGCGTGGTCGATCACGGTCAAGAGCTGTTCGGCAACTTTACGCCTCAACCGGCCTCTTCAGAACCAAATGGCTTCCTCGCGCTCGCCGAATATGACAAGCAGGGGAATGGCGGCAATGCCGACGGCACGATAGACAATAGAGATTCTATCTTCTTATCTCTGCGTCTGTGGCAGGACACGAACCACAACGGCATCTCGGAGGCGGCCGAGCTACACACCTTGCCGTCGCTGGATGTGATGAGGCTGCGTCTCGACTACAAGGAATCTAAGCGAGCAGACGCGAACGGCAACCACTTCAAGTATCGAGCTAAAATAGACGACGCCAAAGGGGCGAAAGCGGGACGTTGGGCATGGGATGTGTTCCTCCAGAAAGCCCCCTGACTGATGCAACAATTAAACGAGTTGGATTTAATGTAACGTGATTTCAATCTAAGTTAAGACATCTTCTTAACAGCCCCGGTCGGGGCTTGCCAGACGTCGTCCGTTTCCCTCTCAGTCGTTTCCGCATTCGTTCTCTCTCCGAGACGCGCCAACAGTTCCCTCACCTGTCGCTTGAGTTCGTCGATCTCCGCGCGCATCTGCGGCAGTCGGCCGAAATGTGCGTTCAAGCGTTTGTACTCGTCGAGCGGTCGCACGGGCACGCCCCACACCACCGCGCCCGCGCGCACGATCTTGCCCGGCAGTATCCCCGCCTTCGACCCGACTATCGCTCCCGCCTCCACGCGCGCATGATCGCCCATTCCCACTTGCCCGCCGATCACCGCGTCCGACTCGATGACGGTGCTGCCCGAAATTCCCGTCTGCGCCGCGATCACCACGCGCTCGCCGATCTCCACGTTGTGCCCGACGTGTACGAGATTATCGAGTTTCGTCCCACGCCCGATGCGCGTCTCTCCGAGCGCGCCGCGATCCACGCACGAGTTCGCTCCGATCTCCACGTCGTCCTCTATGACGACCGTGCCCACCTGCGGAAACTTGTGATAGCCGCCCGCAGCGCGCACGTATCCGAACCCGTCCGCACCTACAACGACGCCCGCGTGCAACACGACCCGACTCCCCAGACGCACGCCCTCGTACAGCACCACGTTCGGATGCAACACGCACTCCGCGCCCACCTCCACGCCCTCACCGACAACTGCGCCCGCGAGTAACTGCGTGCCGCGCCCCACGCGTGCGCCTTCGCCGACCACTACATACGCGCCGATGTAAACATCTTCCCCGACCCGCGCTGACTCGGCCACCAACGCCGTCGGGTGAATCCCGGCAACACGCCGTCTCGGCGCGTGCAGCACCTCCGCGACGAGCGCGAACGCCAGCTTCGGCCGCGCTACCTCCACGAGCGTCGCCGCAAACTCGCCCGCGCTCTCGCCCGTTCCCTCCGGCACGAACAGGCACGACGCGCGGCTCTTCCTCGCGCCCTCCAAAAATTTCCCATCATCGACGAAACTGACCGCCCCCGCGTCCGCGCCCTCAAGGCTCGCCACGCGCTCGATCAAAACTTCCACGCCGCCCCCGCCGACCACACGCCCCCCCGCGAGCGCGGCCAACTCCGCGACCGTCATACGCCGTTTGCCTTCATTCTCCATAAAATCCAATCGCCCAAAGCGCATCAGGCGAAACCGTAACAGAAGACTTCAGCCTTCAGTCGTCTCTTCCACGCTGCGCCACATGCCCCTCTCTTCGCGCGAGAAGCCACGCCGCGAGCCGCGTATGAAATTCGCCAGATGCCGCACGTGTTCGTCGTCCTCTTCCTCCAAACGCGCGAGCGCCTCTGCCAGCGGCAGGCGCGTGCGAAACAGAAGTTGATAAGCGCGCTTCAAGGCCAGCCTCGACTCCGGCTTGAAACCCGCGCGCCGCAAGCCCACCGTGTTCAACCCGCGCACGTGCGCCGGATTCCCGTCCGTCGTGAAATACGGCAACACGTCCTGCACGATCTTCGACTTCCCACCCACCATCGCATAACGCCCCATCCGCACGAACTGGTGCGCCCCCACGTTCGAAGACAGAAACACGTGATCCTCGACCACGATGTGCCCCGCCAGCGCCACGCCGTTCGCAAAGATGTTGTCGTCTCCCACCTCGCAGTTGTGCGCGATGTGCACGCCCACCATCAAAAAGTTACGACTCCCCACGCGTGTCTCCGCGCCCTCGCCGCTCGCACGATGCAGCGTCGCCCCCTCCCGTATCAAGTTGTCGTCCCCGACAACCAGACGGCTCGCCTCGCCCCGAAACTTCACATCCTGCGGCTCGCCCCCCAGAGTCGCATGCTCAAAAACCCTGTTGCGCGCGCCCAACACCGTGTACCGCTTCAACACCGCATGCGCCCCTATCTCGCACCCCTCCCCAATCGACACATCATCCTCAATCAAAGCATACGCCCCCACACGCACGCCCGCACCCAGTTCCGCGCGCCGGCTCACCACCGCTGTCGGATGAATCTCCATAAGACTTTCCACGCGCCAGCTTACATGACAGCTTCCACGCGCCGGTTTACCTCAACACTCCACACGCCAATTTACAACACAGCTACAACGCGCCGGATGGTACATCCCCTCACCCCCATCCGCAACGCCGCCAAAGCATTCACGCCCATTCCCCAAAACATCAAAAAACCACTCCCCAACTCACACCCCGCCTCTCAAAAGCGAACGCCATTTCCGAGATTTAACGCGCAAAACACCCCTCCTGCTTTGCTCGCAATCTTGCAATACCTCCTAAGTCCTTTAAATGAGTCGCGCCTCTCAGAAAATTTCCGAAAAACTTATTGCGATCCCAATACCAGCCAGCTAATCTCCGCCTCACGGATGCCTTCCTTATCATTGGCACTCCGGCTACTCGACATTCTCATATTCAGACACACTAATCCTAAGCCGCCACCAAAACCGTTTGACGGCAGCTTAGAAAATTTTCAAATGAACGAACCGGCTAGAACAGCGCCAACACGCTCTGCAACAGACTCAGCACCACCTCCGTGCCCGGGTCAGCAGACGCAGCTTTGCCGTTCTGAATGATGCCATCAGCCTCGGCAGCCACAGCCGGAGGGGGCGGCGGATCTGTCTTCCCTGTTGTCATGATGCCATCGCCAGCAAAGACAGAGATGGAAAGCAAGCCGAGCAAAATTATCGACACGAAGAGTTGATGTATTTTTTTCATGGTTTTTCCTGCACAGGTAATGGTGCAATCCGATGCTGAAAAGCTTTAGGGATTAGGGTCTATCCCTAACAGCTCTGTATAGCTGATACGAAGGGAACAGTTCTGCCCCTAGAGTTATCTGCTTGCATTGCGCGCGATTTAAATTGCTGCAAATGGCTTAGTGAGTGCAAACCATCAATGAGCCATTCAAGACGAGTTGAGGGTGGCATCTTACCATTGGATGTACATTGAAGCATCTCTTGCAAGTTTTTTGCATCGGCCCTGAAAGGCAATCCTCACATGACTTTAGTTAAAGACCTGCGACACAAAATAGCCGACCCAGACATTAGCCATGAAGAACGCACGCAGCAACGTTGTGAACTCGTCAAACAGCTAGAAAGATTGGGCAATTACGAGGGAGCGCGGGAAGCAATGGGCGAACTCTGGCAGGGTATGGGAGAGCGGCCTACAATCGAAGGTCTTGCCCCTTTCACTATGGCAGAAGTGCTTTTGCGTGTTGGTGCATTAACTGGATGGCTCGGCAGCGTTAAGCAAATAAAGGGAGCACAGGAGAAAGCAAAAAATTTAATTAGTGAGAGCATGAGACTCTTTGATGATTTAGGTAATGAAGAAAAAACAGTTGAAGCGCACACGGAACTTGCATTTTGCTATTGGCGCGAAGGTGAATTTGATGAGGCGCGGGACATACTGCAAGAAGCTCTATACCGGCTTGGCAAAAAAGATAGCGAAGTAAAAGCAATTACTCTACTTCGTAGCGGGATAGTTGAGAGATCGGCTAAGAGACTCAATGATGCACTACGCATTTATATGGAAGCTAGCCCTTTATTTGCAAAGTGTACCGACCCTGTGCTCAGAGCCAAGTTTCACAATGAATTTGCTAACGTGTTGAATTATCAAAGCGTGGCAGAACATCGCAAGGACTATGTAGATCGCGCACTTATTGAATATACGGAAGCTAGTTACTATTTTGAACAAGTTGGTCATACACGATATCAAGCATGTGTTGAAAATAATTTGGGCTTCTTATATTCGACCATCGGCAGCTTTAGCGAAGCACATGAGCACCTCGACCGTGCGCAAGCACTCCTTACCACACTTAAAGACACTGGCCCTCTAGCGCAGGTGGACGAGACACGGGCGAAGGTGTTGTTGGAGCAGCGGCGGAACGTTGAGGCAGAGCGGTTGGCGCGGGCGGCGGTGAGGGTGTTGGAAAATGGGGGCGAGAAGTCTTTGTATGCAGAGGCGTTGACGACGCATGGGATTGCGTTGGCGCGTCTGGGTAAGCCGCACACGGCGCATGAGGTGTTGGATAAGGCGATTGAGGTTGCGCAAGAGGCAGGGGATGTGGAGAGCGCGGGGGTGGCCGCGTTGACGATGATTGAGGAGTTCGGGTCGAAGTTGTCCGAGTTGGAGTTGACGGAGATCTATTTGCGCGCCGCGGGGTTGCTGGAGAAGTCGCAGAACATGGCGACGCTCAAGCGCTTGTGTGAGTGCGCGCGCCGCGTGTTGTTCCTCACACACGCGGCCGCCGCGCCGCCCGACTGGAAGGGGTTTTCTTTTAGGGAGGCGGTGCGGCGCTATGAATCTCATTTGATCGAGCGTGCGCTGAAGGATGCGGACGGGATGGTGTCGAAGGCGGCGCAGTATCTCGGCTTCAAACATCATCATAGTCTGATCTCGCTGCTCAAGAACCGGCATCAGCATCTCCTGCACGTGCGCACGCCGATTGTGCCGCGCAAGCGCAGCATCATACGCACGGCCGCGCCTTTTGGCGCGCAGAAAGGCGCGGCGGAGAAGCCTGTGCGGCCGGCGTCGATTTTGCTCGTTGAAGATAACCAGACCGTGGCCGTGGCGGTGCGGGAAACGTTGGAAGGTGAGGGGTGGAAGGTGCGTCACTGCGCCGACGGGGCTGAGGCGCGACGCGAAATTGTGAGCGAGACGCATTACGATCTGCTCCTGCTGGACAACGAATTGCCGGGCGCGCGTGGGGTCGAGTTGGCGCGGCGTGCGCGCAGTATGCCGCGGCGGCGTCGAACTCCGATCATCATGTTCTCGGCGAGCGACTGCGAAGCGGAGGCGCGGCGCGCGGGGGTGGATGTCTTCCTGCGCAAGCCAAACGACACGGGGCGTCTGGTCGAGACGGTGTCGCGCCTGCTGGCCGAGAAGCCTTCCAGACACTGAACAGGATAAAGATTCGGGATGAAGTGGGCATCCCGAAGGCACGGTCGCGTCCGGGCGAGCGACCATGCTAAGCGAGGCCGCCGCGCATGTCTCCTGTTGCGGCGGCCATCGTTTTTGGGGGAAACGATGAAGGGGAGGCTGGTAAACGGTGAATAGTGAATGGTGAATGGAAGAAGACAGTTCCGCTCCATTTACCATTTACTATTCACCAGCCTTCCATTCATCGTTTCTTTTCTTACGCCTGCGCTCCGAAGTGTCTCCACTGTCTTGTGTTTACGAGAGTATGCCTTTATCATAGCCCGTCGCCCGGTGGTCTGCGCGGCCGTCGGTGGTCGTGAGGACAGGGCGATAATTTTGCAAGACGGCTGAACTTTAAAAATTGCGCGGCCGTTCCCCGACTTCAAGCATCTAAAGCAACTTCAAGCATCTCAGGGCGAGGCGGGAAAATAACTCTCGGAGGATTAGGGTCAAAGTGTTTAGCGATCAATTTCGCCGGAACGAATCGGTGAGAGGCAAATTTAGCGGAGTGCGCAGTTCGGCGCTGATTTCGAATTTATCGAACGCGGCGTGGAAGGTGTTTCAGTCCGTAAACCGCGCTCTCCCGGAAGGCGAGGCGATCCGCCCGCAGTGGGCTCCGGGGCCGCTTCTGAAATCTTACGAGAAGACCGCGCCGCCCCTCGGCTTTCCGCGCGAAACCGACTCGTTGTGCCCCACCTGCGTCAAAGAAGTGCGCGAGGCGGTCATCTCAGGCCAGACGCCGCTCGAAACTCTGATGCACGAGCATCCGGGCGAGATCAAGGCGCAGATCGTCGAAGAAGACGGGCGCATCGTCATGCGCAAGACGTGCGCCAAGCACGGCGAGTTCGTCGATGTGATGGCGACCAGCCCTGACTTTTTGCGACGCATCGAGTCGCTTTTCTACGGGCGCGATTTCCGCACGGCCGAAGACTCTCACGTCCATCGACACGGCACGTCCGACATCAAGTACGGGCGCGGCGCGGTTCTCACCGTCGACCTGACGAATCGCTGCAACATGATGTGCAACCCGTGCTTCATGGACGCTAATCAGGTCGGCTACGTGCACGAGCCGACGTTCGAGGACACGAAAGCCATTCTCGACCGCGCCGTCTCTTTCAAACCGAAGCGGCAGGTCATCATTCTCTTCTCCGGCGGCGAGCCGACGCTTTCGCCTTACTACCTTGAAGCCGTCGCCTATGCCAAGAAGATCGGCTTCTATCGCATCCTCGCAGCGACGAACGGCATCCGCTTCGCAGAAGATATTGAGTTCTGCCGGCAGGCGAAAGAGGCAGGGCAGCACGGCGTCTATCTGCAATTCGACGGTGTGTCGGAAGAGAAGAACAAGCACCGCGGCGTCGGCAATCTCTTCGACGTGAAGCAGAAGGCCATCGAGAACCTGGCCGAGGTCGGCATCAAGGTCACGCTCGTCACCACCATCGTCAACACGATCAACAACGACGCCATCGGACAGATCGTCGAGTTTGCCGCAAAGAACATCGACAAGATTCAGACCATCGCCTTCCAGCCCGTCTCCTTCACGGGACGCGACGAAGACGTGCCCGACGAGGTTCGCATCCAGCAGCGTTACACGCTCGCGGACATGGCGACCGATCTGGAAAAACAACTGGGCGGCGAACTCAAAGCCCTGCGCGATTGGTTTCCGCTCTCGTCCTATTCGGCTTTCACTTCGGTGATGGACATGCTGCAAGGCGCGGATGCGCCGTGGGGCTGGTCGAGTTGCAACTGTCATCCGAACTGCGGCGTGTTCACACTGATGGTCGTCAATCGCCACACGGGCGAGTGGACGCCGCTCTTCAAGTTCTTCAACTACGAACAGTTCATGCGCGACGTGGCCGTCATCACAGACACGGCGCGCGGCGCGAAACTCTCGATGGCGCAGCTTGCCATGACCATCATGCGCAACTACGACGCCAAGCGCGCGCCCGAAGGCTTTCCCATCTCGCAGATCATCAACCTCTTCAAGCCGTCTTCGACCAACTCGAACTCGGATCGCAACGACCGCATGAAGACGCAACACGGCTCGGAAGACCCGAATGATGCGTGGCGCGTCCTCTGCGTCGAGGGCATGTGGTTCCAGGATTTGTTCAACTACGACTTCCGCCGCACCGAAATGTGCGTCATTCCTTACGGCACGCAGGAAGGCGAGATCAGTTTCTGCGCCTACAACACGGGCGTCGGCTGGCGGCAGATCATCGAGAACATGCACAAGACGGCCGGGTTAGCCGAGTGGTACAAAGAACACGGACGCCATCCCGTCTACGCGGCGGGCAAGGAAGTGCCCGGCATCCCGCGCAAGCACTCTTTGTCGCTCCCCATCGTGCAGGCCATCCTCGCCGAAGACGCGGACGAGCGCCCCGCGAAAGTTACGCCGTACCTCGTCGAAGAGGATGAAGAGATCGCAGTGTAGTTTTCCCTTCGTGCGGGCCCGTCCATGCTTCCGCGGGCACGCACGAGGATCATCGCCAATTTAGTTTCACTTCCCGACGCCAGAGTATTCTCCCGACAGCCGAATCGAATTATCGCTCAGGCAAAAGTTTGTCTCGGCAACCCCGCGCCTGAAAGTTTTTCCGACAACACAAACTAAAATTAAGAAAGGCACTCGCATGAAATCCCTCGTCAAACTCACGCTCCTGATGACGTTCACCCTCACGGCCGCGTCTTTAACGTTTGCACAGACCGCGACACCGCAGCCGACGCCCCAAACGGAAACGCCCGCCAGCGACGCGAAGCCCGCGACAGGCGGCGAACAGGCCGCGGCGCAAGAGACCAAGGGCACGATCTACTTTTATCGCACCAAGCAGTTTGCCGGTTCGGCGCTCGAACCCTCCGTCTATTGTGACGATAAAGAACTGGCGCGCATGGACAACGGCCGCTACTTCGGCGTCAAGCTCGACCCCGGCAAACACACTTGCCGCATGGGCGATAAACAGACCGGCTTTGAACTTGACGTGAAAGCGGGACAGGACTATTACGCGCGCGTCAACATCGAAACCGGATTCTGGAAAGGACGCGGGCGGCTCTCCCTGCTGCAACCCGAACAGGGGGCGTTTGAAGTTAAAAAGCTGAAACCGCTCGGAGCAGACAAGGTGAAGAACCGGGAACTCGTGACAATTTACGAGGGCAGCGATAAAAAGTAGCCGATAAGAAGAGAGGCTGGTCTGCCGTGGAAAACGCTCTGCGGGGTTTTCCGCTCCGGACGCGAGCGAGATCAGGCGCGCGCTTGGGGCGCGGTTGACAACCGCCGCGCGCGCACGTTAATTTCGTTCATCGCCCGATATTGGGAGGTGGTGAAATGGTATCACACCTGACTCTGGATCAGGCTTTCGGGGTTCGAGTCCCTGCCTCCCAGCCAAATTTTTAGTTGCGGCGACAACTCAAGCAAGTTAACTCGGAAATCAGGTAGCCACTCTCCGGCTACCTGATTTCTTTTTCTACCGACGCTTATGTGCTTGCTCCGCGCGTGCGGCTATAACTTCTGCTTTCGCCTCTTCTTCGTCTTCACCTTTGCCTCTCGCCGTGAAGGTTCGTAAAGCTCGCGGTGTCGGCGCACGCGCTCGACGTAGATGGGATCGGCCAGGACTTCGTCGAGCCGCGTGCGGAAGATTTTCGCCGATTCGAGTTTTTCCTCGTCGTGTTCGTAAGGGGCGACCTCGCGCCCCCAAGCCCCGCTCCGACCTTTGTGTTCCGCAGGCACGGGGCCGACGTACTTCTTCCCCGAACGATGGTTGAAATAACGCAGGCTGCGCGTCCAGCCCATCTGTAGAAACTTGCGCGCCATATCCATCCCGGGGAAATTGTTGGCCGTGCGGTAGCTGAGATAGAGTTCGTAAATCTTATCGGCCGAGGCGCGCGCCACCGTGGGATTTTTGAAACGCCAGTGCGGCAGAATCTCGCTCTTGTAAGGTTCGACAAGCAGCACGCCCTGCTCGCCCTTGCCGATGCGGTACAACTCCGGTCGCTGTCGAAAGTCGATCTGTTTGAAATCCAGTTCGTAGTCGAAACTCATACGCGTGCGCCTCGCCAGGTGTCGTTCAAACGCTTCTCACTATGTCGGGGATGTGACGTGATTTTATGGCGCGGGCGACAACGATTTGTGCCCGCGCGCGTATCAGACAAAGCGCCACATGCCTTATAATGCCTCGCCCCCGTCAAACCGATAGAACATTTTGAATCGTCTGCCCGCGCGCGCTTTCCGTAAGACGCGCCGCGTGTGTGTGCAAGTAGTGGCTGAACAACCAACGGTAATGAAATTCGGCGGCACGTCGGTCGAGGACGCGCGTGCGTTCTCGCGCGTGGCGCGCATCATCTCGGAGCGCCACGCGGAGCGACCTGTCGTGGTTGTCTCCGCCATGAGCCGCGTGACGGATGCGCTGCTGGCGTCCGTGGAGACAGCCGCCGCGACGGGCGACGCAGACGCCGCGCTTCGTTCGCTCGAACCGCACTTCGAACGACACACGCAGGTCGCGCGCCTGTTGCCCGCGGGCGCGCGCGACGAATTGTTTCTGGAACTCGAACTAGCGCGTCGCGAAGTCGGCGAACTGCTCGCGCGCGTCGCCGCCGACAATGAGCCGCGCCCGGCCTTGCAGGATGCGGTTGTCGCTTACGGCGAGTGTCTCTCGGCCAAGTTGCTCGCGGCCGTGCTGGCCGAGCGCATGTTGCCCTCGGCTTACGTGGACGCGCGCCGCTGCATCATCACGGACGACGCGCACGGCGCGGCCACGCCCTCGAACGAAGAGACCTACGAACACACGCGCGCCGAACTCTCGCCGCTCCTGGCCGACGGGCGCATCCCTGTGCTCGGCGGTTACATCGGCTCGACCGCGGGCGGCCGCACGACGACCTTGGGGCGCGGCGGCTCGGACTACACGGCCGGACTCGTCGGCGCTGGTATCGGCGCACGCGAAATTCAAATCTGGACTGACGTGAACGGCGTCCTGACAGCAGACCCGCGCGTCGTCTCGAACGCGCGCACCATCCCCAGTCTCTCCTTCGCGGAGGCGGCCGAACTCGCCTACTTCGGCGCAAAAGTGCTCCACCCGAAGACGATCCTTCCGGCCGTCGTGCGCGGCATCCCAGTCCGCATCTGCAACTCGCGCGAACCGGAACAGGCGGGCACGGGCGTCTATTTCGACGCGGAGATGTCGCCGCGCACCGTCAAGGCCATCGCGCACAAAAAAGGCGTCACCGTGCTGCACATCACTTCGGCGCGCATGCTCGGCGCGTATGGTTTCCTGCGCGCGCTCTTTGAAGTCTTCGAGCGCCATCGCACGATCATCGACATCGTCACCACTTCGGAAGTCTCCGTCTCGCTCTCGCTCGAAGACACGAGCCGCGTCGAAGAGATCATACGTGACTTGAAACCCATCGCGGCCGTTAAAGTCGAATCCGGGCTGGCCGTCGTCTGCATCGTCGGGCAGGAGTTGCGCTACACGTCGGGCGTCGCGGCGCGCGTGTTCGGCACGCTGCGCGACATCAACATCCTGCTCATCTCGCAGGGCGCGTCGAACGTTAACCTCACCTTCGTCGTGGCCGAGCAAGATGTGGAAGAGACCGTCAGGCGTCTGCACGCCTCTCTGTTCGAGTGCGACACGCAGGAGATTGCGCCGCTCTTTCAACGCAGGAAGGAGGGCGTTTCCGGTTGAACCTCTTCGCACTCACGCGCCGTTTGATAGACATTCCCTCGCCGAGCGGCGAAGAGTTGGAGGCCGCGCGCTTCCTCGCCTCGCATCTCGAAAGTTTGAACTACAAGGTCGAGCTTCAGGAAGTCGCCCCGCAGCGGGCAAACGTCATCGCTGTGGCAACGGCTGCGCCGCGTCTCTTCTTCTCCACGCACATCGACACAGTGCCGCCCTCGATTCCTTCCGACGAAGACGACGAGCACATCTACGGGCGCGGCGCGTGCGACGCCAAAGGCATCATCGCCGCGCAAATCTTCGCCGCCGAACGCTTGCGCGCCGCGGGCACAGACGACATCGGCCTGCTCTTTACAGTTGATGAAGAACTCGGCAGCCTCGGCGCGCGAGCCGCCAACACTCATCCGCTCTCAGCCTCCTGCGCCTATCTCATCAACGGCGAGCCGACCGAAAACAAACTCGCCGCCGGTTCGAAAGGCTCTCTGCGCCTGCGCTTGAAGACCACAGGTCGCGCCGCTCATTCCGCCTATCCCGAACACGGCGACTCGGCCATCGAACGCTTGCTCGACGTGCTCGCTGGTATACGCCAAACCACTTGGCCTGCGGACGACTTCTTCGGCCACACCACCTGCAACATCGGCACGCTCGACGGCGGCACGCGCCCCAACGTCATCCCGGCCGAGGCACAGGCGGAACTGCAAATCCGGCTCGTCACCGAATCAACTCGCGTCAAAGCGGAACTCGAACGCACAGTTCGCGGCCGCGCCGAAATCGAATATTTGTCCGTCGCAGAACCCGTGCGCCTCCACGCGCCCGCAGGCTTTTCGAGCGAAGTTGTGCGTTTCACCACCGACATCCCCTACCTGCCGAACTGGGGCACGCCCCTTCTGCTCGGCCCCGGCTCGATCCTCGATGCACACACCGCACACGAGCGCGTCCGCAAAGACGAACTCTCCGAGGCGGTAGAACTTTACGTGCAACTCGCCGCCACGCTTCTCTCAAGCGACGCGACACACACAACACGCGACGCAGCACACAGCACGCGCGGCGACGATGCCACAACAATCCAGACGACGGAAGGAGTTAGTTTCAAGTGAAACTCGCTATCATCGGCAACGGCGCGATGGGCAAACTCGTCCGCTCGCTGGCCGACGCGGAAGGCCATGAGATCGGGCGCGTGCTGACCTCTGAGGACGCAGAGCGCAGCGCGGTCGAGTTGGCGAAACTACTCGGCGGCCACGATGCGGCGATAGATTTTTCCGTCTCCGCCGCAGTGCTCCGAAACATAGAAGCGGCGGCGCGCGCGGGCGTCCCGCTCGTCGAAGGCACGACGGGCTGGAACGCACAGGAAGCGGAAGCGCGCCGCATCGTCGAAACACACGCGGGCGCGCTCCTGTTCGGCGCAAACTTCTCCATCGGCGTCAATCTCTTCTACCGCATCGTCGCCCGCGCGGCCGAACTGTTCGCCTCGACCGACTACGCGCCCTACATCGAAGAGGCGCACCACGCGCGCAAACGCGACGCGCCTTCCGGCACGGCCATCAAACTCCGTGACGTGCTCGCCGCGCACATCGCGCGCGACATACCCGTCGTCTCGACGCGCGCCGGGCACATCCCCGGCACGCACCGCGTCGGCTTCGACTCGGCCGCAGACCAGATCACTCTGACGCACACGGCGCGCACACGCGAAGGCTTCGCCTCCGGCGCGCTCCTCGCCGCGCGCTGGCTCAACGGCAAGCGCGGCGTCTACGAATTTTCCGAAGCGATAGATCAGATGGTGAATGGAGAATGGTAAATGGTGAATGGTGAAAAGCCTTGAATCCTGAATAGAAGCAAAACTGTCTTCATCCATTCACCATTACCATTCTCCATTTACCAACCGGAGGTGAAGAATGACACTCAAAGTCGAATGGCTGCGCGGGTGCGCGACGGCGTTGGTGACGCCGTTCAGAGCGGACGGGTCGGTTGACGAGGAGCGTCTGACGGCGCTCGTGAGGCGGCAGATCGAGGGCGGTGTGCGACTGCTCGTGCCGTGCGGGACGACGGGCGAGAGCGCGACGATGACGGAAGAGGAAGACCGTCTCGTGATTCGCCTGACGATTGAAGCGGCGCGCGACAGGGGTGCGCGCGTCATCGCAGGCACGGGCAGCAACTCGACCACGGCCGCTATCGAATACGCGCGCGAGGCGCGCGAGGCGGGCGCGGATGCCGTGCTCGTCGTCGCGCCCTTCTACAACAAGCCGACGCAGGAAGGTTTATACGCGCACTTCCGCGCGGTGGCCGAGTCAATTGCAGGTCTGCCCGTCGTCATCTACAACGTGCCGGGTCGCACCTCTTCGAACATCACAGCAGTGACCGCGCTCCGTCTCGCGCGCGAAGTGGAAAACATCGTGGCGGTCAAAGAGGCTTCCGGCGATCTCTCACAGATCATGTCGATCCTGCGCGAACGCCCCGCGAACTTCCGCGTCCTCTCCGGCGACGATGCCTTGACGCTTCCCATGCTCGCGCTCGGCGCGGACGGCGTCATCTCCGTGGCGTCGAACGAGACTCCGGACTTGATGTCGCGCCTGTGCGAACTGGCGCTCGCGGGACAATGGGAAGAGGCGCGCGCGCTCCATTTTCGCCTGTTGCCTCTGATGGAAGTTAATTTCATCGAGTCGAGTCCGGGGCCGGTGAAAGCGGCGATGCGCATGATGAACCTGCTGGAAGAACACTTGCGCCTCCCGCTCGTGCCCATCCAAGACAAGAGCCGCGCACGCGTGCGCGAGGTGTTGACGGAACTCGGACTGCTCGGCGAACAGACGGCCAGAGGAAATGCCTCATGACGAGTTTGAGTGAACGCATCGAGGCGCTGGCGGCGAAAGCGCCGGGCGATTACACGGAAGCGGATTTCGCTTTGTTCGCGGAGTTCAAGCAGGCGCTCAATCGGGGAGAGGCGCGCGCGGCCGAACGCGGCGGTGACGGCGCGTGGCGCGTCAACGCGTGGGTCAAGCGCGGCATCCTCGCGGGCTTCCGCATGGGCGCGCTCGCGGACATGTCGCCGCAAGACCGCTCGCTTCAGTTCTTCGACAAGGACACTTATCCGATTCGTCGTTTCAACACACAGGACTCCGTGCGGATCGTGCCGGGCGGATCGAGCGTGCGCGACGGTGCGTATCTCGCGCCGGGCGTGGTCTGTATGCCGCCGATGTACGTCAACGTCGGCGCATACGTCGATGAAGGCACGATGATCGACAGCCACGCGCTTGTCGGTTCGTGCGCGCAGGTGGGCAAGCGCGTGCACCTGTCTGCGGCGGCGCAGGTGGGCGGCGTGCTTGAACCAGTGGGCGCAGCGCCGGTCGTCATCGAAGACGACGTGCTGGTGGGCGGCGGCTGCGGCATCTACGAAGGGACGGTCGTGCGCGAACGCGCCGTGCTCGCTTCGGGCACGATCCTCACAGGCTCAACGCCCGTCTACGATCTCGTGCGCGAACAGATCTACCGACGCACAGAGGACGCGTCGCTCGAAATCCCTGCGGGCGCGGTGGTCGTTCCCGGCTCGCGCGCCGTCACGAACGAACGCGGGCGCGCGTGGGGGCTGTCGCTCTACGCGCCCGTCATCGTCAAATACCGCGACGAGAAGACCGACCGCGCAGTGCAGTTGGAAGACTTTCTGCGTTAGAGTTTGCCATGCCGGAGTTCGTCTGGAACGAGTATGAGTTTATCGAATGTCTCGGCGTCGTGCCCACGGTCGAGAAGTACGAGTCCGGCCATCACTTCAAGATTGAGCGCGACGGCCTGCGACTTGAGTTGAGCGTCTTTCAATACGACGGCGACGTTCATCTCGATCTCTACCGGGAAGGAACGGACGCGCCGCTCTTTAAAATGCGCCTGCTCGACTGCGCGGGCGCGCGCTACGTCTCCGACCGGAACGGGCGCGAGGTGCTGGAAGTCGCGCCCGCGAAAAGTTTCGGCAGCCGCTACGACGGGCACACGCCGCTCGCCTACGGCGTCCGGCTCGCAGTCACTCCGCACATCTCAATCGAGTTATTTTGATGGACAGCAAACAGACGCCCGCCGCCGAGTTTCAGCCCGCCACGCGTCTGCGCGGCATCGAGAAGAGTATGATTCGTCAACTCTTCGACCGCGCGCGACCGGGCAGCATCAATCTGGGCTTGGGCGAACCAGACCTGCCGACGCCTGAAGTGATCCGTCGCGCCGCCGTGCGCGTCATACAGGACGAACAGAACGGCTACACCACGCACGCCGGTCTGCCCGCCCTGCGCGCGCTCGTCGCCGCAGACCATCCGCAACTCAATGCTTCGCCCGACGACGTGATCATCACGGCCGGTTCGCAGGAAGCTCTCTATCTCGCACTGATGACGCTCGTGGACGAGGGCGACGAGGTGCTGTTGCCCGACCCCGGCTTCGTCGCCTACCCGACCATCGTGCGCATGTGCGGCGGTCGTCCGGTCTTTTATCGTCTGCCCGCGCGCGACCGATTCGCCTTCGACGCAGAAGACTTTCGCCGTCGTCTAACGACGCGCACGAAGGCCGTCGTGCTCGTTAGTCCCTCGAATCCCACGGGGCGCGTCTTCTCGCGCGCAGAGCTTCGCGCGATAGCCGAAGCGCTCCGCGAGACAAACGCCTACGTTGTCAGCGACGAGATTTACCGCGAGATTTATTTCGGCGACGAACGCCCCCCTTCCATCTCCGAAGAACACGCCGCGCGCTCGGTCGTGATCGGCGGTCTCTCCAAATCGATGAGCATGACGGGCTGGCGCACTGGTTGGATGTGCGGCGCGGCGGAAGTCGTCAAGAGCGCGCTCGTCCTGCACGGCTACGTCACGACCTGCGCCTCGACCGTCTCGCAAAAGGCCGCGCTCGCCGCCTGGACTGACGAGGCCGAAGCCACACGCGCCAACACGCGCGCCGTCTTCCGCGCACGCCGCGACCATCTCCTGTCGCTCATCGCGGACGAACTCAACCTGCCTGCGGTCGTACCCGAAGGCGCGTTCTATCTCATGTTGGACGTCAGCGCGCACGGCGCTTCGTTGGATGTAGCGGAACGACTGCTCGCGCACGGCGTCATCACCGTGCCCGGCTTGGCCTTCGGCACAGAGGGCGAAGGCTACCTCCGCCTCTCCTTCTGCGCCGACACATCCACCCTCACCGAAGGCGTCAAACAAATCAAGACCGCGTTAGAATAGAGGTCAGAGGTTAGAGGTCAGTGAAAACAGTTTAGAATAAAGGTTGAAAGTTAGAGATTGAAGTTTAGTAGCAGCGGTTTTTTTACTAACCTCTGACCTCTAATCTCTGACCTCTGCTTTTTCAGGAGTTGTGAATGAGTAAAAAATTTCGCGTCGGCATACTGGGCGCGACGGGCACGGTGGGGCAGCGTTTCGTCGAGTTGCTGGAGGGGCATCCGCAGTTTGAAGTGACGGCGCTGGCGGCTTCGGATCGTTCGCAGGGGAAAATTTACGGCGAGGCGTGCGCGTGGCGGCTGCCGGGCGAGATGCCCGAGCGCGTGCGTGCGCTCGCGGTGTCTGCGCCGCGTCCGCCGCTCGATTGCGACCTGATCTTTTCCAGTCTCCCCGGCGAGATGGCGCGCGAGACGGAAGACATGTTCGCGCGCGCGGGCTATCCGGTCATTAGCAACTCTTCGGCCTTTCGCATGGACGAAGACGTGCCGCTTTTGATTCCTGAGATCAACCACGAACACCTCGCGCTGCTGGAAACTCAGAGACAAACGCGCGGCTACGAACGCGGTTACATCGTCACCAATCCGAACTGCTCGACCATCATGCTGGCGCTCGCGCTCGCGCCGCTCCATGCGCGTTTCGGCGTCGAGGCATGCGTGGCGACGACGATGCAGGCGCTCTCAGGCGCGGGTTATCCTGGCGTCGCTTCGATGGACGTGGTTGACAACCTCGTGCCCTACATCGGCGGCGAAGAGGAGAAGGTCGAGAGCGAGACTTTGAAGATTCTGGGTCGGATGGGAGACGGACGCGTGGAGCACGCGGCGCTCTCTGTCAGCGCGCAGTGTCACCGCGTGAACGTCTCGGACGGACACTTCGGCGCGCTGCGCGTCAAGCTGGCGCGCAAGGTTGAGTTGGAAGAGTTCACGGAGGCGCTGCGTTCCTTCAGCGCGCTGCCGCAGGAACTCGGACTTCACTCCGCGCCCGCCTATCCCGTCATCGTGCGCGAAGAGGCGGATCGGCCGCAGCCGCGTCTCGACCGCGACGCGGGACGCGGCATGAGCGTCACCGTGGGACGCATACGCCGCGATGCGGTGCTCGACTATCGCTTCGTCGCGCTCAGCCACAACACCGTGCGCGGCGCGGCTGGCGCGGCCATCCTCAACGCGGAACTGCTCGTCGCGCGCGGTTATCTCAAAGGTTGAACGGGTCGCCACTTTTTTTCACTACAAAGACACGAAGACACGAAGATCAGTTCTGCTTCTTCGTGTCTTCGTGTCTTTGTAGTGAAGTGTTTTACTGCTGACCCTTTGCCGCGACCTTCTTCATAAACTCAGACACTTCACGCGTGAACGCTGCGGGCATCTCTTCCTGCGGCAGGTGGCCGCAGCGTTCGTAGACGACGAGTTGCGATCCCTTGAGTTGCGCGTGCAGGCGTCGGCCGTCCTCCAACAAATTCAGACGGTCTTCCGCGCCCCAGATGAGCAGCGCCGGTTGGCGTATGTTACCTAAGCCCTGTTCGATCCGCGTGAAGTCGCGCTGGTCGCGCACGAGCCGCGCGGCGCGTTGGCCGTCGCGCGTGCGCAAGGGTCTGTAATAAGCCGCAACGCGCTCGTCCGTCACCTTCGTCTGGTCGTAGAAACTTTTGCTTAAGCCCTCGCGCACGAGCGAGTCGGAAGTGAGCGCGAGCGCCGTGACCGCGCCGCCGACGTAAGGCCAGCGAACATACGCGGCCGCGAGCGTGCCGCCGCGTCCCGCGTTGAAAGCCGACGAGCCGACGAGGACCAGTGCTTCGACGCGCTGCGGGTAGTCGATGGCGGTCGAGAGCGCGACCGCGCCGCCCATCGAACTGCCGCACAAAGTCGCGCGCTCGATCCCCAGTCTATCCATCAAACGCACGACGAGCGCGGCCTGCGCCTCCACGCGATAATCGCCTTCGGGCTTCGCCGTAAATCCGAAGCCCTTCAAATCGAGCGCAACGACGCGAAACTCCTTCGCCAGTTCGTCGAACACGTCCGACCATGAATAAGCGGAAGAGTTGTTGCCGTGAATCAAAAGAAGCGCGCGCCCCCGCCCCTTCTCCTGATAGTGGACGCGGCCGACGCCTTCCACGTCAGCGAACCGGCTCGCGGCAGCGTGCGGCACGGCCGCGCGAAACTCCTCGAAGTTGAGATCGGCCGGCCGCGAATACCAGAAGACGGCGAAGGCAGCTATTCCTGCGAACGCGAGCAGGAGCAGAATGCGCAGTAATTTTTTCATGGGCGGTTCGTAGCGCGAGGGCGTGGGCTGTTAACGAAAACATAAAACCACGAAATGACACGAAGCAACACGAAACGACACGAAAGTTTTGTTCGTGTGGTTTCGTGTGAATTCGTGGTCTCTTGTTTTCGTTAGCCGCTCTAAATGTTCGGGTCGATCAGTGCTTTGACGGCGCGCCCCGTCGCCACGTCTACCAGCGCGTCGTTCGCGCGTGCGAGTGCGTAGCGTTCGAGCTTAATGAGCGACCACGGGCGAGAGAGCGCGGCATCCGACATCAGTTGCGCGCCGCGATAGAAGTGCGAGAAGTCCGACCCCCAACAGCCGCGCACGTCCAGATGTTTGCGGTTGAGGTCGAGATGCGGGTTGAAAGAGACTTCGCCGTGATCCGTGTACTGCCCGACGATGCACACACGTCCCGCGTCGCGCGTGTAGCGCATGGCCTCAGTGACGGCCGACGGCACGCCCGTCGCTTCGATGGTCGCGTCAGCGCCGCGCCCGCCCGTCTGTTCCAGCACCCATGCGAGCCGTCGTGGTTCGTCGTGCGTCTCTATGTCGAGCGTGGCATGTGCGCCGACGGCGCGCGCCGTCTCAAGCCGCGCGTGCGGAGCACCGATGCAGAGGACGCGTAGCGCGCCGCGCATCCCTGCAAAGATCACGCACGAGAGTCCGACGGGGCCGCTGCCGAGGACGAGCACCGTGTCGCCGATCTCCACCCCGGCGCGTTCCGTCGCGTGCAGCGCCGTCGGCAGCGCGCAGCCGCCCGCCATGAAAGTCTCCGCATCCGCTTCTTCAAGACGTATGCAGCGCGTTCCCGGCTTCAGATAAATCTTCTCAGCCCAGCCGCCGGCCAGCCCGTCCTCCAGTCCGTAAGTGATGCCGTAGACTCTGCGCGCGGGGCAGCGCGTCGAAGCTTTTGCGACGAGACAATACCAGCAGGCATGACAGGTGCGATGCACGTCCAGAAACGTGATGCGGTCGCCTTCCGCGAACGGCCGACCATGCACGTCCGACAACTGCCCGCGAATCTTTTCTAACCTACCGACCGAGACGTGGCCGGGCACGAGCGGGTAAGGCACGCCCGCGAGTCGCCCCTGTTGCAAGTGCGTGTCCGTGCCGCACACCTCCGACAGTTCCACCGAGAGCAGCGCGGAGTTCTCTTCCAGCTCCGGCTCGGCCACCTCGCGCACCTCCACCGAGGCTTGAGGTGCGGGAATTAAAGCGACGCGGACTTTGCTCATCAGCTTCGACTCTATCAAGAACCCTCAAACACTTTTCGACGAACTAATCTTCAACCTCAAGATAACCCTCGCCCATGAAACGGCATTCGCCGCCGACGCGCACCTGTGTGATCTCCGCGCCCTCGCGCGCGATCCTGATGTGGATGAAACTCGGTCGCCCCATCTCGATCCCCTGCTCGCTCACGATGGCCGCTTCGCCGTCACAAGGCACGACGCCGTGCTTGACGAGATAACAGCCGAGCGGGCCGCTCGCGCCGCCCGTCGCCGGGTCTTCATAAATCCCCATGCCCGGCGCGAACATGCGGCTGTGCACGGTCGAACCCTCAAACTCGACTTCACGCGTGAAGACGAACACTTCCGGCGGCACGATCGCCTTCAACTTGCTCTCCCACACGTCGACGCGAAACTTGATGCTCTGCACCGCGCGCAAACTTCTCACAGGCACATAGAGAAACGGCACGCCGCACGAGACGACTTCGAGCGGCAACGTCGTCTCGATCTCTTCCTGCTCAATCGACAACATTTCGGCCACGGCCGGCAAGTCTTCGACGCGCGCGCCGAAGACGGGGCGCGGCTGTTGCATCTCTATGAAGCGCGCCGCGCCATCGCGCCACTCGATACGGACGGGGATCGTGCCGACGCCCTCTTCGAGTTTGATCTCCGTCTCCGTGCCTTCGCGGCCGCGCTCGATCAAGTGCTCGCGCGCGAGCACGTAGGTCGTGCCCACGGTCGGGTGTCCGGCCATCGGTAGCTCTTGCCCGGGCGTGAAGATGCGCACGCGATAGTCATTCGCCGCATCGTCCGGCGGCAACACGAAAGTCGTCTCCGACAAGTTCAACTCTTTGGCAATCGCCTGCATCCGCTCAGAACTGATGCCGCGCCCGTTCGTAAAGACCGCCAGAGGATTTCCGCCGAACTGCCGGTCGGTGAAGACATCCACGAGGTGATAACGTAATTTTCTCAAAGCCGCTCTCCCATCTTCGGACGATAGCACCCGTTTCGCCCTGCTCTGTTCAGACTACTCCGTGAGTCCGTCGAGCGCCTGCGCAAAATCCGCGAGCAGGTCGCGTTCATCTTCCAGTCCGACGGAGACGCGCACCAGATTGTCGCCGATGTTCATCTCTGCGCGCTGCGCCGCCGACAGTTGCAATCCCCACATCGCGGCCGGATGGACGACGAGCGTTTCGTAGCCGCCGAGACTGCCGGCGTTCAGCGGCAGCCTGAGCGCACTTATAAACTTTTCCGCCATGCGAAAACCGCCGCGCACTTCGAGCGCGAGCATCCCCGTATAGCCGCTCATCTGCGCGCGCGCCAGCGTGTGCTGCGGGTGCGATTCGAGGCCGGGATAGTGTACGCGTTCGACGCGCGGGTGAGTTTCGAGAAAGCGAGCGAGCGCGAGCGCGTTTTGATTGTGCCGCTCAACGCGCAAACTGAGCGTGCGCAAACCGCGCAGCAGCAACCACGCATCGAACGGCCCGAGCACAGCCCCCACGACCAATCCGAACTTCCAGGCGCGCTCGACGAATTCACGACCGCCGACGACGACGCCCGCCGTGATGTCGCTGTGGCCGCCCAGATACTTCGTCGCGCTGTGGACGCACACGTCAATGCCCAGTTCGAGCGGGCGCTGATTGACGGGCGTGGCGAAGGTGTTGTCAACCATCGTCGTGATGCGTCGCTCGCGCCCGAGGGCGGCGACGGCGCTGAGGTCAGTGATGCGCATGAGCGGGTTGGTCGGCGACTCGACGTAGATCAGTTTCGTGTTCGGGCGCAAGGCTTCGGCAAATTCGGCGGCATCAGTCTGCCCCACGAACGTGTACTGGATGTCCCACCGCGGCAGCAGGGATTCCACGAGCGTCGCCGTGCCCGCGTAAAGGTTGCGCTGCACGACGACGTGATCGCCCGCGTGCAGGTTGCACATCATCGCCGTGAAGATCGCGCCCATGCCGGAAGAGGCTAAGAGCGCCGCCTCGCCGCCTTCGAGCGCGGCGATAACGGCCTCGGCCTGCTTGTGCGTCGGATTGCCGTAGCGCGTGTAAAACTCCGCGGGGCGCGTGTCCGTGGCGATCTCCGCGAAGTGTTCGGGCGAATCGGCCGCGAAAGTGGAGGTCTGCCAGATCGGCGAACTGACCGCGTGCGTCGTGTTGTGCGGGCGCGAGGCGTGTATGGCCTTCGTCTGCATCCCTTCCCAAATGTCTTCCCCGTCGTCCCTTTTCATCGCAATCGTCTCCCCGCTGAAATTCAACTTGTCTCAACTTGCTTCAATTCGTCTCACACTCTTTAACTGTCACCGGCACGGCGGGCGGGGCCGACTGCGCCTCCAACTCCTTCTTCTTACGCATGACGATGAGCGCGATGCCGGACATGATGCCGAGCGCGCCGACGGCCGTGCGCCACGTCAAACTCTCGCCCAGCGTGAGCCAGCCGAGAAAAACGGCGATGGGCGGCGTGACCAGAGGGATCAGCATCGTCTTCGTCACGTCCATGTGGCGCACGAGCCAGTAGAACAACAGGAACGCCAGGGCCGAGCCGACCAGCGCCAGATACAACAGCGAGAGGACGGCAAGCCATGTCCAGCGAAACGCAAACGGGCTGCCTTCGAGCGCCCCGCCGATCAGCAACAAGGGCACAAGTCCGCAGATCATCTGTCCGGCCGCCAGCACGGCCGGTTCGATGTGGCGCGCATGCGCTTTGATCAAGACGTTTGAGAAGGACATGCAGAACGCGCCCACGACGATGGCCGCGCTGCCCGCCAGCGCCGACTTGCCATCGCCCACCGCCGCCTGATCCGAAAAGATGAGGCCGACGCCCGCGATCCCCAACGCGATGCCGCACACCTTCCAGAGCGTGATGCGTTCGTCGGGCAAGTAGTAGTGCGCGATGACGAGGCCGAAAGCCGGGATGATCGTTTGCAGGATGGCGGCCAGCCCCGAAGATATGCGTTGCTCGGCCCAGAACACCAGCCCGTAATTGACCGAGAAAGACATCACGCCCGTCAAAGCGATCAGCAGCCAGTCGCGCCCTGCGCGCGGCAGAGACATGCGGCGGACAGCGATCACGCAGCCGAGCACCGCAACGGCCACGACGAAACGCACGCCCGCGAAAGTGAAAGGTGGCAAATCCTGTAGGCCGAGTTTGATGAACAGCCACGTCGAACCCCAGATCAAACTCAGCAACAACCAGACAACTACGGGTGTACTCATCGCCTATCCTGCTCGCTCAAACATACCCACACAACGAACTCCGCAAACGGTCGGAACTCTTCATGCTTCCTCCGTGCGCCTCCGTGTCCTCTGTGGTTAATGTTCT
>DASZCS010000048.1:0-69476 GCA_035942855.1 Pyrinomonadaceae bacterium | reverse complement strand
CCCCCCCCCCCCCACGCCCGTTGTTGCCTTTCTATTCGCCTCCGCACTATCCAAGCGGATAGCCGGATTCGTTGACCTGACCGACGATTTCTTGGCCGACGAAATTTCCGGCACTGCTTCTCTCGGCCTCGGGAGAGCGATCTGCAATCACGGCCAAGACAAAAAAAGAAGCCCATCCGATTTTCACGGATGGGCTTTTAAAAAGTTCAGCTTGCTGCCGTGTGTTCTTTAGAACAGCAGGCGGAA
Organism: Pyrinomonadaceae bacterium; assembly: GCA_035942855.1. GTDB lineage: Bacteria > Acidobacteriota > Blastocatellia > Pyrinomonadales > Pyrinomonadaceae > JAIVJZ01. The sequence continues at coordinate 69,230 of DASZCS010000048.1, read as the reverse complement.
GCCAAAGCGAACGGAGCGACCAGTCTGGAAGTTGTTCGGCTGGCGATAGTTGGCATCGACCAAGCTCGGATCGTCCTTGAAGGTCTCCTGCACGATGGGCAACACTTCACCACGGATGAAAGCGTTCACAATATCCGTGTCCGTATCTCCCGGCGTTTCGCCAGCGAAGTCAAGTCTGGCGTTGATCAACTGCGAGAGACCGAGAATGTTGTTTTCGTTGAACAGGTTCAGCACGTCAACGTCGAACACCATCGTGAACCGCTCGTTGCTGCCGAAGCGATACTTGTGGCGCAGACCGAAGTCCGTCTGAGTGAAGCGCTCAGTGCGACCCAAATCGCCGCGACCGAACAGGATGGTCGAGGTAACGCCCTCGAAGTCGAAGCGCGTGGTCTGCGGCGTGCCGCTCGCCACCTGCGTGAAGGTCGAGAACTCGGTGCTGTTGCCAGCGCCGAAACCGAGTTGCTGCGCCCAATCCAGCGTGTACGCGCCCGAGAACTTGAAGACGTGCGGGCGATCCGTGGGCAATCGACCGTTGTTCAACACACCGGCCGCCGTGTACTGGATGAACGGAAGGTCAAACAGACGGTTGACGTTCGGGCTGTTACGGCCGGCTTCGTCCGAGCTCGCCAGACCGGGGTAGTTACCGTACAGGCGGCTCAGCGTGTAGCTGGCGTTGAAGTAGTAGCGGCGCGTGAAGCGCTTGTCAATACGGAGTTCCAACGCATCGTAGTCGCGCTCGGCTTTCGGCGTCGCCGGGAAGCCGAGAGACTGCAACACGGAAACCGACGCGCCGAAGCCCGGGTTGCCGATGATGTAGTTTTCGCTGCCTTCTGCGTTGAAGAAGCCGATGTCCTCGACCGCGCGGTCGATCTGCTTGTGCGTGTAGCGACCGCTGAAGAGGAAGCCACTGCCCAGGTCGCGCTCTGCGCCGACCGTGAACTCGCTCTGGCGGTGCGGTTTCAGATCAGGGTCGATACCGCCGCCGACTTCGATCGGCACACCGGGGATGTTCGACGGAATACGGAAGTCGAGCTGGCAGCGGGAGAAGCCCGTGCCGCCGGTGATGCCACCGTTCGGGCAGTTGCCGCCCTGCTGGTCGGGACGGTTGCCAAGAATGTTGGCAAGCGTGTAATTCATGAAGTTCGCGCGATCCGGGAGAATCTCGAAGTAGTCAACCCGGAAGAAGTCGCCACCGAAGGAGCCGCGCGGCAACTCATACTTGAAGCGGTCGTAGAACCAGCCGTAGAAGCCGAAGAGCTTCGTCTTGCCGTCGCCGGTCAAGTCATAAGCGACGCCGAGACGGGGAGCGATCTTGTCGCCATAGCCGAACTCGATGCCGGGCAGGTTGTTGATGAACGACGGCACGGTCTCTTTCTCGAAACGGGCGCCGATGTTGAAGGTCAGACGGTTGATCGGCTGGTACTGATCCTGAATGAAGAACGTCTGGCTGTTGCTGCTCGCCTTACCGTTCGTGCTGACGCGCTGGAACAGGCCGGAGCCGAGGTTGCCCGGCGTCGGCGTGAGCGAAGCGTCGCCAGAGAGGGCGACGATGTTCGTGCCGTAGAAAAGCTGCGTGATGCCGAACTGAGCGTAGCCGGACGAGACATCGTTGCTGATGCCGTTGTACTGGTAGCCGAACTTGAACTGGTGGCGACCAGCGAAGTCGTTGACGAGGTAGCTGGCATCGGCGTCGAACGTCTTGCGGATCGACACGTCGAAGTCAATCGCGTTGTTGCTCGGGAAGTTCTGGAAACCGGTGGCGCAGCCGCCGGCGGTCGAACCCGTAGCGCAGATGAAGCGCTGCTGGCGCGGGATGCCATAAGAGAACACGCCGTCGGCCGGACGCGCCTTCTCGTTCAAGAAGCTACGACCACCGCGAACGCTGATGACCAAACGGTCGGTCGGCGTGTAGTCCATCTTGCCCGTGAAGTTGTTGGCATTGACGCGACCACCCTGCTGGCCGAGAAGCTGCGAGCCGGTGAGCGTGCCGATGGTGCCGCCAAAGTTGGCGACGGCCGGGTTGCTGATCTGCTGCGTCGCGGGAGGCAACAGGCCGTTGTACTCGATCGGGTTGTAGGTGAACGTGCCCGTCAGGCGCAGTTTATCCGTCACCGACGCGTCGAGGCGGGTGAAGGCATAGTGTGCCCTCGTGTTGGCGCGATACGTTTCCGTGAAGCGCGGAACACGACCGCGCGGGTCGCTCGAGATGTAGTTGATATCCTGAATCGCGTTGTTGAACTGCGGCGTGTAGCTGGCGAAGAACCAGAGCCTATCGCGCAGGATCGGGCCGCTGAAGTTAGCGGTCGGGAAGAAGTCCGTCGCTCTATCGCGCGGGTCGTTGAGCTGCTCGGCGTTCTGGAAGAAGTTCCCGGCAGCCGTGCTGCCTTGACGGAACAGGCGCAGCGTCGGGCGACCAATGGCCTGCAATTCGGCCGGGCGGAGGGTCAGGCCGAACTCGCCGTGCCACTCGTTGCTGCCGCCCTTCGTCACGACGTTGATCACGCCGCCGCTGGCGCCGCCAAACTCAGCCTCGAAGCCGGAAGATTTAACCTGGACTTCCTGCACGAACTGGAACGGAACGTTGTTGTTCGCGTTCAAAGTACCCGTGCGGAAGTTGGTCACTTCCTGACCGTCGATGATGAAGGTGTTTTCGGAACCGGACGCTCCGTCAACCTGGAAACCACCGGCCAGCGGCTCGTTGCGAACGGCAGGCGCGGTCTGGAGCAGGGTGGTGAAGTTGGTGCCCTTGGGCAGCAACTCGGCAACCTGCGACGTGATGTTGGTCTGAATCTTGGTGTCGGTCGGGTCGATGGCGACGGCGTCCGACGTGACGGTGACGGTCTCGGACACGTTGCCGGCCGACAGCGTCACTCTCACCGGGGTGGTTTTGCCGAGCACAACCTCGACGCTCTCAACCACCGTGGTCTGGAAACCGGAAGCCGGCGCGGTTCTCACCGTGTAAAAGCCGGGCGGAACCTCTTGCACGCGGAAGAAGCCGTTCTCGTCCGTGGTGGCGGTACGGTTCAAACCGGTGGTGGCATCGGGGCGAGCACCTTCGGTGACTCCCCGGCTGGTAATCGTAACAGTCACGCCGGGCACGACGTTGCCCTGCGGGTCTGAAATTGTGCCTTCAATTGCGCCGCCCGTCTCTTGTGCGAACGCCGTAGCGGTCAGACACAGGAGAAGGGCGAGCATTGCCGGCAAGAACTTAATTTTCTGGATCATACTTCGCTCCTTGGAGGTCTAAAGTCAACATGAAATGATGTGAGCAATTTGCGCTTTGAGCAGATCGCAGCGCGGCCTCTGTTTTCACCATTACGCCTAAAAAGAAACTTTTGGCGGACATGAAGTCTGCAACTTAGATACCAGAACCGCCCGCCAAACCGCGCCCCGCATCTAACTAACGCTTTTGCACTACTTATCCCGCCGCCCCACGGCTTTCGAGAGCGCGCCGCCTGCCAGTTTTCTCGCTTAAAACTACGAAATCTCAGATTTCCGATCTTTATTTCTCCAACTTTTTGAATTTATGAACTGATTATGAATTAGGGATGCCGCTCGCGCATGAAGTTTATCGCCCGACGAATTCCGCCGGACGCGAAAGCCGCGCCATCGGCGAAAGCGCGCAAAGGCCGCATGAGTCAGCCGTCTCGGTTTGACGAACTCATGCGGCCTTTTCGTGGCGTGCATTTCAAAGATTTTCCAGCGGGACGGGTTCGACGGGGTCGGCCAACTCGAAGCCGAAGACGCGCGAGTAAAAGTAGAGTTCGCCTTCGAGGGCGCGTTTGATGTTCTCGGCGCGGCGGAAACCGTGCTGCTCGCCTTCGAAGGCGACGTAGGCGACGGGCAGTCCCTTCGCTCGCAAAGCCTCGACCATCAACTCGGCTTGATTCGGCGGCACGACCTTGTCTTCCAGTCCTTGAAAGAAGATGACGGGGCAGGAGAGCTTATCTGTGAAGTTGATGGGCGAGCGTGCGTGATAGAGGTCTGCGCGTTCGGGGTAAGGGCCGATGAGGTTGTCCAGATAACGCGACTCGAACTTGTGCGTGTCGCGGACGAGCGCGCCGAGGTCGCTGACGCCGTAGTGGCTTGCGCCCGCGCGGAAGGTGTCGCGGAAGGTGAGCGCGGCGAGCGTCGTGTAGCCGCCCGCGCTTCCGCCCGTGATGACGCAACGCGCGCCGTCCACGAGTCCTGCTTCGGCGAGATAGCGTGCGCCGTTCGCGCAGTCGTCAACGTCCGTGATGCCCCAGGTGTCGTTCAAGCGGCGTCGATAGTCGCGGCCGTAGCCGGTGCTGCCGCCGTAGTTCACGTCGAGCACGGCGATGCCGCGACTCGTCCAGAATTGGATGTTGAGACTAAGCGTGGTGGAAGCGGCGGCGGTCGGGCCGCCGTGGCTTTTGACGAGGAGCGGCGGACGCTCTCCTGCGGGCGCATCGAAGTCACGGTTGCGCGGCGGGTAGAAAAAGGCGTGCGCCGTCCGTCCGCCTTCGGTCGGAAACTCGACGGGCTGCGCGATGGAGAGGTAGCCTTCGTCTATGTCGTGCTCGGTCGCACGACGCAGCACTTCGAACTGTTCAGACACGAGATCGAAGGCGACGATGGCTGCGGACTTCTGCGGCGCGCCCGCGCGAAAGTATGCGCGCCCCTGCGCTGCTTGAACGTATTGCAGGTCGGCGTAGATGCTCTCGACGGGGCGCAGTTTCTTCTCTGTCGTATTGAGACGCGCAAGGTTCGACATGCCACGCACGATGTAGGCGCAGACGATCTCCGTGTCCGAGACGAAAGCGTAAGTTGACATGCCGAAGCCCCACTGCGGCTGCCCGAACTCTGCCTCCATCTCGCATAAGGCTTCCGGCGCATCGCCTTCTTCGCCCGCGCGATAGAGATTCCACCAGCCGCTCCGGTCGGAGACGAAGTGCAGACTCCCTGCGGGCGACCATTCGGGTTGAAAGATCGACTCGTCTTGCCCGCCCGCGATCAGACGTTCGTTCTCAATCGAACCGTCTTCCGCCAAGTCGCCCGCCCACAACTCCGTCCCGTCCCAGGGCATGTTCGGGTGACGCCAGCAGAGCCAGGCCAAACGTCGCCCGTCCGGGCTGAGACGCGGCGACGAATAGAAATCGTAACCGGAGGCGAGCACGCGGCCGCCCTCCCGGTTCTCCTCCGCGGAGTCTAGCGAGAGCGAGACGAGCGTGTTCGAGGGTTCGTGCACGCCGCCGCGATGGTCTTCGCGCACGGCGATGAGACGACCGCGCCGCTCGTCCACGACGGCGTCGGCGTAGCGCAGTTCGGCATTCGATTCGGGCGTGAGTGGTTTGGGCGCGGGCGCGTCCACAGTCTGTCGGTAGACGCGCTGGTCTGTGAAGTTGGAGAAATAGAGCACACCATTGCGGACGACGAAATCGCCGCCGCCGTATTCGTGCACGCGTGTGCGCGCGTTGAAGCCGTGCGGCGTCATGTCTTGCACGAGGCCATCGGGCGTGCGGCGGACGATGCAGGTGCGCCCGCCTTCCGAGGGGCGCAGTTCAAGCCAGTAGAGGTCTTCGCCGTCCGTTTTCGTCATGCCGAGGCCGACCGCGCCCTGCACGATGAGGTCTGCTGTGATGGGCGATTTCCAGGAGCCGTAAGGAGCGATTTTGATTTCAGCCATGCTCCACATAATGAACCAAAAAGCGGCCGACAGCCAAGCATTTTAACCATCTGCCCCGCCCGCGCGAATTTTTCGCGATGTCAAACTTTGCGTTCGCCCATCCGTTCGCCCGGCCACTTGAAATCGTTCTAATCAAACGACTTTACACGCCCATTCCGGCTTATTCTTCCACTGTCCGGCCAAGTTTTCCCCGCGTCGCGTTAAACATCTCAAGAATTCCTCAAGTCCCCGCGCGCATATTTAGGATCGGGCGCGCGCCCGTTGTGTCCTGCCGCGAAGCCCGAAGGGACGGAAAGGAAGCCCCTGACTGCGTTTGATAACTTTGCCGGAACGCTCTCACACGCGCCCTCAGAGTTAGCCCGCGCGTCTGACGGTACTCCTTGCAAAAGAGAGTTGAGACTAAAGGAAAAATGGGACTGATCCTCGATAAGATTACGCCGCCCGCGGAGAGGCCGCGCCTTCCCCGCCAACGCCTGCTCGACGCTTTGCACGAAAGCATGATCTGTTGCACCTCCACGGTCATCCACGGCCGCACGGGCACGGGCAAGACCTTGCTCGCCGCAGAGTTCGCGCGGCACAGCGAACGACGCGTCGCCTGGTACAAAGTCGACGCGCCGGAAGTTGATCGACAGACGTTTCTGCAATATCTCATCGCCTCGGTGCGCAACCTGCATCCGGGCTTCGGGCGCAAGACGCTCGCGCTCCTGTCTTCGAGCGGAGCGATGCCTGACGCCGCGCTGCTGGCCGAGTCGTTCGTCTACGAGATGACGATGCTCGAAGCTGACGAGCCGCTGCTGATCGTGATAGACGATCTGCACCTGTTGTATGATGCCGAATGGATCGTCCCGTTCTTTGGTCGTCTCCTGCCGCTCCTGCCCGTCGAAGCGCACATGATCTTGATCGGACGGACGCTGCCGCCCGCGCCGCTCTGGCGTATGCGCTCGAAACAGACCTTGCGCGTGATTGACGAAGCGGCGCTCGCTTTCACGTCCGAAGAAGCGTCGGAACTGTTCACGAGCTACGACTTGCCCCCGAAACTCGCGGCGCTCGCTTTAGCTGAGATGTGGGGACGCGCGGCGGCGCTCGACCTCGCCGCGCGCACGCACCGCGAAATGCTCGATACGGAAGACAAGGCGCAGCGCATCGCCGCCTTGAGTTCCGTCGCCGAAAACCGACGCCCTGCGCACAGACGTTTGCGTTTGGTGAAAGGCTACACAGAGGAGTCTACGCTGAGAGCGAGTTGAGGGGCGCATGGCTTCGGAGGCCGGTCGGTCTCGTCTGTTGAGACAGGGGCTTGCGCATGCGGGTGCGGACGGAGTAAGAAGTTAAAAACGAACGTGGCCGCGCGTCCTCACAGCGCGCATTTGACGGGTTCAGCAGGCCACGAACGCCTTTGAGCCGTCCGGCATTCTGATTCGCTTGGCAAAGTCTCCACGTCCGAACAGGAGACGCCCAGAGAGGCTGATGAGCAATAGGCCGCATCGCCAGAGCAAGCTCCAAACTTCCCCTCTGCCGCCGCTCACCGGAGCGGCGACCGGGGGCTTGGCGACGCCCGCTTTCTTTCTTCGCACCAAACTTCTACCGCCGCGCCCCACGCCCGCGCTTCTCCAGCGCCCGCGTCTGATGGAACGTCTCTCGTCGAATCTCGCGCATCCCGTCACGCTCGTCGCCGCCAACGCCGGTTCGGGCAAGACCACGCTCGTCGCCGATTTCGTACGCACGCACGCGCGCCCCTTCGTCTGGTATCAACTCGACCGCACCGACGCCGATCCGTTCGTCTTCCTCGGCTATCTCGCGCACGGCATCAAACAGGTTGTGCCGGAGTTTGGCGCGGCCACGATCTCTTATCTACAGCAGTCGGCCGCCGAACTCGCAGAACAGCCCGAACGCGCCGTCGATGTTTTTCTGAACGAAGTGCTTGACCTCGTCGATCAGCAACTCATCTTCGTCCTCGACGATTATCATCACCTCGGCACGGACACGGCCGTGCATCGCGTCGTCGATCGCTTGCTCTCGTATCTGCCGGACGTCCTGCACGTCATCATCATCTCGCGCGACGTGCCGCCGCTTGCGCTCGCGCGCCTGCGCGCACATAACGCGCTCACCATCATCGACCGCGCCGAACTTCTCTTCACGGACGAGGAGACGCAGGAACTTTTCCGCAAAGTCTTCGACCTCGAACTGACGCCCGAACAACTCGCCGAATACCGCGAGCGCACGCACGGCTGGATCACTGCGCTGCAACTCATACGTCAAGTGGCGCAGCGTCAGGCGCTCGCACGCGGCGGGCGCGAGGGCGAGGCCACAGCGCGTCCAGACCTGTCAGAGATTCTGCGCCAGTCGGAAATAGACATCTTCGACTATTTCGCCGAAGAGGTTTTCGCAGACGAAGCGGCGGACGCGCAAAACCTGCTCCTGCGCATCTCGCTTCTGGAACGCGTGGAAGCCGACGTGTGCAGTTCGCTTTTTCCGGACGGCAGTTGCGCGCAACTGCTGCCCACGCTCGTGCGCCGCAACGTCTTTATGACCGTGGCAGGCAGCGACGGTCGCGGCGAAGAATATCGCCTCCATCCGCTGTTCAAAGATTTCCTGCGCCGTCGCCTGCGCTCTGAGATCGGGCAAGCAGGCGTTGCGCGCGAGCACGCACGCCTCGCAGAGTTTTTCGTCGAGCGCAAACAGTGGGAACAGGCCATCCGCCACCTGCTCGCCGCCGAAGACTTCAACCGCGCCGCCATCATCATCGCCAACAAAGGTCAGGAATGGATCGCGACGGGCGCGTTCACTTCGCTCATCAACTTCGTCGAAGCCATCCCCGAAGCGGCCATCGAAGCGCATCCGCGCGCACTCTTCCATCGCGCAGAGGTGGCACGCCTGCGCGGCGAATACGAAACTTCGCAGACGCTCTTTCGCCGCGCCGCCACGCTCCTGCACACGCGCGGCGACGCAGAGGGCGAGGCCGAAGCCCTGCACTCGCTCGCCACAATCGCGCGTCGTCGCGGCGACTGCGAAGGCGCGTTTACCTATCTCGACCGCGCGCTCGAACTCGTCGGCGAACAGTCGAGCGTCCGCATCAAGTGCGGCAACACGCGTGGGCTTTGTTACTTTGCGCTAACCGAGTGGGCTGCGGCCGAAGGCGAGTTTCGCGCCGCGCTCCAACTCGCAGAGGAGCAGAACGACACCCACTACATGCACCTCATCACGCACAACCTCGGTCTGCCCGCGATGATTCGCGGCGACTTCTCCGAGGCGATGCGTTGGCTGCGGCGGATGCTCCGCGACCGCGCGGGTGCGCCGCCCGTGCCGCAGGAGGCCGTCGCTTATCTGAATCTCGCGCGCTGCCATCTCTACCGTGGCGAGTTGCCCGTCTGCGAACAGCATCTCGACAGCGCGCTCGAACGCTGCCAACTCTTCAATCTCATCTCGCAGCGCGCCGAAGCCTTCGAGACCTACGGCAACCTCCACCGCGAACGCGGCGACGCGGCGCGCGCCACAGAGTTTTACCACCATGCCGCGCGCACTTACGAAGAAGCCGGGTACGACGTGGCGCGCTCCGAGTTGTGGGAAGAACAGGCGGTGCTCAATCTGCACCTCGGCGACACCTCCGCCGCGCGTGTCTTGATCGAACGGCTCATCGAAGCGCGCCGCGCGCTCAAAGACGAGATGAGCATGCAGACAGCCACGCTCACGCACGCGCGCATACTTGCCGCGCAGGGCGAAACCTCCGCGGCACACGGCGAACTCGAAACGGCGCTCGCCTATTTTCACACGCACGGACTGCACTACTACGAAGCCCAGGCCTCTTTCGCGCTCGCCTCCTGCGCCTTCGCCGAAGGCAGAGAGAACGAGGTGGTCGAACGCCTGCGCCGCGTGCTCGACCTGGCCGCGCGCTACGATTACGACTACTGGCTGCGCCGCGAAATCTCGCACCACCCGCAACTCTTCGCCGCGCCCGACGCTTTCGCCCTTCTGCCGCCAGACATCCGCGAGCAACTGCAACTCGCGCGGCAGACCGAAGCGCAGACGGCCGAAGGGCAGCCACTTCAAACACAGCAGCCTCCGACACACGCCACGCGCATCGTCGAGATGGCGCAGGTGGCGGCCGTCCAACTCGTGCCGCCCAAACCCGCCGCCGACCTGACCATCAGCATGCTCGGCCCCGTGGAAATCTTCCGCGACCCGGCGCGCCCGCTCGCCGCAGACGCCTGGACGACCAAACGCGCCCGCGACATCCTGTGCTTCATCGCCTCGCGCCGTCATCGACGCGCCTCCAAAGACACCATCATCGACACCTTCTGGGGCGAGGCCGACTTCGACGCCGTGGAGAAAAATTTTCATCCCACCGTCTCGCACATACGCAAGGCGCTCAATAGCAATCAACCCGTCAAGCAGAACTTTCTGCTCTATCGAGATAGCGACTATCTGCTCAATCAAGAGTTCTCTTATCGCATCGACACGGAGGAGTTCGACCGCCTCGTCGCCGAAGCCGAGTCGGCCAAGCGCGCGGGCGAGCATGAACGTTACGTCAGTTGTTACGAGCAGGCGCTCGCGCTCTATCGCGGCGACTTCATGCAGGGCAGTTACGACGAGTGGGTCGAAGAACAGCGTTCATACTACCGGGAACAACACCTGCGGATGCTGGAAGTGTTAACGGTCGCGGCGCAGAAGGCGGAGGAGTGGCCGCGCTCTCTGCAACTGGCGCAACAGATTCTGGCCGACGACCAGTTTCGCGAAGACGTGCATTGCATGATCATGCGCGCACACGCCGCGCTCGGCAACCGCGCGGCCGTCAAAGAGCAGTACGAGCAACTGCGGCGCGTGCTGCGCAAGGAACTCGGTGTCGAACCGGCCGCCGAGACGCAGAAGATTTTCAAAAATTTGATGAGTTGAACTATGAGCGGTGTGGTCGCCGTTGAATTTCGAGTTGTTTCCCCTGTCGGCGTGGCAGGTCAAAATAGAAGGAAAATGTGACAAACGGCGTTGGTCAATTCGGGTGAACTTATGGTATTTTGCTTCCCCCGACTTCTTGCTCCTACCTCGCCATGCAACCAATGCCCCTGCATGAGCAGTAAGGAAATTTTCGATAAACCTCACATAACTTTATTTGCAAGCGCGTTAAGTCTCCGTGTGTTGTGTCATGAAGAATAGAGTTTTAAAAATAACCCGACAGGCGACTGCCCTCTCCCTCTCGCTGTTGCTCCTCGTCGGCACGGTGAGAGCGGGCATCAATATCTCCAACTCCGACGGCATCACGGCCACCGGCGCGGACGGCATCAACTACATCGGCATCAACGGCATCACCGCCACCGGCGCTGACGGCGTCCTCACCTTCGGCGTCAACGGCATCACCGCCACGGGGGCGGACGGTATCACTGCGACCGGAGCCGACGGTATCACTGCGACTGGCGCTGACGGTATCACCGCGACCGGAGCCGACGGCATCACGGCCACCGGCGCGGACGGAGTCACTTATCCCAACACGAACAGCGTCACGGCCACGAAGCCGAGCGGCATCACTGCGACGGGCGCGGACGGCATCACCGCGACGGGAGCAGACGGCGTCGTCTTTCAAACCTCCGACGGCGCGCAGTACAAGGCCGATTCAATCTTCATCACACGGCCGAACGGCATCACCATCTCGACGGCCAACGGCCTGACGGCCATCGGCGTCAACGGCATCACGGCCACGGGCGCAGATGGAATCACAGCCACGGGCGCGGACGGAATTACTGCCACAGGGGCAGACGGTATCACCGCGACCGGCGCAGATGGAATCACGGCCACCGGCGCTGACGGCATCACCATCTCGACCACCGCGGGCGTCACCGCGCGCACGGCCGACGGCCACTTCTTCAACGTCTCGCCCGACGGCATCACCATTCGTCACGCCGACGGCATCACGGCTACGGGCGCTGACGGCCTTGCGATCCCCGCTGCCGAACGGCTCACCATCTCTTCGCGCAACCTCGTGCCCGCGTCTGTGGCTTCGCGGCAAACCGGGTTGCAGAGCGTTGACCCGGAACTCGCCTTCGCCATCGATCAGGCGAACACTCTGGCCGACGACAGCAACATCAACGCCGTCATCGTCTATCACCAACTGCCGACCGACGCCGACGTGGCAGACCTGCAACGCATCGGAATTCTCGGCGGCACGCGCTTCCGCGTCCTGCCCGCCATCTACGTCTCGGCCACTGCCGAACAACTCATGGCCGTCTCGCGCCTGCGCAGCGTCCGCTCGCTCTATGGTAATCGCACGCTGACTCTGAACGCCGATCCGTCACAAGGCTTGACCGGCGTTGAACGCGCGCAGCGCGACGCAGACCTCGTGCGCAACAACGCTGGTCTCCCCTTGAGCGGTCGCGGCGTCACGGTCGCCGTGCTCGACACGGGAGTTGACGCCACGCACGGCGATCTGGCCGGACGCGTCTCGCAAAACGTCAAACTCGCAGACTTGCAGAGCGCGAGCGTCGGCTTCAACTATCCCCTGAACATCGAGAATTTGCCGAACACGGATCAGGTCTACGGTCACGGCACGTTCGTCGCGGGCGTCATCGGCGGAAGCGGCGCGAAGTCGGGCGGGCGTTACACGGGCGTCGCGCCGGGCGCGCGCATCGTCGGCATGAGCGCGGGCGATCTCAATCTCGTCTTCGTCCTGAACGGCTTCGATTATCTGTTGGAGCGCGGCGCGGCGCTCGGCGTGCGCGTCGTCAATTGCAGCTTCTCGTCGAACACCGTGTTCGACATCAACGATCCCGTAAACGTGGCGACGAAGATGCTCGCGGACAGGGGCGTCAACGTCGTCTTCTCGGCGGGCAACACGGGCGCGGGCTGGCACACTTTGAATCCTTACGCCGTCGCCCCCTGGGTGGTCTCCGTCGGGGCGACCGATTTTCGCGGCCGCCTCGCAGACTTTTCTTCGCGCGGCACGTTCGCCAGTCAACTCTTCCGTCCCACTCTGGTCGCGCCGGGCGTGCGCGTTGTCAGTCTGCGTTCGAGCGGTTTGAGCGTGACGGGCGTGGAAGGCATCGGCTTCAACGGCGACACTGGGCTCGCGCCCGGTAACATCCCCTTCTACACGACGGCGAGCGGCACTTCTTTCAGCGCGCCGCAGGTGGCCGGGGCGATCGCCCTGATGCTCGAAGCGAACCCGCGCCTGACGCCCGCAGAGGTGCGCGACATTTTGCAACGCACGGCCACGCCGCTCTCGACTTACTACGCGCACGAAGTCGGCGCTGGCGTGCTCAACACGCACGCAGCCGTGCTCGAAGCGGCCTTCCCGCAGCGCAAGCTCGGCAACTTCCGCGCGACGCTCAATCGGGGGCAGGTGCGTTTCGTGAACGACCCGTTGCGTGAGATCGAAGGGACGGTCAACGCGAGCGCAACCGGCTTTGACACCACGGTCGAGATGCCTGAGGGCGCGCTCGTCGCTTCGATGCAGATCGGTTGGAGCATGTTGAGCGCGAACGACCTCGGCTTCGCCATGTACGACGCGACGGGCAAGAAGCAAGCCGAACAGAACGACATCAACGTGCCGGGCGTGGCGAGCAACCGCGAGCGCGCCACTATCTCAGCGCCGCCCGCGGGCGCATGGCGCTTGAATGTGAAGAACACGCTCGGCGGTTTGGCTCTCACGTCGCAGCGGTTCACGGGCGTCCTCGAAGTCGCGCGTGCGGAGTATGCGCCCATCCGGGACATCGACGCGCTCACGTCGGCGCAGCGCGCGGTCGTCTATCAAAACATACGCTCGTTCGTGATGTCGCCGAGCGGGCAGAAGTTCCGCCCGGCGCAGGCGGTGACGCGCGGCGAACTGGCCGAGGCGCTCGTGCTCGGCGCACGCGTGCCGCAATATGTTCCGGCCGCGCCGACTTACCGCGACGTGCGCAACGCCTCAACGCTTCTCTTCGTCGAAAGCGTGCAGAATGCGCCGCAGGGCGCACTGTTCATCGACGTGGAACGCGGCGGCTCGTTCGCGCCGAACGATGCGGTCGGTCGCCTGACGGCGGCGGTCGCACTCGTCCGCGCCGCAGGGCTGCAAGCCGAAGCCGAATCCTCGCAGATTCTCCCGCTGCCGCCGCTCCTCGACGCGAGTTTGATCCCTGCGGCTTTACGCGGCTACGTGCGCGTCGCCATCTCGCGCGGACTGCTCTCAGCCACCAACTCCAACTTCCGCCCGCAAGCCGCCCTCACGCGCCTCGAACTCGCGCACGCGATGGCCGCGATGCAGAAACTGCAAACGCAATAGGAAGGTGAAAGGGGAAAGGGGAAGGGGGAAAGGTTAAAGAAGCTGTTAGCTGTTAGCTATTAGCTTTCAGCTTGAAGACAGGAAGCGGGACGCAAGCGACTCAAGCTTGCGTCCCGCTTTCTTTTGCTTTTCGGTTTTTACCTTTCCCTTTCCCCTAATCTTTATTGCTTGACGAACAGCTCTTCGGCGTTCCACAGCGAGAAAGGCGGAAGGGGGCTGGGGCGGTAGTTGCCGATACGCGTGTTAGAGGCGACGGCGATGTGGCGCGTGACGATGGGGATGAGCGGAAGTTGCTCGGCCATCAGAATCTGTATGTCGCGGAAGATGACGCGGCGACGTTCGCGGTCAACTTCGTGCGCTTGCCGCGTCGCCAGTTCGTCGAGCCGCGCCTCCCATTCGGTGGCGGGCTTGGGCTGTTTGGGATTCCAGAAGTGCTGCGGGCTGCTGCTGCGCAACATGTCCGTGTAGGAAGACGGGTCGGGTTCGGAGACGGACGTGCCGTAGAGCACGGCCTCGTAGTCGTAAGACTGATTGATGCGCGCGGACAACTGCGCATTCTCGATAGGCGCGACCTGCACGTTCATCCCGAGCTTCTTCAAATCCTCCTGAATCACAATCGCGCTTTTGACGCGCACCTCCGTTCCTGCGGGCGCGATCAAAGTGAACTCGACGCGGTTGCCTTTCGCGTCCCTCAGTTCCGGCGCGGCGTCCGTGCCGCCTATCTGGAAGCCCGCTTCGCGCAGGAGCGCACGCGCGCGTTCCAGATCATATGCGGTGCGCTGAACGTCTGCGGCGACCCACGCACGGTTGCCGCTGGAGACGAAGTTGTAGAGCGGCGTGGCGAGTCCCTGCCAGGTGTTAGCGGCGATAGATTCGCGGTCGATGGCGTGCGAGACGGCGCGCCGGAAACGCGCGTCGGCGAACCATGAGAGCTTGACGGGATCGACGATGGGCTTGCCGTCTTCGCGGCGGCCGGTGTTGAGATTGAACCAGAGGTTGTCCGCGTAGAGGCCGGGGCCGAGGTCGTGCGCGCGCGCGTTGCCTTGCCCCGTGCGAAGGCTGGCGAAGTCGGTCGGGCGCACGCGGTCGATGATGTCGAGCGTGCCCTGCCCAAGACGCGTGAGCGCGTTGTTTTCGTCGGTCACAACTTCGAGGACGAGACGGTCGAGATAGGGCAGTTGATTGCCCGCCGCGTCCTTTTTCCAGTAGTGCGGGTTGCGCTTCAAGACGACGCGCTCGCCCGGCGTGCTCGATTCGATGGCGAACGCTCCCGCTGTCGCGATGCGCGCCGGGTCGGTCGTTACGGCGTAAGCGTTGTTGAAGGTGTTGCCCGTGAGTTCAGGTTCGAGCACGCGGCGCGGCAGCACGTTCAGGTTCGACATGTAGTTTTCCGGCACGGCGATGGCTTCGGCGAAGCCGAGCCGCAGGCGGCGCGGGTCTGCGACCGTCACTTCGATGGGCTTGCCGCCGACGAGCATCGCGTCGCGATAGATGGGTGAGGCGACGCGTTCGTCGTAGAGCGCGCGAAAAGTGAAGGCCACGTCTTCAGAGGTGAGCGGCTGGCCGTCGGAAAACTTCAAGTCCTCACGCAAAACGACTTCGACGCTCTTGCCGTCGTCCGACAGTTTCCAACTCTCCGCGAGCGCGGGCACGTAGGTTTGCTGGTCGTGATTGAGTTCGACGAGCCGACTACCCGTCAGGAAGAAAGAGACGTAAATGGAAGGCTCGTCGGCCGCCAGAATGTAGTTGAAAGTCTTGGGCGGCGAAGTGACGCGATAGGTGAGCGTGCCGCCGCGCGTGCCCGCGACGGGAGCGGTCGGCAGTTTCTCTTCGCCGACTTTGGCCGTGTTCGACGCGGGCGGTGTCGTCTGACACGCGAGTTGGAGCAGAAACGCCGCGACGACAAACAGGCTAACGAATAAACGTCCTGACGGTGCAAATTTCATTTCAAAATTCCGGATGTCTGAAGTTGAAAAAAGCGCGAGGCGTTTTGTGCCCACGTGCGCACGGGTGAGGGTTCTGGCGATTCAAACATTTATACACACGGATGTCCAGAGCAACCTTAC
This sequence comes from Pyrinomonadaceae bacterium, assembly GCA_035942855.1. Classification (GTDB taxonomy): domain Bacteria; phylum Acidobacteriota; class Blastocatellia; order Pyrinomonadales; family Pyrinomonadaceae; genus JAIVJZ01. Next base: position 53,278 of record DASZCS010000048.1, on the reverse strand, counting down.
GCCGCCACTCTTGTCGCGCGCTCGGAATAGATGTTAAATCAACGCGCGATGAGTTTCGCAGATTCCTTCCGCAGACGTTTCTGAGTTAACAGAGTGCTGAAACTGATTCTCTCCAGAGTGTGGCAGGGCGCGCTGGTGCTGTTCGTCGTCTCCGTGCTGACGTTCGCGCTCCTGGCCGCAGCGGGCGGCGACGCGCTCGTCGAACTAACGAGCGAGGGGAACGTGACCGATGCGACGCTCAGAGAGTTGCGCCGCGTCTACGGACTCGACCGCCCGCTCGCCGTGCGTTACCTGCACTGGCTCTCGAACCTCTTGCGCGGCCACATGGGCGACTCGTTCTACTATCACGCGCCGGTGGCGACGATCATCTGGCCGCGCCTGTTGCGCACGCTCGCGCTCGCCGTGGCCGCGCTTCTGTTGGCCGTCGCCGTGTCGCTCGCGCTCGGCATACTCGCCGCGCGTCGCAAAGGCGGCTTCTGGGATCGCACAAGCGAACTCGTCATCCTCTTGACGGCTTCGACGCCGCGCATCGTTCTTGCCCTGGTCGCGCTCGCCATCGTCGCGCGCACCTCCTGGTTTCCCGTCGGCGCAAGCGTAGACGCGGACGCTCTTGCCGCCGACTTCAGCCCTCTGCGCATCTTGCCTCCGGCCATCGTGCTCGCGCTGCCGCTCGTGGCTCTGTTTCTGGCGCAGGTGCGCGAAGGACTCGCCGCTGCGCTCGCGCAGGACTTCGTGCGGGTGGCGCGCGCTAAAGGTCTGCCCGAACGCGCCGTCATCCTGCGCCACGCGCTGCGCGACGCTTTGAACCCGCTCATCACTCTGTTCGGCTACGCTTCGGGCAGTGTGGTCAGCGGCTCGGTCATCGTCGAGACGGTGCTCGGTTGGTCTGGACTCGGCGCTTTGAGCGTCAGCGCCGTGCGTCATCGAGACGTGCCGCTCCTGATGGGCGTCGTGATGATCACTGCGACGGCCGTGCTCGCCGGAAACCTGCTGGCAGACATCCTGCTCAGACTCAACGACCCGCGCCTGCGCACGCGCGACGCGAACACGCGACGACGCCGAAGCGGCAACTTCTCGCGAGCTTGAGATTCGCATGAACGACGACGCACAACTGCCTGACGCGTGGGAGCGCGCACATGCCGCGCCGCGGAATTGGCGCGGGCGCATGCGTCGCCGTCTGTCGCGGCGCTGGCAGTTAATCCTCGGACTCTCTATCGTCTCAACCTTCTACCTCGTCGCGCTCCTAGCGAACTTCATCGCCCCTTACGACGCGAGCGAGCAATCGCGGCAGCAACCTCTCGCCCCGCCCACGCCCATCCGCTTTCGCGACGCGGAAGGCCGCTGGCACGCGCGCCCCTTCATCTACAAAATGCGTCTCGCCGATCCGCTCACGCGCACCTACAGCGAAGACACTGCCACGCGCTTTCCCCTCGCACTCTTCACGCGCGGTCATTCCTACAAATTCCTCGGCCTGTTCACAACCGATACGCACCTCTTCGGCGTCGCACCCGCTGCGCCCGTGAACGCGACACGGAATAACAGTGTTCCTTCAACGCAGAACCCGAACGCTCTTTCAACTCAGAGCACGGACGCCCCTGCGTCGCAGCGCGTCTACCTGCTCGGCACGGACGAGTTCGGGCGCGACCGCCTGTCGCGCCTGTTGATGGCGTCGCGTTTCTCGCTCACGGTCGGCCCTCTGGGGACGCTGCTCGCCGGAGTGCTCGGCATCTTTTTAGGCTGCGTGTCGGGCTATGCGGGGCGCAGGGTTGATGCGTTTCTCATGCGCGCGGCCGACGCGATGCTGGCCTTACCCGATCTCGTCCTCATACTCGCGGCGCGCGCCGCCTTCCCGCTCGTGCTTCCGCCCACGCGCGCGGGGCTTCTGCTCGTCGCCATCTTCATCGCCATCGGCTGGGCGGAGATGGCGCGGCTCGCGCGCGGGCTGGTGCTGGGCTTGCGCGAGCGCGAGTTCGTGCTGGCGGCCGTCTCGCTCGGACTCACAGAGACGCGCATCCTGTTTCGACATATCCTGCCGAACGCATCGCGCCCGCTCGTCGTCCAACTCTCGCTCATGCTCCCGGCCTTCCTTTTGGCCGAGACGGCGCTCTCGTTTCTCGGCGTCGGCGTACAGGAACCGGCGGCGAGTTGGGGCAACATGCTCATGGCCGCCAGCAACCTGACGCTGCTCGCACGCCAACCGTTCGTCCTGCTCACGCCCGCCTTCGCCATCTTCCTCTTCGTCCTCGGCGTGCGGCTCTTAAGCGAAGGTCTCAGACGCGACGGCGACCCGCGCGCCCTCTGACACGATGGATGTGACATGATGGAAACGATGATTCATCGCCCAACTATCCACGCAACGAAATTGTAATAAACGCGCCCTGCCCTCCGTTGTCATACGCGTGCCCGCCCACGCGCCTTGAGTTTATTGCGATTCGATTACATTTCGCGTTCTCAAGTCTGCCTCAAGCCTATCTCAAGTTTTACTCAATAGCCTTCGCGTAACTTCCCGGTTCGTGGGAGAGAAAGTTCGCGCCCGCCAATCAAATTTTCGATGAACAAGTTTCACGGAGGCTGTCTTTGAACATGAGGAAAATCCCTGCTCTATTTGCGTCAATCATCTTGTGCTTCGCGCTCGCCGCGACGGCGACGGCGGCACGCCTCAGTCCTGCGCTCTCGACGCAACTTTCCACGCTGGCCGACACGGCTCAAGTCGGCACGATCATCGTCGCCTTCAACACGGGCGACGGTCTGAAAGAATCGCACCTCTCCATCCTGCGCACGCTCGGCGTCACGCGCGCGATCACCTACCCGCGCCTCGGCATGGTCGCGCTGCCCGTCGCCACGGCCGCGCAGGTGCGCGCGCTCGCTTCCCACAGCGCCGTGCGCTCTGTCTGGAACAACGAGCGGATTCACTATTACGACTTGCAGGCGCGCACGCTCGCGGGCGTCGAGCGCGTGCGCAGCGACAGGGCGTTCCACCGTCGTAACAACAACGTGCCCGTCTCCGGCGAAGGCGACTTCTCCATCCTCGTCATCGACTCCGGTATCGACGCCACGCACGACGATCTCAAACTCGGCCGGACTGTCATCCAGAACGTGCAGGTCTTGACCTCGACCGATACCGTGCAGGAAGGCTTCACGCCCGTCACGGTGCTTGAGAACGTGCCGAACACGGATCAAACCGTCGGTCACGGTACGCACTGCGCGGGGATCATCGGCGGCACGGGACAGCGTTCGGGCGGCAAGTATGCGGGCGTTGCGCCGGGCGCGAAGATCATCGGTGCGGGACTCGGCGCGGGGTTGTTCGTCTTGAACGCCGTGGGCGCTTGGGAGTGGGCGCTGGCGAACCAGTACACCTACAACATCAAGGTCGTCTCCAACTCTTACGGCAGCTTCGACACGTTCGACCCCGACAACCCGATCAACATCGCGAGCCGCGCCGCTTACGACAACGGCATCACGGTCATCTTCGCGGGCGCTAATTCCGGCCCCGGCAAGAACACTTACAACAAGTATGCGAAAGCGCCGTGGGTCATCGGCGTGGCGGCGGGCACGAAAGAGGGCGGCCTCGCCTCGTTCTCCTCGCGCGGACTTCCGGCCGACGAACGTTTCTCGAACTCCGACCCGCTCGACGATTTCGACGCGCCGACGATCACAGCGCCCGGCACGGGGCGCGAGTTTGAATCGAACGCCGCGAAGTTTTCGGCCGCTTACATCTCGACGCGCTCCATCTCGAACATCACGTCCAACGGTCTCGACGCCGATGCCGAACTCGCCCCCGGCGAGATTCCCTTCTACACGCAGATTTCGGGCACGTCGATGGCCGCGCCTTACGTGGCGGGCGTCGTCGCCCTGATGCTCGACGCAGACCCGTCGCTCCAACCGGACGAGATCAAACAGATCATCACGGAGACGGCGACGCGCATGCCCGGCTATGCGGATCACGAAGTCGGCGCGGGCTACATCAACGCCTACGCGGCCGTGGATAAAGTCTTCAACCGCACGCGCGTCTACAACGCCTTCAACCAGCCGAACTTCAACGCGCGCTTCACCATCTCGATCCCTTCGGCCGAACAATTTCACATCGACTTCGACCCGGCGGCCACGCCCGGCGCGAACTCGCCGAACGCGAAGAAATTTACCGTGCAACCGGGGATGAGCGTGCTCGACGTTTACGCGCGCGTCGATACTGCGGCCGAGACTGGCGACGGCAATCTCGTCGGCCTCGTGCTGACCGCGCCGAACGGCACGACCTATGCGAGCGGCGTCAAGTATCCCGCGATTGATGCGAACAGCAGAGGGATCATCGTGCAGAACCCGCAGGCGGGCGAATGGGTCTTGGAGGTGCGCGGCGCACGCGGCTTAAACGCCGTGCCCGGCGTGAGTCTTCCGACATCCGGTGTGGCCGCGCCCGGCGCTGTGGACGGTTTGATCTTGCAGAAACTCTACACGCTCGCGCCCGTCGCGGACATACAGCAGCACGCCAGTCGTGACCTGTTCGAGACGTTGCTCAAGAGCCGGCGCATGGACGCGCTCGCAGACGGTCTGTTCCACCCGGAAGCGACCGTCACGCGTGAAGACTTCGCGCGCACGCTCGCTCTGAACGCGCCCGTGCGACAGACGGCGAGCGCCGCGCCGATGTTTGCGGACGTGTCGGGCGAACTGGCCGCGCTCGCGGAATCTCTCACCGCGAACGGCTCGACCCTGCGCGACTGGAACTTCGCGCCCGGCGGTTTGATGACGGCGAGCGGCACGAGTTTCAACCCGACAGGCGCAATCAGCCGCCAAGACCTCGCCGTCGCCTTCGTCCGCGCTCTCGGCCTCGATATGGAAGCGCGGCAGAAGGCGGGCACGAACGTCACGTCCGGCGGCATCGTGCTCTCCGACAACGCACAGATTCCTTCCGCCCTGCGCGGCTACGTGCAACTCGCCATCGACCGCGGCTTCCTCGAAGTCTATCCGGCCGAGATCAAACAGATCGCGCCCGGGCAGTTCGTCGCTTTGCCGGGGCCGCGCGTCGAACCCGGCGCGGGGCTCAAGCGCGCGTCGCTCGCCGCCAAAGTAAATCTCTTCGCACAACGCTTCGCGGCCGGTAACTAACGGGCCGCCTTGAACCCCGGCGTCGCCCGTTCCAGACGACGCCGGGGGATTTTTAAAACTCCACCTCGTCAAACAGTAAGCGCAAGCAATTTTTTGGGGGCTTTCAAAGACCCCTCGGCGACAGCCATACAAATTTTACAGGAGATGAAATCGATGAGTTCACCGACCGCACCCCGACAGCAGAAGACCCGCAGGGTTAATCAACTCTTCATCGCACTTGCAAGCCTCGTCGCACTCGCCGTCATCCTCTTCGGCGTCACGTTCCTCAATCGCAGTGCACGCGCCTCTGTGGCATCGCCCGCGGACAAACTCGACTTGAACAAAACGCCCGTCCCCGATTTCAACATCAACGCGGGCAAGCGCATTCTTCGCGTGCCGTCGGCCGCGCAGCTTCAAGCCCTCGGCACGCTCAAAGAAAATCTCGGCGACGCGCAAGTGACGGCGCGTTGGGACAAGACGACCGGCTCGGTCGATACCATCATGGACTTCGCCTCGCAACCCTCCACGCTCGAACCCGAAGCTGCCGCGCGCGAATTCCTGCAAGCGAACGCCGGGCTGTTCGGCATCACGGACATGGGGACGCTTCGCCTCAAGCGCAACACCCAAGCGCTCGGCGGAAACCTGCTCTACTTCGAACAGACCTATCAGGGATTGCCGGTCGCTGGTCGCGGCGTCGGCGTCGTATTGGACGGCGAGCGCCGCGTCAAATCCGTCTCCGGCCCTTATCAGAAAGATTTGCGTCTCTCTCTGAACCCGTCGCTCGACGGCGCGGCGGCCGTCGCCAAAGCGCAACTCGATCTGGCTAAGTTTAAAGTCCAGTGGGTACAGGGCGTGGCCGACGTGTTGAACCCGGCGCTCGACAAACTCGCTTCGCAACTCGGCGCAGCGGCCGTGCCGCACCCGCACCTGAACATCTACCCGACGGCCGACGGCGCGCGTCTCGCTTTCAAGTTCTATCTCTTCTCGCGCAATCCGTTCGGCTTCTTCAAGTATCAGATCGACGCCGCCACGGGCGAAATTCTCTACCGCGAAGACACCGTGCGCTATCAACAGGAAGTGCCCTTGAACTTCTCGGCCGACGTGTTCCCCACCTACCCCTGCATCACCAAACGCTTGCAGGACGAGGGCATCATCGAGAACGGCGAGAACGGTGCGCCCTGCGGTCAACTGCGCGTCAACCTGCGCAAGTTCGACCCGACGAACGTTGCCACCGGCCTGAACGGCACGCTCACCGGCACGCACGCGCACATCGAAAACGTGCTCGCCGGAAAACTTCCGTTCGCGCAGGCCGCCAAAGGCACGTGGCACTTCGCAAAGGACGACCCGACCAACTTCGAAGCGCGCACCACGGACGCACAGCACTTCGGCCCCGCGGCCGAACCGGCCGAGCATCAAGGCGAAATCTCGCAGTTCTTCTACATCACGTCTCTCTTGGAATACATTGACTATCTGCACCGCGCGGGCGACCTCAAACACAGTCGCGTCGGTCAGGGCAGTTTCCCGGACACGTATCCGAATCAATCCAGCCCCTTGATCGGCAACGTCCACATCCCGAATGTGCTGGCGCCGCCGACCGACCCAAGCGATCCGAACTTCGCCGCCAAACTTCTCGGACTCGACAACGCCTTCTCCATCTCCGCTTCGTCCGATGAATTTTTGGGCGAGACGCCCGGCGGGCAGAACGTCGTCGTCAACCCGACCTCTTACGGCCACGGTTATCTCTTGAACGATCTGGCGATCGACTTCGGCGTGCCCTACCACGAAGGCATGCACTCGATCTCTTCGCCGATCGCGGGCCTGGAAAACGACCCGAACGGCGCACCCGAAGGCTCTGCCCTGAACGAAGCGCAGGCAGACCTCTGGGCTTACACGGCGGCCGAAAACCCAGTGCTCGGCAACTACGTCCTGAACGGCAAAGACTACCGCGCGGGCGTCCGCGCGAACGGCGGAAACCCCGACGAGCGGCAGTGGATTCGTCACGGCGATTCCGGCCTGCTCTATTCGCAACTCGGCACGAGCGGCGGCAGCGCGTTTGAGGAACATCGCGACGGCGAAATCTTCGCCGCCGCCGGTTGGGACTTGCGCGAACTGATGGTGGCGGCCGAACAGGGCGGCTCGTTCGTGCGTCCAGACCTGATCAGCGGCGAGCCGACGAAAGCGATCAGCCGCGGGCAAGAGAACTGGGAGCGCATTCTCCTCGGCGCGATCTACGTGCTCTCCACCTATAACCCCGACACGATGGTGCGCGCACGCGACGCCATGATCATCGCAGACCAATCGCTCTACCCGTCCGACGCGACAGACCCGGATGCGCCCGGCCAACACCGCGCGCTCATCGAACAGGTCTTCGCCGCACGCGAACTCGGAGTGAATGCCGCCGCGCCGAACGCCGAAGGTCGTCAAGCGGTCTCGACGAAGGTGTCTGACATCGCCTCGTCCGTCGGCAAACTCAGCGCTCCGGCGGGCGTCACGGTCAGCGCGGCCTCGGCCTCTTCCAATCAGGTTTCGTGGCAGCCCGTGGCCGGCGCGTTCGCTTACGAAATCCTGCGCCGCGAGGTGGGCAAAGAGAACGTACGCCAGAACAAACCCGTCACCGGGCGCGAGTTCATGGAAGGCGACGGGGCGACGGACGGCTTCATGCACATCGCCTACGTCACGGGCGGCGAAAAGTCTGCCTACACGGACAACGGACTCATCGAAGGCGTCTTCGTGCCGCGCGGTTTGAAGAACCCCGCGAGCTACGAATACACCGTGCGCGCCTTGAACGTGAACGCGAACCGTCAGGTCGGCGTCTCCGAAAACAGCGCGACCGCCGCGCTGCCCACGGCCGTCATTGACGTGACAAGTCAGATTCAGACCATCAACAGCAACATCTCTTTTGCGAACGGCAAGACCGAGTTTGACCAGGCCATCAAGAACCTCGGCGCGGGCGCGTTCGACGGCACGATCTATCAGCCGATCGATTTCCGCATCGTCTCGATCTCCGCTCCGTCCGTCGCGGTCGCCAACGCAGACAACTTCGGCACAGGTCGCGGCACGTCGCCCGCGAGCTTCTACTACCGCTCGACTTTGCGGCAGGGACAGACCTCGGCCGCGCGTCGCATCAGCTTCAACAATCCGAACACGCAACTCTTCACCTTCGACGCGGTGGTGACGGCGCGCGTGCAAGTGCCCGCAGGCGCGGCCACGCGTTACGAAGCCGAGCCGAAGTTTGAAGGCAACTTCACGACTTCGACCTTCAGCGAACAGTTCAGCGGCATCGTCCCGGCGAGCGACACGGGGCTGCAACTCGCTTCGGGCGTCACCTACGTTGACGTGCCCTTCACCTCGCAAGCGAATGCCGTCGCCGTCAAGGGCATTTTGACTTCACCGCTGACGGGCGTTGATCTCGACTTCGAGTTGCGCGACGCGTCGGGACGCGTGCTCGCCTCTTCCGGCACTTCGGAAGCAACGGAAATCGTCTCGGCCGACATACAGCCGAACACGCGCTACGTCTTCCGCGTCATCGGCTGGGCGGGCGCGGCGCAGGACTTCGAGATCGCCAGCACACAGACGCTCCGCATCCCGCAAACCGCGGGCACGACGACGAGCACGACCGGCGGCACTTCGACAACGGGCGGCACGCCGACGCTCACCACGACGGCCACGCGCCTCGTCCGCTTCACCGTCAACCCGCTCACCAAGAGCGTCTCGATGCAGGTGCTTCGCTAAGAGCCGGAGTCAACACCAAACAAGAGGCGCGTGCGAGTTCTCATCTCGCACGCGCCTCTTCACATCCGCGCCCTCTTTCGTCGGCTTACCTGCTACTGCGGCGCGAGCGGTTCGAAGCGGCTGTCGCCGTTTTTGAAGGTGAGGGCTTGCTTGCGCTTGTCCTGTTTGACGTTGACGAGGTTGATCTGGTCTTCGTAGAGGTCGAACATGAATTGATTGCGCAGGGTCGTGCCCGCCGTGCCTTCGGGCAGTTGCGCCTCGAAGTAGAGCCACGCGCTATCGACGCCCGCGTCCATCCCGACCCACGAGAGTTTCACCACATCGCCCTTCGCGTTCTTCAACTGGAAAGTCTCTTGCAGGTAGGCCACGAGGATCGCTTCCGCTTCCTTTCTCTGATCGAGGCGCACGGGCTTGCCCGCGCGGCGGCTGAGGACGTTTTCCAGATCGTCCGGAAACGTGCGCAGCGTGATTTGCAGCGAACGCTCCGGGGCGTTGTACTCCGCCTCCGTAAAACTCGTGTGGAACTTATGCGCCGCCCCGGCCGGAACGAGCAACACAAGGCCGAGCGCGGCGACGAAAACGAAACTCAAAACGTAGCGTGCGAACTTCATAAGTAAAGCGAATGGTGAATAGTGAATGGTAAATGGTGAATGGATCAGAACTGTCTTCTTCTATTTACCATTCACCATTTACCATTTACCGCTTTTAGTTTGTCGGCGTCGGCGTCGGGCTGGGCGACGGTTGTTTGCGTTCGAGCAGTTGCATCGGGTTCGGTTGCGCCTGCTGTTCTTTGAAGATTTGGAAGCGCGACTTGACGGGGCGGCGCGGGAAGCTGTTGTTCGACATATCCACGTCGGCCGTCTCAAGGCGCGGGTCGAGCGAGATTGAACGCACCTCTTTCGTCGTCGTGATCAGCTTGGAGACTTCCCAGTTGTTGTAGCGCCAGATTTCCGCCGGGATGCGCATCAGTTCGTGCGTGCCGTCCATGTATTCGATGTCGAAGATGACGGGGCTGACGAGGCCGCCGATGTTCTTCAAATCGACGACGTAGAAATTGAGTCCCGTCTGGAGCAGTTCGCGTTCGCGGGGCGTGAGCGCCTGCAACAACTGTTGATATTGCGCGCGGTCGCGTTCGGTCACGACGAGTTCGTCGTAGGTGTTGTAGAAATCGCGCAAGCTCGGAAATTGATCGACGCGTTTGGGCAATGCCTTGTTGCGTTCCTGCGAGAGCGTCTGCGGCTGTTCGGCGCGGTCGCGCGCGCGCGCGGCCTTGTCCTGTTCGGGGTTGGCGGTGAAAGGTTGAAACAGGCGCACGCGTTCGATGGAGAGATCGACGTGGTCGGTCGTGTAGAACCAGCCGTGCCAGAACCAGTCGAGATCGACGCCCGAAGCGTCCTCCATCGAGCGGAAGAAATCGGCGGGCATCGGCCGCTTGAACTTCCAGCGCTGCGAGTATTGCTTGAAGGCGAAGTCGAACAACTCGCGCCCGAGGACGGTTTCGCGCAGGACGTTCAGGGCGGTCGCAGGCTTCCCGTAAGCGTTGTTGCCGAACTGTAAGACCGATTCCGAGTTCGTCATGATCGGCACTTGATTTTCGCTCGCCATGTACTCGCGTATGTTCTGCGGCTCGCCGCGCCAGGAAGGATAGTTTTCCTCCCACTCCTGCTCGGCCAGAAATTGCAGGAACGAGTTCAAACCTTCGTCCATCCAAGTCCACTGGCGCTCATCGGAGTTGACGATCATCGGGAAATAGTTGTGGCCGACTTCGTGAATGATGACCGAGATCAGACCGTACTTCGTGCCCGCCGAATAAGTCCCGTCTTCGAGCGGGCGCGGGCCGTTGAAGCAGATCATCGGATATTCCATGCCGCCTACAGGGCCGTTGACCGATTGCGCCACCGGATACGGATAGGTGAACGAATAGCGCGAATAGACGTTCAAGGTGTGAATGATCGAGTGGGTCGAATACTTCGACCAGAGCGGTTCGCCCTCTTTCGGGTAGAAAGACATCGCCATCACGCGATTGCCTTCGACGTTGTGCAGTTGCGCGTCCCAGATGAACTTGCGCGAAGAGGCGAAGGCGAAATCGCGCACGTTGTCGGCGTGGAAAACCCAGGTCTTCTTGCCCGTCGGCTTGCTCGATTCGTTCCGGCGCGCTTCGTCCGGCGTAACGACGAAGACAGGTTCTCTGGCCGTGCGCGCCTGTTCGAGACGCTGGCGCTGCGCGGCCGTCAGGACAGCGTTCGGGTTTTGCAGCACGCCGGTCGAAGAGACGATGTGATCGTTCGGCACGGTGATCGAGACGCGGTAGTTGCCGAACTCTAAGGTGAACTCGCCCGCGCCTAAGAACTGTTTGTGCTGCCAGCCCGACACGTCGTTGTAGGCGGCCATGCGCGGAAACCAGTGCGCGATCTCGTAGAGATAGTTGCCGTCCTTGGGGAAGAACTCGTAGCCGGTGCGCCCGCCGATTTTGCGTTGGTCGTTGATGTTGTAGTTCCAATCGACGGAGAAGGTGACGGACTGACCCGGCGCGAGCGGCTGCGGCAGATCGACGCGCATCATCGTCTTGACAATGGTGTGACGAAGCGGCGCACCCTTCGCGTCGCGCACGGCCGTGATACGATAGCCGCCCTCGAACCCGCGCGTGTAGAGAAGATTTTCGATCGCGCCGAGGGGCAGGCGCTCAAGATTGGGCGCAGTCTGCGTCAGGCGCGCGTCGGAATCCTGCCGCCAGATGTTCTGGTCGAGTTGCAGCCAGAGATAGGGCAGCGAGTCGGGCGACTGGTTGTGATAGGTGATCGTCTCGGAGGCGTTGATGCGTTGGTTCTGGTCGTCCAGTTCGACGTTGATCTGGTAGTCGGCACGCTGTTGCCAGTAGGCGCGCCCCGGAGCGCCCGAAGCCGCGCGCTGCTCGTTCGGCGTCGGCAGAATTTCCTCAAGCTGCTTGAACTTATCGCTCGGCTTCGTCTTCGATTGCGAGAGCACGGCGGCGGGCGCGAAAGCCACACACAGGACGGCGAGCACGACGGTGCGCGTTAATTTAGTCAACATAACCTGAGAACATCCTTTTCAACTGTTCAACTGAAGAGACCTGTGAAACGTGTCGGCCACGGGAACGTGAGAGTCGTCCGACGCTCTAACGGCTCAAGCGAGGAGAAAGGCGCTCGAAGGCCGTGCTGACCGGCAACTTGACGAAGGGTGACGAACTCGGCCGATTGTATCTATACGTTCGACGGAACGCAAAAGTTAAGGAGCGCGCACAAGCGGCGCGCGAATTTTCCTTCCATAATTTCGGATGGTGGAAAGGCGCTCTTATTTCTTCTTCTTCGGCGGTCGGCGCGGGCGCGCGAGTCGCTCTCTGGGCTGCCGTTCAGTGCGGACTCCGGCGCTTGCAGGCGGACGCGCGAAGTAGCCGTTGCGATAGGAGAGTTTCAACTTCTGCTTGCGCAATTCGGGGTTGACGAGATCAATGCGTATGCGGCGAAAGGTGTTGTCGCGCGCCTTGTTGGTGGGCGAATAGGAGATGAGATATTGCGTGCGCAGTTCCTGTTGAATCTGCGCGAAGGCGGCGTTCAGTTCGATCTCATCTTCGGGGATGAAGGCGCGGCCGCCCGTGCGCTCGGCGACCTTTTTGAGCGCGCCTTCGTCGAACTCGTCATCGCCGATGCCGATTGAGTAGACGACGGCGTTCATTTCCACGACCGCTTCAATCGCCGCCTCTTTCTTCAGACGACTGGTGGAATCCGCGCCGTCCGAGAGCAGGATGATGGCGCGGCGCGTGCGCGCGGGCGTCTCAGAAAGCAGGTCTTTGGCCGTCGCCCAGACCGAGTCCCAGATGGCGGTCGAGCCGCGCAGGCCGGGGTTGTTGTCGACGCCTGTGCGTTCAACCTCCTGCTCGGCGCGCTCGTAGGCAAATTGCTCTGCGGCCGTGGCGGGGTCGGCGATCTCTACGCGTTCGATGGCAGCATGGAGGCTAGCGCGGTCGTCCGTCAGGTCTTGTTCGATGGTGGCGTCGCCGCTGAAAGAAATGACGGCAACACGGTCGCGGTCGGGACGCACGACGGAGTCGATGAAGGTGTGCGCGGCCTGTTTTTCGTAGGGCAGAGTGTTTTTCTGCGAGCCGCTGGTGTCGATGAGGATGGCGAGCGAGAGCGGCAGATTCGTCTCGCGCTCGAAGACCGAGATGTTTTGCGGCTCGTCGTTCTCGAAGATGCGCACGTCTTCCTGCGTGATCGTCGTGACGAAGCGACGATTTTTGTCCACGGCGTTGAACAGCACGTTGACGAGGTTGGTTTCGACCAGTTCGACTTCATCGTCGTCGGCTGCGGGCGGGGGCGGCGTCTGAGACGGTGTCGGCGTCTGCGCGGGCGCAGGTTGCTGCTCCGGCGTCTGCGTGGGCACAGGCGTCGCAGTGGGTTGTTGCTCGGGGGTCTGCGGCGCGGGCGTCTGTGCGTGCGCGTCGGGCACGGGTGCAAGGGGCGCGAGCAGCAGCACGGCGGACAGGATGATGGTGGCGATCTGTGCGAAGAATCTCATTTAACTTTTCGGGTCGTCTCTCTTCCGCAAAACTTTGCTTTGAGCAGACAGTCACGCGCGCTTCGTGCCCGGTCGCTCGGTTCGAACTTGAGTCGCGTCCGTCAGGCTTTCAGGGGAGAGTGGAAGATATTTTAACCCGTGATGCGCGGCTAACTAAAACGTGGGCGAACGAAAAGTGAATTGTTCGGTCGGCGGCGGATAAAAAAGCGGCACGGCCAGTCTAAATGGCCGTGCCGCTCGTTCCACCCTCGGCTCGTTCCCCTTGTTCCGATCCGCTTGTTCGTTACCCTTAAGTGTCTACTGTTTGTTGCTCTTGTCCACCACCGATTTCAGAGCGAGAAAGGTGGGCGGCCAGAGTCCGACGAAAATCCCCGCCTGCTTGTTGCCGCTGAAGAAGAGTGCGAGCGACGCGCCGATGGAGCCGACGGTCAAGATATGAAACATGCTCAAGCCCGTCGAATCGACGGTCGTATTATCAATGGTCTTCAAGACCTTCTCGTAGACATCCGTGCGCGTGGCTTCCCCGTCGCCCGTCGTGCCGCTGAACATATCTGTCGCCGAAGCCGTGCCTAATCCTTGTGCTGACATTTACTGTAATCCCCTTTCACTGTCTGTGTTGTCATCAGTAACGCGCCCTTTGAGGGCGGCGATGCCGAAGAGCAGCGCGAGCGATGCCCCGGCGATGAGAAAGCCGCCGAGCGGGCGCTTGCGCCTTGCCGGGGGCGTCGTCGCCTTCGCCCCGCCGGTCGCATCCGTGCCCGCCGGAGTCTGTTCCGTGGCCTGCCCCTGCTCCTGCCCCTTCATTTCCCCTCTCGTGCCGCCGAAAGAGTCTTATACAAACTGTTCGTCGCGCCATTGTCTGTAAAATCGTGCAATTCTGTGCGAGGCGTGCTTTTACTTTGACTGTCCGTGACGAATATGAGATAGATTCACGTTTTCAAAACCGGCGGCAAATTTTTTGGCGGGAGGCGAAAGGGCAAACTTATGAGTTTGATCGACAGCGTACACGCGCGCGAGATACTGGACTCGCGCGGCAACCCGACCGTAGAGGCGGAAGTGTTTTTGATCGGCGGCGAACAGGGGCGCGCGGCCGTCCCATCCGGGGCGTCCACGGGCGAGCACGAAGCTGTGGAACTGCGCGACGGCGACAAGACGCGCTACGGCGGCAAGGGCACGCAAAAGGCCGTCGAGAACATCAACACGACGATTGCAGACGCGCTCGAAGGCTTCGACGCGCTCGACCAGACGGAAGTTGACGCCGCGCTCATCGCCCTCGACGGCACACCGACAAAATCCAAACTCGGCGCAAACGCACTGCTGGCCGTCTCGCTCGCCACGGCGCGCGCGGCTGCGGCTTATCTGGAGATGCCGCTCTATCGCTATCTCGGCGGCGCGAACGCACGCACGCTCCCCGTCCCCATGATGAACATCGTCAACGGCGGCGCGCACGCCGACAACAACGTGGACTTTCAGGAGTTCATGGTGATGCCCGTCGGCGCTGGAAGTTTTTCGGAGGCTTTGCGCGTGGGCGCGGAAATCTTCCACGCCCTCAAGAGCGTCTTGAAGAAACGCGGCTATGCGACGGGCGTGGGCGACGAGGGCGGCTTTGCGCCCGACCTGCGCTCGAACGAAGAGGCGGTCGAGACCATACTCGAAGCCGTCGCGGCGGCCGGGTACAAGGCGGGCACGGAAGTCCTGCTCGCGCTCGACCCTGCGGCGAGCGAGTTTTACGACGGCAAGAATTACGTCTTCAAAAAATCGGACAAGCGGAAACTCACCAGCGACGAGATGGTGGCCTACTGGAAATCGTGGGTCGATCAATACCCGATCATCTCCATCGAAGACGGCATGGCCGAGAACGACTGGGACGGCTGGAAGACTCTGACGGATGAAGTGGGCGCGCGCATTCAACTCGTCGGCGACGACCTGTTCGTGACGAACACGGATTTCCTGCGTCGCGGCATCGAGCGCGGCGTCGCAAACTCCATTCTGATCAAAGTCAACCAGATCGGCACGCTGACCGAAACGCTCGACTGCATCGAACTGGCGCGCACCAATCGACGCACCGCCATCATCTCGCACCGTTCCGGCGAGACTGAGGACACCTTCATCGCAGACCTCGCCGTCGCTACCAACGCAGGGCAGATCAAGACGGGGTCGCTTTCGCGCACAGACCGCATCGCCAAATACAACCAACTGCTCCGCATCGAAGAAGACCTGCGCACGTCCGCGCGCTTCCCCGGCACGAACGCCTTCTACCAACTCGAACGCGCTGCTGCCGCCCCGGCCAAGCCTACAGCGACGAAAGCAGCGAATGGCGGCGCGAAGAAAGCACGCGCGGCGAAGAAGTAGCAACTGCTGTGCAACCAGCACGTAGTCTCAAACGAGGGAGAGATTGACAGTGACAGACAGAAAAGGGCCGCTCGCGCTCATCGTTCTGGACGGCTTCGGCTATAGCCCCGTGCGCGAAGGCAACGCCGTCGCGCTGGCCTCGATGCCGTTCTACAACGAGATACTGGAAAAATATCCGCACACGCTCTTGCAGGCGTCGGGCGAATGCGTCGGCCTGCCTTCGGGCGTGATGGGCAACTCCAACGTCGGCCACCTCTGTCTCGGCGCGGGGCGCGTCCTGCGCACGGACGTTGAACGCATCAACTACGAGATCAAGTCGGGCGAGTTTCTGCAAAACGAACCGCTCAACCGCGTGATGGACAGCGCGCTCGAAAATAACCGCGCGCTGCACCTGATGGGCTTGCTCTCGGACGGCCTCGTCCATTCCTCGCAGGAACACCTCTACGCGCTCTTGCGGATGGCGCACGACAAGGGCTTGCAGCGCGTCTACGTTCACTGCTTCCTCGACGGGCGCGACACGCCGCCGATGTCCGCCTACGGCTACGTGGAAGCGTTGCAGGTCAAGTGCGCCGAGATCGGCTGCGGCCGCATCGCTACGGTCTGCGGGCGCTACTATGCGATGGACAGAGACAAGCGATGGGAACGCACGGAGCGCGCCTACCGGATGCTCGTCAACGCCGAAGGCGAGCGCGTGATCGATCCGGTGGTGGCCGTTAAAGAGTCTTACGAGCGCGGCGTGTCGGACGAGTTCGTCGAACCCATCGTCGTCACGCGTGCGCGCGAAGAGGGCGAACCCGTCGCCACGATTTCTGACGGCGACTCCATCATCTTCTTCAACTTCCGCGCCGACCGCGTGCGCCAGATCACCGCCGCGCTTACGCAGACGCCCTTCGACGGTTTCGACGTGTCGGGTCGCCCTACGGCGGTCAACTACGTCTGCTTCGCCGAATACGACAAGACGTTCGCGCTGCCCGTCGCTTTCCCGAAGGCACAGCCTTACAACATTCTGGCAGACGTGTTCGCCTCGATGGGCGTGCGCAACTACCGCATCTCCGAGACGGAGAAGTACGCGCACGTCACCTATTTTTTCAACGGCGGGACGGAGCGCGAGTTTCCGCACGAACGCCGCCTGCTCGTCCCGTCGCCCAAGGTTGCGACCTACGACCTCGCGCCCGAAATGTCTGCCTTCAAAGTGACGGACAAAATCCTGCGCGCCATCGAAGAAGGTGAGACGGACGTCTTTATCGTCAACTTCGCTAACCCGGACATGGTCGGCCACACGGGCAATCTTGAGAAGACCATCGAAGCCGTCCAGCACGTCGATACGTGTCTCGGCTGGATCATGAAAGGCTTGCGCACGGCGCGCGGCCGCTGCCTCATCACGGCCGACCACGGCAACTGCGAGCAGATGATCGACCCGACCACCGGACAACCGCACACGGCGCACACCACCAACCTCGTCCCCTTCCATCTCATCGACGAAGCCTCGAGCGGCCTCAAGCTTCGCGAAGGCGGCGCGCTCGAAGACGTAGCCCCCACATTGCTCGGCCTGCTCGGCCTCGACAAGCCCGCCGAGATGACTGGGCGCGACTTGCGCGAGCTATAAGAGTGAAAGCGCGGTTGTTTCCGGCAGCGGCCGCGCATCCCAACGCCATAATTTTCTTGACCGTGCTTGTTTTCAGAGTCAGACTGCCGCGCCGTATACCCCTCCACGACTCACAGCCAACGTGCTAGGAGGTTGCGGGATACAAATCAACAGCGCACCCCGGCGCTCACTTCCTCGCTTTCTCACCACACCCAAAGGAGGACTTCCGTATGTCACGACTGTTACGCTCACATCGGTCGGTGGTGGCAATTGCCTGCTGCTGCTTCGTGCTTATGCTCTCGGCGATGGCACTCGCCTATAACAGTAGGACGGCGAACCGCCGCTCGCACGCTTCCGGCAACGAAGATAAGAAGGACATCGCCCGACAGGTTGAAGCCGCGCCGGATCAAACGCTCAGAATCGCCGGAAACGACGACTGCCCGCTAAAGCTGGTCGAGGCGCGCGTCAAGGAAGTTTCCGGCCGCCTCTTCACCAAACTCACGGGGAAAGCGACCAACCTGGCAAGCGTCTCGACCGTTCCCGAAGCCACGCTCGTCAACAAGTCAGGGCAGACGGTGACGCGATTCTTCTTAGCCATCCGCGACCCGCAGACGCGCTCCGCGCGCGGCATCCTTCAAAGCAGGGTCGCGCTCAAACCGGGCGAGACTTACAAAATTACACGCGACCATTTCGCCGAGCCGGAGAAGATGACATTGCGCGGCGAAGACGGGAAGTTTCACCAAAAGCTGGTTGTGCCGGGGCTGGAATCGGAAAAGAAGTGGCTCAGTTTAGCGGAGCGTTCATCCCTTTTCATCACCGTTGCGATGATTGATTTCGCGGACGGAAGCAGGTGGACGCTTCCAGAGGAAGGAGAATTCAGATGAAGAAAAGATTACTCGGATTCTCCCTCATGCTTGTTCTCACCGTGAGCGGCTACAGCCTTTTCGCCTCGCATCCCACCAGCGCCCAATGCGGTTGTTCCTGCTAGTATGTTTGTTCGGGCACGTGTAACGTTTCCTGTTCCGGCTGCACCATTCAGGGGATGGTAGACACCGCGCTTCAGTGCTGCCAGCAAGAGCAGAGGAATGTGGAACCCTTCTGCATCAGCGGCGGGAGCGTATCTTAAACGGCAACAGTTAAGACAGGCGAGAGGGCGGCGCGAAACAATCTTCCGCGTCGCCCTCTTTGCTTTATCAACGGACGACGTTCGGGCTTCGCTTCCTCATACGCGCCCCTGTGCGTCCCGACCTCAAAGCGTCGAGCGCGTTGCCGTTCGTTCCCGCAAGTCTGCTTCCCGCTCTCTCCTATTATCACGCACCTGCACGACTTCCGACCGCCGCCAAGCCCGCAATCGCACGTCCATCGTTTATAATCGAGCGTGCATTTTATGAGTTTCGCCGTGTCGCCATGTTGATCCCCGAGCCGCTTCCCCGTGAGGGTGTGCGTGTGCCTTTGCGCGCAGCTTTCACAGGCATCAAAGGCGTGCCCTTGCTGGCCGTCGCGCACAACAACGCCGCGCCCGTGCTGGAACTGTTTCGCGACACCGTGCGCACGCGTGTCATCCGCGCGCAAAGAAAACCGCTCTCGTCGATAGAGCGCGTGAACTGCCTGCGCACGGTGGGGACGCGCAACGTCGAGATCATCTGGCGCGACAGCCTGTTCACTTTCAGCGGCAACGTCGAAGACGACGACTGGCTCGCGGCCGTGCTCTGTTTCTTCCGGCGGTGCGGCGTCCCTCTGTCCGACAGGGCGCGGCAGTATTTGGACACTGTCACAAACGCCCGGCCGGAGTGAACGCGCCGGAAAGAGTATGCGAAAGGTTTTAGTGATCGGTTCGGGCGGAGCGGGCAAAAGCACCTTCGCGCATGGTCTCGGTCAACTGCTGGGCTTGGAGGTCATCCATCTGGATAGGCTCTACCGGAGAGCCGAGTTGATTCTCCAACGCGTGCCGAACTGGCGTATGATGCCTGCGCTCCACATATCAACGGACGGTCGAGGCGTTTCCATCCCGCTCATATGAAATCCCTACTGCTCGCCCCGCTGCTCGCGCTGTCGCTCGGCTCCGCGCACTTGGTCGCTGCGTCTCCAAGACAATCGGCGTCGCCGGCCGACTTCGCCGCACGCTTCTATCGCACTTACCTGAAACTCAAAATGAACGGCCTGCCCGACGAGAAGCAGTACAAAGTTCTCGCGCCGCTTCTCAGTTCGCAGTTGCAGCAACTCTTCGCGGCCGCACGCGTCGAACAGGACAGAGCCATCAGGGAACAGCCGGACGAGAAGCCGCCGTGGATTGAAGGCGATCTCTTCACCAGTTTGTACGAGGGCGCGCATTCGTTCCGCATCGGGCGGCCGAAGCTGCGCGGAGAATACGCAGACGTGCCCGTGCGCCTCGCCTACCGCGGCGACCGCGGCCGCACGGTGCGCTGGGAAGACACGCTCGTCCTCGTTCGCACCCCGCAGGGGTGGCGCATCTGGGACATCAAACTCAACGGCGACTGGCAATTCAAAAACGGTGCGAGCCTGCGTGCCATTCTTCGCGCGGAATGACGCGGGCGGCTGTCACCGTTAGAATCGGGAGACGATGAGCATCGCAAAGTCGGCACAAGGATATTTGAAGCGGCTGGAAGGGCGTTGGCAACGCGCGCGTCTGGCGGCGGGGCGCGCGCGTTTTTCGAACTTCGGCGAGGAGCGGATTTTGCGCAGGTACATCGCGGAGTTGCTGCCCGAGGGAGCGAGCCGCACGGCCGTGGACATCGGCGCGGGCGACGGTGTGCGCGGGTCGAACACCTACGCGCTGTTTCAAGCGGGCTGGCGCGGCGTCGGGTTCGAGGGCAGCAGTCGCAAGGTATGCCGGCTGGCCGCCGCTTATAAACATCTCCCGCAGGTGTCGGCCGCGCGCTGCTTCGTGCGGCCGTCGAACGTCGTCTCGCTTTTGCAAGCCTACGACATCGAACGCGAGTTCGGCGTGCTGTCGCTCGACATAGATAGTTACGACTACTGGGTGCTCGATGCCGTGCTCTCAGAGTTTCGCCCGCGCATCATCGTTACGGAGATCAACGAGAAGATACCGCCGCCCGTCAAGTTCGTAGTGCATTACGACCCCGAGTTTCAGATGACGCACCACTTCTTCGGCTACAGCATCGCGAGCCTTGAGGACTTGGCCGCGCGCCACGACTACGCCATTCTCGAAGTCGAATACAACAACGCGTTTCTCGCGCCGCGCGAGTTGTCGGGCGTGCGCCCGCAGGACGCCGCGACGGCCTACCGCCGCGGCTACCTCGAACGCCCCGACCGCCGTGAGAAGTTTCGCGCCAACGCCAACATGGAGATATTGCACACGCTCAAGCCTGCGGACGTGGTGAAATTTCTAGACGAGTTTTACGCGCAGCATCGCGGCAAATACGACCTGAGCGCGGGCGACGTGTCAGGAGACGAATTGAACGGGCAACAGTCGCCGTCGCCGGAGACTCGTTCACACAGGGACGAATCGTTGCAGGAGACGGCTCGGAGTTAACTAACGTCCCGAAGGATGTGTCGGGCGGTGCGTGCTTAGGGGAGGACGATTGTGGCGTGGTGGTTGATCCAGTGGGCGAAGTCGCGTTCCGAGCAAAATCCGTTCGGCGTGCCGATTCCGAATTTCGCGCAGGTCACGAAGAACATCTACAGGGGGGCGCTGCCGGATACGGAAGGCTATCGCGGCCTTGCCGAGAAAGTCGGCGTCGAACGCGTGTGCAGCATCATCGAGCACGAGGTGCGCGCAGACCGCGAACGCGCGCTTGCGGCAGGGATGAAAGAGTGGCATCACATCCCCTTCTCCGACCGCGATGCGCCCGACCCCGCGCGCGTCCGCGAGTGGCTCGACTACATACGCACCGCCGACACCCACGGCGCACTCTTCACGCACTGTCGCGGCGGACGCCACCGCACCGGCATGCTCATCGGCGTCTATCGCGTCACTGACTGCAACTGGACGAAGGAACAAGCCTTCGGCGAGATGCAAAAATACGGCTGGTACAGCGCCCTCGGCCACCGCCCCCTGCGCGACTGGTTCTTCTACAAATTCGACCCGAAAGACTATGAGAAGAAGCGTTGAATGGCGGCTCAGTCTCCAACAGTACCTGTCCTGACTTCTCCAGCTCGCCTGTAGTTGGCGAAGATCACACCGTTTGACGTAACCATACTATCTGTTAGCGTAAAGGCCGCAGGAATAGTGCCCTCGCCAAACAAACGCTTACCCATACCGAGCGTGACGGGGAAGGTTTTGAGCCACAGCTCATCGACCAGATCATGTTTGAGCAGTGTCTGGGCGAGGTTGCCGCTACCGTGCACTTGAATGTCGGAGCCTTCTGATTTTTTGAGCTTTTCAATATCCTCCACGCTTTTGAGAAATACTGAGTTTTTCCAATCTGACTTTTCCATCGTCTTGGACATGACGTATTTCGTGACATCATTGATGCCCGGCCACATATCTGCATGTTCAGGCCAGTAGGAAGCAAAAATCTCGAATGTTTTCCTGCCTAAAAGAAGATCCGCGGGCTTCATTTGTTTTTCCATTAACTCACCGGCCTCTTCGTCAGCTTCGTTAAAATACGGGGCAGTCCAGCCACCATATTTGAAGCCACTTGACGTATCTTCGTCGGGCCCGCCAGGTGCCTGCATGACCCCGTCTAACGTAATGAATGACAAGACAACTATTTTTCTCACAGCTACGACCTCCAAAGTTTGATGTCAGGGGATCTTCTCGCTGAAAACAGTTCTGCTCCATATCACCACTGACCATTCACCATTCAACTGTCTCCCTCGCTGATTCGTTTCAACGTATCGAGGCGGGCGCGGATGGCGCGTGTGAAGGTTTCGATCTCTTCGTCGGTCGCGCCGCTGACTTGCAGGCCGTCGCGAAGTTGCGCGTCGGTGATGCGGCCGATGTAGCGGTAGAGCCAGCGCACGTCTTCGACCGTGATCTCTTCGCGCGCCTCGTTCGTCCGCTGGCCGATGTAGCTCCAACGGACGAGGCCGTCTTCGACGCCCGTGACCAACTCCGGCGTCTGCGCTTCGTACCCGGCGGCGTCCCACTTGCTGCGAAACAGATTGCTCCCCCACTTGCCCATCGAAGCGCCCCAGTCGATGATCAAATAACGCGCTTCGATGAGGCCGCCCGCGAGCGCATACTCGAAGACGGCCGTGTTCGATCCGCGCGCCACATCGCGCACGTCCTTGTTGTCCCAGTTCGACGTGAGCATCAACATGATCTTCAGGCCGTTCAGTTCGCGCGTGCCGACGAAAGGATTGTCGTCCCAGGCCCAGCCGTGCTCGTCGAAGAGTTTCGTCACGCCCTCTTCGTCCAACTCGAAACGCGCTTCCGTGAACCTGCAATCCTCGCCCACACATTCCCGCGCGCGCGTCAGTTCCGCAGCGCCTTCGATGCGGCCTTCCGAGATGAAGTAGGCCGACTCGACGTAGTAACCGGCCGCCCAGGCCATGCGCGTGGCGAAAGTTTCGGAGCGCACTTCGTCGCCCCACTTGACGCGCCAGACCCGCCCGTGCGCGTCGCGCACGGAGACGCACGGGTTCGACCCGGTCGCGTGTTCGGCCACAAACTCGAAGGGCGGCGCGGGCGCGCCTTCACGGCCGCCGGGGCCTGCGCGAAAGTCCAGTTGTTCGACCGCGCCGGGATCGCGCCAGAGGCTTTTGCGATGCGCGCGTTGCGGCGCAGGCCCCGCGAGTTTGACCTTGTAGACCGACTTCGCACGCCAGATTAAATAGACGCACGCAATGACGACGGCCGTGCCGCCGACGCCGATGTAGATGATCTTGAACAGAATGTCCATCGCTTCGGTCGCCGCTTGATCCCTTTCGCTTGATGCTCTGTGATTCCTTAAAATCCACTATAGCATCTGCTACTCTGAGCGGGCAGGAGGCTCGACGCAAAGTGTCTGAACTGGCGGGAGCGAAGGTGATGAGCGGAAAAGAATGGCCGGACGATTTGCCGGTCGCTCAGGTGCGCGTCGCGCGCCCGACCGGCCGCTTGCAGGAGTTGAAAAAGTTCTACTGCGAAGGCATCGGCCTCGCAGTGATCGGATCGTTTGAGGGGCACGCCGGTTATACGGGACTCATGCTCGGACTGCCGGGGCGCGACTATCATCTGGAATTCACCGAACACGAAGAGGCGCGCGGCGCAGACTATCCGCCGCCGAGCGCAGACAACCTGCTCGTCTTCTACATCCCCGAACGCGCCGCCCTCGAACGCATCGCCGCACGGCTCGCAGCGATGGGCTACGCGGCCGTCCCGCCTGAGAACCCTTACTGGACGGAGCGCGGCGTCACGATTCCAGACCCCGACGGCTGGCGCGTCGTCCTGATGAACACCGAGGGAATCTAACCAGCGTCCCGACGCACAACAACTAAGAGTTGCTAACAAAACTAAGAGTGGAACCACGAAATCACACTAAAGAACACGAAAATTTGTTCGTGTGGTTTCGTGTGGCTTCGTGGTTCCATGGTTTTGTTTGACGCTCTAAACATTAAAATAGCGTCCATGTCAGATTTCATCCCCGGTCTCGAACTGAGCGAAGCGTTTTATCGCGAAGCCGCGCGCCCCATCCTCGACGCGCACTTCCCGCGCCTGCCGCACTCGGCCGCCCTCCTCGGCTGGAGTTCCGAAGTGCTCGGCTACGACGACGCGCAATCCACGGATCACTGCTGGGGCGCGCGCTTTTATCTCTTTCTCTCCCAAGCCGACCGCGCCGGTTACGAGGAACCCATCAAGCGCGCGTTCGCCGAAAATCTGCCGCGCGAGTTTCGCGGCTACCCGACCAACTTCGGCCAGCCCGACGAGATCGGCGTGCGCCTCGCCGTCGCAAAAGACACGGGAACTATCGACCACGCCATCAGTTGCGAAACCGTCCGCTCCTTCTTCGGCTGGTATCTCGGCTGCGACCCGCAAGGTGAGATCACCACCGCCGACTGGCTGACCTTCTCCGAACACAAACTGCTCGGCGTGACGAGCGGCCGCGTCTTCCACGACGGCCTTGGAGAACTGGAACCCGCGCGCCGCCGCTTCAGTTATTACCCGGATTACGTGTGGACGTTTCTGCTCGCGCGGCAGTGGGGGAAACTGGCGGAGAACGAGGCGTTCGTCGGTCGCGCGGGCGCAATGGGCGACGAACTAGGGTCGGCCGTCCTCGCCGCGCGTCAGGTCAAAATTTTGATGTCGCTCTGTTTCCTGTTGGAGCGCCGCTACGCCCCTTACGGCAAATGGTTCGGCCGCGCCTTCTCGGAGTTGCGCGCGGCCGAAGAGATGACGCCCGCGCTTGAAGCCACCTTGCGCGCAACCCACTGGCGCGAGCGCGAACGTCATCTCGCCGCCGCCTACGAGACAGCGGCACGCATGCACAACGCTCTCGGCATCACCCGCCCCTTGCCCGAAAAAGTCTCCGGCTATCACGGGCGCGGCTACCTCGTCATCCACGCGGACGAGTTCATGCTGGCGCTCAGGGAAACGATCAACAGCCCGGAGATCGTCCGACTCAAACATCACGTCGGCTCGGTCAACCAGTTCGTCGATTCAACCGACCTGCTCTCAAAAGTCGAACTCTGTCGCACGCTGAAAGCCTTATACGAATAGACGCGCGCTGCTCGGCGTCACAAGTTGATTCAGTGCAATAATGCGGTGTGATTCACCGGGCATAGATACGACCAGTCGAACATCGGCAGAGAGCGGTGACCTCTCAGTTTCAGGCAAGAACATGAGAGTGCATCTCTTTAAATGGCGGGTACTATCAACGCGACATGAAAGCAATGAGCGATTTTCGACACGCGCGAGGGCAGATCAGGCCGAACCATTCGACTTGTGCCGCCTGATTACGTAGTTAGGCCGAACCGTTCGGCTTTTCACGCTCTCTGGCGTTGTTTAGGCCGAATCATTCAGCACAATATGCGTTGGGCTGCTAAGTTGAGTGATGATAAAAGAAGTAAAAAGGCGAGAGCGCGAGAAAATATTTGACGCTGTTCGTAGCGTTATTAACGAATGGGATCCGTATGATCTCCTAGCTGGTGGTGCGCCAGATGACGAGTTCGGCAGCGAAATTAGTGCCGTGATTCGCCAATTGGATAGAATTCGCTCGCCGCGTGATGCCAGTTATGTTATCTCACGCGTTTTCTCATCGAGCTTCGAACCGGAGTCGTTTCAAGTTGAGCATTGCCAATCTGTCGGTGAACGCCTGTATTCCGCCCTCGTGGAGCGTGGCATTATTGAAGGGCAGAATTAAACCAATGCTATGTATTGCGTGCGCAGCCCAACAACTCATTCAACCCGACCCGCGATAGCGTGGCTTTCATCATTCTTCCTTGCGGTGTAAATTGAAGGCTGTTCGCGCGGGCGGGTTAATTCAGGCGTTAGGCGTCTTCCATAGTGGTATGGCTATATCAGAAACTCTTTCTGAGGTGAAAGCCGTGAGCCAATCTGAAGAACCTAAAATCGGAGAGTATTACAGCCGCGAGGAAATCTCTCGGATGTTCGGAGGAAGTTCCTGGACGTATCTGCCTCGTGACAGAGGTAACGTCGTGAGCGGGTGCTTCAGAGCCGATCTGAATCCGAAAGCCCCGGAGGAAATCTTAGTCGGGTATGGCAAGCTCAGAGTTTCTTCTGCTAGGAGGCTTGTGGAGCAGAACACGCCCATCCCAATTTTTATCCAACGAGCCTCTGCCCAGTGGGAGTTCATTGGGTATTATCGCGGCAAGAAGTATTCTGAGTCACCTAGCGACATTATGCCGAGAGCGAAAGCCGCGAATCGGGAGGGGCAGGTCGCTGGCGTGCTTTATCTTGAGGCGGCGGAAGATGTCTAATCCTTGCGCGCCGCCTAACAACGGCATGCACCCGACCGCCGACACGCTGCTTTTCAAGTTCCTGCCATCGCTCGGGGCGGCGGGTGATGCCTGGCGTTAGGCGCTTTCGAGTTAGATGATTAGTCGGAGGTTAGTATGGGTGATGATGAAAAATTGGTCTCCATGTCGGGCAGCCCGATATATGTGCATAAGGAGAGAGAGAGGTCCTTCAAGCCGGCTGCCAGCTCAGAGGACGGCGAGCAAATTGAAAAGCATATTGAGCGGTATCTAGGCCCCATCGAGTGGGTGTGGCATGAGATTGTTTCTGACCTTGTGCACCTCGATGTGCAATATATAAAGCCGACGCCGGAACGCAATGTTCATACACTCGTCTCAACCGGGATGAGCGATCTACCGATGTCTCCCCCTGCAGGTGCTGAAGGGAGTGAATATGCTGAACTCCTCATCACTTTGCCTGCTGAATGGCCCGTCAGTGAAGAGGATTTCAAGAATGAAAAGGACTACTGGCCTGTCGGGCTCCTTAAATGGCTGGCGCGATTCCCTCATGAATACGAGACTTGGTTGTGGTGGGGACATACTGTTCCAAATGGTAATCCACCCGAGCCATATCATCCTTCGACCAAGTTCGCAGGCGCAATCCTTGCCCCACCGGTAACTGTGTCGCAAGAGTTCCTCTCGTTCAAATGCAGGCCGGACAAGGAGGTTAGTTTCTTTTCCGTGATTCCTCTTTATCCAGAAGAGATGGATTTGAAGTTGCGGAAAGGGTCTGATGCGCTTTTTGATTTGTTTGATAAGTCTGGAGTGAATGAGATTATAGATGTTCACCGTAAGAATGTGGCGAAGAAATGGTGGCGGATAGGGTAGGCCGCACCTAACAACGGCATGCACCCGACGCCCCATCAGCAGGTCGCTCATCTATCACGGCAGTAACGCGTCGCTGATGCCGGGCGTGAGGCGCTTCCTAAAATCAGGTTGGCGGCAGATTTTTGAACAAATCTAGTGAGTTGGTGTCTAAACCAAACTGGATAAGATCTTTTAGAGCAATGAGGAAGCGTGGAACATGAAATTCTTTCTGATCCTGTCGTTATCCCTATCTGTCGGTAATGGCCTATTTACAGCTAGTTTTACACCTAAAGGAAAAGCCATCGATGCCAGGCAAAACGACGCACCCAATCAAAACAGCCTGGCCGAAAGAATCCGGCGGGTGGAGAGCGGCCTGCTCCCTCCCGTCATCTTCAAGGGGCGGAACCTGCCGCAGATGACTCTCGCCGAGAGAATGAGTTTCTACAAAACTCCCGGGGTCAGTATCGCGGTCATAAACGGCGGTAGGATCGAATGGGCGAAAGCTTACGGTGCCAAGGAGAACGGCGGGCGGCAGCCGGTGACCCCTGAAACGCTGTTCCAGGCGGCTTCAGTCAGCAAGCCCGTCGCCGCCCTTGTCGCTTTGCGCCTCGTGCAGGAGGGAAGGCTCAAGCTTGACGAGGACGTAAACCGCTATCTCGTCTCGTGGAAGGTCCCGGAGAACGAATTCACGAAGACGAAGAAGGTGACTCTGCGTGGCCTGCTGGCTCACACGGCGGGGCTATCAGTTCACGGTTTTACGGGCTTTGCCGCGGATGCGAAGCCCGCCACCCTTTTGCAGATTCTTGACGGAACGCCGCCCGCCAACTCCGCGCCGGTTCGAGTTGAGGCGGTTCCAGGGACGCGCTGGCGTTATTCCGGCGGCGGCTACAGCGTGTTGCAGCAACTTCTGATCGATGTCGCCGGAAAACCGTTCTCCGCGCTCGCCCGTGAGAAAGTTCTACTCCCGTTAAAAATGGCGCGCAGTAATTTTGAGCAACCACTGTCGTCAGAGTGGGTCGGCGACGTCGCGAGTGGGCATCTGGCGAACGGCGATAAGGTGAAGGGGGGCTGGAACATTTACCCCACGCTGGCGGCGGGCGCGATGTGGACGACGGCTTCGGACATGGCGCGATTCGCCCTCGAAATTCAACAATCCGCGCAGGGCAAGTCGAATAAGATTTTAAGCACCGAGTTGGCGAATGAAATGCTCACGCCGCAGCTCGAAAACTGGGGGCTGGGCCCCACGGTGCAGGGCGCGGGTCGGACGCGCCGTTTCAGCCACGGCGGCTCGACGAGAGGCTATCGAGCCTTTATGGTCGCCTACACGGAGACGGGGCAGGGCGCGGTCGTGATGACGAACTCCGACAACGGCGAAATGCTGTTCGATGAAATCCTGCGGAGTATCGCGCGGGAATACGAATGGCCGGATTTTCAGCCGACGGAGAAGACGCTGGCGTCCGTCAGCCCGCGAGTCTTCGAGTCCTACGTCGGGCAGTACGAATTCAGGCCGAACGTGATTCTCACCATCACGACCGAGGGCGGCAGGATGTACGGGAAGCTGCCCGGCAACCCGCAGGCCGAATTCTTCCCCGAGTCTGAGACGAAATACTTTTTGAGCGTCCCGGGCAACCCCGAAGTCACCTTCGTCAAAGATGCGCGAGGCGAGGTCACCGGCCTAAACCTCCTCATCGAAGGCAGGGCGATGACGATTAAAAAACTCACCGCCGCGAAACCGAGCCTGAACGGGAACACGACTTTCAGGCTGAAAGGCTTCCCGAATGCGACCATCGTCGCCGTGGCAGGGAGTTTCAACAACTGGGACGTGACCAGAACTCTAATGAGCAAGGACGGAGACGGCTGGGTCTGCCGCGTGGATTTGCCGCCGGGCAAATACCTATACAAATTCGTCGTTGACGGCGAGTGGATAGTTGACCCGGAAAACCCGGCCACCGAGAAGGACAGCAGTGGAAATATCAATTCTGTACTGACCGTTGCTTCCGTCAACTAAGGCCTTCATTAAAGTCTACGAGATGGGAGCGGCTTAGCAGAGCCGCTCTTCGTCCTCGATGCCGCGCCTGACAACGACATGCACCCGACGGCCGACACGACGGCTCTCATCTACCTCAATGGCTCGGGGCGGCGGGTGATGCCAAGCGTGAGGCCAGCTTAACTTCAGCGGAGAATGCGATGCCATGTGAGCACAGGATAGCCGCTGGCGGGCTTGTTACCCAAGATGGGAAGATATTACTGGTAAGGTATCGAGGTGCGGAGGGCACATATCTCGTCGCCCCCGGAGGTGCCATTGAGGATGGGGAGTCATTGTCAGCGGCCGCGGAGAGGGAGGTGGAGGAGGAAACAGGCGTTAGATGTGCGGCCAAGGCTGCCGTGATGATCGAGAATATACGCGCCACCAAGTATCAGATGGTGAAGGTCTGGTATCTGTGTGAGTATGTCGGCGGGGCCGCGTCCCGCACCGCGGGCGCTGATGAAGAGGGGATCATCGAAGTCGGCTGGTACACCGACGACGAGCTACTTAATGAGACAGTCTTCCCCGAAGTCATCCGGGCGGCGGGAGTCGCCTCGCTCAGTAATCTTCGGACTGGGATTATAGACCCCGGCGTGCGTTATGCTCGCTTCTGACGCCGCCTAACAACAGCATGTAGCGGACGCGCAACTCAGCGATTCTTTTATCACCGAAGCCCTGTGCGCGGCGGGTGATGCCGGGCGTTATGTGGCACAAGATGAGGGATTATGTGAGAGATGAGTGGCAGCGTTTATGAAGATTTTGTGGGTTGGCTTGAGCGAGTGGGAAAGTCCCGCCCGAAGCCGCGAGGCATCGCCGCTTACAATTTCGGTATCTTTGAGTCTGAGAGCGGATACATCGTGTATTTGGTGGGCTCCGGCGAGTATGACCCGGAAGATGATGATTGGGCGTGCAATGAAGATTACGTGCCTCGGGAGAAGTATTTCGAGTTACCCCGGAGTTTCACGGGAAGAAAGCAGTGGCCGGGTGTGCAGCGCGAGGTTGCGCGGCTCGTCAAGCAATTCATCAATTCACCTGAATTTAAGAGATCGTTGCTTGCGCGCGCTTCTGCCATCACAGTTGGCTTCGATGACGGCGAGTTGCAGCGTGTCCGGTAGTGCCGCATAACAACGGCATGCACCAGACCCGCATCAGTGCGCGGTTCTCATCGCCGGGAGTGAGCTAACTCGGTTGTTGCCGATTTAGTAATTCGTTTGCCTTCGCGTCTCCGGTTGGCCGCGCGGCGCGTCGAAGCGAAGCGCGCAAGCTGTTATCATTGAATTTCAAATGTTGGACTTCGAGCCTCGGAACATTCTCGTCATAGACTTCGGACAACTCGGCGACGTGGTGCTGAGTCTGCCCGCGCTGCATGCCGTGCGCGCCAGGTTTCCGCGCGCGCGCATCACTGTGGCTGTGGGCAAGCCGGGCAGGCAGATCGTTGAGATGTCGGGCGCGGCGGATGAAACAATCGTCGTGGATCGCGTGAGTTTGCGCGACGGCTCTAAGCCCGTCTCTGTGTGGCGCATCGCGCGACTCGTCAAAGAGGTGCGCGCGCGTCGCTTCGATTTCGTCATAGATCTGCACAGTTTGTCGGAGACGAACCTGCTCGGCTTTCTGTCGGGCGCGCGCCTGCGTCTCTACGGGCGACGCCCCACGCGCTCGCTCGACTTCCTCTCGAACTTTCGCCCGCGCCCCTCTCTGGAAGACCGCACGAAGCACGCCGTCGATCGTTATCTGGACGTGATCGCGCCGCTCGGCACAGGCCGCGTGTCGCGCGTGCCGCGCCTGAGCGTGAGCGCCGAAGAGATGCGAGTTGTGGACGAGTTGCTGCGGCGCGAACGCGCAGGCACGGATGCGCCGCTCGTCGGGATGTTTCCCGGCGCGGGACATCCGAGCCGCTGCTGGCCGCTCGCTCACTTTGCCGAACTCGCCGCGCGTCTGGAAAACAACGACGGCGTGCGCACGGTCGTCTTCGCGGGGCCGGAGGAACGCCCGCTCGTCAAAGCGATCCGCGCGCAGTTTCCGCGCACAACGGTCGTCTTCGACCGTCTCACCATCCCGCAACTCGCCGCCGCAGCCGCGCGCATGTCCGTCTTCGTCTCGAACGACACGGGGCCGATGCACGTCGCGGCGGCCGTCGGCACGCCCGTCGTCATCCTGATGAGCGAACACCCGATGCTCGACGCCTACGTCCCGCCCGGCGAACGCCATCGCGTGCTGCACAAAACGTCCATCGCCGAGATCACCACCGGCGAGGCTTACACCGCGACGCGCTCCGCGCTGACGGCCGAACGCGCCACTTCTCTCTTCACAAGTTAAACGCACACCCGCGACGCGAAAATCGGAATCCGCCACGCGCAAATCCGAATCCGCACGGCGAAAGTGTGAATTAGCAGTGTGAAAACATAAAGTTACAGCGCCGCACGAGGAGTCACGGCCATTTGTAATCGGCTATAGACAAACGTTGTTTAAACGTGGCATACTCATTTCGCTGCTGCCAACAGCAGCGCAAGCGGGGCACTCAAAAGAAAATCCACACCCCGCCGGACGAGCCGTCCACAAACGAACACCGGACAAAAGTTGAATCTGCCTGCACACGCCCCGTGCGGCTACAGAGTCGTTCGTCCGAACGAGCAGTCTCCTCGTCCGTAGGGATTTACAGCGAGCGACGCCGAAGCATTTCACTTAACGTTAAGTCGCGCTCGCCGAACCTGCCTCATTGAAAGTTTTCCCTCACCAGACACAACTCTTTTTGGAGTCTACCGTCATGCGTAAAAGCACCCCGATACTGCTGTCCGCATTGTTTCTCCTCGCGCTCGACACCACGGCGAGCGCACACGCGCGCCGTCTGCCCGCGCCTCTCGTCGCGCCACATTCAGTCTCTTTCGCGCTCGTAGATAACGAGACCGACCGCACGCGCGACGGCCTCCAGGGCCCCGTCCGGCGCGTACGCACGGAGACTTCGAAACTGGTGAGCAAGGCCGGGAAGTTGACCGAAGGCGCGCGCGTCGTGTTGGAGACGGCGACCTACGACATGAAGGGCGCGAAGATCGACACGGCCTATTTTCTCGGCACGGGCGGCTCGCTCACGGGCAAGGAAGTTTACAAGTACGACGACCGCGGCAACATCGTCGAGATGACCCTCTTCAACACGGACGGCTCGGTCTTGAGCAAAGAGAAGTATGACTACGAGTTCGACGCCATGGGCAACTGGACACGGATGACGACCTCCGTGGCCGTCATCGAAAACGGCCAGATGAGTTTCGAGCCGACCGAAGTGACCTATCGCATCATCGCCTACTATCTGGAAGACAACACGGCCAAGAAACTACAGACCACAGCGCTCGCCTCGAACACGAACGCCGCCGCGAGCGTCGCGCCCGCCGCCCTGACGAACAATAAACCGGCGGACACTAAACCGGCGGATAGCAAACCGGCCGTTCCTTCCGTTGCCGCTCCCTCCGTTGGCTCGAAGCCCAACGCTTCCGTCTCGCAGCCGAAGTTGACGGCCGCGCCTGCCAACACGAACGCGGCTGCTGCGTCAACGTCAAACGCGCCAGCTAACAACACATCAGCCAGTAACGCATCAGCCAGTAACGCATCAGCACCGGCCGTCAAACGGGCGACGACGAACGCGCCCGCGCTGCCCAGAAGTTCCGGCGCACCGGCCGCTTCGACGACGCCCGCGCTCGCCATGCCGGACAACGCCGCGCTCGCGGCCTCAAACAACGCGAATGCGCCCGTCGTCAAGACAAACGACGACGTGCCCCCGCCGCCTGTGAAAGCGGCCGCGAAAGCTTCTCTGCGCCCTGTGTCGGGCGGCGTCCTGAACGGGAAGGCTCTGGAGATGCCGAAGCCGCTCTATCCTGAGACGGCGCGGCGCGCGAAAGTGACGGGCGTGGTGACGGTCGAGGTGGTCATCGACGTGTCGGGCAAAGTCATCGGCGCGCGCGCCGTGAGCGGCCCGGAGTTGCTGCGCGACGCGGCCGAACGCGCCGCGCGTCAGGCGAAGTTCACGCCCGCGCTTTTGTCCGGCCAGCCCGTGCGCGTCTCGGGTCTGATCAACTACAACTTCTCGCTCTGATTCGTCACCTCATTTTCTCACCAACGCGAAGGATCAAAATAGATGGCATTCACCGGACAACTCAACGACCTCGCCTTGAGCGAGTTGATCGAATTTTTCTGCAACCAGCGCAAGACAGGGCGTCTCAAAGTTGATTACGCGCTCGCCCCCGGCGTCTTCTTCATCAAAGACGGCGAACTGGTAGACGCCAAGGTCGGCGCATTGAACGGCACGGACGCGGTCTTCTTCGCCTTGACGCTGCCGAGCGCGTCGTTCGACTTCAGCGCCGGGATGCAGTCGTCCCGGCGCACGATCACGGATTCGTGGGCAAGCGTCGTGTTAGAAGGTCTGCGCCGCATCGATGAGGGCATCATGCCCGACGCCTCGCAAGCCTTCGCCAGCGAAGAGGAGATCGACGAAGCGACCATCGAATACCTGAACTGCATCGAGACGGCGAAAGAGGGAGCGACGAAAGACGCGACGAAAGATGCGCCGAAAGACGCTTCGACGAACGGCTCGAAGACGACCGCAGACGATTCGTTTTCGCTGCCGCTAGCGCAAACACTCGAAGCGACGCACGACCGTCGAGGGAAAAGCAAGTTGGTCGTGGCGGGCATCGCCGCCGCGCTCGTCATCGCCTGTCTCGTCGCCGCCGTCCCGCTCAGCAAACGCTTCAAGCGTTCGTCAACAACCGCCAACGCCGCTTCCGCGCCCGCAGCCGCGCAGACCACGAACGCCGCCGATGCGTCCGCGCCAAGCGGCGACTCCGCGAGCACGACGACTGCCGCCACAGACCCGAACGCCGACGCGAACGCGACTTCCACGGCCGCCGCTGCGGAAGAAGAAGCCGCACGCGTCGCACGCCGCGAACGCGAAGCGCGCCTGGAACGTCAACGCAAACTACAGGAAGCGAAACGCGCCGAAGCCGCGCAAGCCTCGACGGACGCAGCCGCGCCCGAAGCCGCGCCGAAACCCGCCGTCACAGGGCCGAAGTCCGTCCGCGTCCAGATCACCTACGATGAAGCGGGGCGCGTGACGCAAACCTCCGTCGTCGGCTCAAGCCCCGGCGCGGAAGCCTACGCCTCCACGGCCGTCCGCGTCGCACGCGGCCGCCGCTTTCCCGCAGGCAAACCCGGCTCGACGGTCGTGACCATCCCGATCAATTAAGCAAAAGGGAAAGGTTAAGGGTCGAAGGTCAAAGCACAGAAAAGCGGAGCGCAGCATTCAAGTGCTGCCTCCGCTTTTTATCCTCAGCCTGCGCTTTTTATCTTGGCCTTGTCTTTAATCCTTCTCTTTTCCCTTTACCCTTTCCCCAATGCCTTCATCTCATCCCGACGGTTCCGAGTAACAACAGCAAGGCGCGGTTGAGCGCGAGTTCGCGCCCGCGCGGGTCGTACCATTCGTCGAGGGTGTGCGAGTTGGCGGAGAGGCCGCCCGCGCCGACGGTGATGGCGGGCACGCCAAGCGAGATGGCGATGTTCGAGTCGGTGGAGGAACAGTCGAGGCGCGGGGTTGCGCCGAGCGCGCGTGTGGCGGCTTCGGCCAGACGGACGAGTGGCGCGTCTTTCGGCGTCTCGCCGCCGGGGCGGTCGCCGATCAGTTTCATGTCGAGTTCGAGCGGCGGCGTGTCCCTGCGACGCACGGCGTTCTCTTCCTCTGCGGCTTCGCGCGCGGCACGTCGAAAGTATGCGTCGAGCCGTTTCAACTCGTCCGGCGATTCGGAACGCAGGTCAACATCCATCAAAGCCTCTTGCGCGATGCAGTTGACGCCCGCGCCGCCTTCGACGCGCCCGACGTTGAACGTGGTGCGCGGTCGCGCGGGCGCAGGATAGGCGACGAGCCGCGCGATGGTGCGGCCGAGCGCGTGCAACGGATTCGGCACGCCGAAGTCGCCCCACGAATGCCCGCCCGCGCCCGCGCACCTGACGCGATAACGACGCGAGCCGACGGCGCGATGCGTGATGCCTTCGATGCCCGGCCCGTCGAGACTGACGAAGGCATCGATCTCGCGCGCCCACTCTCCGCGCGTCAACAGGTAACGCGCGCCGCGCAAGTTTCCCTCGCCTTCTTCGCCCACCGTCGCGACGAACAGGATTGACCCTTTCGTCTCGATCTTCGTCTCCGTCAGAGCGGAGGCGAGCGCGAGCAGGGCGACGAGGCCGCAGCCGTCGTCTGCGATGCCCGGCGCGAACATCCGCGCGCCCTCGCGTCGCACTGTAAAATTCGTGCCCGCAGGGAACACGGTGTCGAGATGCGCGCTGATGACGACGAGCGGATGCAGATTCGCCCCGCGCCTGAGCGCCACGCAGTTGCCCTCCGCATCGATCAACGCCTCTCGCAGCCCGCACTGGCGAAAGCGCGCCGACAGATACTCGGCGCGCGCCTCTTCGCCGAACGGCGGCGCGGGTATCTCGCAGATGGCCGCCTGCTCGCGCGTCAACTCGTCGGCGCGCTCTACGAACAACTCGAACGCGCGACGCACACGCGCATCGGCGAGCAACTCGCGCACGATCTGTTCAGGAGCAGTGGCCGTGGTGGGAAACATAAAAACGGTGAATGGCGAATGGTAAATGGTGAATGGAGAAAAGCCGTCAATCCTGAATCGTCAAGCCCGAATGGATAAAAACAGGTTCTTAACCATTTACCATTTACCATTCACCATTTACTAAACGAGTTGCATAAGCTCCGTTTCGTCGAGGACGCCCGTGGCGCTTTTGGCGCGTTCGTAGATGCGGCCGACGCGTTCGTCCGTCGCTTCGATGCCGCGCGATTCGAGCCAGTAAATGACGTTTGACTTGCCGCTCATCGGGCCGACTTCGATCACCTGCCGCATGCCGAACAGCCCTGCGGGCACGCCCGAATAGATGAGGTCTGCCAGTTCCGTGTCGCCTTTGCGGAAGCTCTTGATGACGGCCGCCGCGTGCACGCCCGTCGCGGTGCGAAAAGCGTCGCGGCCGAAGACCGGATAGTTGACCGGAATAGTCCAGCCGCAACTCGACTCGGCCGCCTGGCAGTAGTCGCGCAGTTTCGATAAGTCGTTGTCGATCCAGCCCATCAGTTTGAGATTGACGAGCAGTTGATCCATCGGCGTGTTGCCCACGCGTTCGCCGACGCCGAGCGCCGAGCCGTGCACCTGATCCGCCCCGGCTTCAATCGCCGCGATGGAATTGATGACGCCGAGGCCGCGGTCTTGATGCCCGTGCCAGTCGAGACGTATACCGCCGCCCTGTTCTTCGATGATGCTTTTGACGAAGCGAACGACGGCGCGTGCTCCGTCGGGCGTCGAATGTCCCACGGTGTCGCAGACGCAGACGGCGCGTGCGCCCGCGCGGATGGCCGTCGTGTAGAGCGCGTGAATGGTATCGGGGTCGGCGCGCGTCGTGTCCTCGGTGACGTACATGACGGGCAGACCTTCGTTGACGGCGAACCGGATGGCGTCTTCCGAGAGTTTCAGCAACTTGTCGAGCGTCCAGTCTTCGGCGTAGAAGCGGACGGGCGACGAGCCGATGAAGGTGCAGGCTTCGATGGCGATTCCGGCGCGCTGCGAGATTTCGGCGATGGGGCGAATGTCGTTCTCGTGCGTGCGCGCGGCGCAGTTCGGTCGAATCTGCATGCGCTGTTCGACGATCTCGCGCGCGAGTCGTTCGACGCCCGCGGCGTGCGTGCCGCCCGCGCCGGGCAGGCCGATGTCGGCCGTGTCGATCTGGAGGTCGTTCATCAGGTGCAGAAGTTCGAGTTTCTTCTCCACCGGCGG
Organism: Pyrinomonadaceae bacterium; assembly: GCA_035942855.1. Classification (GTDB taxonomy): domain Bacteria; phylum Acidobacteriota; class Blastocatellia; order Pyrinomonadales; family Pyrinomonadaceae; genus JAIVJZ01. The sequence goes on along the minus strand of DASZCS010000048.1, from coordinate 16,467 downwards.
CTCGCAGACGGAGGGCGATTGCAGCCCGTCGCGCAGCGTCTCGTCGTCGAAACTGATGTGGCGGCCGGGCGCCGGATGCTCCGGCGCAACCCGATTCCAATCGTAGATCAATTCACTTGCAGGCACTTGAAAACTCTCACCTCCGTTGTACGGGAAATTCTCGCTCTCTCGCAGGCGTGTTCAGGATGCGTGAATTACAACAAGGGGCACGGGGAAAGTCAAGGCAACTCTGGGAAGCGATGAATGATGAACGATGAATAAGAAGCAACTTGTCTTCCGTTCATCCTTCATCGTTCCTGCTTCATCGTTCATCATTCATCGTTTCCCCTTTTGACTCTGCGGGCAAGTCTGTTATAGCCTTCGTCGCGCTTCAGTAGTGACGAAGGTTGACGCGTCTCCCGCCCGTTCACGCTCCCGCTCACGCGAAGTTGTTACGACGGCGATGTCGAAGGTGTTTGGCGACTTGTCTAGCCAGTCGCGTATGACCGCGCGCGTCCGCCGTCGATTTTCACACCAGACAGGAATCGTTAGAACGCATGGACGAGTTTATCGCACAGGGTAACGACGAACACTTGAGCATTCTGCACCGCACGACGCCGGGTTGGATCGAGGTGATCGCCGGTTCGATGTTTTCCGGCAAGTCCGAAGAGTTGATCCGTCGTCTGCGCCGCGCCAAGATCGCGCGCCAGCGCGTGCAGGTCTTCAAGCCGCGCATCGACAATCGCTACTCGCACGACCACATCGTTTCGCATTCGGAGATGCGCCACGAATCCGGCGTCGTCGAGACGGCCGCACAGATTCTCTCGCAGGTGGAAGAGTCAACCGATGTCGTCGGCATTGACGAAGGCCAGTTCTTCGACAACGAACTCGTCGCGGTCGCCAACGAACTGGCGCGGCGCGGCCTGCGCGTCATCATCGCCGGACTCGATCAGGACTACACCGGCCGTCCCTTCGAGCCGATGCCGCAACTCTTAGCCGTCGCCGAATACATCACCAAGACGCACGCCATCTGCGTCCGCTGCGGCCAGCCCGCCAACTACTCGCAGCGCATCGTCAACGTCGAAGGTCAGGTGGTCGTCGGCGCGGCCGACTCCTACGAAGCCCGCTGCCGCCGCTGTTTCGTCCCACACGCCGACGCTCCCACCTCTTACATCACGTAACGATGGTGAACAGTAAATGGTAAATGGTGGATGGATAAAACCTGCTTCCGTCCATTCACCATTTACCATTTACCGTTCACCTTTTTTCCTGCAAGAACCTTTCGCGCTCTCCGTTCAACGGGGTGAACCCCAGACGTGTCCAGAAGTTTTCCGTCACGTTGAAGAACGAGGAGTAGCGAGATGAAATTCGAAACGAAGTTTAAGGTTTTGGTGGTCGCCGTGTTGGCGTTTGTGTTGCCGCTCGTGTTGCTGGCGCAGACGCCGCGCCGCCCTGTCGCACAGGCCGAACAGACGAATCCGGCCGCCGCGGGCGACTACAAAATCTCCGGCCCCTACACGCACAACAACCTCGCGGTTTTTCTCATTCACGGTCGAGACAAACTTGGCGGCAAGACCTTCCTGACGCTGCAAGAAGCGCTCCAGCAGCGAAAGGTCGTCGTCTACGAGACGAAGAACGTCAACGAGTTGGCGATTGAAAATCTGTCGCGCCACGAAGAGGTCTATGTCCAGTCGGGCGACATCGTGAAGGGCGGGCAGCAGGATCGCATGCTCGGCGTCGATCTGATCGTGCCGCCGCGTTCGGGCAAGATTTCGATTGCGGCCTTCTGCGTCGAGCAGGGGCGCTGGCAGAAGCGCGGCAACGAAGAGGTGACGCGTTTCAGTTCCGCCAACGAACGCGTGGCGACGAAGGATTTGAAATTGGCCGCGAACAAGGCGAAGTCACAGGGCGAGGTCTGGAACAAAGTGGCCGAGGCGCAGACGAAGCTGAGCACGAACGTCGGCAAGCGCGTCACAGCGCCCGTCTCGACTTCGAGTTTTCAGTTGACGCTCGAAGACCGCGGGGTGCAGGAGACGGCCGCCGCTTACGTCAAAGCTCTCTCGCACATCGTCGAAGGCCGAACGGACGTCGTCGGCTATGCGTTCGCCATCAACGGCAAGATCAATAGCGCCGACGTGTACGCCGCCAACGCTCTCTTTCGTAAACTCTGGCCGAGTTTGTTGAAGGCCAGCGCCGTCGAAGCCATCGCCGAGTTGCAGAAAGGACAGAAGTTCGACGCCGTGTCCACGGCAGACGTGCGCTCCTTCCTCGCGGACGCCGAAGCGGGCGCGGCCACCGAGCAAAACGTCACGAAGCGCGTCCAGATGATCACGCGTGAAAGCAAGGTCAACATCCTCTTGGAGACGCGCGACCGCTCCGGCGCGGGGCCGTGGGTGCATCGCAGCTACATCAAGAAATAAAGTGGTAAATGGTAAATGGTAAATGGTGAATGGAAGAAACCGGGTTCTTTCCATTTACCATTTACTATTCACCATTCAACGCTCCTACTTCATCCTTTCTTTTCCACGCCCGCACCGCGCGTTTTGTGCTATTCTTCCCCGGCCAATTCCCCTGCAACAAAATCTAACGCTCTTGCGATTTTGCCCGACCACAGACAGGAGAAGACTTGTATGCGCGCACTGAAATTTTCCTTGACCAAGAATTCGACTCTCTTCCTGCTCGCCCTCGCGCTTGCGGCCGGCGCGGCTTGCCAGGCTCCGCCCGCCACGAACACCAGTACCGCAAACACTAACGCCGCAAACTCCAACGCCGTCGCCACGCCGTCGCCCGTCTCGGCCGCTTCGATTGAGACGCGCGAGCCGGAGGAGTACAAAGCGACGCTCGTTTTTACGGGCACGGCCGAGGGTCAGACGAAAGGCATCCAGCTTCCCATCGAAGTGGCGCGCAGCGGCGATAACCGTCGCTACGCTTTCAACAACGTACCCGTGCTCGGCCAGGTCATCTTCCTCGACCGCGCCGACAAACGCTATCTCATCATGCCGGGACGCAAGCAGTATGCGGAGATCACGCCGGAGTTGATCGGCTTCGACGTGCGTTCTCTGACGCCGGGGCAGATGGTGGTCGTCCTGCAAAACCAGCGCGGCGTCGAACGCGTGGGCGAGGAGCAGCGCGACGGGCGCACGGTCGTCAAGTATCGTCACGCGGCGACGGCGAAGACCGCATCGGCTGCGGGCGACGTGGCGACGGAGAGTTTTATCTACGTGGACAAAGAGACGGGCTTGCCGCTGCACGCCGACCTGACCGGACAGGCCACAGGGAACGTGCAGGGCGTCAGCCGCGCCTCGCTCGTCGCAGACATGCGCGACATACAGACCACGGTTGACCCGGCGCTCTTCGAGTTGCCGACCGGCCTGACGAAATTGAGCGAGCAGGAGATCAAGCAGCAGGTGAGCCAGATCGCCAGCTTCCTGCAACTGGCGCTCGGCATGATGAACGCGCGCATGGGAGGCAACGCGCCCGCCTCTAATACGGCTGCGCCAACTTCGTCGCCCGCTTCATCGCCAACTTCATCACCTGCGGGCGCGGCGTCGCCAGCCTCTTCGCCGAACCACTGACGAGGTCAAAGAAGAAGATGAAATACATCCTCCTGCTCGTCGTCGGGATGCTGCTCGGCGCTGTCTTGACGTTCTACATCTTCGTGGGCGCACCGCGCATGAAACAGGCGCAGACGGGTGCGCCCCTGCAAGCGCCCGACGCGGCCGGCGACCCGCCGGGCACGGCCGTCTTAACGCTCGACGAGAAGTTCTTCGACACTCTGCTCTCGACCATCTTTCGAGACTTGAACGCGCCCGCGTTTCGTCTCGCCTCGATGCCGAAAGAATCGGAGATGGCGGCGACACAAACCGCAGGCTTTCATTTCGTGCAGGTGCAGGAGGGCGGTGGCTGCCAGAATCAGGTTGTCGTGGCGCAGGAGGGGAGCGGCGTGCGCACGGGCGTGAGCCTGAAGAACGGGCAGATCGTCGCGCCGCTCGCCTTCAGCGGCAACTACACTGTGTTCGGCAACTGCATGAGTTTTCGCGGCGCGGCCGAAGCCAACATCAATCTCTATTTCAAACCCGAAGAACAGACGCTCTACGGACAGATCACCATCGCGGGCATGAACCTCGAAGGCGTCTCGCCGCTCGCCAGTCCCTTCATCACGGGCTTCGTGCAGACGGCGATCAACCAGAAGGTCAACCCGCTCGTCCTGATGCGTGGCGCGCAACTCTCTCTGAACGTCCCCGTACAGGCCAGCAACGGCACGCTCCGTGCGCAGGCCAAAGACGTGCGCTCCGAAGTTAAAGACGGCGCGCTTCGCCTACACGTCACCTATGACTTCTCCGGCGCGCGCGCCGCACAGGAGCAGCAACCCGGCGCATCGCAGACACCGCAGAGTTAGTTAGACGCATGCGTCCGCCGGACGGGCGCGAGCCATAATCCGACGGGCGCAAGTTCACACTTCCAGACTTGCGCCCGTTTTCTCTTTCTTCAACACGAGGAGGAAGCAGTCTTGCGCCGTTTGACGTTTGCATGGGCGCGCACACGGCACGGCGCGGCGACTGCGGAGTGGCGTTGGAGCGTGGCGGCGGCTCTGGCGTTGGCCGCCCTGTCGCTCGCGCCGCAAGTCTACCTGTGGGCGGAGCGCGGGCACGATTGGAACGGCGCGGCCTTCTATTTCTTCTTCGATGAATCGGCCTATGAGTCTTACCTCGCCGCGCTCATACGTGGACGCGCGCGTCTGAACGATCCTTACACGGGGCGCGACGCCGCCGAGACAGCGCCGCAACCCGAATCGCTTTTCTCGATCCAGTTCATCCCCGCTTACGTCTCTGCGCTCCCGGCACGCCTTTTCAAACTATCGGCCGCCACCGTCTTCATCATCCTCTGGCCGCTCGCAGCCTTCGCCACCACGCTCGCGCTCTCGCGCCTGCTCCGCACAGTCTCCGGCGACGAGCGCACGGCCGCCGCGCTCGCACTCTTCGTCCTCTGCCTCTGCACCTTCATCCAGAAAACCGTGCGCACCCTGCGCGGCCTTGAGACAGCCTACTTGCCGCTCCCCTTCCTGCGTCGTTACCTGCCCGCTCTGCCCTTCGCCCTCCTCTTCATCTTCTGCCTGCTCGTCTGGCGCGCTCTGACGAACAATGAATCACACGCGTTGACGCCAAACGAACAGCGCGCACCGGCTGACGACGCGCGGCACGCGTCGATCGGCGACGCACAGCGCGCGTGGCTCGTAGACGCCTGCTTCGCCGGATTCACTTTCGCGCTGATGGTCTACTCCTACTTTTATCTCTGGACGACCGCCGCCGCGTGGCTCGCCTGTCTCGCGCTGCTGTGGCTCGCCTCGGTCGCGCCCGCTGAACGGCGTCGCGCAGCACGAACGCTGCTCGTCGTCATCTCAATCGCCGCGCTCTCGCTTGCGCCCTACGCGTGGCTGCTCGCGCAACGCGCGCAGACGATGGACGCGGCGCAAGCTCTCGTCCACACGCGCGCCCCTGACCTCTTCCGCACCTCGGAACTACTCGGCGCGCTCGCCCTCTTCGTCCTCATCTTCGCCGCACGGCGCGGACGCATCGCTTGGCGCGACCGCCGCGTCCTGCTCCCGGCCTCGCTCGCGCTCACGCCCTTCGTCGTCTTCAATCAACAACTCATCACCGGGCGCTTGCTCCAGCCCATCCACTACGAACAGTTCATCACGAACTACCTCTCGCTCGCCGCGCTCGCCGTCTCTGTCCTGCTCTGCGCGGGGCGAGCGCTCACACGCCCGCGCGTCCTCGCCTGCATCGCGATCCTGTCGCTCGGCTGGGCGTCGTTCGAGGTCTTCGCCGCCACGCGGCGCGCGGCGCAGTTCAATCTGTGGACTGATGAAGCGCGTGCGGTCTACCTGCGTCTTTCGGAGATTGCACGAGCGGAGGGAGAATTCGATACGGCGGAGGGGCGACAGCGGCGCACGGTTTTCTGTCCGGACATCGGGCTGGCCGACCGCCTCCCGACGGTTGCGCCGCAAGCCGTCCTCTGGTCGCCGCACATGTTCGTCTTCTCCGGCACGACACACGCCGAAGAGAAGGAGCGACTTTACCGGCAACTCTACTACTCGAACATCGACGCCGCACGCTTCGCGGACTTCATCAGCCGCCCGCATCCTTATCGCACGGCCGTCTTCGGCTCCGTCCGCATCATCAACGGCCTCGCCCCCAACCGCGCGCCCGTCACACCCGCAGACATCGACGCGGAGGTGCGCGCCTACGCCGCCTACATCGACACCTTCACACGCGAACGCGCCGCACAAACGCCGCTTTCCTACATCGTCCTGACAACAGGCCAAACCGATCTCGAAAACATAGACCGCTTCTACACACGCGACGCGGGCGAACGCGTCGCCAACTACACGATCTACCGCGTGAACCTACGACACGAAGAAACGATGAAGTGAAAGCGGTGACTCGTAAATAGTAAATGGTGAATGGATCAGCACTATCTTTCTCCATTCACCATTGACCATTCACTATTTACCAGTCTTCACTCTTTCCCCGCTTCGGCCAGGCCACTGATGGCGGGGCCGTTGACGACGTGGCCGTCCGTCGGGTCGTAGCGTGAGCCGTGGCAGGGGCAGTCCCAACTTATCTCCGTCGGATTCCAACGGACGACGCAGCCAAGGTGCGCGCAGATGGCGGAGCGTTCGTGGAGCGTGCCCGACTCGTCTCGATAGCAGGCCACTTTCGTCACGCCACGGCGAATAACCGCGCCCTCGCCCGCTTTGATCTCCGAGGCGTCCGAAACTTCGCCCGGCGTCACGAGGTCTGTGTATTGCGCGGCGACGTTCAAGTTCTCTTCGGTGAAATCCCTGAGCGCGCCCACCGTCTTGCGCGACGGCTCGTAGAGTTCAGCCCACGCGTTTTCGCGCCCCTGTATGAGATCGGTCAGGAGCATTCCGGCAATCGTGCCGTGCGTCATGCCCTGGCCTGAATCGCCCGTGGCGATAAAGACGTTGTCGCTGTCGAGCGGGTTGCGCCCGATGTAGGCGAGGCCGTCAATCGGCTCCATCACCTGCCCCGACCACCGATAGGCAAAACTCTCGACTTGCGGGAAACGCTCGCGCGTCCATTCTTCGAGACGACGGAAACGATCCTCCGTGTCGTCGGCCTGCCCGGTCTTGTGGTCTTCGCCGCCGACGATCAGCACGTCGTATTCCCTGCCGTCAACGCTCGCGCTCTCGTCGCGCTGCAAGCGCACGTAGTGATACGGGTCGGGCGTGTCCCACAGGAGAATCTGCGGCACACTCCCGCGCGGCACGCGCCCGCCGACGACATAGGTGCGATACGGCGCTTGCTTCGTGTGAATGGTGACCAGATCGTTGACGGGCGAATTCGTTGCCACTACGACGGCGCTCGCGCTGACGGTCGCGCCGCCGCTCGTCTCGACGCGCGCAGGGCTTCCGCCCTCGATCTTTTCGGCGTGCGTGCCCGTGTAAATTTCGCCTCCGCCGCGACGGATGGCATCCAACAGCCCGCGCAAGTATTTCAAGACGTGGAACTGCCCCTGACGCGGAAAGCGCAAGGCTGCGCCCGTGTCGAACGACGGCAGCGGCGCGCGTTCGACCTGTTCCACGTCCACAAGTCCCGCGCGATGCGCGGCGCTGAGTTCGTCGCCGATTTTGTCCGGGTCTTCGCCCTCCGGTGCGAACAGATAACCGTCGAGCCGCGCGAAGTCGCAATCGATCTGTTCCTCCGCAACGATTGCTTCGATCTTATCGATGGCGGCCGTGTGGCTGTCTGCCGCGAGTCGTGCGCCGCGCTCGCCGTGCAGCCGTTCGATTTCGTAATAGCGGTCGTCAATCGCGTTCGACAGGTGCGCCGTCGTGCGACACGTCTCGCCGCCCGCGATTGCTCCGTCGTCTATGACGACGACGCGCTTGCCCTCTTTCGTCAAAAGATATGCGGTCGTCAGCCCCGCGATGCCTGCGCCGACGATGACCACGTCCGCCTGCGCGTCCGACGCGAGCGGCGTCTGTCCGGGCACGTCGGCCGTCTGCATCCACACCGAAGTCGTCCGCCCGTTGTCTGTCTTCATCCTTCACCTCCGTTGAAATGAATTGCGCGCTGAGATAAAAATTGATTCGGAGTTCACGCGGCTTCGCCTTTGATGCGCGCGTAGCAGAAACAATCGCGCGGCTCGTCGCCCGCGTTCGGGTGCATCGCCCAACGCCTGAGAATTCCTTCGCGCCGCATCCCGGTCTTCTCCAACACGCGCGCCGAAGCGGCGTTCTCCACGTCGCACACAGCCCACACGCGAAAGACCTCCGGCTCGGACAACACATAATCCGTCACGGCGCGCACGGCCTCCGTCATCAAGCCGCGCCCCCACCACTTGCGCCCCAACACGTAACCCAGATCGACGCGCCATCCTTCGGGACGCACCGAGATCATCCCCGCCAATTCATTCTGCTCTTTCAGCGTGATGACCCACGAGAAATATTTGCCCGACTCCCACGCGGCCTGTTGCTCGGCGAACGGTCTTTCGCCGTCTGCAAGACTCTGATGCGGCCGCCACGTCAGGTAACGCGTCACCGCAGGGTCGGCGGCGTAAGCCGCGTAAATGAGCGGCACGTCCGCTGCGACGGGCTTGCGCAACGAGAGGCGCGCGGTTTCTATGTGCGTCGGCGGTTTCACTTTATTCGCTGTCGGCTTCTATCGTTCCCGATTCAACGTCCGAGTTGCCGATGCGCTCACGTCTGATGCTGTGCGGATTGGTCGAACGCTCGCCGCGCTTGCGTGTAGATTTGCGCGGCCGTCGCACTTCGCCACGATGATCCACGGAACGAATCGGCTGCAAGTCTTCCGCGTCGCCCTCCGGGTCGTCGAGGCGTGTCTCGACGACGAGCGGCGTCTCTTCGTCGCCTTCATCAACGTGCGTCCGCGCGGACGTCTTCGCACCATTCGCGGCGACAGAATCGTCTTCAACACTCGCTGCGTCATTGTCGTCAACAAGCGTTGCGTCGTGTGCGCCCGCGTCTTCCGGCGCGTTGTTCACTCCGGCGAGCGCGCGCTGGCGTGCGAAGTGCGCGGCGATCTCTTCTGCGGTCTGGCGTCCGACGAAGGGCGCGAGTTCGGCCGGGGCGGCCTGCGCGATGCGTGCGATTGAGCCGAAGTTTCGGAGCAAACGGTTCTTGCGCTTGTCGCCGACGCCGGGTATCTCGGTCAACTCCGAAGTGAAGTCGCGTATCTCGCGCCGCTTGCGGTGATAGGTGACGGCGGCGCGGTGCGTCTCGTCGCGGATCATCTGGATGAGACGCAGGACTGTCGAATGCGAATCGAGGTAGACGGGTTCGTGCTCGCGTCCTTTGACGAGGAGGTGCGACACTTCGTTGTGACGGCGCGGCGGTTTCACCACGCCGATCATCGGAATGGCTTCGAGGTCTAGTTCGCGCATGGCGTCGGCGGCGGCGTTCAGTTGTCCTTTGCCGCCGTCGATCATGACGAGATCGGGCAGCGGGTTCTTCTCTTCGAGTTGGCGCAGGTAGCGGCGATAGACCGCCTCGCGCATCGAGGCCACGTCGTTCGAGCCTTCGACCGTCTTGATCTTGAAGCGACGCCCTTCGGCGCGGTTCATCTTGCCGTTTTCGCAGACGACCATCGCGGCCACGTTCTCCGCGCCGGAAATGTTCGAGATGTCGAACGACTCGATGCGCGCCGGAAAACGCGGCAACTCCAGAGTCTCCTGCAACTCTTCGAGCACGCGCTCCATGTCGGGCTTCAAGACGCGGAAGCGTTGCTCGAAAGCGATCTGCGCGTTCTTCTCGACGAGCGCGATCATCTCTCGCTTCTCGCCGCGCTGCGGGTCGAGTATGCGGACGCGGCGACCACGCCGTTCGGACAGCGCGCGCTCCAACAGTTCGCGATCTTCGAAATCGACGGGCACGTGAATCTCGCGCGGCACGTAGTCGGTCGAATAGTATTGCGTCAGGACTTCGCTTAAGAATTCGGCCGGGTCGAACTCGTCCGGCGACAGGTCTTCCCAGAAAAACTCGCGACGGCCGACGATCTTGCCCTCGCGCATGGTGAAGAGTTGCAGGGCGAGACGTTGCGCTTCGCGGTAATAGCCGAAGATGTCCACGTCGCGCTCCGGCGAAGTCGCCATCTTCTGCGTCTCCGAGACGGCGAGGACGACCTTGCGCAAGTCTCTGTACTTAGCGGCCAGTTCGTAGCGCATCTCATCGGACGCGCGCTCCATCCGCCCCGCGTACTCGTCGGCCAACTCCTTGTTCTTGCCTTCGAGAAACAGGCGCACGTCGCGCACAGACTCGGCGTACTCGTCCGGCGTGCACAGGCCGCGGACACACGGGCCGAGACAACGTTTGATGTGATATTCGAGACAGGGGCGCGGCAATTTCCCGTCGATCTCTATGTCGCAGGTGCGCAGTTGAAAGGTGCGGTTGATGAGATCGATCGTGCGGCGCGCGAGCGACGCGGGAAGGAACGGGCCGAAATAGAGCGCGCCGTCGCGCTGTATGCGGCGCGTGATCATGACGCGCGGGAAAGGTTCGTTGATGGTCAGTTTCAGATGCGGGTATTGCTTGTCGTCCTTGAGCGCGATGTTGTAACGCGGCTTGTGTTTCTTGATGAGGTTCGATTCGAGGACGAGCGCTTCGACCTCCGTGTCGGTGACGATGAATTCGAGGTCGCGTATGCGCCGGACGAGTTCGCGCGTCTTGCGGTCGTGGCCGCGCCCCGACTGAAAATAGGAGCGCACGCGGTTGCGCAGATTCTTCGCCTTGCCGATATAGATGATCTTGCCCGCCTCGTCCTTGTGTATGTAGACGCCGGGCGAGACGGGCAGATTCCTGAGTTTCTCTTCGAGGGTCAACGCGCTCGCTCCCCAAGTGATCGGAGGTGACAAGAGATAACTCTTGCCTTAACTTGTCACTCGTCACTCGTCACTTGTCACTGGTTTCAGCAGTCAGTTTAACGCATCGAGAGTCGGAGAGGAAAACTTAAGTTGCGCTTCCCTTTTCAGTTGCCGCCTGAGAGAGAGTTTGACGCCGTCGGTTTCGGTCTGAACGCGGTGGATCACTTGATCGTCGTGCCCGCGTACCCGGCCTTCGATACGAAGACGCGTTTCGACTCTCACGTGCAGGCGGCGGGCGGGCAGACGGCTTCGGCGATGGTGGCGCTGCGGCGGCTCGGTTTGCGCACGGCTTACGCCGGACGTTTCGGCTCAGACACAGAGGGACGCTTCGGGCTTGAGACGCTCAAATCGGAAGGCGTCGACACGGAGTTCGCACAGGTGGTCGAGGGCGCGCGCAATCAAATCGCCTTCATCATTATCGACGCGGGGACGGGCGAGCGCACGATCCTCTGGCAGCGCGACGAGCGGCTCGGTTACGCCCCCGGAGAGGCGCCCACAGGGTTTGCCGCGCGCGGACGCGTGCTGCATCTGGACGCGCACGACCCGCCCGCATGCGCACGCCTTGCACGCGAAGCACGAGCGGCAGGCACAATCGTCTCCGCAGACATCGACAACATCTATGAAGGCTTGCCCGAGCTTTTACCGCTCATCGACGTGCTCATCTCTTCGTCGGAGTTTCCGCGCCGCCTGACGGGCATCGCGGACGAACGCGCGGCGCTTCGAGAGTTGAAGACGCGCCTGCACCCTGAGGCCATAGTCGGCATGACGCTCGGCGTGCGCGGCGCGCTTGTTTATCAAGAGGGGCGATTTCTGGAGTCGGACGCGTTCGCAGTGCCCGGCGGCTGTCGCGACACGACGGGCGCGGGCGATGCTTTTCACGCGGGCTTTCTCTACGGCCTGCTGCAAGGCGAGAGCGTCGAGACTTGCCTGACGCTCGGCTCGGCCGTCGCCGCGCTCAAGTGCCGCGACCTGGGCGCACGCGCCGCGCTTCCAGATGCGCGCGAGTTGAATCAATTTCTCACGGCCGAAGGCGAAACTTCCTGAGAACGGCGCGCGCCGACGCAGGTTGGTAGCGAGACTTAAGAGCAGCGAACAAAACTTTGAACCGCCTGCGCGAGACACGAAACGGCCGAAACTTTTGTTCGTGTAATTTCGTCTGGATTCGTGATTTCCTGATTCTGTACGATGCTTTAAATTCTGCTGCCCGGTTGTCGCCCGCGCGCGTTCAAATCAAGTTTGACTCCGGCCTGCCGTTTTCGCCGTCAAATCATTTGACTTGGCCTTGGGCGGAGACTATTATCCACGCTCTTCAAGCGCACGCGTCGCACCCGAACGGTTGCGACCTTCAGAAAGCACCTAGCCGCGCTCTGTGCCTCGCGAGTATCGGAGTACCACCATTAATTTCAGGAGTGACTAGCCGCGTATACTCCTCTCACTCTTGCCTGTCCCCGCCGGAGGATTCCCCATGAAGAAGTTTGCACGTGTCTGTTGTCTGTTAGTTGCCGCGCTCTCTCTGTCGGCCGCTGCCGCGCTCTATTTATCGCCCCGCACGTCGGCCGCGACCACGACCCCCCTGACCACGCTCGACGGCGTTGACACGGGGCCGCGCGCGAGCGGTTCACCCTCTACGACCACGAACCGCCCGACCGCTTTCCGCCACGACGCGTCGCAAACCGTCAATCCGAGCCAACTGCCGCCGGGCGGCTCCGTCACATTCGCCACGACCATCCGCGTCAACCCTTACGCCGCCAACTGGACGGCGGGCGGCAATCTCGTCACCGTCGGCTTCCTGCGCGAGATTACGGGCGAGACGCCCGACGGCTCGACGCCCTTCGCCCCCGCGCACGACGGCGACCCGGCCATCTGGTTCCAGAACAACAACCCGCAGGGCGTCGGCTTCTGCATGGACAAGCAGTTCTTCGTCAACGGCAACTTCGCCTTCACGCAGAGCGGCGTCTCGCAATGTGGTCTGCCGCAGGACAACTCGGCGCAGACGGCGGCCGAACCCGGCTCCTACGTCAACTATTACGTCACCATCTTCGCCAACAACACCTTCCGCCTCGTCATCGAACACCTGGACGCGGACGGCGAGCGCCTGCGCAACCTCGCGTCGCTCTCCCCTGCGGCCAACCCTTACACGATCACGGGCACGCTGCCGCATCCGGCCGACTCGAATTATCACCCTTACGTCCGCACGCGCGCGGGCTACGACACCGGCGGCAACGGCATCCCCGACCCCGAAACCCCCTGGATGTTCACCACCTCGAACAGTCGCCTGCTGACGAACACGCCCGTCCTCGTCACCAATGCCAACTTGCAGGGCTGGCAGCCGCAGGTGAGCGCCTCGCCCGCGCCGACGCCCTCCGTGCGCTTCGAACAGGGGCCGGGCACGCCGCCGCTCGGCACGGGCAGCGTCGAACTCTCCGTCGGCCCCAACGGCAACAGCGCGGCGCAAATGCGCAGCACTCATTACAACGGCGTCTCGCTCGGCGATATCACCGCGCTCACCTACAGCACCTACGTCAGCACGCCCGGCTCGGGCGGCCAGGCTCCCTACATCATTCTCAACCTCGACACCACGGGCGACACCACGGTTGACGATCAACTCTTCTTCGAGCCGGTCTATCAAAACGGCACGTACAGCGGCGACGCCGTGCCGAACCAATGCGGCAACAACCCGAACTGCGTCGTGGTCGGCCAGTGGCAGACGTGGAACGCGCGCGTCGGCGGCTGGTGGGCTGTCAGCGCCGGGACTGGCGGCCCGCCGCTCGTCACCCTCGACAGCTATTTCGCCACGCACCCGACGGCGCGCATCATCAACTCCGCGAACGGCGCGGGCGGCCTGCGCTTCGTCACGGGCTTCGGCGCACCCACTTGGAACAACTTCGTCGGCAACATCGACGCCGTCACCGTCGGCGTCAACCAGAATGAGACGACTTTCAACTTCGAGCCGGACACAGACCTCGACGGCGTGCCCGACGGCATGGACAACTGCCCGAACACGTCGAACCCCGGCCAGGAGGACGACGACCTGAACGGCATCGGCAACGCTTGCCAGTCGGCCACGGGCGGACGCATCCGGCAGGTTGACGACGACCGCGTGCAATGTCCCTTTGCCGCCCACACCACGATCACTGAAGCCGTCGCCGTCGCTAACTCCGGCGATCAGATAGATGTCTGCGCCGGGACTTACACGGAGACCGTCACCATCAACAAGTTCCTCAACCTGCGCGGCGCACAGGCGGGCGTCGATGCGCGCATGCGCGTCGGCCAACCCGAAGCAATCGTCAACGGGCCGGGCGGCGCATTCAGCGTCACGGCCAGCAACGTCACGATTGACGGCTTCACTGTGCAGGACGGAACAACTGCGCCGCTCGCCAACGGTATAACGCTCGCGGCCAATCGCTCCGGCCATCGCATCCTCAACAACATCATCCGCAACAACACCTTCGGTCTTTACCTCAACGCGAGCGGAGCGATCCAATCAATCGTGCGCTTCAATCGCTTTGAAAGTAACAACCAACTGGGCGCGGCCTCCGGTAACGCCATCTATTCCGATCAGGGCGCGGCGAACGTCCTCATCGAGCAGAACCGCTTCACCGGCCACGCGTCCGCGGCGATGGTCTTCGCCGGGACGCAATCGAACATCACCGTCTCTTCCAACCAACTCGTGACGGACAACTCGATGGTCTTCTTCAATTCGAGCGGCATCGTCATCACGGGTAACACCTCGACGAATTCGCAGGGCAGTGTCATCTTCCTCGGCGGCGGCAATAACGGGATGATGATCACCTGCAACGACATTTCCGGCGGCGTGTCCAGCGCCATCCGTATCGCCAACACCGGAACGGGTACGAACTCGAACGTCACCGCTAACAACAACAACATCACGACGACGCCCTTCGGCATACGCATCGACTCGGGGCAATACACCGGGACGCTCAACGCCGAGAACAACTACTGGGGCAGCCCTTCGGGGCCGACCGACGAGCAGGGGCGCAACCCGGCGGGCACGGGCGTCGTCATCCGCGACCCGAACCTCGTCGTGGACTTCATTCCGTTCCTGACCGCGCCCGCGCCCGACTCGAACAACGACGGCATCCTCGACGGCTGCGACGATGATGACGACGACGACGACATCCTCGACGCGAACGACAACTGCCCGACCGCCGCCAATAACGATCAGACGGACACCGACGGCGACGGGATGGGCAACGCCTGCGATCCGGACGACGATAACGACGGTGTCCTGGACACGGCCGACAACTGCCGCTACGTCGCCAACCCGGATCAGGCAGACACGGACGGCGATGGACGGGGCAATGTCTGCCCGCTCCCCGGCGCCGGTCAGATTCTGATCAGCGAGTTTCGCTTCCGCGGCGAAGGCCCTCCGGGCGCGTCCAACGGACTGCTCGACGAGTTTGTGGAAATCTACAACAACACGAACGCGGCCATCGCCGTTGACACGGCCGACAACTCGGCCGGATGGGCTGTCGTCGGCGCAGACGGCGTGGTGCGCTTCGTCGTCCCGGCCGGTACGCTCATTCCCGCGCGCGGCCATTACCTCGGCGCGAACACCGGCTACACTTTGACGAGTGTGGCCGCCCCGAACCGCACTTACACTGCGGACATCGAGGACGACACGGGCGTTGCCATCTTCCGCTCGTCCGTCGCCTTCACGCCCGGCACGCGCTTCGACGCCGCAGGGTTCTCGACCGCCACCAATCCTCTCTACTTCGAGACGAACGGACTGCCGCCCGTCGGCGCGACGGACGCCGAATACAGCTTCGTGCGCAAACTGACGAGCGGAGTGCCGCAGGACACGAACAACAACGCCTCGGACTTCTGGCTCGTCTCCACTCTGGCTGAGAATATCAACGGCGTGCAGGCTATCCTCGGCGCACCCGCGCCCGAAAATCTCGCCTCGCCCATACAGCGCAACGCGACGATCAAGGCTTCGTCCATCGACACCTGCTCGGGCGCGGGCACTTGCCAGAATCGACGCCGCGTCGGCACGCCCGTCCCGAACGGCAGCTTCGGCACTCTGAAGATACGACGCAAGTTCACCAACCTGACCAACGCGATGGTGACGCGCCTGCGCTTCCGCGTCGTGGACATCACGACGCTCAACAGCCCCGGCTACGCACCCGACAACGGGCAGGCAGACTTGCGCGTCGTGCCTTCGGAAGACGGCGGCAGCTTCAACGTGACGCTCAGCACAGGGCAGGTCGTGCCCGTCATGGGCACGCAACCGGAACAGCCGCCCACCCAGCCCTTAGGCGGCGGCCTGAACTCCGGCGTCACCCTGATCACGCCCGTGCAGATTTCGCCCGGCGCGTCCGTCAACGTCGAGTTCAATCTCGGCGTCATGCAGAACGGCTTCTTCCGCTTCCTCGTCAACGTCGAAGCCGTCACCGTGGCGATCCCCGGCGGCGACCGCCCCGACCTCACGTTGAAAAATCCGGTGAGCAAGGCCGCTGCCAAAGTCGGCGCGGCAACACCAGCGCGCCGCAAGTCGCGCAACTGAAACAGCGGCGCACGCTCAACTCAAAAGAGGCGTGCGGCTCCTGGTGTTTGTTCACC
>DASZCS010000047.1:0-30221 GCA_035942855.1 Pyrinomonadaceae bacterium | reverse complement strand
TGTCAGACGAAGGCGAGGCGCGTCGTGCCCGAGCGACCGGACGCGAGCGCAGGAACGCCAGGAGTGGAAACTGCAACGCCGTCCGCGAACGTGTGGCTGCCTGGACAGACTCCGCGCGGACGGCGGTTTCTTGTGCCGGTCTTGGGAACGTCTCGAACTAGAGGAACTAAACGCATGCTGTTGGCTTCAACTCTCCCGCTCGTGTGGGCGCAGGCGCAAGGGACGCCCGTGCCGCGCTTCGCTCCGCTGTCGGTCGTCGTCTTTCTCGTCCTGTTCGTCAGTTGCTTGCTCGGCTGGCTCGTCGCCGCTGCGCTCGGCTTTGCGCGTGCGCGCGCCTTTGGCCCGGCCACGCGCTGGTTCGCGTTCGCCTGTCTCTGCGTGCTCGGCTTCAACTTGCACCTGCTGGCCGTGGCACTAGTCGGCCTGACCGAAACCGACCCGGAGAAGGTGCTCAGCTTCGGCGCGTTCGCCCCGCTGTTTCTAGTGCTCGGCAGTCTTTGCGCCATCGTCGGTTTTATGCGGCTGACCAATCCTCGCCCGTAGCTTCTCTTCAGTATTCACCAATCACTTTAGAAAGTTCTCTATCCGGCATTGAAACAAAACTTCTTTTTTCTCGTGCTCGCGCTCGTCATGGGCGCGCTCATTATTCTGACGGTGCGCGAACCGGCCGCGCGGCCGAAGACCGTGCCGCCGCATTTCGTGACGACGAGCGGCACGCGCTTCGTCGTTGACAGGCAACCGTTTCGTTTCGCGGGCGCAAACGTCGCCATCATGTATCGCGACGAAGACCGCGCGCGGATGCCGGAGACTTTGGCGGAAGCCGAACGGCTCGGCCTGCGCGTCGTGCGCGTGTGGGCTTACGGCGAAGGGACGGAAAAGGACGGCGTGATGCCGGTCGGGCGCGACCGCGACGACTGGCCGCGCACGCATCCCTTCCGGCGCGCGCCCGACGACTGGAACGAAGAAGCCTTCGTCCATCTCGACCGCGTGCTCGCCGAAGCCGCGCGGCGGAACCTGCGCGTCCAACTCTGTCTCGTCAACTGGTGGCGCGACACGGGCGGCGTCACGCAATACCTGCGCTGGGCGGGCATCCCGGACGCGGCCGACGAACGCCAACCGTTCGGCATCAACATCGAGCGCGCGATGCTCTTTTACACAAACGCCGAGGCGCGCCGACTTTACAAACAGCACGTCGAGCGCATCGTCACGCGTCGCAACACCATCACGGGCACGCTCTACCGAGACGACCCGACCATCATGGCCTACGAGTTGATGAACGAGGCGCAAGCGCCGCCCGGCCGCTGGCACGAGCGGCACGAATGGGTGGCCGAGATGAGCGCCTACATCAAATCGCTCGACCCGAACCACCTGTTGACGCCCGGCACCTGGGGCTATCGCTCGGCCTTCGAGCGGCGCGCGTGGCTCGAAGAACATCGCCTCCCGCACGTCGATTTCGTAGACGTGCACAACTATCCGCGCGACGATCACGACACGTTCGTCACGTCGCCCGAAGCGCTCGGCGAGTTCATCACGAATCGCGCCGCCGCCAGTTTCTCTCTGAACAAGCCGCTCGTGATGGGCGAGTTCGGTATGGGGCCGGAAGGTTACGAAGGCTTCACGCAGGCCGAGTGGTATCGCGCCTACTTCCAACACTCCGCGAGACAGGGCGCGGGCGGCGCGATCTTCTGGATCATCACGCCCGACCCGCGCCGCGGCTACGGCATTACTTACACAGACCCGCGCGACGAAGCCGTCCGCGCAGAGATCGCGCGCGGCGCGGCTCTCTTCAACGCGCAGCGCAACGCCTCGCCGCCCGAAGAAGTGCTCGATGCGCGTCGTCATCTCATTCCGCGCCAGTTCGCCTTCGCGCGCCCCGCAGAAGACGAAGGCGCGCGGCCACAGGTCGTCAACCCGCTTCCGGGCGGCGGCCTGCTCTATCGCTTCCGGCCGGAACAGGCCGTGCGCGGGCGCTTTGAAAAGATGGGCGGCGGCGAGGGCTACGTGTGGGGTTCGGGCGTGGGCTTTTTCGAGTACGTCGTGCCGGGCAGGGAAGACTGGCGCAAGGTCGGCGAGATCGTCGTGCGCGCGCACCTGCAACCCGTCCTGCCCGTCGAAGCGCAGGGACGCTACGAAGGCACGCGCGTCACGCTCTATATCGACGAGACGAACTGCGGCTCACGTCTCGTCACGGTCGAGAAACTACCGCAGGTGCTCATGCAGGAATGGCGCGTTACTTCACTCGCCGCGCGCGCCGCGGCCGCACGCGGCCGACCGCTCTCCATCCGTTTCGTCGTCGAACTCGACGCAGACCGCCCCTTCGGCATCAACCTCTCCAACTTCCCCACGGGCGATCACAACAAGGATGCCAAACCGGTCGAAGTGGAAGTGAGGTGAAGAGAAACGATGAAGGAGGGACGATGAAGTAAAGACAAACTGCTTTACTTCATCGTCCCTCCTTCATCGTTTCTATCTAAGCAGTCTCGCCGCGTCCTGCGCGTAGTAAGTGATGATCAGGTCGGCTCCGGCGCGGCGGATGCTGGTGAGCGTTTCCAACATGACGCGCTGCTCGTCGATCCAGCCGCGCGCGGCCGCCGCCTTGATCATCGCGTACTCGCCCGAGACGTGATAGGCGGCGAGCGGCAGATCGAAGCGGTCGCGCACCATGCGCAGGATGTCCAGATAAGCGGTCGCCGGTTTGACTAAGAGGAAGTCCGCGCCTTCCGCGTAGTCGAGTTCGGCTTCGCGCATCGCCTCGCGGGCGTTCGCGCTATCCATCTGGTATGAGCGCCGGTCGCCGAACGCGGGCGCGCTGTCGGCCGCCTCGCGGAAAGGCCCGTAAAAAGCCGACGCGTACTTCACCGCGTAGGACATGATCGCCGTCTGATCCAACCCTGCTGCGTCGAGCGCTTCGCGGATCGCGCCGACCTGCCCGTCCATCATCGCCGACGGCGCAACGATGTCCGCGCCCGCTTCGGCCTGACTCACGGCCGTCTGCGCCAACAGTTCCAACGTCTCGTCGTTCAACAACTCGCCCTCGCGCACCACGCCGCAATGGCCGTGCGAAGTGTACTCGCACAAACAGGTGTCCGCGATGACGACCATCTCCGGCACGGCTCGACGTACGGCACGAATCGCCGCCTGCACCACGCCGTCGCGCGCATACGCGCCCGTCGCCGTCTCGTCCTTCGCGTCCGGCAGCCCGAACAAAATGATCGCCGGGACGCCCACGTCGAAAGCACGCGAAGCCTCGCGCGCCACCTCGTCCACGGACAAATTGAACACTCCCGGCATCGAAGAGATTTCGCGCCGCACGCCCGCGCCCCCACACGCGAACAAAGGCAGCACCAAATCCTCTCGCCCCAGACGCGCCTCGCGCACCAGAGCGCGCACGGCCTCACGCCGACGCAATCTCCTCGGACGATGAATCAACTCGGCCATTCCCAATCCCTCTCCTCTGCCTTTAACCACCCGCCCCGATTGTGCACATCTTCTCGACGAGCATCACGAGCGCGGTGTTTTCCCCGTCGGCGTTATTTGCCAAAACTATAAAGCGCGCTGCGCGTCCTGATGTAAACCCGCCCATCCGCAATCGCCGGTGTGGCGAAGACCTCGTCGTCCAACTCGTTGACGGCGAGTACTTCCCAATCGCCCGCGGCCTTCAACACGGACACCTGCCCGCCCTGCCCGACCAGAAACACCTTGCCGTCAGCCGCCACCGGCGACGCGAAGTATTTATCAATCGCACCATTCAGGCGGCCTTGCTTGATGACACTGCCGCTCGCCGGATCAAACGAGAGCAGAATCCCGCTGTCGTTGATCATGTAGAGCACGCCTTTGTAGAGCAGTG
The DNA here is from genome assembly GCA_035942855.1 of Pyrinomonadaceae bacterium. Classification (GTDB taxonomy): domain Bacteria; phylum Acidobacteriota; class Blastocatellia; order Pyrinomonadales; family Pyrinomonadaceae; genus JAIVJZ01. Next base: position 26,374 of record DASZCS010000047.1, on the reverse strand, counting down.
TGGAAGGAACCTGCGGCACGGGTTTCTGATAGCGCCAACGAATCGCAGTCGCCGTCTGATCGCCCTGCCCTCCGAGTTTGATTGCGAGCAGGCCGTTCTCAGAAGCCATCATACCGCGGAACACTTCCCAATCCTTCGCGTTCAACTTCTCATCGCGATCCATGTCGAACGCCTCGAAGGCTTCGATCAACATCTTGTCCATCTTCTCCGCGCCCGTCACTTCCGACTTCGCGATCAACTTGTCGTTATTCTTATCGTATTTCGTCCATGCCTCTTCAAAGGGAATCGTGCTGATTTGCCGCCCGGGTTGATTTTGCGGGAAGCCCCAGCCATTGATGTACACATATTCCCCGTCGCTGCTGGCAATCGATTTCATCTCGCACGCAAGGCCGCGCACCCACCAGACTCTTTTGCCGTCCGCGACCGAATAAGCCGAGAGTTGGAACGACTCGGGAACGACAATCTGCTTCGCACCCTGCTTCGGCTGGTAAATAATCGGCGTCGAATAACCCGAGATGACCGCGGGGCGTTCAACCTTCCAACGCACGCGCCCGCTCGTTTTATCGACCGCGATCAGATATGAACTGGGACTATCCTGATCGACGGGCAGGATCACTTTGTCGTCGACGAGAATGGGCGACGCTCCGAATCCGTAGAACATATTGAACGGGCCGAGCGGTAGCCGCCAACGCTCCTTACCGGCACGGTCGTAAGAGATCAATCCGAACTCTTGGAAAAAGACGTAGACGTTCGTGCCGTCCGTGACGGGGCTTGGCGAGGCCGGATCGTTGACGTTCTGCAAACGCCCCTCGCGCGAGCGCGGCACTTCGCGCTGCCACAGCAGTTTTCCCGTCTGACGGTCAAGACAGATCACCAGCAGTTTGTGATTCTTCTCGCCCGCGTTCCCCTTAGCGCCAGCTGCGGTTGGCTGACTGCCAACCGCTTTTTCTTTGGCGTATGCAGTGACAAACACGCGGTCTCGCGTCAGCACGGGCGAAGAATGGCCGGGCGGCAGAGGCGTCTTCCAGACCACGTTCTTCTCAGGGCCGAACACTTCCGGCAGCCCGGTCGAGACGGAAACGCCGCTCCCGTTCAGTCCGCGAAACTGCGGCCAGTCTTCGGCGCGCGCACCTGTCGAAGCTGTCATCACGACCGGCAGCGCGATCAACAAAGCGCCAATTGTATTTCTTAACTTCGACGCGTTCCGGCGCGAGTTTGTCCTGAGAGAGCGAAAAGTTTTGTTTAGCATGTGAACCGTCCTGATGAGAGCTTGCGGGCAAGCGTGATTCTAATTCAAGCGTGGCGAAAACGAAACGATGCAGCCGAAACAACCTACACGACATCAACGTACACAACTCTTCGAGCACTCACCCTGTGCGCTACGGCCTTTTCCCGGCATGCGCGCCAACGGGTTTTAGTGCTCGACATAGGGTTTTACGTTCCCCTTCGCGGGAATGTTTACGTTCATCGCCGGGCGCAGTGTGCGGGCGCGGCGCTGACGAGTTAGCGCCTGTCTTATTTGTGGTAAGATCACCGCTCAATGCTTGAACACACAACGTCGATAAGGACGTTTCCTTTCAGCGCCATGTTTAAGTTAAGGACAGTCATCCGTGTTGCAGCGCCGCGAAGCTGGCTCGTGGCCGCCGGTGCTCTCACGTGTTTCTTATCGCTGCCGGTCTGCGCGCAGCAAACTGATTCCAACCCGCCGCCGGTTGTGGTGCAGCCCGGCGCGCCGGGACAGCCGACACGAACGCTGCCGCCGACGACGAGGGCGACGCTGCCGCCCCGTTCGCCGAAGGACGTGGAGTTCATGCAGGGCATGATCATGCACCACGCGCAGGCGGTCGAGATGACGGCGCTCATCGAGTCGCATACGGAGAACAAGGACATCCGGTCGCTCGGAGCGCGCATCAGCCACACGCAGTCGGACGAAATAGAGTTTATGAAACGTTGGCTCGAACTGAGGGGAGAGCCAATTTCGCCGCCGATGCATGGAATGCCGGGCCACGACATGTCGAGCCATCACATGCTCATGCCGGGGATGCTGAGCCAGAAGCAGATGGACGCCTTGAGAAAAGCAAAGGGCGCGGAGTTCGACCGTCTGTTTTTGAAAGGCATGATTCAGCACCACGACGGTGCGTTGATTATGGTCAAGGAGTTGTTCAATACGGCGGGCGCAGGGCAGGACGCCGAACTGTTCAATTTTGCGACCGATGTTGACAGCGGCCAACGCGCTGAGATTAAGATTATGCAAACTATGCTGGGTGAAAAACCTGTAGAGGAGAAACGATGATTCGGGTACACACTATCGCGTTCCGTTTACTAACGGCTTCCCTTATTTTGTGTTCGTGTTTTGCAGCCGGGACGCTGGCACAAACGGCCTCGCCGTCTCCCGAACCCACGAAGAAGCCGGAATCCAAACCCGCTAATCAGGGCGACGGAAATCCGTTCGGTCTTGAACCGGCGCGGCCGCTACCGGCGGGCATGAAGGGTTCGGATACAAGCGACCCGCGCGCCAAACTGTCGCCGGGAATGTACGACGCGGGCGTCGCAGCGATGGGCATGAGGCACGTCTCCTTGTTCAAAAAGCCGGACGCGTTTCAACTCGGTTCAGACGATCCTGATAATCCGAAGGTGGATAAGACGCTCGGCCTCCTCGGTATCGGCGATGCCTCGAAGATTCCCAAGCCCATCAAACTCGTTACCGCGCAACTCGCTTTCGCCAACTCAGACCTTGCGTTTCAGGGCAACCATCTGTTTCTGGGAAACTTTTACGGCGTCAACATCTTTGACATCTCCGATCCGGCGAAGGCCAGATTGTTGACTTCAATGGTCTGTCCGGGCGGGCAGGGCGACGTGTCCGTTCACAAAAACCTGCTCTTCATGTCGGTGGAGATGCCGAACGGCCGACTCGATTGCAGCCCGCAGGGTTTTCCGCCCGACCCGCCGCCCGCCGCTGGACAACAGAACGCGCCGTCTCTGCCGGCAGCGCAAAAAGAGCGTTTCCGCGGCGTCAGGATTTTCGACATCACGGACATCAGGAATCCGAAGCAGGTGGCGGCCGTGCAAACCTGCCGCGGTTCGCACACGCATACACTGGTCGTCTCGCCGAATGATAAGAACAACGTCTACATCTACGTCTCCGGAACCTCTTTCGTCCGCCAGAGCGAAGAGTTGGCCGGGTGCTCGGGTGAGCCTCCGGGCAAAGACCCGAACACCGCGCTCTTTCGCATCGACGTGATTAAGGTTCCGCTCGCGGCTCCGCAAAATGCTCAGGTGGTGTCTACGCCGCGAATTTTCGGCGACCCTAAAACCGGCGTGCTAAACGCTCTCAACAGCGGCGGCTCGCACGACAATAAGGGAAAGCCTGTTGATACGAACCAGTGCCACGACATTACAGTGTACTCGGCGCTCGGACTCGCGGCCGGAGCCTGTTCGGGAAATGGAATTCTGCTGGACATCAAAGACCCGGTCAATCCGAAGCGCGTCGAGGCCGTAAACGATCCGAACTATTCATACTGGCACTCGGCCTCGTTTTCGAATGACGGAAAGAAGGTCGTGTTCACAGACGAGTGGGGCGGCGGACTGAGCGCGCGCTGCCGCGCGAACGATCCGAACATCTGGGGCGCTAATGCGATCTTCCGTTTGACGGGGAACAAGTTGAACTTCCAGAGCTACTACAAGTTGCCGGCCGCGCAGGGCGACAGCGAGAACTGTGTCGCACACAACGGCTCGCTCGTTCCGGTTCCCGGCCGTGACATCAAGGTGCAGGCCTGGTATCAGGGCGGCATCTCCATCATGGACTTCACCGACGCGGCACGCCCGGTCGAGATCGCCTATTTCGACCGGGGGCCGATTGATCCGAAGATGCTCATCATGGGCGGCTCCTGGTCTGCTTACTGGTACAACGGTCACATCTACTCGTCGGAGATCGCGCGTGGTCTGGACGTCTTCGAACTCGTGCCGACCGAGCACCTGACGCAGAACGAGATCGACGCCGCGAAAGCGGTTCGGGTGGCCGAATTGAATGTGCAGAATCAGGAGAAAATTGAGTGGCCTCGGCAGTTGGTCGTAGCGAAGGCTTACGTCGATCAGTTGGAGCGTTCAAAAGCTCTGCCCGTCGGCGAAATCGCGGAACTGCGGCAGGCGATTCAAAGGGCAGAGAGTAATCGAAGTGATCTCGGGAAACTCAAAAACCTCGCGCCGTCTTTGGAGAAGAACGCCGGCGTGTCGAAGAGCGAGGCAGACTCAGCACGGTTGCGCGCACTGGCTGAAATCCTGAAGCAACCCGCACTTTGATCCTTTCGCGCGCGAACTCAGGCGCTGTCGAAGCCAATAGCCATTAGCTATTAGCTTCGACAGCGCCTGAGTTGGCGTTCTGCTACCGCCCGCCGCGCGTTCACGAAATGTGAACGTCGAGATCGAGTTCATACGCATGCGAAATCATTTTCCGAATCCAATAACTGCCTTGGCACTCGCCACCTTTCTGCTTGCCCTCGCCGCGCTCGCGTCGGGGCAGAGCAGCACGCAGACTTCGTCCTGCGCCAACTGCCCCGAGTGGAACAAGCCGCAGCAACCCTTCCGCATCTACGGCAACACCTACTACGTGGGGCCTCGCGGTCTGACTTCCATCCTGCTCACCTCGAAGGCCGGGCACGTCCTCATCGACGGCGCACTCCCCGAGTCGGTTCCGCAAATCGCCGCCAACATTCGCGCCCTCGGGTTCCGTATTGAAGACGTGAAGCTCATCGTCAACTCGCACGTGCACTTCGACCACGGCGGAGGCATTGCAGAGTTGCAGCGGCTCAGCGGCGCGAAGGTGGCCGCCAGCCCCTGGAGCGCGGAAGTGCTGACGAAGAGCGGCGTCGGTAAGGGCGACCCACAGTTCGGCGTCATCACGCCGGTGGCGCTCGTCCCGCGCGCCGACACATTGCGCGATGGACAGACTCTCAGCGTCGGCGACATCAAACTTACCGCTCACTTCACTCCCGGGCACACGCCCGGCGGGACGAGTTGGACTTGGAAGTCGTGCGAAGGTGGGCGCTGCGTGAATCTCGTCTACTCCGACAGTATGACGGCTGTGTCGTCGGACAGTTTCCGCTTCTCCGACAGCCGCGAATACCCGACGGCCGTACAGGATTTCGAGCGGAGTTTCGCCTTTCTCCGCTCTGCCCCGTGTGACATCCTGCTGACATCTCACCCGGAGGCGTCGGGGCTGTGGCAACGTCTTGAGGGACGACAGCGAGGTGTCAGTCCAGACCCCTTGATTTCGCCGAACGCCTGCAAGGCGCTGGCCGAGCGCGCCTCTGAACAACTCCGACGCAGGCTTGAATCTGAGAAGGGACGCTAGCGACGGACAGGTCGGAAGACGCTTGGCTGGCCGAACCTGACGATTGTCCATTCTCGTTTTGATCGATATAGCCTTTCCGATAATTCGACATCCTTACACCCTTTCATAATTGACACGTTGAATGACACGTCGAGGCTAAAACGCGTTCGAAAACGTGATTTTCGTGTAATTGCCGAAACTTGACGTTCGGGGCTGAACCCTTATAATCAAAACTCTTCTTTGTGGCGGGGTAGCTCAGGTGGTTAGAGCGTGGGATTCATAACCCCAAGGTCGGGAGTTCAAGTCTCCCCCCCGCTACCAATTCCTCTTTAACTTACAACGGTTTACGAGGGCTGCGGTGGATAGGCTTTCTGCCTTCTGCCTCGGCTTTTGTCGTGCCCGGAGATCTCCGAGTTAGGAGTCGCTCTCAAAAAACGCTAAACCGGGCGGACTTCCTGCTGTGTTCGGGAGCAGCCGTACAAGGGGCGGGCTAAAGGGTTGGCGGGAAGTGCTATGTAAGGACAGGCGAAGTTAGTTGATTTGCTGTTCGCGATGGCCGCTTAGAGAAAGGTACTCGAAGAAACTGTTGCACCTGAAAATAATCTTTGCAATGCAACTGTTGCCTGTGCGGTAGAGCGCAAGGGCAGAGCTGTTCGAGATGTCGGCGTTGTCTCTGAGCAGCGTCTTCTAGTCTTTCAACACCCTGCCTGGTAAAGCTAATCTTTAGGCTCTTTCACCCGCGTGTCCACAGCGATCCAGTTTACTTCCCACGTCTTGCCCCCGTCATCCGAGAACGCCTGTTCAAAGCGGCACGAATTAGGAGTAATGTCGGAAATAATAAATCGGACAAAGATGGTTCGGCCATTATATGTTTCGTGGGAGTAAAACTCGCCGCGCCCATTTTTGAATGCCCCAATCGTAGGTGTGCTCATGGTGCCGCTGTTGGCACCGGCAAAATTGAGGCTCCACTGCCGGGCTTGGGGGTCGTAGAGACGTAGAGCCAGACCTTCGAAGCGACCCGCCGGGCCGTCGGCCACGAGTTCAACCAAAATGCCGCGCCCCCCCAAAACCTTTCGAACGACGGTGGTGCCCTCATATTTGACCCAAGTGGTGGAGCCGGTGAGTGGTCGCTGAAGCCGTGACAGTTGAGTTCTCCAAGTGCCGATCTCAAAGTCAAAATCGCGTGACCCGTCTCGTTCCACAGGAGTGGTTTGAGAGATTGTTCCCAACGTCGTGTAACTCTGCTGTGCGAGTCCTCGAAAGGGTTGCAGGATGAGAACCAAGCTGAATGCCAAGAGATAAGTTCGAAATCGTTTAAGCACGTGTTTCAATGCCTCCTTCAATTCGTCGCCTGATGTGGTGAGGCGGGCTAGCTCGCCTTGCTTCAGTGCCGATGGGCACTGAAGCGCGTTATCGCATGGATTCATCCGTCGAGTTTATTTTGCTTTGACTAATTGCTTTCCGCGGAACGAGATGGTTGCGCCTGGTTTCATTTCGTAAAGATCAATTTTCGTTTTTTTGAGTTCGGCGGCAAAACCGCCTGTGTTTTGCGTGATGCCCGGAAAAGTTCCGAAGTGGTGTGGAATGGCGAGGCGTGCGCGCATGACTTGCGCGGCCTTCGCAGCCATGCGCGGCTCCATGCCGAAGTGACCGCCGATGTTGAGCAACGCGACATCTATCACATAGCTTTCGCCGATGGTCTCCATGTCCTTGAAGTACGCCGTGTCACCCGAATGATAAATCGTCGGGCCGTTTTTGATGATAATGACAAAGCCTGCGGGATTGCCGCCGTAGGCGCGTTCAGGTTCATTCGCACCGGCTTTGGGATTGAAGACGCTGCTCGAATGAACGGCCGGCGTCATGGCGACAGTCACTTCGCCGTCGGCGATTTGAATTTCGCCGCCGATGCCCATGATGGCGTCGGTTCCGGCCTGCTTGGCCGGAAAGTCCGCCAGCTTCACCAAATTTCCCGCTAACTCCGGGTTGCTGATGAGCGCCGCGCCGGTGCGTCCGGCGAGTTCGACGGCATCGCCCACGTGGTCGCGGTGTCCGTGCGTGAGAAGGAGGTAGTCAACTTTGGTGATCGCCGCTAGCGGGTCACGCCCGTCCTTAGCTTCCGGGTTGGAAGGATTCTTGATCCACGGATCAATCAAGAGGACTTTGCCATTGGGTGTCGTGATGGAAAAAGCCGAGTGCCCGTACCATTTTAATTTTGTTTCCTGCGCCGTCGCGCCGCTCACGGAGACGGACAAAATAATGAACAGGGCAAGTAGAAGTTTCGTCGTTCCCGTTTTGAAATTCGTTGTCATGACACGAACTCTTTCTCTTCACTTCAAATGGTTAATTCTGTCCTCTTCAAAATAAATTCTACACGTAATCGGAATACTCACAAGAGCCGATTTTAGACAAATCGGATAGACCAATTTATACTTGCAGGAGATGCCCTATCCACCGTTCATCATGCTCGACGGAAAATCCGCCGTGCCGCTCTACCGCCAAATTTACGAAGCAATTCGCCATGCTATTTTAAGCGGCAATCTGCGCCCGACCGCGCCGCTTCCGCCGACTCGTCTGTTGTCTAAGCACCTCGGAGTTTCGCGAATGACGGTCATCAACGCCTACGATCAACTTTTCGCCGAAGGTTATCTCGAAGCGAAGACGGGCGCGGGAACTTTCGTTGCGGCGCATCTGCCCGAAGAGTTTCTGCAAACTTCGGGTTCGGCGCGTCGGGAACAGCCGGAAACCTCTCTGGCACGCAAGGTGAAGTTTTCAGATTACGGTCGGAATTTGGCGCAAAACAGCGACCAGATTTTGTGGCATCACGGCAAAAGCTCGCTTGTGCCTTTTGAGCATGGCGTGCCGGGGACTGAGGAGTTTCCGTTCGATGTATGGGCGAAAATCGCGCAGAGATGGCAGAAGAGACCGACCTCGCCAATTCTCAGCTACGGAGATTCGGTCGGCTTCCGGCCTTTGCGTGAGGCGATTGCCGCGCATCTCGCGTCGGCGCGCGGCGTGCTGTGCGAGGTGGAACAGATCATCATCACCAACGGCACGCAACAGGCGCTCGATTTAATCGGCAGAATCTTTCTGTCAAAAACAGACGACGTTTATCTTGAAGACCCCGGTTATTACGGAGCGCGCGATATATTCGCGGCGACGGGCGCGCGCCTCGTTCCCGTGCCCATTGACGAAGAGGGTTTCGATTTGCAAACGGCGCGAAAGCGAAGCCGTCGAGCGCGACTCGTCTATGTCACGCCGTCACACCAGTATCCGCTCGGCGTGACGATGAGTTTGGCGCGTCGTTTGAACTTGCTCGAATGGGCGCGAGACAGAGACGCTTTCATTATCGAGGATGACTACAACAGCGAATATCGTTACAGTGGACGACCACTCGCTTCGCTGCAAGGTCTCGACCGCGACGGGCGTGTGATCTACCTCGGCACGTTCAGTAAAACAATTTTCCCTGCTCTCAGACTTGGCTATCTGGTTGTGCCGACGAATTTAATTGAAGTCTTTGCGGCGGCGCGCGCGCTCACCGATTTGCATTCGCCATCGCTTGACCAGGCCGTTCTCGCCGAATTTATCGCCGAAAGACACTACGCCAGACACGTCCGCCGAATGCGCGGTATCTACGAAGAACGACAGCAAATTTTGGTTGAAGAGGTGCGAAAAAATCTCAAGGGAATGCTGGAAGCTGCGCCCGCCGAAGCGGGAATGCACCTGATCGGCTGGCTTCCCCGTGGCATCAACGACGGGGATGTATCGCGTCGCGCGGCGAAAGCGAACCTGAAAATCGCGCCCGTTTCAGCATACTGCATCGACGAAAACTTACGTGGTGGATTGCTGCTCGGTTACACGTCTTTTAATGAAAGGTTGATCAAGCAAGGCGTGAAGAAATTAGCGGGAGTGCTAAATGAAACTATTTAAACGCACGCGAATCCACACGAGCGACAGGGAACAAGACACCATAAAAAGGTTGTTGTCGTCGCGTTCGGTCGAATGACTTGTTGGACGACGTGTTATCTCCCATTACTTGCCGGACGGCGAATCTCTACTGCTTCCTCGCATCTGGCTTGAACACCGCGCGAAAAGCTTTGAGCGCGGCGGGGTGATAGATCGTCGCATGTTTCTCTTCGGGCATTCTCTCGTAATGCCAACTGATGCCGGAAGGCGCGCTATTGCTCAAAACTTCCACGAGCCGTTGCGCGATCACCTCAAGACCGCTATCGCCGCTGCTCGCAAAATACAGAGTCGTCTTCTTCCGTGCGGATCGCGCACGCAACCGCTCGCCCGCGTCATTGACCAGCTTTTGACTGTTCCACCATAGACTGGGATCGAAGGCGATATAAGTATCAAACAGCCCGGGTTCGAGTAGAAAAGTCTCCATCACGAATAATCCGGCGAGTGATTCGCCAACAATCGCCGTCTCGCCGGTCGTGCGGTAGCGCGCCTTTACCTGTGGCATCAACTCATCGCGAAAGAATCGCCTGAATGCCTCGGAGCCACCCACGCGCGGCGCAATCTTTTTATCATCCTCGTTTTCAGTCGGGCCGGTCATGTCGCGCCGACGCTGCGTGTTCTCCACTCCCACCAGCAGGAATGGCCGCATCGTCGCGTTGCCCACAGATACCTGCACCAGACCGGCCACATGCAGGAAATCCTCGGCGATGCCGCCATCAGGCATATAGAGTACGGGCAGGCGCGCGCCGGGAGACTCGGCATAGCCTTGTGGTATGTAGACGTTGATGCGTCGCGTTTCGCTCAGAATCTTTGAATTAATTGTGAAGGTCTCACCGATAACCAACGGCGTCGCCTGATTAACGTCGCGCGCCTGCACACTTAATATCGAAGAGAGGAAACCCCAAAGAAAAAGCGCCACCGCAACTCCACGAAACTTAATCACACCATTATCTCCTGAATAGCCGCAAATCGACATACACGCTCTCTCCTGAAAAGCCGCTCAGCGCGCAGAGTTTCCCGCGCGCCTGTCTAGCCCTTGCGCTTCCAACCAGTAATAGAACGCATCGATCCAGTGGTCGCTGCTGGTGCCCTGTTTTTTCATGCCGAAGCCATGACCGCCCGCGCTGAAAATGTGAACCTCCGGTTTGTGTCCCGCAGCTCTGAGCGCCTCGTAAAAGTTGACTATCGGCCGGAGTGCCACTTCATCGTCCTGCGCCCACGCCAGAAACATGGGTGGCAGTTTTGTTGGGATGTCCGGCATCTTGCCGAACGGCGCGCCATAGATCATTGCAGCGAAATTCGGGCGCGCGACGGCATCCTTTTGAAGCAAAGCTCCGCTCGTGACCATCGCCCCGGCCGAGAAGCCCATGAAGCCAATCCTGTCGGCGGAGACGCCCCATTCCGCTGCGCGCTGCCGAACCACTTTGAGCGCCTGAATTCCGTCGGCGATGCCATACTTACCGGCCTCGTCCATGTTCATGTTCGCCGGAATGCCTTCCCCGCGCTTCTCCATGATCCGGTACTTGAGCACGAACGCGGCGATGCCTCTTTCCTGAAGCCGACGCGCCACATCATTACTCTCCAAACTGATGGCAAGAGCAACGAACGCGCCACCGGGGGCGATAATGACGCCGGTTCCTGTCGCTTTGGTGCGCTCCGGAAGATAAGCCGTCAAGGTCGGAGTCACGACGTTGAAGATCACAGTGCCGACCGGAGTGTTCTCGATAATCCTTTCCTTCTGCGTCCAATGCTCCGAACCCGGAGCTACGCCCGGCCAAATATTTACGACCTGCTGCGCGCAGGCGGAGCAGGCAATCAGACATGTAAAGATAATTGCGCCCGGTATACATACGGATGTTCGTATCATATATACCCTCTTCCCCGTTTATCTCCCCGTAAAGCGTCGTGTGAAACCCGTCGCGCCGTCCAATTTACTGCACAACTTTACCTGAAAAGGGCACCGTTACAAGTGCCATTTATGGCCGACTGGTGTGTACCAATTTATCTTCAGACTTATGGCTGCGGCGCATCCCTAGCGCCGACGTGAAGAAACTGTCGGGTGCATAGCTTGCTTGGTTGAGAAGAATACTCAAGGTTAACTAAACAGAAGATAGCGTCTGGAGAGTGTTCCCACATGAGATTGAGTAATTTGTCGTGGATGTTGTCGTGCCTGCGCTAACGGGATACGACGCATACAGCGCATAAACGCACATCTTTCGACTGCGACCCGATAACTTTAGCGGCTTTTTCGTGTGGTAAGATATGTGCGCGGGTGGTAGAGCCTTCATAACCCCAGGGTCGGGAGTTCAAGTCTCCCCCGCTACCATATTTTTCAACGAGTGACAGTGACCAGCCTTGACCTTCCCGCTTACAGTATGGCCGTTTTGTGCCTGCCCCGTTGCAACGCGGGGACTTGAGAGTTTTCGATGAACTCAACCTCGCGCCCGCCGCAGAAGTTTCGTCTGACGGCTTCGAACGTCGCCAAGTATTTCGCCAATCGCTGCGACCGATATTTCCGCTGGAACACCGTCGCCTCGCCCTTGCGCGGCACGGTCGGGATCGGTTGGAACGTGCCGAAGAAGGTGCGCGCGCACAGTCGTCCCGGTATTGCGCTGTTGATGCAGGCGGGAAATTTTTTTGAAGGTGACCTCGTCGAAGAGTTTCTGGCCGAACACGGAGAGGCAGTGTTGACGGCCGGGATAGAGCGCGACGAGCGCAGTTGCAGGTTGCGCGAGTTGCCGTTCGCCTCGTTCGTCGCGGCGTGCCGCACGTCGCCCTTGCCGCGTTTCGTCACGCAGCTTGAAGTCACACTCGACGACGCCGGGCAGGCACGCTTGCTCGAACACTTCGGGCTGGACGCGGCGCGCGTCACGCTCGGCCCCGCGCGCCCGGATTTGCTCGAAGTCATCGCGCCCGCGTGTGATGGCGAGCGTGCTCTCTTGCGCATCTGGGACTTCAAGGCCAGCCAGCAGGCACGCCACGATCATTACGTGCAGGTCGCCTACTATTCTTTCATCCTCGAACACGCAATCAGAGAGGCGGGGCTCGGGAACGTCGAAGTGGACACGGAGTTCGCAGTCATACGCACGCGCAAGGGCGCGGAAGAGTTTGAACTGCGCCCCTACCGTCTCGCTCTGGACGACTTTTTGCGCAACCGCGCCGCGACCCTCATGGAGACGCCTGCCGCCGATTCACACTTCCACGTCGCGGAGCACTGCGCGATGTGCGAGTACATGGATCAATGCCGCGCAGAGGCGGACGCGCACTTCGACCTGTCGCGCGTGGCCTACATGAGTTCCGAGTCGAAGCGTCGTCTGCGAGGTTCTGGACTCAGAACGCACCGCGAGTTGGCGGAACTGACAGATGCCAGCCGCGTCGCAGAGTTGCAGACGCTCAGTCACGACCTGTCTCTTAATCTCGCGCGCTACGTCGCCACGGCGCAGGCGCTCGAAGACGGCGTGCCGCGCGCGCTGCAAGCGACGACGCTCTTGATGCCCCGCCACGAAGACGTGCGCGTCGTGCTCTCTGCCGAGCACGACGCCGTGACGGGCACTTGCTTCGCACTCGGCTTCAAGACCTACGAAGGGTGGGACGCCGAAACAGGTCAGGTGACGGGGCGCGAACGCGTCTTCGTCGCACGCGAGCCGAACACAGAGGCGCACATACTTCTTGAGTTCCTCGGCGAGTTGAACGAACTGATGCGCGGCATCGACGCGGCAAACCGTGAAGTGGCGACGCAGCCGCTCGACGACGCGCCCGCCGTGCGCGCGGCGACGGACGAGTTGGAGCGTTGCGCGGAGGCCATAGCAGAGTCCAAACGCAGGTGTCCGCGACTGCTCAAGTCCAACCCGCAATACGAAGCTTTGACGGCAGAGAGGGAAGCACTGCGCGAACGCGAACGGCAGGCGAAGGCCGCCGTCAAAGAGGCGCGCAGGGAAGCGTGGTGGGAACTGCGCAAGCAGACGCGCTCGCTTCACTTCTACGTCTACGACACCATCGATCTCTTCGTCCTGCGCACGCTCGTCGAGCGTCACCTCTTCACGGAAGACCCGCCGGGACTGCTCGCCGAGATCACGCACCTGCTCCGGCTCTTTCCGCCGCCCACAGTCATGCAGGACGCGGAGACGTTTCGCACCGTGCCCGGCACAATCGTCACGCAGGTCTTGCGCACGATGGTCGCACTGCCTGCCCCCTACGCCTTCGACCTGCGAACGGTCTCGCAGATGTACCAGCCGACCAGCGCCGCAGGCGACGAGCGCGGCTACACGTTTCGCCCGCGCTACGGCTTCGGCTGGGAGTTCTCAAGCCAGGTGGCTTACGAGCGCATACACGACGTGTGGCGCGGCGAGTCGTTCCGCCCGGACGCGCGCGACCCTTCGCGCGAACTCTCGCCGGAAGAGGTCTTGCGACAGATCGAAGAGACTTTGAAGAACAAACTGCGCGCGACGGATTCGGTCATACGTCGCCTCAAACAGGACTTCGGAAGTCAACAACTACTCTTGCGCAAAGAGCCGTTTTTGCTCCACGGCGAGTTCGACCCGCTCAACTTTCGCACGCTCGAAGCCCTGCGCGCCTTCTCCGTCATGGAGACTTCACTCGCGGAGTTGGCCGTCAAAGGCTTGCACTCTCTGCCGGTCGAAGACCGCGCGGCCAAGTTCGTCTGCATGCGCGGCCTGCGCTTCGTGCCCGGCAGCGAACAGCCCGACGGCTCGCACTGGTTCACCTTCGACCACGCATCCAGAGACGCGAAATTCGATAGCGGCGATTTCAATCTCGTGCTTACGCCCGAAGCGCGCCCCGAAGTGCTCTTGAGCAGCGTGGACGGAAAACTGTTCGAGAGCAACTGGGGACGCGCCGCGCCCTTCAAGGTGACGCTCGCAGAGTACGACATGCACGGCGAGCAGCCGCGCGTGCGCCTGCTGCCCGAAAATCCCAACAAGTTCAGAGAGCAGGTCGATCTCGCCGAGCCGCTCGTGCTCGACCAGTTGTTCACGGACTACACTCTGCAAAGCGTCCTCACAGTCTTGAGCGAGTTGCAGGAGAACCCGCAGAACGCCGAGCACGTCCACGATCTGCTGCGCGATGGGCGCGTCGGCAACTGGCAGCCGGTTGTGACGGACGCGTTCGGGACGGAGCGGGTCTTCAGAGAACGGCTCGCACGCGCGGGCAGAGACCCCGATGCTTTGCTCAACGATGGACAGTGGCGTGCGTGGCGCGGCGTGTTCGCGGAACCGCTCACATTGATCTGGGGGCCTCCCGGCACGGGCAAGACGCACACGGTCGCGCACATCCTCGTCGGCTACGCGCTCGCCGCCGCGCTTCAAGGGAGGCCGCTGCGAATTCTAGTCACCGCTTTCACGCATCACGCCATCGTCAACGTGCTGCGCAAACTGGCGGAACTGGCGGAAACTTACGGACTGGAAGGCGAAGCGCTCCGCATCTTCAAACTCGTGGGCAGCGGCAGTGCCGCCGACGAAGAGTTGCCTGCGAGCGTCGAGCGGATCGCGAATGAGGGTCTGGAAAGTTGGTTGCAAAGCGATACGCCCTGCGTCGTCGCGGGGGCGACGGTGTGGAGCGCCTACCGTGCGATGAAGAAGGCGGGCGGCGTCACGCGCCCCTGGTTCGACGTGGTGCTCGTTGACGAAGCGTCGCAGATGCGTCTGCCCGATGCGCTCATCGCTTTCGGCGCGAGCCGCCCGCAGTCGAACATCATCCTCGCGGGCGACGACATGCAACTGCCGCCCATCATCCACGGCTCTTACCCCGAGGAGCACGAGCACATGCTCAGTTCCGTCTTCGCCTTCATGCGTCGCCAACTCGAAGGGACGGACGCGAGCGAGCCGGGCACGGAAGCGCGCACCATCTTTCAACTCGAAGAGAACTTTCGCATGAACGAGCCTTTGACGGCCTACCCGCGCCGCGCTCTCTATCGCGGCCGTTTTCGTTCGACGCGGCCGGAGATCAAGATCAGTACCGATCCGGCCATCGGCGGGGGCGACGAAGAACTCGTCGATCTGCTCCTGAGTGCCGAGCGCCCGGTCGTGCTCTGCTGGTACGATCCGCCGCGCAGTTTTACAGCGCGCAACCCGCTTGAGGCGGAACTGGTCGCGCTGCTCGCCGACACGCTCGCCCGGACGCTTTTGCAGGAGCGACGGGGCGAACCGCTCCGGCTCTACACGCCGCAGGATTTCGTGCGGAAAGGCTTAGCAGTGCTCTCGCCGCACCGCGCGCAGAACAGCGCCATCCGGCAGGCTCTCGCGCGGCGCGGCTTCGGCACGGCCGAAAGACCAATGCCGCTCGTCGATACGGTCGAGAAGATGCAGGGCAAGGAGCGCGAAGTCATACTCGTCTCCTACGGCGTGGCCGACGAA
Source organism: Pyrinomonadaceae bacterium (assembly GCA_035942855.1). Classification (GTDB taxonomy): domain Bacteria; phylum Acidobacteriota; class Blastocatellia; order Pyrinomonadales; family Pyrinomonadaceae; genus JAIVJZ01. The sequence continues at coordinate 10,714 of DASZCS010000047.1, read as the reverse complement.
GAATATGCGACGGCCGAGGCGCAGTTTCTACTGAGCCGCAATCGCTTCAACGTCGCCGCGACGCGCGCCGAACGCAAGCTCGTCGTCTTCTGTTCCAGCGCCGTGCTCGACGCCGTGCCGACAGACCGGCGCACACTGCTCGATGCGATGATGCTCAAAGAGTTTCGCCAGTACTGCGCTGACGGTCACACGCGCGTCCCGTGGCGCTCGGCCGAAGGCGACGAAGTCATGCTGAACATCCAGTGGAAAAATTTCTGAAACGCAGTCTCCCGGTTTCCCTCGCACGCGCGTCGAACATTCATGCCCGAACCTGTTGCCGGAAAAGACGACCCGTCGAGCGCACGCGAAGCGCTCGCGCGCCGCAACGTCTCGATCATCTCGCCGCTGCGTTATCCCGGCGGGAAGCGTCGCCTGGCCGGATACATCGCCGAAGCCATACGCCTGAACGGACTGCGGCCGCGCCTCTTCGTCGAGCCGTTTGCGGGCGGCGCGAGCGTCGCGCTGCAACTCTTGAACGACGGCCTTGTCGAGCGAATCGCACTCGGCGAAAAAGACCCTCTGCTCGCGTCCTTCTGGAAGACGGTCTTTAACGATCACGAATGGCTCGTCGAAAAACTGCGCGAGACCGAGCCGACGCTCGCCAACTGGGATCGCTTCAAACACGCAACGCACACGGACGACCGCACACGCGCCCTCGCCTGTCTCTTCCTCAACCGCACGAGCTTCTCCGGCATCATTGCCCCCGGCGGCGGCCCGCTCGGCGGTCGCGCGCAAAAGTCCGCTTACGCACTCGGCTGTCGCTACCCGGTCGAGAGCCTCGCGCGGCGCATCAAGCAGGCGGCGCAACTCTCCGAGCGCGTGCTGTTCGTCAACGAAGGCGACTGGCAACACACCGTCCGCCGCGTCCGCGCGCGAAAATTCAGACCGCTTGAAGTGCTCTACTACTTCGACCCGCCCTTCTATCACAAGGCCGAAAAGCTCTATCGCTTCTATTTCGACACAGCCGAGCATCAGAGGCTCCACGACGCTCTGAGCGAACTGGGGCAACCGTGGCTGCTCAGCTACGACGCGGCGCAACCGATCATAGACATGTACATGGATAACGGCATCGGCCCGAAGCGCGTCGAGTTGCTCTACTCGGCGGCCAATTCCGACAAGCCCGTCGAGATGCAGGAACTCATCGTCACCAACCTGCGACAGTTTCCGTCGGCCAGCCGTTTGTGGCGAACATCGGACGAATGGAAGACGGCCGGGAAGTGATCTCGAGTTGCTTACAAAGACAATAGATGTCCGGCGGCGACGGCCAGAACGGTGAGCGCGCCGTAGCCGATTTCGCGTATACCGACTTGTTTGGCCGTCGTGTCAGTCGCACTTGATGAGATGCCGTGCACGGCGCGCAGCAGTAGTACGAAGAGTGCGACGGCGGCGAGAAGCGGCGCGACTTTGAGCCAGACGAGCAGAAGCAAGATGACGAGCGCGCAGGTGTGCGCGGCGATGAGGGGAGCGGAGGCAGCAGGTTCGCCGTGCAACTGTTTGAGACGTGCGCGGACGTAGAGGATGGCGGGGATGACGCGTGCGGCGAGGATGATCCACAGGCCGTAGGACGCGGCGTGCGGCCACCCGGCCGCGAGCGCGATACTGGTGGAGACGGCGGCCAGCCCGAACGAACCCGAAAGTTCGGGCGCGAGCGAGCGGCTTCGTCCCGTCGCGTCGTAGGAGAGTTGGACGAAGGCGAAGGGCGCGGCTAGAAGTAAGGGAATGATGAATTGATAGTTGACGGCGGTGACGGTTGCGCCTGCGAACCCCGCGAGGGCGATGCCGCCGTAGAGCAGGGCGAAGCGTTCGGCCGCGGCCGTGCGCGGGAAGCGACGGCCGCGCCTGCGATCTCCCGCGATGATCTTGAGTGGATGTCGAGCCAGAAACGCGCCAAGCGTGGCGACGGCGAGGAACAGTCCGGCAACAGTGGGCGCGACCAGCAGGCCGAGCACGACGGGTTCAAGCGCCAAGCCCCAACCGCCGTGCTCGGTCGGCAACGCGACGGTGCGCAGGCGCACGCGCGCCGGTTGCATGGGCGCATCTGTGCGCGTGCGTTGTGTCGTTGGCGCGTGTGTGCGCGTCGGCTGTGTGCCGTCTTCGCCGGTCTCTTTGTGCCGCGTGTGCCTTTCGTAGAAAAACGTCTCGCTCATGTCGCTCCCGCCCGTTCAGTTCAATACTCCGTCGCCTAGAAACGTTTCGTCAACTCGGCGTAGAAAAATCTGGCCGTGGGATTTGCGCCGCCCGCCGGATAGATGGACGCCTGCACGCTGCCGCCGCGCACGCCCGCGCCGTAAAAGGTCAGGACGGTCGTGGGCGTGATGCTTAAGTCTGCGCTCATGTCGAACAGTGTGCCTAAGCCTCTCTGCCCGGCGCTCGCTCTCCCGACGTAGCCGAAAGAGCTTTCCTGAAACGCGCCGCCGCCAACGTACCAGAGGTCTCTGCGGTTGCTCAAACGCAGGTGGTGCGCCTCTGCGCGCAAAGACAGGCGCGCGTGCGGTTTGAGTTTCAGTTGCAGGTAGGCGTCCTCCGTGTTCATCATGTTGTAGAAGGGGAAGCGTGCGTAGATGCGCGGCGTGGGGAGCACTTGAAAGAAGGTCGTGTGTCGCCCGTCCGCAGCGTCGCCGTCGCCCGTCGTGCACGAGTAGCCTGCGCGCAGCCAGGGCTTCCACTTCGCGCCGAGTCCGCCCGTGCCCGGTTGAAAGCCGCCCTCGAAAACAAGCGCGCCCGCCCTGTGATCAAGGTTGCCCCAGCGGCCGAACTGGCCGACGCCCCACGCCAACAGATCAATCGTCCCGCGCCCGGTTTTGACGGCCGCGACGTAGTTGCCGCCAACGGTCGTCAGGCGAATGTTCTCCGTGTCAGCGCGCCGTGCGGCGAGCGTGCGGTTGTCCGTCTTGAGCGCGCCGCGCCCGTCGTGGTAATGCAGGGCGAGCACGCGAAACTCGCCCGCGACCGCTTTGCTTGACAGGGGGCGCGTGTACGCGCCGTACCAGAAATCAACGTCGAGTTCTTTGAGACTTCGCAGTTGAAAGACGCCTTCGGTCGGTCGCCCGCCGACGAACGTGAAGTTGCCCGCGCGGGTCTGGCGCACGTACTGTACGGCGTCGAAGCTGCGCCCGACGTGCGAGAAGCCGAAGTGACCGATGAGACGATGTGCGATGTGGTCGCGCTTCAGGGCGGCGAGCGTCGCGTCCGCAGGCGTCGTCTCCATCCCGTCAACGAACTCGAAGCGACCCGCGCGCAGGCTGCTCGCCTTGTCGCCGAAGATTCCTTTAACGCGCACGTAAGCCTGTTTGACGACGGCGCTCGCGTCGCGCCTGCCGTTCGCGGCGAAATAAGACGCGCCGAGACCCAACTGACCCTGCGGCGCGGGCGCCACCGCCTGTTCCGGCAGGTTGAAGAGGACGGGGAATGCGCCCTCCAACTGCCAGTCGTAACGCTCCCGTTGCTGGCCGAGGCTGAGACGCAGGACGGCCGCGCCGAATGTGTAATCGTCGTCAAAGCCCGGCGTCTCGAACCAGCCGTGGCTCTCCGCGCGCAGACGCAGACTGCCGTTGAAGTTCACGCCGCCGATCTTGAGTTGGCGCGGCGACTTTTGAGGCGTCGCCTTGCCAGACGGAGCGGGAGCAGTAGAGGCAGCAGAAGCCGGAGCGGAAGAACTTGAGCCGGGTGTTGACGTTTGCGCGGCCGTGTCCGTCCGCGAGTTGCCGGGCTTCAACTGCTCCACCGTGTTTTCGCTCGACTTCGACTCGGTGCTTTGCTGCGTCGTCTGTGCCGCTGCGCCGGACGAGACGGCGACGAGGATGAAGAACGCCAACAGAGCTATAGCCCGGGCTATGCGGCGACGCGGCAGACTTGAAAGCGAGTTATTTGATCTCATCAATAGCATGTTAATTTTGTGCGATTGCCCCTTCCAGACCGGAAGTAAGTGCAAACGAAAGGCCACATAGCCGCCTCGGTCGAAAGTTGAAGAAAACGGGCAGGTGCCTTTCGCGTGCAAGGCGCGGGTGGGGAATCTCTCGCTACGTTCGAGAGTGGCTTGGGTAAATTTTCGCGCCGTGTGGCCGCGTGCGCCGGTGTCCGGAGCGTGCCGGCGCGGCTTCGGGCGCATGCGTGCGCGGCTCGCGGCGTGGGTATGTGAATTGCTTTCGGAGGCACGACGTAGCACAAGTGCCTCCGGGCAGGTCGTCTCTTATCCGGAAAATTTATCGGGACAGGAAGTTTAAGATTATGGGCGAACATCAAGTCGAACAGAACATCGACGACCGCAGCCGACGCGCGTTTATGAAGGCGCTGCTATCCGACCTCGGCGCGCTCGACGAGATGCTCGGTGCGGGTCGCATCGAATCGGGCGTGCGCCGGATCGGCGCGGAGCAGGAGATGTTTCTCGTTGACTCTCATTTTCGTCCCGCGCCCGTCGCCGTCTCTGTCATCGAGCGCGTGCGCGATGCGCGCGTCACCACGGAGATCGCGCGCTTCAACCTCGAAGCCAATCTCACGCCGCGACTCTTTGCGGGCGATTGCTTTCGCCGGATGGAAGAGGAAGTCAGAGAGGTGATCGGGCTGGTGCGCGAGCGTGCGCAGGAGTTGGGCGCAGACGTGTTGCTCGCCGGTATCCTGCCGACGCTGCAAAGGTCTGACTTGCAACTCTCAAGCATCACGCCCTGCCCGCGCTACTACGAATTGAACGAGGCCGTCATGCGCATGCGCGGCGGCGCGATCAACGCACACATCAAAGGGCTGGAAGAGGTGAACGTCTCTTCAGACAACATCATGCTGTTGTCTTCCAACACGAGCTTTCAGGTTCACTTGCAGGTCGGCCCCGAAGAGTTTGTGCCGCTCTACAACATGGCGCAGGCCGTGACCGCGCCCGTGCTGGCGGCGGCCGTCAACTCGCCCCTGTGGCTCGGCAATCGACTGTGGAACGAGACGCGGCTCGCCCTGTTTCAACATTCGGCCGACGCGCGCTCGCAGAACGAGCAGGCGCGCGGACTCCCCACGCGCGTCGGCTTTGGCGAGCGTTGGCTCGAAGGCTCGGTCATCGAACTTTTCCGCGAAGACATCGCGCGTTTCCGTCCGATCCTGACGGCCGAAATAGAAGAGGATTCGCTCGAAGTGCTGGCGCGCGGCGACGTGCCGCGCCTGCGCGCGCTGTGCCTGCATAACGGCACGGTCTGGTGGTGGAATCGTCCCTGCTACGGCGTCTCGGCAGGCCGCGCGCACCTGAGAATCGAAAACCGTGTGCTCCCCGCCGGGCCGACCACGCTCGACGAGATGGCGAACGCGGCCTTCTTTACCGGCTTGATGGCGGCTCTGCCCGAAGAGTACGGCGCGATAGACAGGCGCATGACGTTCGACGATGCCAAGTCGAATTTCTGGGCGGCCGCGCGCCACGGACTCCGCGCGCAGTTCATATGGATTGACGGCCGCCACCACAACTCCGATGCACTCATCCTCGAACATCTCCTGCCGCTCGCACGCGCCGGCCTCAAAGCGCAGAAGATCGACGCGGCCGACGTAGATCTCTATCTCGGCACGCTCGAAGAACGCGTCCGCACCGGCCAGACCGGCGCGCAGTGGGCGCTCTCTTCGCTCGCCGCGATGGGCAAGCGGGGCACACGCGACATGCGCCACCGCGCGCTTGCCGCCGCCATGCACGAACAGCAGCAAAAGGGCGAACCCGTCCATCGCTGGCCGGTCGTCGAACAGAGCGGACAGGAAGACTGGGCTGTGAGCTATCGCACCGTCGGGCAGTTCATGTCAACTGATCTCTTCACGATGCGACCGGATGATCTGGTCGATCTGGCCGCGAGCGTCATGGATTGGCGTCACATACGTCACGTGCCCGTGGAAGACGAAGGCGGGCGGCTGGTGGGTTTGATTTCGCACCGGCGATTGCTGCGCCTGCTCGCGCGCGGCGGGCGCACAGGCGAACCGGTCGCCGTGCGCGAGATCATGAAGGCCGATCCCATCACGGCCACGCCCGCGACGCCGACACTTGAAGCCATCGACTTGATGCGCAAACATCGCGTCGGCTGTCTGCCCATCGTCGAAGACGGCGCGCTCGTCGGCATCGTGACGGCGACGGATTTTCTCGACGCCTCGGCCAAGTTGTTCGAGGAGCGTTTGACGCCGAAAGAAACAGCACAGGACGAGAAGACAGTCACGGCGAACCGTTAACGCCGCATCGAACCGCTAACGCCGCATCGCAGATGTGATCGCCGTCACACACGGGGGCGGCGAGCCAATGTTATAGTTCGTCCAGCAATAAAATTTTTGTTAATTCGGAACGAACGGGATTCGGAGGCTGGAGGACTGTGTCCAAGGGGGGCGCAAACTGGCGTCGGAAATTGCTGAGTGTGCCGACACTGCAAGGCATCGTCCTTGGCGTCGCGCTTGGCGCGGCCATCGGCATCGGCGGTTACACCTTCATCTACGCCAAGGGCTACTCCTATCTCACCAACGATCCGGCTGCGTGCGCCAACTGTCACATCATGCGCGAACAGTTCGACGGCTGGGTCAAGTCGTCGCATCGCGCCGTCGCCGTCTGTAACGATTGCCACACGCCGCCCGGCCTCGTCGGCAAATACATGACGAAAGCCTCGAACGGCTTCTGGCATTCGTTCTACTTCACCGTCGGCGGCTACCCAGACCCGATCCGCATCACAGAGCGCAACCACAAGGTAACTGAACAGGCGTGTCGCAAGTGCCACTCGGAGATCGTCGGAGCGATTGAGGGGGCGCACCGCGACGACGAGGGCGAACTGTCGTGCGTGCGTTGCCACCAGACGGTGGGACACCTGCGTTAACGACCGGAGTTTTTGAAATCAGAAGGGGAGAGGAACGGTAATGGCTGAAGGGGAGACGACAAAAAGTGCGCCGGAGGAAGCGCGCCCAAAACGCGACCGCCGCTTCAAATTGATCGTGCTGGCGGCCATCGTCGCCGCGCTCGCGGCCGTCGGCGGCGTCGCGCTGCTCGTCAACATCCTGGAGCACAAACAGGAGGCGCGGAATCCGTTCTTTCGCGTCGTCGAATTGACGGACGAGACGGAAGACCCCGCGCTCTGGGGCAAAAATTTTCCGCTGCAATACGACGGCTACCTGAAGACCGTCGATCAGGTGCGGACGCGCTACGGCGGCAGCGAAGCCGTGCCGCGCACGCCGACGCAGGCCGACCCGCGTTCAATCGTCGCGCAGTCGCGCCTTGAAGAAGACCCGCGCTTGAAGACGATGTGGGCGGGCTATGCCTTCTCCACGGACTTCCGCGAAGAACGCGGCCACGCACACATGCTCTCCGATCAAACTTTCACGGAGCGCCAGCGCGTCGTGCAGCAACCGGGCACGTGCATCCACTGTCACGGCTCGGTCTACGTGCCTTACAAAAAACTCGGCGGCGGCGATCTCATCAAAGGCTTCGAGCAGATGAACCAGATGAAGTTCGGCGAGGCGCGCAAACTCATCACACATCCCGTCACCTGTATCGACTGCCACGACTCGCAGACGATGCAACTGCGCGTCACGCGCCCCGGCTTCATGGAAGGGATGCGCGCGTTGAAAGCCTCGCAGGGCATCCAGAACTACGACGTGAACAAGCAGGCCACGCGTCAGGAGATGCGCTCCTACGTCTGCGGCCAGTGCCACGTCGAATACTATTTTCAGGGGCCGGAGAAACGTCTCGTCTACCCTTGGGCGAAGGGCTTGAACGTAGACAACATCATGGCCTATTACGACGAGAACGGACACAAGGATTGGGTACACGCCGATTCGGGTGCGCCGGTGCTGAAAGCGCAACACCCGGAGTTTGAGATGTATAACCAGGGCGTGCACGCGCGTTCGGGCGTGGCCTGCGCCGATTGCCACATGCCCTACCAGCGCGAAGGCGCGATGAAGATCAGCGATCATCACGTGCGCTCGCCGCTCCTGAACATTAACCGCGCGTGCCAGACGTGCCACAAGTGGCCGGAGGATGAACTTCGTGCGCGCGTCCAGACGAATCAGGATCGCACCTTCCGCATGCGCAATCTGGCGATGGACGCGCTCGTTCAACTCATCGCCGACATCAAGCAAGCGCGCGAGCAGGGACGCACGGATGAGGAACTAAAAACTGCACGCGACTACCAGCGCCGCGCGCAGTTCTACCTCGATTTTATCGAGGCCGAAAATTCGATGGGCTTCCACGCGCCGCAGGAGTCCGTGCGCATCCTCGGCGAATCGATCAACTTCACGCGGCTCGGCCAGATGGCCCTGCGCGGCGGCGGCGCGGTCGCGCCCGCGCACCAGACACAGACGACGGCCGCCAGCTTCGTGCGCAGTTCGATGCGTCGCTAACGTGTCGTTCAGTTTTAGAGAGTCTTAGAAAGCTAAGACCGGAACCACGAAACCACACGAAGCAACACGAAAATATGATTCGTGTTGCTTCGTGTGGTTTCGTGGTTTCTAAGTTTTGTTTTCGGGAAGCCTTTAACGCACAGTTTTTGCCCGTCTCGCTTCGTGGCTTATAATCCGCGTGTCCGTCCCTGAAGCCTTTTGTCGTTACACTGGAGGCCGTCCTGAAATCAACGAAAGAGAAGATTTTGATCGTCGATGACGATCAGACGATTCGCTGGGCTTTGTCCGAGGCGCTGCGCAGTTGGGGCTACACGCCCGTCGAAGCGGGCACGGTGGCCGCAGGCATCTCGACCTTCGAGGCCGAATCGCCCACGGCCGTCCTGCTCGACATAGACTTGCCCGACGGCTCCGGCCTCGACGCCCTGCGCGAGATCAAACAACGCCAGCCCGATGCGGTCGTCATCATGATCACGGGCAACATCCTCATCCAGAACACCATCTCGGCCTTGCGCGGCGGCGCTTACGATTTCGTCGCAAAGCCCATCAACCTCGAAGAACTCCGTGTCACGATTCGCAACGGCATCGAGGCGAGCGTGCTGCGACGAGAAGTGTCGCAGGTCAGGCGCGAGCGCGCGCGGCAGTTCAGTTTCGAGCAGATCATCGGCCAGAGTCCGGCGGTGCGCTCGATGCTGTCTCTGGCGCGCAAGGTGGCCGAATCCGAAGCCTCTTCCGTGCTCTTGCAGGGCGCTTCGGGCACGGGCAAAGACCTCGTGGCGAAGGCCATTCATTATGGTTCGCGCCGGGCGGACGCGCCCTTCGTCGCCATTAACTGCGCCGCCATCCCTTCGACCCTGATCGAGTCGGAACTATTCGGCTATGAGAAGGGCGCGTTCACCGACGCGAAGGCGCGCAAGGAAGGGTTGTTTGAACAAGCAGAAGGCGGCACGCTTTTCTTAGACGAGATCGGCGAACTCGAACTCGGCTTGCAGGCGAAGCTCCTGCGCATTCTGGAAGAGGGAAGTTTCCGACGCGTTGGCGGCTTGAAAGACATTCCGCTCGACGTGCGCGTGGTCGCCGCTTCGAACCGCGACCTCAAAGCGGAAGGCGAAGCGGGGCGTTTTCGCATCGACCTGTACTATCGCCTCTCCGTCATACAGATCGACATTCCGCCGCTGCACGCGCGCGGCGACGACATACTCCTGCTCGCAGAGCATTACATCAACACTTTCGGCGAGCGCCTGCGGCTCAAGCGAAAAGTTCGCGGCCTTGCGCCCGAAGTGCGCGAGATCTTTCTCAACTACTCTTGGCCGGGCAACGTGCGCGAACTGAGAAACGTGATCGAACGTGCGCTCATACTCGAAGACGGCGACCTGATCACGACCGAATACCTGCCGCGCGACCTGACCGGAAGCCGCGCGCACCGGGTGACGGGCGGAAGCGTCTCTTCCACGAGCGTCGGCGACGGCGCGGCAGCGGCGTCCGGCCGCGCCTTCACGCTCCCGCCCGAAGGGTTGTCGCTCGAAGAGTTGGAAGACTCGCTCGTGCGTCAGGCTGTCGAGCTGAGCGGCGGCAACCAGACACGCGCGGCCGAACTCTTAGGGATTTCGCGCGACCAGTTGCGCTATCGTCTGAAGAAGATCGAAAACGCGCCGACCGCCCCTGAACAGGCGACGCCGCAGACCGCGAGTTGAGAGATTGAATTCGAGATGACCGAAATTGTTTCGCGCGAACCCGCTGACACTGCGCCACAGCGCCGCTTCGACGCCGAAGCGGCGCTCAAACAGTCGCTCAAGGAGTTCGCCGATCTGAAGTTTGCTCTGGACGAGTCGGCCATCGTCGCCATCACCGACCAGCGCGGCGTGATCAACTACGTCAACGACAAGTTCTGCGAAATCTCCAAATACTCGCGCGCGGAACTGCTCGGCCAAGACCATCGCATCATCAATTCGGGCTACCACCCGAAAGAGTTCATACGCAATCTCTGGACGACCATCGCTGCCGGACAGGTCTGGCGCGGCGAACTGCGCAACCGCGCCAAAGACGGCTCGCTCTACTGGGTTGACACAACCATCGTCCCCTTCCTGAACGCTGAAGGTAAGCCCTACCAGTACATCGCCATCCGCTACGACATCACGGAGCGCAAGCGTGCCGAAGAACGCATCCGCGAACAGGCCGCCCTGCTCGACCGTGCGCAGGACGCCATCATCGTGCGCAACATCGGCGACGACAAAATCCTCTACTGGAATCAGGGAGCCGAGCGCATCTACGGCTGGACGCCGGAAGAGGCCATCGGGCGCACGGCGAGCGAACTGCAACTCCTGAACGAGTTGAATGCCGAAGCGTTCGAGCG
>DASZCS010000046.1:0-13039 GCA_035942855.1 Pyrinomonadaceae bacterium | reverse complement strand
GAATGAAACCAATCGGCTTTCATTCCGCGTCCCGCGTTTCTGCTCTGCTCATATCAAGTTTACGGCTGTCCGAAGCGGAGACGATACTCGACGGAGTTGGCGAAGCCTTTGACCATCGTGCGGAAGTCCGAGGGGTTGGCTTTGAGATAGTTGAGCCAGTTGTTGAAGCCTTCGGGTTCGGGGTCACGCCTGAGATAGCCGTAGTACTGCATCGCCACGAAGGCGCGGTTGTACTCTGCGGCGGCGACCTCGTCCGAATCGGCGATGGCACGCACTACCTGCCCGACCGAGAGCCTCCCATAGTGTAGCGCGTCAGCCAACTCTTCTCTGGTGAGCACGACCTTGCGCGTGCCGTCGGGGTCGGCCGGATCGGGCGTCGTGATCTGCGTCAGATTGTAATGTTTGGTCATCAGGTAGAGGGCGATGTCGCCGCGCGACCTGAAGGCGAACATCTGCCTGAAGAGTTCCGCCGCCCGGCCGTTCTCCGGCCAGCCCTCGGCGAACTGCGCCTTCTTCTGGAAGAGTTCCTGCGGGGTCGCGCCCGTCACGCTCGCCATGTCGCGCGTAATCTCGGCGTAGGTCGGCAGCCCGCCGAACGTGATGGTGTAGAAGCGGAAAATGTAGAAGCCTTTGAGTTGAAACTCCGGCGAGCGGTAGAAGGCCGACGAAACCGTCGGGCGGTCGCACTCCGGATTGTTGTTCACGTCCGAACAAAGGTTCAAGACGTTCGACCACGGCTCTTCCGCCTCCGGCTCCCTGGAGAGGAAGTCCAGATACTGCTGCCGCACGAAGAAGGGCGTCGCATCAATCGGGTTCGAGGCGCGCGCCGGGTTGGCGCTGATCGTGAGCGTCGCTCGATCTTGCTCCCCGACAAACGCGCCGAAGGGAAAATCGAGGAAGAGTCCGACGGTTTCGTCGCCTTCCGCGTGCGCATCATCGACGAGTGGGATGGAGACGCTCCGCTGTGTCTCCCCCGGCGCGAATTCGATGCGCGTGACCGTGGTGGCGTAGTCGCAGCGGGCGTAGGCCGTGCCCGTAGAAGCGTTGCACGGGACGGCGGACGGATCGTCCAAGGTGATGAGGCGAACCGAGACCGCGCCGGACGCGTCGCCCATCCTGGCGACGTTGATCGTGGCAGACTTCGAAGCCTCGTCGGCCGTGAAGTTGGCCGCGCCGAACTGCACGACGCCCAAGTCCTCGCCGCTGCGGTTGTCACTCGCCGTTTTGACGATGCTCGACGTCCAGCTCGTCTTCGCTTCGCTGCGGCGCGCAGGCGTTTGACGGGCAGGGGGATTTTCCTCCTGCGGGCGCATCCCGTGCGCGGCGCGCGGCAAAAGCGCCGCGCCCAACAGCAAGCTCACAAACAGCAAAGAGAGCGTGCGTTGGGCGCAACACGAGTGCACCAATATTCTAACGACGAGCGAGGTGGGTATCACTAAATTTTGGCAGCGTGAATTTAAATTGACGGACAGAGTTTGAACGCGACGTGCAGGGGAAGTCTTTTGATGTGTGATTCCCCGCCGCGGTTGCTGTAAGACGGGAAATAATCGGGAATTGAGGAAAAAGAGAGGGCGGCTGTTTCGTCTGCCGCCCTCTCCTTGGACTTGCTGCCGATGTTGGCCGGAAGTTTTGCCGAATGCCGGCTTGCCCGCGCTACCGCCGCGATGACGACGAAGCGACTACTTCTGCGGCGACGACGAGGCAGCCGCTTTCTCCGCAACCTTCTCTTCCTTCTTCTCTTCCTTCAAGCCGAGCCGCTTGCGTATGAATTCTTCGGCCTCCGCTTCGATGAGTTCGCCGTTCGTGATCCAGGCCTTCTCGGTCAGCACCTCGCCGTCGCGCTTGAGCTTTTCGGGCAGGAGGAAGATGTTATAGGGCGAACCCCACTTGCGCGCGTCGCCCGTCAGTTGGCGATAGGCGTAATGCGTCGTCTGATCGCGCGCCTCGCGCGTGTCGGACTCGATGACAATCGGGTAAGGCGGCAGCTTGTCTTTGAAGTGAATCTGCTGGTCGCGCTCCGTCCCATAGTTGCTCACGCCGATCACGTCGAAACCGTGCGCCTTATACTTCGTGTAGAGACGTTCCACCACCGGGGCTTCCATCTTCCAGTTGGCGCACCACGGCGCGAGATAGACGACGAGCACGAGTTTCTTCCCCTTCGACCACTCACGAAAATTCACCGGCTCACCCGTCCCGATCCGCTTGAACGTCCAATCCTTGTAATTGATCTTCTTCTCCTGAATCGGCGCATACTCATGCCCATCGCTCGCCCCCGCCGCGACGCCGCTAGCAGCGGCCAACGCGAACACGAAGACGACGGAGAAAACGAGGCTCAGAATTTTTCGCATGGTTGTAACTCCTGACTGAAACTTCTCGGGGCGGGCGAACTATCGTCGCGCGCTCTTTATTGATTGCTGGCGGCCGTCTGTGGTTGCTCGTCGAGCAGCGGCCGAACGACGGCGTCGAAGGCGGCGCGTTTGCGTTCGCCGATGAAGCGTTCGCGGATGCGTCCCTCGCGGTCGAGGATGAAGGTGGCGGGGCGTCCCGCGCCGGTCTGAAAATCTGCGGGCGCATCGTCGCCGCTTGTGAGCAGTTGATATTCCTGTCGGACGACGCTCTGGAAGTCGCGGATCATGTCGGGCGTGTCGTGCGAAGAGACGCCGACGACGGCGAAGCCGCGCGCCGCGTAATCCTTCTGCATCTGGTTGAAGTCCGGAATCTCTGCGCGACAGGGCAGACACCACGTCGCCCAGAAGTTCACAAGGACAACCTGCCCGCGCAAGCTTGAGAGGCGAAACGGTTGGCCTTCGAGCGTGCGCATCTCCGTGTCGGGCGCGGCCGGATAAGAACCGGCGGGCTTCACAGTCGCCGCCATGTTGCCCGTGCCGCCCGCGTTGTTTCGCTCCGCCCAAGAGTTGACCCACGTTTCGGGGTTCGGCAGGACGGAGGCATAACTGGCAAGACGCGTCACGTTGTTGGTGGCGACGAGCAGGCCGATCACTATGAGCAGGACGCCGGAGACGACTTCGACCTTGTGCAGGTGGCGTCGAAAGCGCGTGTAGAAACTGAGGAACTTGTTGATGCCGAGACCCGTCAGGAGAAAAGGCACGGCCAGCCCGGCGGCGTAGAAGGCCGAGAGCACGAGGCCGCTCTGCCAGCCGCCGCTCGTCGCGGCGAGGCCGAGGATGCCGCCGAGGATGGGGCCGATGCAGGGCGTCCACCCGGCGGCGAAGGCCAGTCCGAGCGTGAACGAGCCGAGCATGCCGCGCGGCTTCTCATCGGAGAACTTGCGCGTGTCGCGGTAGAGCGCGCCGATCTTCAGGATGCCCATCAACTGCAACCCGAACGCGATGATGATCAAGCCGCCGATGATACGCACCCACGGGTTCGAGGTGATGGCCGAACCGACGAGTCCGGCCGCCGCGCCGAGCGCCACGAAGATCAGAGACAGCCCCGCGTTGAACGCCAGCGAGTTCAACATCACGGCGCGGCGCGCGTTGACGACGCCCGCCGCCCGCGTGCCTTCCTTCAAATGGTCGATGCTGACGCCGGAGATAAGCGAGATGTACCCCGGCACGAGCGGCAGCACGCACGGGCTGAGGAACGAAGCCAGCCCGCCGACAAACGCGATGACGAGCGAAAAACTGAGATTAGTGCCTTCCATAACTTACCGCAGCTTACAACAGGAGACTGGTGAATAGTGAATGGTGAATGGATAAAACTCGTTCTTACTATTCGCCATTCAACCTTCTTCTACCATTCACTATTCACCATAATCATTTCCACGCCATGATGAAACAATAGTTGAGGCGCGTTCTGGCCTCGGCCGACAGCCACGGATATTTCTCGTCGAGAAACTGATGCATCACCGTGAGTCCATCGTCCATCGAAGCCGTGCGCCAGTCAACCGGACAATCCAGAGCGTCGTCGTAAACAACGCGCACACGCGCCGCCACACGCGCGCCGTACAAGGCAGCGATCTCTCGCTCGGCCTCGGGCGACAGGTACGAACCGATGCAGCGCACGATGGCCTCGCTGATCTTCGCTTCGTCGCCGGGTTCGTTCGACGCCGCTCTCTCGCTCATTAGATGCCTCAAGGTTGTTCGTCGAGAAGGCGCTCGACGATGTCGGTCAGTTCGTCGTGGCTGGCCTCGCTTGCGCCGACGGAGATGTAGCGGACGCGCCCGCGCCGGTCGAGCACGAAGGCCGTCGGGATGGCCTGCACGCCGTAGCGCACGTCGTTGTCTTCGTCTGCTGCGACGGCGAAGGCGTAAGGCAACTTCAACTCCTTCTTGTAGGCGCGCAGGTGCTCCAACTCTTCCTGCGGCGTGAGCACCGTGCGCCCGGCGCGTCCGAAATACTGTGTGAGTCCGATGACCGTCAACCCCTGCTTTTTGAAACGCTCGTGCAAAGCCTTCAAGCGCGGCATCGTGACGCGACAAGGGCCGCACCACGTCGCCCAAAAGTCGATCAACACCACGCGCCCGCGCAAATCCGCGAGCTTCACCGGCTTGTGATCGATCCACGCGTCGATGTTGATCTCCGGCGCGGTCGTCGTCAGTGCGGACGCGGGCGGCGTCTCTTTGAGCACGCGTTCGATTGATTTCTCCTGTTCGTTTGCCGCCAGCCAGCGCGCCGCGCCCATGAAGATTTGCGCCGACGGCTGCGCGAGACCGATGCGCAACAACTCTTCCATCGTGGCCGCCGCTTCCGCTTCCTGCTTCGACTTCAACAACACGTCGGCCAGAAACTCCGCCGCCGCGCTGACCACACGTGCACGCGAAGATTCATCGCCCGTCTTGATGGGCGACTCCTTCGCGGCTTTGAAAGCGTCGCGCGCGTGCTTCGTGCTCTGTTCGATCTTTTTGTCAGCCTCATAAGCGCGTGCGAGCGCGTGATGAAGTTTGAAGAGTCCCTGCGGCGTTAAAGGTTCGGCGCGTCGGTAATCGGCGAGCAGACGCTCGGCCTCCGCGAAACGCTTCGCCGTGGCGGCATCCACGCCGAGCGTCAGACGCGCGTTTTGCAACTGCTCTTTCGTTCCCTTCGCGCCGGGCGCGTCGAGGAAACGACCGAGCGGCGCGATTGAGTCGGACTGTTTGCCAGCGAGTTCGTAGAGCAGGCCGAGATAGTAATTGTCCGTGCCCGCGAGCCCGCCGCGTGCGACGAGCGCGGCGGCGTAGCGCGCGGCCAACTCGCGCTGCTGCTGGAAAGTTTCCGCCGCCAGCGCACGACTGAACGGCATGCGGTTTCGTCTGAACTCCTCAAACTTCCGCTCCACGTATTTCGACGCCTCTTCGTAGAGCACCGCCGGATCATTCGACGGCGGAGTCGGAGCAGGAGTTGGTGAAACGGTCGCAGGCGTCGGCGTCGCAGCGGCGGGCGTTTGCGTGGCGGACGCGGATGGCGTCGCTTTGGCCGCAGGCGTCGCGTTAACAGTTGGTGTCGCCGTGGCGGTCGGCGTCGGCTCCGCTTTCGGCTGTTGACTGCGCGGCGCGTCCGTCTGCGCGAAAACGCTTCCCGCCGTCAACAACATGACGCAGAATCCCGACGCCCACACCCAAACGTGAAATCTTCTCATAAACTCTTTCGCAAACGCCTTCGCGCTCACTCGCCGCCGTCTTTCTCGTCCAACAGACGCACGATCATCTGATGCAACTCTTCGATGTCCGTGTCGTGCGCGCCGACGTTGAGGAAGCGCACGACGCCGCGCCGGTCGATGAGGACTGCGACCGGGATGGTCGTCACGCCGTAGGCGTCGGCCGTCTCGGTCGTGTCGGCGACGGCGAAGCCGAAGGGCAGTCGTGCGCCGCGTCTGAAGTTGCGCAGTTCGCTCACCTCCTGCGGCGTACGCACGCGGCGGCCGTTAACGGCGTTGCGATACTCCGTCAAGGCCACGACGCTCAGGCCGCGCTTCTCGTATTTCTCCTGCCACTCGGCGATGTGCGGCAGCGCCGCATGGCAAGGCGTACACCACAAAGCCCAGAAGTCCAGAAGCACCACGCGCCCGCGCAGAGAGGCGAGCGTCGCAGGCTTCTGATCGAGCCAGTCTTTAACCTTAATCTCCGGCGCGAGCCGCGCGTTCGTGCTGAACAGCGGATCATCCGGCTTCGACACGTAAGCCACCGCCGGGACGATGCGGCCGAGCAGGACGGTCGCGCGACGATAGAGATCGGCCGAAGGAAAACTGACGCTGAAACGTCGTAGTTCCTGCAAGGCCGCGATGGCCTCGTCCGTGCGCTTGAGGTCAAGCGCGGCGTCGTGTATGAAGGCGAGCGTGCGGTAGAAGACCGCGTCGCGCGTGGCGGCGTCCAGACTTTTCGCCGCGTGCAACTCTTTGACGGCCGCGAGCGCCGCGCGCGCGTGTGTGATGGCCGCTTCGGGCTGCCGCCGCGCGCGATAACTCGTGGCGAGCGCCGTCTCCACTCGGTAACGCGCCTCGTGCGCCGCAGGCGAAGCGACTTTCAGATAATCCGCGAGCGCCGCTTCGGCTTCCACGAGCGCGTCCGCTCTCGCAGTTTGCGTCGCCGCGCTTTTGGCTGTTTGCAGCGCGATGACGTAGAGCGCAGTCTCTCGCTCGTCGTTACTGGCGCGCGGATTTTCGGAGAGGAAGCGACGCATCGTCCGGACGGCGCGTTCCGCATCTTCGGCGACGTTGTAGAGTTGGCCGAGGTGCAGCAGTTCACGCGGCGGAAGTGTCTCGCGCGCCGCCACTTCCGAAGCGTAACGCGCGGCCAAAGCGCGCTGCTCGCGTTCGACTTCCGCGACGAGCTTTTGATCGTAGCCAAGCCCCTCGCGCTCGAACGCCTCGTATTTTTTGCGCGCATAGCCTTCGGCCTCCGCGTACAACGCGGCGACGCTCTTTCCGCTCGCAAACGACGGCGCGTTCGTCGTACTCGTGCCTTCCTGCGCGAAAGTCTGCGCCGGGAGCGAGAGCGCCGCAAGCAACACTAGCGTGAAGATTTCCAGCGTGAGTCTCTGTTTTGCGTTGATAGAAAAACTCATCTCTTTTATTCCCTCACACGGCGCAGGAAGAAGCGGCGCGGCGAAAGCGTTCGGGCGCGAAGGCTTCGAGCAGCGGGTGGACGTTGCCCGGCTGCCGGATCATCTCTGCGACGAACGCGCCCGTCAGCGGTGCGAGCAGGATACCGTTGCGGTAATGGCCGGTGGCATAGAAAAGGTTCGGCACATCGGCGGACGCGCCCATCACAGGCCAATCGTCCGCGCCGCGCGGTCGCAATCCCGCCCACGCGTCCGACACTGCGAGAGCCGCGACGCCGGGCGCGATCTCGCGCGCATACGTCTCGATCCTCTCGCGCCCTTCGTCTGTCAGAGACTTATCGAAGCCCGCGCGTTCGGTCGTCGTGCCCGCGAGCAGACGCCCATCGCGGCGCGGGACGAGATAACCGCGCGGGCTGTAGACGACGTGGCGCACGAACGACGACCCCGCGCCCGCGAAACAGAGCATCTGCCCGCGCACCGGTTCGATGCGCGGCGCAAGACGAGCGGCTTCGACCTGTGCTGTGATGCGCGCGGAGTCTGCGGCGACACGCGCGTCGCCGTCGTGCGTTGAAGAAACGTCGAAGCGCAGGAGCGAAGACCACGCCCCGCACGCGACGAGGACGGACGACGCACGCACACGGCCGCGCGAAGTCTCCACCCCGGCGGCGCGTCCGTCTTCCACTTTGATCGCGCGTGCTTCCGTGCGCGTGTAGATCGAGACGCCGCGCAACTCGCAGGATTTGGCGAGCGCGCTCACGAGGCGTCGGTTTTCCACCTGACAGTCGAGCGGGAATCTCAAAGCCGTGCGCACGCGCGTGGACAGTTGCGGTTCAAGCGCGCGTACCTCTTCCGCTGTCAGGCGTTCGACGCGAAGCCCCGCGCGCGTCTGCCACGCGAAGCGTCGCTCGCACTCTCGTTCGTCCTCTTCCGTGAAGGCCAGATAGAGCGTGCCCGTCTGTTCGAGTTCGACGGAGATGCCCGTCTCCGCTTCCAGTTCGCGCGCGAAATCAGGATAGGCGTCGCGGCTCGCGGCAGCCAACTTGAAGAACTCGTCGGCGCGGTCGGCTTCCACCTGCGGCGCGAGCATCCCTGCGGCCGCCCAAGAAGACTCCGCGCCGGTCTCCGCGCCGCGCTCAAGTAAAACCACTTCAGCGCCGCCGCGCGCCAACTCGCGCGCCACCGATAATCCGATGATGCCGCCGCCCAGGACAGCCACGTCCGCCCGCTCCGGTAACTCGCTCACGTTTCGCATTGAATTAGAGTTGCTGGTATGATGCGACAAAATAAAAAACGTCAGTCGTCAGGCAGTCAGTCGTCCGTTGTTTGTCGGTGATGTAGTTGCGGAATAATCTGTGCTAGTCACCTGCAAAGAAACGGAGAACAACTGACCACGGACAACTGACCACGAACAACTGACTATGAAGCATACTATCACACTCATTCCCGGCGACGGCATCGGGCCGGAAGTCACGGCCGCCGTCGTGCGTATCATCGAAGCGGCGGGCGTCGAAGTGGCGTGGGAGACGCACTACGCGGGCGCGCAGGCTCTGGAAAAGTTCGGCGAGACGCTGCCCGCAGACCTCCTCGAATCCATCCAGCGCAACAAGGTCGCGCTCAAAGGGCCGATCACGACGCCCGTGGGCAAAGGCTTCACGTCCGTCAATGTCGGCCTGCGCAAGGCGCTCGACCTCTACGCCAACCTGCGCCCCGTGCGCGCTCTGCCGAACGTGCCTTCGCGCTACCCGGAACTCGACCTCGTCGTCGTGCGCGAGAACACGGAAGACCTCTATTCGGGCATCGAGCACGTCGTCGTGCCCGGCGTCGTCGAGAGCATCAAGGTCATCACCGAGAAGGCTTCGACGCGCATCGCGCGCTACGCCTTCGAGTATGCGCGCCGCGAGGGACGCAAGAAAGTCACGGCCGTCCACAAGGCCAACATCATGAAACTCTCGGACGGCCTCTTTCTCGATTGCTTCCGCAACGTGGCGAAGGATTACCCGGAGGTAGAGGCCGACGATAAGATCGTCGATAACGCCTGCATGCAACTCGTCATGCGCCCCGAACAGTTCGACATCATGCTGCTCGAAAATCTCTACGGCGACATCGTGTCTGACCTGTGCGCGGGACTGATCGGCGGACTCGGCCTCGTGCCCGGCGCGAACATCGGCGAGCGCGGCGCGGTCTTCGAGGCCGTCCACGGCAGCGCGCCCGACATCGCCGGGCAAGGCATCGCCAACCCGACGGCGCTTTTGCAATCCGGCCTCTTGATGCTCCGCCACCTCGGCGAGCGCGACGCCGCGCAGAAGATCGAACAGGCGATGCTCAAAGTCTTCTCCGAAGGCACGGCGCGCACGCGCGACATCGGCGGCCACGCCGGCACGATGGAATTCGCCGAAGCCATCATGGCAGCGTTTTGAGGAAGGGATGAGGGCGGCAGTGTGAGGGATGAATGAAAGCATTCAAGCAAGTTAAGCCTTTCTTTCATCCCTCCGCCCTCATCCTTCATCCCTTCTTCCCGGCTTGACCGCCCAACTCGTATCATTTAGAGTTCAAATTCCTCCCTGCGACCTTGTTTCACAGGAGTTTTCAACTTACGGGTTCGGATCATTGTCAGGCCGGATAGAAATGGACTTTTGCGTAGCCGGTTTGCCTCTAACCCTCGCGCTTCTCTTGCAGCGGACGCGCGTTTCCCAAGACAGCAGATTGCGGCGTTAAAAACATGGCGAACTCCAACGTCTGTGTCGGAAGTTCGCGTTCGAAAATGCGTCCTGTTAATTTTCATACTCTCTCCAAACACGCGGCATACCCGGCGAGCGGCCGCGCCCAAGCGCTCGACTTCAAACGTCGTTGCTAAATCCACTTCGGAAGTAATTAAGGTTCAATATGAAATTTGCGAACGTTCCCAGTCGTCTTACCTCCGGTCGCTTTGCGTTCCGGCTCGCATTTTTTTCTTCCCTGTGCCTCGTGGTCTTCGCCATGAGCAGCCCGCATTGGGGCATCGCCCCGGCGGCCGGTGCGGCCACGCGCGCCGCCCAGACGCAGAAACGCGCCACGGGCAAACTCGGCGCGGAGCGTGCGGCGGCCACCGCCGCGACCGCGCCGCGTGAAACCAGAAAGTCCGCGGCCAAGGGCGCTAGAGTCGTCAACTCCGCTGTCGGCGGCGACGTTCAACCGTTGACCGTCTGCGCGCAGAACCAGCCCATCAATTTCGGGCAGACCGTGAACGGCACGCTCGCCAACGGCGACTGTTTGAACCCGGTCGAAGGCGACGGTTCGCTCGTCGATGAATACACCTTCAACGGCACGGCCGGGCAGCAGGTGACGATCAATATGTCTTCGTTGAACTTCGACACCGTGTTGTACCTGCTCAATCCGAGCGGGACGACCGTGGCCTTCAACGACGACATCGACCCGAACATCCCGAACCGCAATTCGCGCATCGTCTTCACACTGCAACAGAGCGGCGTCCATTCCATTCTCGCCAACTCGTTTGCGCCGGAAGAACGCGGCAACTACACGCTCACGCTGGAGTCGAGCGGCACGTGCAACTCCGCGACTATCGCCTTCAACGATACCAAGACAGGCTCGCTCACCGGGGGCGACTGCACCAACGACATTGAAAACGACAACACGTTCGTCGATTTCTACACCTTCGCGGGAACGGCCGGACAGCAAATCTCCATCACGATGACGGCCACCTCCGGCAACCTCAATCCTTATCTGTACCTGCTGACGCCGAGCGGCGACATTCTGGCCGAGGACGACAACGGCGGCGGCGGCACGACCGCGCGCATCCCCGCGGGCACGGGCTTCGGCCGTCTGCCCATCACCGGCACTTACACCATCATCGTCAACACGGTGCTCGCGTCGCAGAGCGGCAACTACAGCGTCACGTTGACGAAGGCCGGAACCGATTGCCCCTCGATCCCCGTCACGGTCGGCGCGACCACGAACGGCGCTCTGGCGAACGGCGATTGCCGCCTGCTCGAAGACGGCTCGTTTATCGACGCTTACACTTTCGCGGGAGCGGCCAACGATCAAGTCACCATCACGATGACTTCGAGCACCGCCGGACTCGTCCCCGTCGTCTTCCTGCTCGCGCCCACGGGCGACGCCATAGCGATTGACGTGAACAGCGACGGCGATAACACCGCACGCATCCCCAACACGGGCACGTTCACGCTGCCCGTCACCGGCACTTACACAGTGCTCACCAATTCTCTGCAAGCGGGACAGACCGGCAATTACACCCTGCGGGTCATCAGTCCGGCTTCCTGTACGACGACGCTCACGACCAACTCGCTCAACGTGGGCGGCGGGGGCGGCCTGTTCAGTTTCAACTTCACGACGCAACCGGGATGTTCCGCCGTTGCGACCAGCAACTCCGGCTTTATCACCGTCAACAATACTACCGTTGATCCCAACACCGGCGCTGGTACTGTGTCGTTCAGCGTGCAGGCGAATCCGGCTCAAGGCGGGCGCACCGGCACGATCACCGTCGGCGGCCAGACCTTCACCGTTATGCAAGCACCGGCGTGTACCTACGCCGTCTACCCGACGGTGCGCCCCTTCACTTCCGGCAGTTTCACGAACGGCCGCCTGACCGTCATCACCCAGACCGGCTGCCCCTGGACGGCCACGACCGCCGCGCCCTGGATCACGATCACGGAAGGCAACACGCAGCAATCGGGCACTGGCCGCGTCCGCTACTCGGTCGCCGCCAACGCCACCAACGCCACGCGGAGCGGTACGATCCTCATTAACAACGGAGCGGCGACGCACACCGTTACGCAGACATCCGTGGGCACGACGCCGCAAATTCAGTTCAGCGGCAACGGCGAGTTCACCGTCAACGAGAACGCCGCGTCGCGCTCGGCCGTTATCACCGTCACGCGCTTTGGCGACACGGCGGGCGCAGCCAGCATCGACTACGCGACCGACGATGATCAGGCGGCCGTCCCCTGCGATCCGAACATCAAGAACGGCAACGACCCGTTCCCGCAGGGCACGGCCTACGCGCGCTGCGATTACGCCAGCACCATCGACACGCTGACCTTCAATCCGGGCGAGGCGACGAAGACCTTCACCGTCCCGCTCATCAACGACGTGTTTCAGGAAGGCAACGAGACGTTCCGCATCTCGCTCAGCAACCCGCAGGGCGCGACCCTCGGCACGGTCACCAGCGCACTCGTCACCATCCAGAGCGACGATCTGGCGTCGCCCACGACCAACCCGATCAACCAGATTCCGTTCTTCGTCCGCCAGCACTACCTCGACTTCCTCGACCGCGAGCCCGAAGCGGGCGAGCCGTGGTCGGCCGTGCTGACGAACTGCCCGCAGAACATCTTCTCGGGGCCTGAGGTCAATTCCAACTGCGACCGCATCGCCGTCTCTGGCGCGTTCTTCGGCTCGCCCGAATATCGCATCAAGGGCTTGTTCGTGTTCCTGCACTACAAGGCGGTTTTCGGCAGCGTCAATAACCCGCTCTACGTGCCGCAATACGTCGAGTTCGTCGCGGACTCGCGCCGCGTCTCAGGTACGACGGCCGAAGAAGTGATCGGCAAGCGGCTCGACTTCAGCGAAGACTTTCTGGCGCGCACCAGCGTGGCGAACGTCTTCATGAATACGACGAACGAAGAGTTTGTTGACCGCATTCTCTCCAATCTCGGCATCGCGCTGACGAACCCCGACCCGGCGACCGGCGAGACGCGCAATTCGCTCGTCACCGGTCTGAACAACGGCTCGCGCTCGCGCGCGCAAGTCCTGCGCATCATCGTTGAGAGCAACGAAGCGATTGCCGCGCATTTCAACCGCGCGTTCGTCGCCATCCAGTACTACGGCTACCTGCGCCGCACGCCCGAACCTTTGGGCTACGAGCAGAACCTCAACGAACTTAACCGCACGAACGACTCGCGCCGGCTCATCAACGGTTTCCTCAACTCCATCGAGTACCGTATACGCTTCGGCGCTAACACCACCAACCCGTAAGACGATTACGGATTGCGGATCGCGGAATGCGGATGGGAAAGCAAGTTAATGC
>DASZCS010000045.1:0-17230 GCA_035942855.1 Pyrinomonadaceae bacterium | reverse complement strand
CCCCCCCCCCCCCCCCCCCCCGCCTCTCTGTTTTCGGTCAAACGCTTACTGCTCTGTTTGCGCTGCGGCGGGTGTTGTGGTCGCGTAGGGCTTGGCGCGCGCCTTGATGGGCGTGACGGATTCGAGCGATTGATAAATCTGTAGGTACATCTGCGTCTCGCGCGGGATGAGCGTGCGCCACGATGCGCCGCCGCGCCGTATGTAACCGGCGAGTTTCGCGGGGTTGGAATTATAACCGGCGGCGATCAGGTCGGCCGGAGTGGCGATGCCGGTCGAGAGCGCGCTGGCGATGGTTTCGTTCAAGAGCAGGTCGCTCCACGTGTCGCGTATGTAGAGCAGCATCGCTTCGAGCGCGTTGCCGTGGTTGCGCATGCCGAGCACGAAATCGGGATTGAGGCCGACGGCCGGATAACGCTGGCGGAGCATCTGGTAAGTCCAGGGGATCATCTGCACCATGCCGCCCGCGCCGGCCGTGCTGACGGAGTAGCGATAGGTATCGAGTTCGTTCAAAGCGTAGAGCGCGTAGATTTCGTTGAACAGCGCGAGGCGCGACTCTTTACGGAAGCGGTCGTGATCGACGTGTTCGACGAGACAGAGACGCTCGGCCATGTCCAACACTTCGGGCGTCATGTGATGCCCTTTGTCTTTGAGTCGCTTGGCGGCGAGGTCTACCATCGTGCGAACGTAGAGTTGGCCGTTCTTGACGAGTTCGGGCGTGAGCAGCGCCGGATGCGCAGAGGTGTAATAGGCCGTCTCTCGATACCGGCCAAACTTTTCAATCGGATATTCGATGACGAGCGGCGTGAGTTGTCGCCCCGTCAGGTCGGAGACGACGACGGCCGTGTTGACGTAGTTGGAACGCAACGTGCGCACGCGCAGGAAACCGCCGAGCGAAGAAGCGACCGTCATCTCGTTATCTTTTTTGAGGAACACTTCCTTCGCCATCGTCAGCAGATGAATCTGCGACGAGTCGGGGTCGAGCGCGGCGAGCGTGACGAAGTTCAGATTGGGCGTCTGACCGAGAGCCGTCGGCGTGATGCGCGTCTTCAAGACGCGCTGCGATTCGAGGATGCGCGCGCGCACCTTTTCGGGACTGATCGGCGTCGCGGGCTTCAAAGCGACTACGGGGACGACGGGAGACACGAACGGCGGCGCGGTCGGAGACTGCGAAGGCACGGCGGTCGGCTGCTGCGCCGGGGTTGCGGCGACGTTCGGCGCTCCTGTCGAGACGCGCGCGGGCGTCTGTTGCGCAGAGGTTGGAACTCTGACGGGCGCTGTAGCCGGCACGGTCGCGGGCGTCTGCGCCGTTTTTGCTTGCGCATCCTCCGGCGTCGGCGTCGTATTCGCCACGCTGCGCGGGCGGCTGAACTGAGCCGGGGCTGAAGACTGCGATTCCTTCTGCGCGTTCGCGGGGACGAACGCCGTCAACACTAAGAGCAACGAGACGGCAACTGTTTTCATGCTTCTGTAAAACCCTTCGAGCAGTGTGTGGCGAGTGTCCGGCAGCAGCCGGACTTCCCTTAAGATTCGCTTGCGAGGCGCATGGTTGTCAACCGAAGTCTCGAAGTCTCAAGTCTCAAGTCCCAAGTCCGAATGCTGCTCTTGACCTGAGACTTGAGACTGAGAACTTGAAACGTTTATTTGACCTGGGACTTGAGACTTGGGACTTGAGACTTTTTCCCGCATGAGGCGGAAGCGCGTGGCGAGCAGTCGGCCTGCGCAGAAGCCGAGGCTCGCATCGAGTTCCCACAACTCTTCGGCCAGGGCTTCGGCCGAAATGCGTTCGAAGACGGGGCGTAGTTCGGACGCGACGGCGTCCATGCCTTCGAGCAGAATAAGTTCGAGTTCGCGCCCGCCCTGTGTGCGTCGGCGTGCGTGTTCGCGCAGGCGCGCGCGCGCGTCGTCCTGTATCTTCCCCGTGGCGACCAGAACGAGATGCGCGCTCTCGATGCGCGCGTGCTCGTCGAGCGCACGACGCGCCTGCGCCGTCGTCCAGTCGCCTTCGTGCAAGAGGAAGAGGAAGGCTTCGCCGCAGACGTTCGCCATCAGACGCACCTCGCCGTCGCTCGCGGTCGGGCGCACGATGATCTGATGTTCGGGAACGCCGAGGTTGATGATGATCGTGCGCAGGTGTGTGGCGAGCCATGCGCCGTCTTGCAGAAGCGTCGCGGTCAGAGATGTCGGCACGCTCACTTCTTCGGCGCGCTCGTCGGCGATGGCCGCGCCGCATTCGTTGCAGACGGCGTTGCTGCTGCTCAACATGGAGAGGGCGTCGGGCGAGGGCAGGCGAAACAGAGCGTGCCCGTCTTTGCGGCAACTGACCAAAATCTCACGCTTCAACAAACCCACTTCCGCGAGCCTTGCCAGCAGAGCGTCCGACACGCTCTCGTCGCCCGCAAAGAGCGCCGCCGCGCGCCCTTCCCGGTGCGCCTCGCTCAGACGACGAAGGAAGGCGCGAGCCTGCACGTCTTCGAGCATCCCGGAAGTGCGCAACCACCCCTCGACCATCTCGCCGCGCGCCGGACTGGGCGTCGCCGACACGTCGGACGCGAAGCGCTGGAAACTGGCGGCCGTGCGTGGCTCGCGCGGCTTCCACTCGTTCGAGCGCGGCGCAACTGGGGACGCAGCATCGCCGGCACTGCCCGTCCCGCCGTCGTTCACAGTCTCGTCGTTTATCTCAAGGATGTTCGCCGCATCGCTGTCATTTACCGCGATGTTTGCGCCTGCGCCGCGCGAGGCGTGGAGCACGGCGCGTATGCTGCGACAGAAGGCGTCGAGTTTTTCGAGCGCGTCTGTTGTTGTGCTCGTTTCATAGACGATGCCCGCACGCACGCCTTCGTCCGTCTCTTCGCCGAACAACAAAAAGAGCGCATAGTCGTCAACGCAGAACAGGTCGCCGCGCACGTATGGCGCTTCGGCCTCCGCTTCCGCGCGTGCCGCAAGCGCATGCTCCAAAGAGCGCGCGCCCTCTGCATCGCCGAGCGCCGTCTCGTAGGAGTAGAGGCGAGACGAACGAATCAAAGGCACGAAGCCCTGTTCCTGTAGACTTTCCAACAGTGCCGTCCGTGCCGTGCCGCCGACTGCGTAATTTAAACTTTTGCTTTCGGTCAATAGCATCATTCAAGTCCTCTCGCGCGCCGCAGATGCTATCACGAACGCGCAAAAATACGTTCACCTTCTTTCAGCCTCGAATCCGCAAAATCGTGCGTGTGATGCAATTACGGGCGCATGGTCTCTGCACACTTCGTTCAAGTTGAATCAATTCGCCCTTCGATTCGTGGTTACTTTTGGTTCAGCGGGTGATTTCCGGCCGTGGCCTGTCACGAAACAGTCACATTGCCTCTTGTTTCAATTATGTTGCATCTGTAAGATGTTCTTGCTGCACCAAATGCAGCGCGTTTCCTTCCTACCCCTGGAAGATTCCAAAAGCAATTGTGGATTTTGAATAAGGAGCAAGAAGCCCCTATCTATGTCTGTGAAACCCCTGTTCCCCCGTGCGCTGGCCGCGTGCTTCGCTCTCTGCCTCTTCGCCATGGCCGCGGTCGCGCAAACCGATTTGTCCCGCCCGCGTCAAGTCGCACAATCCACACAGCCCGATGGTACGAGCCGTTTGGAGACGGATGTGTACATCGTCTCCGAAGCAGCTCCGGCGAGCGCGCTTCCCGAAATCGAACTCGTCAAGCCGCGTCTCCTTGCCCCGCGCCTGTTCGAATTCAATCGTCAGATGATGGCTGCGATCGACACGCGCATGGGCGCACCCTACGTCTACGGCACAGAGGGGCCGCGCGTGTTTGACTGTTCCGGTTTCGTGTGGAGCGTCTTCCAGTCGGCGGGCGTCAACTTCGAGCGCGGCAGCGCGCGCAACTTTTGGGTGAACTTCAGCCCTGTGAGCGAAGACGAGAAATATCAATTCGGCACGCTCGTCTTCTTCAACAACCTCAAGCACGTCGGCATCGTCGCGGACGCCAACGGCTTCTACCACGCTTCGACCAGTCAGGGCGTCACCTATTCGCCCTTCGCGGGCTACTGGGGAAGCCGCATCACGGGCTTCCGCCGCGTTCCGCTCCCCGTTTCGACTCTGGCCGACTAGCGTTCACAGATTTCAATTTAAGGTTGCTCCTTAAAAACGACAGGCCGACGATTCACTTAATAATGAATCGTCGGCCTGTTGAATTTCGGCCTCTCGAATTGTCGCTGCCCTCTTAAATTCGATGCGCCCGCATTGATACACACGGCCGCGCTAATCCTGCTTGAACTCCCTCGCCGTCTACTTCGCTACGCTACCGAGGAAGCCCGCGCGATGCTCGCTCTCCTCGCGCCGCTCCCAGACGGCGATGATCTTCTCAATCGCCACGTAACAGAGCGTGCCCTCCGAATCTTTCAGGTGCAGCACGCCGCCCTCGACCCGCACCACCTCGCCGTGTAAACTCGACACGCCGCCGCAAAACACGTCCAACTCGCGCCCCACCATCTTCGCCAAAAAATCCTGCATCGTCTTCCTCCGTACTGGTGAATAGTGAATGGTAAATGGTGAATGGATAAAACCTGTCTTTCACCATTTACCATTCACTATTCACTTCTTCTTCTTTTTCCACTCCCAAATTTTTTCGCTGCCGTGTTCGTCCGTGACGACCTTTTTCTCCACCTCGCGGAAGGTGATCTGAAAGAGAGGCAGGACGGTTTCGTCGTCTTGCTGCCGCCGCTCGAATTGCAGCACGTCGTAATAGACGCAGCGCGGCCTGTCGGGATAGGTGCGGCAAACTTCGGGGCGCGCGTGATAGATGGAACAGCCGCGCGTCTCGTGGTCGAGAAATTGGCAGGCCGTACCCAGAATCGGATCGGGCGTGCGTTTGAGCACGCGCTCCGTGCCGTTCCACATCTTCGTGTAACGCTTGGCGGCCTGCTCCGGCGTCATACCGAAGTGCTTCGCCAGCCGATTCAAATCGCGCTTCGACACCTGTATGCGCTCGTACAACCCGCAGCAATAGGCCGGGCACTTCGAACAATCGAAATAGACACGCGGCTGCTCGTCAGTAATTTTCTTCCCCATGCTCACCCCCGACCGTGAATCGTGAATCGTAAATCGTGAATAGAAGGAAAACTGCTTTTCTCTATTCACGATTTACGATTCACGATTCACGGCTTTTACCGCCTTTCAGACTTCTCATATTCCGACAGAAGCAAATTCATCAATTCGCCGCGCCGTTCGTACAGCCGCTTGAGCGTGCGCGGCTCGTGGCGCGCGAGCGCGTAGGCCGTTACGAGCGGCAGGGCGATAGTGGAGTCAACATAACATACAACGGCGTCGGGCAGACGGTCGGGATCGACCTTTCCCCAGGAGACGGCTTCGCCGGGCGTTGCGCCGGAGAGTCCGCCCGTGTCCGGGCGCGCGTCCGTGATCTGTAGAAAATAGTCATGGCCGCGTTCGTCTATGCCGAGCACTTCCTGAATCTGCGGCTCGGTTTGCAGCATGAAATTCTTGGGGCTGCCCCCGCCGAGGATAAAGACTGCGCTTTTGCCGCCGTGCTTGCGCCCGCGGTCGCCCCGACCGTGGATCGCACCGCGCTTGGCCGCGAGCACGATGGCGGCCGTCTCGTTCACGTCGAGCGAAGGGTCGAAGGCGAGCTTATTGCCTTGCAGAGCCTTCGCCGCCACGTTCATGCCGATGGACGAATCGCCGGGCGAAGAAGTGTAGACAGGGACGCCGAACTCGTAAGCGGCGGCGAGCAGAGATTTATACTCAAGTCCGAGTTTGCGTTCGCGCTCGCGCACGTAACGGCCGCAGAGATGATGAAACTCGGCCGTGGACATCGAACGTTGAAACTCTTCGCCTTCGATGATGCGTCGGAAGAACTCGTCCGTGTCGAGTAAGACCGAGTAGTCGAAGAAGATGTCGTAGATTCTAACGACCTCTTCTTCGCGCAGGGTGATGTCGGAAGTCGTCGTGTTGCCTTGATGGAGCGAAAGTCCGATGCCGAAGTGCGTGTCGTGGTAAAGGTTCGCGCCCGTCGTGATGATCCAGTCGATGAACCCGGCGCGCATCAGTGGGATGAGCGCGGAGATGCCGAGGCCGGCGGGCGTGAGCGCACCCGTGATCGAGATGCCGACCGTCACGTCCGGCTCAAGCATCTTCTCCGTGAACAGGCGGCACGCCTCGCGCAGACGCGCCGCGTTGTAAGCCAGAAACGTCTCGTCAACCAAATCCGCGAGCGACGCCGTGCCCGTGATGGGCTTCGGGTCGATGCGCCGTCCGCGCAAAAATTTACTCTTCTGTTTCGCCATGCCGACAATATAAAGGATGAAGAAGAAAAAGCAAGGATGAGGGCGGAGGGACGAGGGATGAAATAAATCATTCAAGAGAGTGAGTGCTTTTATTCTTCATCCCTCATCCCTCATCCTTCATCCCTGCCCTTCACTCCGTCTCGGCCGCCTGGGGTTCGGCGCGGCGCAGGCGCAGGCGCGCGATGCGGCGTTCGTCGGCTTCGAGCACTTCCACGTCGAGGCCGCGGCAGGTGAGCCGCTCGCCCGTGCGCGGGACGTAGCCGAGTTCGCCGATGACGAGACCGGCGATGGTCGTCGCGTCGTCGTCTTCTTCGATCTCGAAATCGAAGAGACGTTCGATCTTGTCCACCTCGGTCGAGCCGAGCGCGTCGTAATAGCCGTCGTGCGCCTCTATGATCTCGACGACCTCTTCGCGCGCGGTGTCTTCATCCTCGATCTCGCCGACGATCTCTTCCAAGATGTCTTCGACCGTCACCAGCCCGGCCACGCCGCCATACTCGTCGATGACCATCGCCAGTTGTGCGTGCTCCTTCTGCATCTCTTCGAGCAGTTCGGCGACGGGCTTCGTCACGGGCACAAAGAGCGTGGGGCGGATGAGCGACCGGATCGAACCTTCTTCGCTTCCTTCAGCCCAGCATTGGAGCAGGTCGCGCATGTAGATGATGCCTTCGATGTTGTCGATCTTGTCGCTGTAGACGGGCAGGCGCGAATACTTGGATTCGACCACACAATCGCGCGCCTCGCGCACGGTCGCCGTGATGGGCAGGGCGACGATCTCCGTGCGCGGCGTCATCACCTCGCTCACGTTCGTGTCGCCAAACTCGATGATCGAGTGGATCAGTTCGCCTTCCTCTTCTTCGAGGATGCCCTCCTCCTCGCCCACGTCGATGAGCGCCTGCAAATCGTCTGCGTTGTCATCCTCCTCTTCGGCCACGCCGGTCTCCGTGAGATGCTCGCTGCGGCGCGACTGCCGGTCGAAAGACTTGTGCCAGGCGAAAGCGATGAACGACAGCGGACGATAAAACGGGCGCAGGATGGGGAGCAGACGAACGAGCGTCGCCTCCGGGTTACGCGACGCGACGAGGCGCGGGATCAACTGCCGCGCCACCCCGTTCAAGACGACGCCCGCCACGATCGCAATCGACAGGAAAGCGGCGTGCGAATACGCATCAGGCTCGGCCGAGTTTTCGATCAGACGCGACACGACCGAAGCGACGAGCACCGAGATGGCGACGACCAGAATCAGAATTGTAACGGTGAGTGTGAAGCGAAAGCGCGAGCGGTTTTCCAGAATCTCCGCGAGGAAGGACGTGGCGGCGGGCGGCCTTTCGTCTTCCGCCTCCCCGATCAGACGACGCAAGCCCACGTCGCTCAACTCGCCGAACGCCATGTCAATCAACGCCACAAACGTCAGCGCGACGAGCAGCAGACACCCGATTCCTATCTCGATTTCCATAGAGAAGCTATTAGCTGTTAGCTGTTAGCTATTAGCTAAAACCAATTCAACACCTTGAATGCTGCGCTGACAAGGAGCACCTTCCGTCACGTTTTAAGCTGAAAGCTAATAGCTAAAAGCTGACAGCCATTATATTCCAAGTCGGCGTCGCAGGCGCAGTTCGAGCGCGTTCATCTCGCCGTCGTCCTGCTCGTGGTCGTAGCCGCACAGGTGCAGCATCCCGTGCAGCATCAACTGCTCCACTTCCCTCTCGAAACTCAACCCGTGCTCCGCAGCCTGTCGCGCCGCGCGCTCCACAGAGATCACCACGTCGCCCAAAGTCGCCCCCGCCGCACGCTCAAACTCATCCTGTCCCGCCGGAAACGACAACACATCCGTCGTCCCCCTCTTCCCGCGCCAACGCCAATTCAACTCCCTCATCGTCCTGTCCGACACGAACCCAACCGTCACCCCCGCGCCATTTGACGGAACAACCTTCAAAACCCTCGCCGCAAACCTCTCCCAATGTTCGCCGTCCATCTCTCGCCGACGCTGCCTGTTGACGACTTCAATCATAAAATCGTGAATCGTGAATCGTAAATCGTGAATAGAGGAAGACAGGCTTTTCCATTCACGATTGACGATTCACGATTTACCAATCAAAGCCCGCTCTTGCTCGCGTGGTTTTCGTAAGCCTTGATGATCATTTGGACGAGGCGGTGGCGGACTACGTCGCGGTCTGTGAAGTAGACGAACTCGATGCCTTCGACGCCGGAGAGGACGCGCTCGGCTTCGACAAGGCCGCTGCGACGCCCGGTGGGCAAGTCGATCTGCGTCACATCGCCCGTGATGACGGCCTTCGAGCCGAAGCCGATGCGCGTTAAGAACATCTTCATCTGCTCG
Organism: Pyrinomonadaceae bacterium; assembly: GCA_035942855.1. Taxonomy (GTDB): domain Bacteria; phylum Acidobacteriota; class Blastocatellia; order Pyrinomonadales; family Pyrinomonadaceae; genus JAIVJZ01. Next base: position 8,610 of record DASZCS010000045.1, on the reverse strand, counting down.
CCTGTCGTGTTCTGCGCTTCGTCGAGGATGATGAAGGCATCTGCCAAAGTTCGACCGCGCATGAACGCCAGCGGGGCAACTTCGATGACGCGCTTCTCAAGGAGTTTGGTGACGCGTTCGGCGTCGATGAGGTCGAAGAGGGCGTCGTAGAGTGGGCGCAGGTATGGGTCAACTTTGTCTTGCAGGTCGCCGGGGAGGAAGCCGAGTTTTTCGCCCGCTTCGACGGCCGGACGGGCGAGCACGATGCGGCTCACCTGTTTCTGCATGAGCGCCTGCACGGCCATCGCCACGGCCAGATAGGTCTTGCCCGTGCCCGCAACGCCGACGCCGAACACTACGTCGTTGTTCTGGATGGCTTCGACGTAGCGGCGCTGGTTGGCCGATTTGGGCGCGACCTGTTTTTTGCCCGCCGGGTTGAAGCGCGCTTTGGTGAAGTAGTCGCGCAGAGAGTAGGCGCGGTCTTCGGCAATCTGTGCGAAGGCTTCGCGCAGTTCTTTGTCGGTGAAGGTCTTGCCTTCCGAAAAGAGCGCGGTGAAATCTTCGAGGATGCGTTCGACGGTGGCGACATCTTTCGGGTCGCCGTCGATGGTCAAGTCCTGTCCGCGCGCATCGACGCGCACGTCAAGCAGTGATTCCAGATATTTGATGTTCTGGTCGTGGACGCCAAAAAGCGTTTCGATTCCTCGCGGCGGTAATTCGATCTTCTTCAAGAGAGCGTGTTATCTCCTTCGCATGGGCGGCGAAGCGTGCCGCGGCAGCAGGGGTAGGAATGGGGATCGGGTGAGTTGTCTTGGTTCTGCATATTACAGGGAAAACGCTACTACATCGTCCCAAAACGTGTCAACGAAGACGGCGGCCACGCGCTGAGATTGCTTAGCAAAAGTGAAAGCAAAGAAAACTAAGAGTTGAGCCACGCGCGTTACGCGAAACCACACGAACAAGAGTTTAGAGTCGTTTCGTGTGCTCGGCAAAACTCGTCAATCGGCCTCTCTTGAAGTGAAGAGGAAGGACATATCAAAGGCTTCGGGGAAATAAGACGGACAACAGGTGTAAGCAAATCTGCCCAGGCGTCTTGCTTGCAGGGTTGAGGCTATTCAGTCGATCTTGATGCCGATAGATTCTAGAAACTTGGTCGGCCTCTCGGCTCCAATCATCACGAAGATGAAGTCGTTCTTGACGGTAGCTTTGACTTCCTGTGTGCGCGCGCTCATCAAGACCACTTCATCGTCGCGTATCTCTTTGATGGCCGTGCCGAAATAGACTTTGATCTTACCTTCATCAATGCAGTTATAAACCTGCACCTTGTTGATGAACTTAAGATCATTTTTCAGGTCGCTGCGAATGATCAGCGTTACTTCGTTGGTCTCGTCAGGAGGACGGAATCTGATCTGCTCGCCCATCCGGTACGTCACCAGATCGACCGCTGCTTCGACGGCTGCGTTGCCTGCGCCCACGACGATGATTTTCTTCTGCCGATAGGTCTCCCAGTTCGTCAACTTATACTTGATCTTATCTTCAATCACGCCGGCGCGCTCTACCTGAACGATCCGCTCTTCTTCCATGCCGTTGGGCAATCTGACCTTGTAAGTCTCTCCGGGCACTCTGAGTCGCATTGGCGAGCCGGCATTGCCGATAGCGATGACGACGCGGCGGGCGCGATAAGTCATCGACTGCTGATCCGGGCTGAATACTCTCTCGGTCTGAACGAAGAAGTAGTCGCCGTCCTCAGCTTTCTTAATCGCTTTGCAACTCTCCTTCTCGTTAATCTGGATGCGATGCTCACGCATGTTCATGAACCAGCTGTTAAGCAAAACTTCGCGCTGGACACCCGTGACCATCAGGCGCGCCGCTGCGAAAGCGTTGTAGCGCGCCGCATCAAAGTTGTTGGGCGCAATCTCACCTGCCACGCTTGCGTCTGAGGTCTCATGCACTAAGCTGGACGGAGATTTTTCATCTGCTTCTTCATCCTTAAGCCGCCAGCCCGTCTGCGCTTGGGGCAGGCGGCCGAGTTTGTACTTCTCCTCGGCTTCGAGTAGCGCTGCGAACCTGCGCCGGGCTTTGAACAGCCGTGCACGCTGCTGCTCGTCGAGCTTCACTTTAAACTCGTCTTCGACCAACTGTTGATAACTGTAGCGCATCTGCGCCAGCGCCCGTTGCCCTGCGATGTCGAGCGTGCCCTCCCGCTCGGCCGCGAGCAGGTCTTTAACACGCTCCTTCTCCGCGCCGTCAACAACCTCTTCGAGCACCTCTTCGACGTATTCTTCGAGGCCGGGCAGCCATAGTCCGCCCGCCCACTTCAATGTCTCAGGCTTGAGGAAGACGTATTTACCCCTCGCATATTTGACGATGGTGGACATCACTGTATCTTGCTCAAGGCAGAGGTAGCGTAGTCCCAGTTTCTTCGCCATGATGGTCGCCGACACCCCTCCCGGCCCCGCGCCAACAATCACAACGTCATAATCAATAACGGGCGAATTGCCATTATCGCGGGCCGCGCGCAGTCTGTGGGCGATGTCAATCATGGCGACTGCGCCTTCGTTGGCGGCGTTCTTGATCAGAGGCGTGCCCGACACATCGCCGATGAGGTAGCAGCCGGGCACGTTCGTCTCAAAGGAAGAGTTGCGGATGGGCACTCTGCGCCGTGGAATCTTCTTCGTCGTATTGATGACGATGCAGGCCTTCGGGTTGACCGGGCACTCGATCTGACAAGACATATCCTCCATGCATTGATCGCGTGCGACAGGGGTCGCCACACCGTTTATGATAGCGAGTACGTCGTGCGGGCAAGCATCGACGCAGGCATGACAGCCGATGCAGCGGTCGGTAACGATGACCGGGTGCGGGAAGTCCGGGCTGTCCGGGTCATACTTCGCCAACAATTCCTTAGACAGAAAGGCGAGCTGCTCCGTGTCGTCTTTTTTTTCAGGCGGCGGTTGAATTGGCACGTGGCGCAGCCTAACTGAATCACGCACAGCTTTAGCTACGCCAACCAGACACAGAGTCAGGAACGCACCGCCGGTTCCGTACAGCAGCAGCTTATAAGGGAGCAGGACGCGCACAGAATCAGTAGCAGGATAGCCGCTCCGGGCTGCGTCGGCCTCTCCCAGTGAAAAGAACTCCGGGTATTGTAGTGCGGCGACGCACGACAGCAGTGCGACAATAAGCAGCGCCCAAGTGAAAATCGCTAAAGGCCATCGCGGGATAAGGTCTACTGTAGGTTTCCAGTTGAACTTTGCTTTCCCCAGGCGGGTTCGTGTGCGTGGCTGAAGGAGAGAACGCGGATGGAATTTCCCTTCCTCTCGTTTGCGCCGTTGCCAATAAATCTCCAGAGCATTATCCACTGCGGTGGACTCATCGAGACGCGTCGTCTCTCTGAGTTGTGTGGTTGTCGCCACACGCGCCTCGATGGGTCGCGGCGCAACCTCCAACCGCACGCGGATATGGAGCGCCCCATGTCGGGGTTGCAGATCGAGAGAAAAGGGGCCGATTTGCACTACGTCGCCATCCGCCAGCGCTTCGGTTTCGCCGGATGGGATGACACGACCGTTCAATAATGTGTCATTGGCAACACTGAAGTTATAAATGTAGTAGCGTTCGTCAACTGCTTTAATCCCTGCGTGGACGCCAGAGACGGACGGGTGGTTCAGGTTCAGTTCGCAACTCGGCTGGCGGCCGATCTCCAGCCCTTCCGTGATCAGTACGATGGAGCTGACAGCGATGTCCTCGCGCTCGATGACGAAAGTGCTGGAGGTAGATTGCATGTGCGTTTTGTCTTAACTGATAAATATGTTCGCCGCGCCGAGTGCGTCTACCGTGCCGCAGCGAGGATGACTTGGGCAATGTGCACACACATTAGTGCAATGGTCAGGATGGCCGACCACACATGCGGGAGCAGCCAAAGTTTGAGCAATTGATGCAGGTAGATGAGCGCATCCACGCGGCGAAGCGTAACGGCGGTTTCGACCGCTTCCAACAGCAAGGAGCGTGACTGCTGATCTAGTGTGCCGCCCGATTCGGTCACTGTCTCCTCCTGCGCGGCTGCCAGGAGGGCTGATAATTCCTCGCGCCGCAGATACTGCCGGATCAGAAAGGAGAGAACAAAGAAACGCTCGTACACGTGTCTGCGGATCAAAGCTGCTAACTTTGGCGTACAATGCCGGTCGATGTCTGCCAGTTTTTCGCGTAGTTCTTCGCGGCGCGCACGTAAATCTTCGACGAGTAGCGGTTCGCCTTCGAGGTCGGTCAACAAACGCGGGCAGAACAAGTAACAGACGACTCCCAGGAATCCTGAGAGGATCGTCAGGTAAAACGAAATTGTCAGCAGCGATGTCAACCCTCCGCCTCGCACGCTGCCTGCATGTAGCAATAACAGGACGCCCGCCGCGATACCCGCATAGACGTGCACCTGCATCCAGTAGCGCAACGGCCCGGCGCGTCGTCGGTAAATTTGTCTACGCAGTGTGTAGGCGAATGCCACCATGACACTCCCCAATCCAGCCAATCCGGTGAGCCAACGCATGGTCGTCAACCGACCCGTGCCGAGCGGCGTCTCAAGCCCGTAGCGCAGCAACCCCCAGACGGCAGCGCAGGTCACGGCCAAAATTGTCGCCACGCCCCAGACGCGCAGAAGTTTAGCGACCGGATCGCTTTGATGTATGTTGCGCCCGACGGCCTGTGTCTGATCTCGATAGACCAAACTGATCCGGTTCTTTGCTTCGGTAAAATATTCACGCGGATTGACGCGCACGAGTGCGCCTGTCGGACAGTTCTCCTGACAGGAATACACATGACTATTTGCGCCGCGCGGGTTGAGCGGCGTGTTGTGGCAAAGGTTGCATGTCACCGCGACATTATTATCAACCTCGGTTACGGGCGGGGGCGGCGCAGGATGTCTCAGATTGAAGACCGACTGGAGGCGTTGCAAGAGCGTGCGCGGCTCCGGGGCAAGCCCCCGGCGGGGCACCATCGTGATGGCATTGTAGGGACATTGCGTGGCGCAGTCGCCGCAGCCGATGCAGGTCTTCGGGTCGATGTCGATCTGGCCGTTGCTGAATCGCCCGATTGCGCCCGTCGGACAGCCGGTCAGGCACAAGGGGTCTTGGCAATGCATGCAAACCGCGGGCGAGAGAACGCGCTGCGCGGACGCACGACGCAGCGTAATCGGGCGCTCAATATAAATGCCGCGGCGCATGATCCGCGACCGGCCGTGAACCTTATGACAGGCGAGCGAGCAGTTGCCGCAGCGCACGCACAAATCCATATCCATCACGAGCAGGTTCGTCGCGTCCACGATGCCCGTCATGATCTCTTTTTCGACGGCCGACAGCGACAGTTGATCGGCCGCCGAACTGGCCGGTGTAACTTCATCGTAAGCCAGTGCGAGACTATGCAAACTCTGTCTTAGAGCATCGCGCAGACGAGCATCTTGACGGATGTGTGCAAGGGGGATCTCCAACACCTCCGTCCGCTGCATGACGGTCGCCGTATAGTCCCAGCGCGCCTCGCCCGGCACACCTTCGAGACCGAGCCAGTGGCCTGCGCCCAAGAAATCCACATGCTGCTTCCATCCATACTCTGTAGATGCGTCTGCCACCCACTGAGCGCCGAGCCTGAGTGAACGCTGTAACCATCCATTGACGATCAGGATAAGGCGGTCAATCGGTTCGCCCTCCTGAATCAGCACATGCTGCTTGCCATAGATCATCAGTTGCGCAGCCCGGCTGAGGCGTTCCAAATTTTCGTTGGCATAGTCGTCGCCAGCCGCCCGCCACATCTTTTCGAGCGTGCGCCCCAGCACGTGCTTGCGATACGTTACGTCCAGATTTTGCCCGAACATACCCAGCTTGCGCAGCAGACGCAGGGCCGGGCGCGTGACCTCGAAGACGATGGCATTGCCGTTTGGTGGCACTACTATCGTGGCGTTACGCTGCGAGCCGGTCAGGATCGCCGTCTCGCCAAAGCTCACCCCCGGCGGAATCGATCCGATCTTGAGCCGTTGCACCTCGTCGTCGCTCACATATACGTCGAGATGTCCGTCTACTGTGATGTAGAAGGTGTTACCCCAATCACCTTGTCGTATGACCTCTTCACCAGCGCTGAACTCGAAGAGGCGTAGATAAGGGCCGACCTTCTTGCCGTTATAGTTACGGCCATAAACTATCACCTCCAGATCCAACTCATGCGTATAATAACCGTCGGTCTTATTGGTTAACTCTGAAATAAGGTCAATGCGTTGTATCGCATCGAGAATAGTTGCGTGTTTGGTAATCTCTCGTGGCATGACCTTGGTGGAAAGTAATTTAGGCTCGCGCAACCAGGACTTTCGGCTGGCCGAAGCGTGAAGAGGACGCTGAAGCCCCGGCGGGAACTCCCGAAATTGAGCGCACGGCGCGCACGTAGGCGGTTGAATCTGCGGTTTGCACACGCAGTTGCGCATAGAGGTAATAAATCCCTTGCCCGCGTGTGGTCTTATCGCTTGTCCAGAGGGTGAGGCGAGCCTGATCAAAGGGCGCATCGGAGCTACCCGCCCCGCCCATTGTAATGACTAACTCATCGGCGGTCGGCAAGCGCCAATCACTGTAGCCGCAGTATTGGATTGCGTTCAACTCGTTCACATAACCCAACGCTTCGTCGAATTTAAGAGACTCCGGAGAACCGGCCTGCTGCCACGTAAGCCCTGTCGCGTGGTCGGTGACGAGTTGGGCATCGTTGCGCTGTTGGAGCGCGAAGATATGCACTGGCGGTTGCGCCTGCTTGGCCTCGCGCCGGGCGGCCTCCAGCCCAATGCTCAAACTTTCCACCATCAAGGGCTTTGCCCGCAGGTGATATAACGGCGGGAGGCTGATGCCCTCTGTGTTCGTCAGGTCAGCCCCGGCGAGGCTCAACGGTCGCGGGCGCTCGCTTTGGTAATACAGGTACGCGCGCTCCAGGCAGAATTGCTTCATCAGATCAGTCCACTCAATATTGCGACAACGCTCGTCGGAGGAGAAGAACCTCCGCACGAACAGGTGTTCCATGATCGAGCGATGCGCGAACTTAAAATGGCCGAGGCCGTCGCGGTTAAGCAGCGAGCGCCCGGTAATTTTCCATTCGTCGATGGGAATTGGATGGGCACTCAGAAGATCGCCCAGCTCCTCGCGCGAGACGCGTTCGGCTCCGCGGCGCGCCCGATTGACGTAGAGATCGACGGCCAAGCCTTCGGTGAAAGGTTCCAGTTCCTTCTTATCCACCCAGCGCTGCTCGCGCTCAAGCCAGCAATTCACCATGTGGTCGTAGAGTTGCACGGCAAATCTGCTGTGATGTTCTCCGCTTTCCAATAAGTCGGGGATGTAGGCGAGCAACATCGGGCGCACGCTCAGGAGCGGGATTTTTCCTACCGCTACGCGCGCTTGCTTACGCTTTTGCCAATGCCAGATCGGATAACGACGACGCAGGAATTTCTCCACCTGCTCGTCGTTCAAGGGCATGATATAGAGTTTCCAAAACTCATAGATTCCAGACTCGCCCGGCTTGCGCGGCTCGACCCTCACGATGCCTGTCTGCCGCGGAATCTCATCGTCGCGGAGAAAGAACTGCGTGCGGCACGTGATGAGCACGCACTTGAAGCGGCTACAAGCCTGCATCAACTCCGCTAGACGAGAGCGATAGTCCTGGATAGCTTTGGTGTCTTCGTCGAAAGCGTCGAGGAAAAGAACCGTGCTGCGCTGGTTATCGATCTTAGCGATCTCGGCCAAAGCATCCGGATGGCCGAGCGGGATGACTGCCAGTCGTTGACGCTTGCGCCGCGGGAGACGTTGGTTGCGCGCATAATAATTAAGCACGAACGAAGACTTCCCCATACCTGAGTCCGCGAGCACCAGAATGTGCCGGCGCACCGAATCGTGTATCACGTAGCGGTCTACAGCATCAAAGATATCTTCCTTAGTGGCGATAACATGACGCAATTCAACTTCCTGCGCCGGATCGACACTGGAGCAGTCAGGGCGGACGTAATATCGGGTGGCACGCTCGATCTCTGACGGCTGATAGAAATCGGCCCCGAAATCTTGCTCCAACTTACGCTGCCAACGACGCTGTTGATATTCCCAATAGGCAGGGACGAGTGCTATGACCGCTGCGACAGCACCGAGAACACTGGTTACGTTAGTCAGTGTCCAGAGATCATGCCCCTGCAACTGCCGGTATACATTTAACAGGAATTCGCGCATTGCCATCTACCTGAGGAAGAAGGTTGTATCGCAAAGATAGTGTTGAGACGAGAGGGCCTGAATGGTCGCTTACGCGATAGAGCTACTCTGAAGAGGTTGGCGACAGACTTCGTAACGCTATTTATACTTTTTCAGCTACCGACTACTTGATGAATGCGACGACAGCGAGGATTTATCGTCGTCAAACATTAGTAATGGAGCGCAAATTACACCCGCGGCCGGATCAGTGTCAACAAATATTAGTGCGCTCGGCCTGAAAACTCTCAAGGCTTGTTACAACATCAACTTTCTTGAGTTATGACCTGGGTAGAACAACGCAATTGATGTTGTCTTTAGCCTCGCTTAATCAGTGGCGCGGGACGCAAAGTTTCCTAACACAAGATGGCCGGGGCAGCTATTTGGG
>DASZCS010000044.1:0-30568 GCA_035942855.1 Pyrinomonadaceae bacterium | reverse complement strand
GTTGAGTGCGGAGTTGACAGCAGCGCTGAGGGAGGTGAGCCGGAGAGAGGGCGTGACGGTGTTCATGCTGCTGGTGGCTGCTTATCAGTTGTTATTGAGCAGGTACAGCGGGCAGGGGGAGGTCACTGTCGGGACGGCGATAGCGAATCGGAATTGGTTGGAGACGGAAGGGTTGGTAGGGTTCTTCGTCAATCAGTTGGTGTTGAGAGGGCGGTTGGGAGAGTGTGAGACGGGGCGAGAGTTGTTGGGGCAGGTGAGGGAGACAGTCTTATCTGCGTATGCGCATCAGGATGTGCCGTTCGAGCGTGTGGTTGAGGAAGTGTCTGCGGAGCGCGACTTGTCGAGATCGCCGCTGTTTCAAGCGATGTTTTTGTATGAGCGGCGCGAGGCGCGGGCGGTGGGCTTGACGGACGTGGTGGATACGGCGCAGGAGGTGGAGCACCAGTGGGCGAAGTTTGATCTGACGTTGATGGCGGAGGACACTGCGGCGGGCTTGGGGTTGCGTCTTGAATACGCAACCGATCTGTTTAGCCGGACGACGGCCGAACGCTTCGCCAAGAGCCTGCAACTGATCCTCGCGGCGTTGGCGGCGCGGCCGGAACAGGCTCTGGCGCGTCTGCCGATCATGGACGCGCCCGACGCCGCGCTCATCTCGGATTATTGGAACATGACGGCGCGGCCTTACGAGTCGCGGCTCGTCCACGAATTGTTCGAGGCGCAGGCCGCGCGCACGCCCGATGCTGTGGCCGTCACTTGCGGCGCAGAGAGTCTGAGCTATGCGGAACTGAACCGACGCGCGGACGCTCTGGCGGCGCGTCTCTCGGCACACGGCGCGGGGCCTGAGCGACGCGTGGCCGTGTGCGTCGAACGCGGGTTCGATCTCTTAGTGGCGCTTCTGGGCGTGCTCAAGTCGGGCAGCGCATATGTGCCGCTCGACCCGGAATACCCGCGCGAGCGCGTCAGTTATGTGTTGGAGGATTCGGGCGCGTCAGTCCTCGTCACGCAGCCGCACCTGCTCGCCACTTTGCCACAGACAAAAGCGGCGTTGGTCTACGTCGATGCGACGGAGGAGCAGGAAGATGTGGCGAAGGGCGACGCGCGTGCACGCGTTCGATGTGTCCCGGCGAACACGGCTTATGTGATCTACACGTCGGGTTCGACGGGCAGGCCGAAGGGCGTCGCCGTCTCGCACGACAACGTGGCGAACTTCTTCGCGGGGATGGACGATGCCATCGCGGACGGCGCGTGCGGGGGGAAATGGCTCGCCGTCACTACTGTCAGCTTCGACATCTCCGTGCTCGAACTGTTCTGGACGCTCGCGCGCGGCTTCGAGGTCGTCTTCCCTGCGTGGGTCGAGTCGGCGGCGCGCGTGTCTGCCGAGACGAACGCGTCGAAGAACGAGACGAGCGCGACGAAGACGACGGATTTCAGTCTCTTCTACTTCGCGGCCGAAGACGGCGCGGGCGGCAACGCTTATAAACTCCTGCTCGAAGGCGCGCGCTTTGCCGACGAGCACGGGTTCAGCGCCGTGTGGACGCCCGAACGCCACTTCCATTCGTTCGGCGGCATCTATCCGAATCCGGCCTTGACGAGCGCGGCCGTCGCCGCCGTCACGCGCAACATCCGTATACGTTCGGGCAGCGTCGTCCTGCCCCTGCGTCATCCGGTCGCGGTGGCGGAAGACTGGGCGGTCGTCGATAACCTGTCGGGCGGGCGCGCGGGCGTCTCTTTCGCTTCCGGCTGGCACGCGGCCGACTTCGTGCTCGCGCCCGAAGCCTACACGGATCGCAAAGCCCTCATGCTTCGCAATATCGAACTCGTGCGCGCTTTGTGGCGCGGCGAGACGATACGGCTGCCCGGCGGCGCAGGCAAAGAAGTTGACGTGCGTATCCACCCGCGCCCCGTGCAGAAAGAGATTCCCGTGTGGCTAACGGCTGCGGGCAATCCCGAAACGTTCCGCACGGCCGGACAGATCGGCGCGAATCTGTTGACGCACTTGCTCGGGCAGACGGTCGAAGAGTTGGCCGCGAACGTGCGTCTGTACCGCGAGGCACGCAAAGAGAGCGGGCGCGAAGGCACGGGACACGTCACCCTGATGGTGCACACTTTCGTCGCGCCCGACGTTGAGACGATACGCGAACAGGTGCGCGCGCCTTTTACGGAATACCTCAGGCAGTCGCTCGATCTCGTGCGCGCCTTCGGCCGCGCCATCGGTCTGGATGTTGACGCCGTCGAGTTCACGGCCGAAGACATGGAGGCACTGCTCGGCCACGCGGCCGACCGCTACATGGACGCGGCCAGTTTGATCGGCACGCCCGAAAAGTGTCTGGAGATGGTGGCGCAACTGAAAGCGGCGGGCGTGGACGAGATCGCGTGTCTCATAGACTTCGGCGTCGAGTTTGAAGCGACGATGGAGAGCCTGCGGTTGCTCGACACGGTGCGTCTCGCGGCGAACCGTCCGGCGTCGCACACGGAATCGATCCCCAAAGTGATCCGCGAACAGGGCGTCACGCATTTGCAGTGCACGCCCTCGCTCGCTCGCGTGATGCTCGCGGAAGCAACGGCGGGCGATCTTGACTCATTGCGCGGCCTGTTCCTCGGCGGCGAAGCTTTGCCGGGCGCGCTCGTCTCTGAACTGCGCGAACTGTGCGACGCGCCCATCTTCAACATGTACGGGCCGACGGAGACGACCATCTGGTCGGCCGTCAAACCGGTCGGCAACGCGAACGGCAGCACGGTCGCAATCGCCAACCCAATAGCCAACACGCAACTCTACGTGCTCGACACGGAAGGGATGCTCTGTCCCATCGGTGTGGCGGGCGAACTCTACATCGGCGGCGCGGGCGTGGCGCACGGCTACGCGGGTCGCCCCCGTCTGACGGCCGAACGCTTCGTGCCCGACGTGTTCGGCACACAGGCGGGCGCGCGTCTCTATCGCACGGGCGACGTGGTGCGCCGACGCGAAGACGGGGAACTGGAATTCCTCGGTCGGCGCGACGGGCAGGTGAAACTGCGCGGCTATCGCATCGAACTCGGCGAAGTGGAAGCAGTCCTGTCTGCGCACACAACGGTTCGCGCCGCGGCCGTCACGGTCAGAGAGATCGCGGGCGCGCAGACGCTCGTGGCCTACTTCGCGGGCGAAGCCGACCCGGCCGAATTGCGCGAGCACGCCGGACAGCAGTTGCCCTCCTACATGATCCCGCAGCGCTTCGTCCGTCTCGACGCGCTGCCTTTGACCGCGAACGGCAAACTCGACCGCCGCGCGTTGCCCGCGCCCGATGAAGTCGAAGCGACGCAAGCGTCCGCCAATTACAACCCGCCGCGCACGCCGACGGAAGAGATCATCTGCAATGTGTGGGCGGAAGTGTTGGGACGTGAACGCGTCGGCGTAGATGAAGACTTCTTCACGCTTGGCGGACACTCTTTGCTGGCGACACAGGTTGTCTCGCGTGTCCGCTCGGTGTTCGGCGTGGAAGTAGCGTTGCGTGTGTTGTTCGAGACGCCGACGGCCGAAGCGCTCGCCGCAGAGGTCGAACGTCTGCGTGATGCGGGGAACGGCGCGGGCGCACCGCCGCCGCTCGTGCGCGCGGATCGCAGCAAGCGCCTGCCGCTGTCGTTTGCGCAGCAACGCCTGTGGTTCATAGATCAACTGGAACCGGGCAATCCGGCTTACAACTCGCCCCGCGTCGTCCGTCTCGAAGGCGAACTGGATCACGCGGCACTGGTGGCGGCGCTCTCGGAGATCGTGCGGCGTCATGAAGTGTTGCGCACGAGTTTCCCGACCGTGGGGGGCAAGCCCGTGCAGCGCATCGGCGCGGCGCGCGAGATGGCCGTGCCCGTGGTTGATGTCGAATTTTTGGGCGCAGCGGCGGGCGAGCGCGCGGCGCGCGAGTTGGCCGAACGCGAGGCGAGCCGTCCCTTCAATCTCGCCACGGGGCCGATGCTGCGGACGCTCCTTGTGCGTCTGAACGAACGCGCGCACGTGCTCGTCCTCGTCCTGCATCACGTCGTCTCCGATGCGTGGTCGACGGGCGTGCTCGTGCGCGAGTTCGGCATGCTCTACGAAGCCTTCCGCCACGGTGAAGGTTCGCCGCTCGCCGAACTCAAAGTGCAGTACGCGGACTACGCCGTGTGGCAGCGCGGCTGGCTGCGCGGCGAAGTGCTCGACAGTCAACTCGCCTACTGGCGCACGCAGCTTGAAGGCTTGCAGCCGCTTCAACTGCTGACAGACCGCCCGCGTTCAAGTGCCGCCGGCAACCGTGCGGCGCGCTGGCACTCGTTCCGCTGGCCTGCCGAGACGGCGCAGAAGTTGAACAACTTCAGCCGACGCGAAGGCGTCAGTCTCTACATGACCCTGCTCGCGGGCTTCCAGTCCCTGCTCGCCAGTTACACCGGACAGAGAGACATCGCCGTCGGCACGGACGTTGCCAACCGCACGCTCCTCGAAACCGAAGGCTTGATCGGCTTCTTCATCAACCAACTCGTTTTGCGCACGCGCATCGTGCCGGGGATGACCTTCCGCGAGATGCTGCGCTCCGTGCGCGAGACGACGCTCGAAGGCTACGCGCATCAGGAGTTGCCCTTCGAGAAACTGGTCGAAGAACTCGCGCCCGAACGCCACCTCGACCGCTCGCCGCTCTTTCAGGTGAAACTGATTTTGCAGAACGCACCGGAGTCGGAGTTGACGCTCGGCGAAGTGAATCTCAGTCAGGTGGCGATTCAGCAGCCCGAAGGTCGCTTCGAGTTGGTGCTTTCGATTGTGGAAAGTCCGAGCGGCATCGCCGGCAACGTCGAGTTCGCCGCAGGTCTCTACGACGAGCCGACCATCGCGCGCATGATGGAACATCTACGCCTGCTCCTTGAGAACGTGAGCGACGATCCCGATACGCTCGTCAGCGGCCTGCAAATGATCGACGCGCAGGAGACGGCGCGGCTCATCGAGTTTGGTGCGGGCGACAGCGACGCTGTGGATACTGACTGGCGCGGCGTCCACGAACTGTTCGCCGCACAGGTCGCGCGCACGCCGCACGCGGTCGCTATTCTCGACAAGGGAAGTCCCTACCTGTATCTGGAAGTGGAGACGCGTGCCAACCGTCTTGCGAACTACCTGCGACGAATCGGCGTCGGGGCCGACGTGCGCGTCGCGCTCCTGTTGGAACGCGGCTTCGATCTCGCCGTCGCCACGCTCGCAGTGCTGAAAGCGGGCGGCGCATACGTGCCCATCAATCGCGCGTGGCCTGAGGAACGCATCGCGCAAGTGATCGACGATGCGGCCATCCCGGTCGTAATCGTGCACGAGGCTTTGCGCGAACAACTGCCGACGACCTGGGGACGCGTCATCAGCATCGACGCGGACTGGCCGGACGTGGCGGCGGAAGACGCCGAACGCCCGCAGGTCGAGACGCACCCGGAGATGGCCGCTTACGTCATCTACACTTCGGGTTCGACGGGCAAGCCGAAAGGCGTCGTCGTCTCACACGCCGCGCTCGCCTCTCGCATCGAGACGCTCGCGGAGATGTACGAACTCAGGGAAGAAGACCGCGTCTTGCAGTTCGTCTCGCCCGCCTTCGACCCGTTCGGTTTGGAGTTTTACCCTTCGCTCACACGCGGCGCGGCCGTCGCCTTCGAGCCGGGAGTTACGGAGATGTCCGGCTTGGAGATCGCGCGTCTCGCACGCGAGCGCGGCATCACCGTCTCGCTCCTGCTTCCGGCGAAACTCGAAGAGGTGACGGCGGCGGTCGCCGCCATGCCGCAAGACGCGCGCCCCTCCTTGCGCCTGTTGTTGTCGGGCGGCGAAGCCGTCTCGGCGGCGGGCGTGACCGCCTGGCAGGAGACTTTCGGCGTGCCGACGCTGCACCAGTACGGCCCGACCGAAGCAACCATCCTTGCGTCGGCTTACGCGCGCGCGGCGTGGATGGCGCACGACCAAGACCCGACGGCGCTCATGCTCGGCCGTCCGATCAGAGACGCGCAGTTGTACGTGCTCGGCGAAGAAGGACAACTCTGTCCCATTGGCGTCCCCGGCGAACTCTACATCGGCGGGGCGGGCGTCGCACGCGGCTATCTCAATCGACCGGAATTGACTGCCGAGAAGTTCATCCCCGATTCGTTCTCCACCAAGCCGGGCGCGCGACTCTATCGCACGGGCGATGTGGCGCGTTGGCGCGCGGACGGTCAACTGGAATTCTTAGGTCGTCGAGACGAACAGGTGAAGCTGCGCGGCTATCGCATCGAGCTTGGAGAGGTAGAAGCGACGCTGGCGGGGCATGGCGGCGTGCGCGGTTGTGCCGTGATGTTGAGGGACGTGGCGTGCACGCCCGCGCTCGTCGCTTACGTGACGGGCGAGGCTGACGGCGGGGAACTGAGAGAGTATCTGGCGAAGCAGTTGCCGTCTTACATGGTTCCGCAGCGTATCGTGAAAGTGGAAGCGTTGCCGCTGACGGCGAACGGCAAAGTTGACCGCAAGGCTCTGCCCGACCCGGACGTGCAGGAGACGAACGCGGCCGGAAATTACAACCCGCCGCGCACGCAGACCGAAGAGATCGTGTGCGGCATCTGGGCGGACGTGCTCGGACTCGGCCGCGTCGGCACGGGAGAGAACTTCTTCGAACTCGGCGGCCACTCGCTCCTCGTCACGCAGGTGGTGGCGCGCGTCCGCGCCGTCTTCGGAGTCGAGATCCCTCTGCGCGTCCTGTTCGAGACGCCGCTCGTAGAAGCCGTCGCCGCAGAAGTTGAGCGACAGGTGAAGGCGCGCGGCGCGAGTGCTGCCGCGCCGCAACTCACGCGCGCGGATCGCAGCAAGCCGCTGCCCCTGTCGTTCGCGCAGCAGCGCCTCTGGTTCATAGATCAACTCGAACCGGCGAACGCCGCTTACAACGTGCCGCTGGCCGTGCGTCTCGGCGGTCGTCTCGACGTGGGCGCGCTCGCCGCTTCGCTCACGGAGATCGTGCGTCGTCACGAGGTCTTGCGCACGAGTTTCCCGACGGTCGATGGCGAACCCGTCCAACTCATACATGAAGCGCAAGCCCTGCCCGTGCCCGTCGTCGATCTCTCGGACTTCGACGCGGACTTGCGCGAGCAGGCGGCGCGGCAGTTGGCAGACGAAGAGGCCGCGCGCCCCTTCGATCTTGCCGACGCGTCCATGCTCGTGCGTGCGCTTCTCATCAAACTGGGCGCGGAGTCGCACGTGCTCGTCGTCGTCCTGCATCACATCGCCGCCGACGGCTGGTCGGCCGACGTGCTGATGAGAGAGTTCGGCGCGCTCTACGAAGCATTTTCACATGGACGCCCCTCGCCGCTTTCTGAGTTGACAATTCAGTATGCGGACTACGCCTTGTGGCAGAGAGAGTGGTTGCGAGGCGAAGTGCTCGAAGCGCAGTTGCGTTACTGGCGCGGGCAGTTGGCCGGGCTTGAGCGTCTGGAATTGCCGTTCGTCAAATCGTCTGCGACGCCGAGCGTGCGCCGTAAAGGCGCGGCCGTGCAGTTTACCGTCCCCGCGGAAGTGGCCTCGGCCCTGCGCAAACTGAGCCGCGACGAAAGCGCGACCGTTTACATGACGCTGCTCGCGGCCTTTCAAGTCTTGCTGTTCCGCTACAGCGGACAGCGCGACATCGCACTCGGCACGCCGACGGCGGGGCGTGATCTGGTCGAGAGCGAAAGCCTCGTCGGCTTCTTCGTCAACGTCCTCATCATACGCACGCGCCTGTCGCCCGATGTCAGTTTCCGCGAACTCGTCCGGCAGGTGCGTGACGCTTCGGTCGCCGCCTACGCGCACGGCCAGATACCTTTCGAACTGGTCGTCTCGAACGTTGCGGGCGAGCGCCAACTCGGCGAGGACGCGCTCTTTCAGGCGACGTTCGATTTCGCCGCCGCTTCGTCGCGCGGGAAACGCCTGGCGGATACCGACGCGGAGTTTTTCGAACTGGCTGACTTGCCCGTCAAGCGCGACCTCAATCTGGTCTTTGCCGAGTCGGGCGAATGCCTCGTCGGCTCGCTGCAATACGACGCCGCGAAGACGACCGAGACGGACGCACGCGCTCTGACCGACAACCTCTCGCGCCTGCTCACCGCCGTGGCCGAAGACGCGCACCAGCCCGTCATCGACATTCCGCTCGGCTCACCGGACGCGGCAACGCCCGACGCCGCCCCCGCAGGCTTCGACGAATCCGAACTCGAACCCGACTTCGCTTTCTAAACTTACAACCCGACACTCGGCGATTGTCTGAAACTGTCTTCCCTCCGTGTTCCTCCGTGTCCTCTGTGGTTAACGTTTGATTTTCACCACAGAGGACACAGAGGTGCACGGAGGCCACAAAGCTAATCGCTAATCGCTAACAGCTAATCGCTAATCGCTAACAGCTACCCATGCTTTCCACCACGACCATCCCCATGTACGACCGGCAGGCCGACGAGGCGCTCGCCTACTGGCGCGGCGAACTTGAGCGCGTGCCCGCGCCGACGCGCCTGCCGCTCGCCGCGCCCGCTGTGGCGACGGACGCGCGGCACGACGCTGCGAAAGTCGTGTCGGCCGAAGTCAGCCTGCCGCCCGACCTGCTCGGCATCCTCGCCACCGTCACGCGCGGCTCGGAGCGTCTGGCGTTCGTCACAGTGTCGGCGGCGGCCGTCGCCTGCTTCGTGCGTTACACGGGCGAGCGCGGCGTGCGTGTGGGCTTCCGCCCCGGCGCGTCGGAAATCTTTCCGCTCGTGATTGAGAACGCGGCGGCTTCGACGTTTCGCGCGCTCCTTGAGACGCTGCGGCAGAAACTACGCGACGCGGCGACGCATGCGCGCGTCTCCGCCGAGCGACTGGCGAAAGAGATCGCGCCCGAACAGATCTTCGACATCGTGTTGTCGTCCGTCCGCGAAGGCGGCGACGCGTCGGCGCACGATGACCACAGCGGGCACAGTCTCGAACTCGAAATCGACACGGCGGGCGAGTGCGTCCTGCGCGCACGTTTTTCCGCCGCGCGCTACGAGACGGGCGACATCGAGCGTCTGCTCCGGCACGTCGTCGCGGCCTTGCGTAGCGGCCTCGGCCGCCCGGCCACAAACGTCGGCGCGCTCTCTTACGTGTCTGCGGACGAGCGCGCTTGGCTGCTCTCGAACGGGCGCGGCGCGTCGCGCGAAATCGAAGGAACGCTCGTCGAACGCATCGAGCGAGCGGCTGCGCTCGACGGCGCGCGCGTGGCCGTCGCTGCGGCGGCGGGCGCAAGCGGCGCGCGCTACACCTACGCGGAACTCAAACGGCGCAGCGATGCTTTGGCTCGTCATCTGCGCGCGCTCGGCGTCGGCGCGGAGACGCGCGTTGCCATCTGTCTCGGTCGCACGCCCGATTTCATCACGGCCGCGCTCGCCGTGTGGAAAGCGGGCGGCGCATACGTCCCCTTAGACCCCGAACAGCCTGCGGCGCGTCTCTCCGCGATGATTGAAGACGCGGGCACGGCCGTCGTGTTGACGTGCGAAGCATTGCGCGAACGCCTGCCCGCGCACTGGGGCGTCGAAGTGTCGCTCGACGGCGCGGAGGCCGAACATATCTGGAACGAACGGGACGCGCCCTTCGAGTCGACAACAGCGGCCGATACTTCAACGCCTGCTGCGGCGGCGGACGCACTGGCCTACGTGCTCTACACTTCGGGTTCGACCGGCAAGCCGAAGGGCGTGATGGTGACGCACGGCGGCTTGCTCAATTATCTGGAATGGGCGACGGAGACTTACGGTGTCGCCGCCTGCACGGGCGCGCTGGTTCACACCTCGGTCGGTTTCGACCTGACTCTGACGGGACTGTTGACGCCGCTCCTCTGTGGCCGCACCGTCACCTTGATCGACGAGACGGACGCGGCAAGCGCCATCACGCGCGCAGTCGAACCGGGCGAGGGCGCGTCTCTGTTGAAGCTGACGCCCGCGCATCTGGAACTCGTCGAAAACTGTCTCGCGCCCGAACGCGCCGCAGCCTTCGCCAAAATTCTTGTCATCGGCGGCGAGGCTTTGACGGGCGACAAGTTGGAGTTCTGGCAACGCCATGCGCCGGAGACGCGCCTCATCAACGAGTATGGCCCGACCGAAACGGTCGTGGGTTGCTGCGTCTACGAAGTGCCCGCAGGGGAGGCAATCGGCGGCGCGGTCGCCATCGGGCGGCCGATTGCGAACACGGAGTTGTACGTCGTTGACGCGTGCGGCGAGTTGTGCCCCGTGGGCGTCCCCGGCGAACTCTACATCGGCGGGGCGGGCGTCGCACGCGGCTATCTCAATCGACCGGAATTGACTGCCGAGAAGTTCATCCCTGATTCGTTCTCCACTAAGCCGGGCGCGCGACTCTATCGCACGGGCGATGTGGCGCGTTGGCGCGCGGACGGTCAACTGGAATTCTTAGGCCGACGAGACGAACAGGTGAAGCTGCGCGGCTATCGCATCGAGCTTGGAGAGATAGAAGCGACGCTGGCGGGGCATGGCGGCGTGCGTGGTTGTGCGGTGATGCTCAGAGAGGTGGCCGGGACGCCTGCGCTCGTCGCTTACGTGACGGGCGAAGCGGAAGCCGACGAGTTGAAAGATTATCTCGC
Source organism: Pyrinomonadaceae bacterium (assembly GCA_035942855.1). Classification (GTDB taxonomy): domain Bacteria; phylum Acidobacteriota; class Blastocatellia; order Pyrinomonadales; family Pyrinomonadaceae; genus JAIVJZ01. The sequence goes on along the minus strand of DASZCS010000044.1, from coordinate 20,012 downwards.
GCGGCAACTGCCTTCGTACATGTTGCCGCAGCACATCGTGCGCCTCGAAGCGTTGCCGCTGACGGCGAACGGCAAAGTTGACCGCAAGGCTCTGCCCGCGCCCGAAGCCGAAAGGTGCGACCGTTACGTTGCGCCACGCACGGCGGTCGAAGAGATTCTGTGCGCGATGTGGGCGGAACTGCTCATGCGCGAGCGCGTCGGCGTCGAAGACAATTTCTTCGCCCTCGGCGGCCACTCGCTTCTGGCCGCACAGGTCGTCTCGCGCATCCGCGCGACGCTCGGTTTGGACGTGTCCCTGCGCGTCCTGTTCGAACGCCTCACGGTTGCTGCGCTCGCAGAAGAGTTGGAACAACAGATGCGCGAGAGCGAGCCGGAGACGATCATCGGCGACCTGAGCGAATACGTCTCGGCGCACGCGTCCGCACAACTCGACGCTTGCCTCGTCCCGCTCAGCCAGCAGGCGTCGGGCGTTGCCCTGCCACTCTTCTGCGTCCATCCCGCTTCGGGACTGGCGCACCTCTACGTCGAACTCGCGGCCAATTTGCCGGAGCGTCCTTTCTACGGTCTGCAATCGCACGGGCTGTCGCCGGCACGCGCGCTCGACACGACGGTCGAAGCGATGGCCGAACGTTATCTCTCGGAAGTGATGCGGCGTGAAGCAACGGGGCCGTATTTTTTGGCGGGCTGGTCGCTCGGCGGCAAGGTGGCCTTCGAGATGGCGCGGCAGTTGGAACGCGCCGGTCGGCCGGTGGGACTCGTCGCCATCTTCGACACCGCGCCCGAGTTGCCCCCGGTGCTCGAAATTCATTCCGAGTTGACGTGGGAAGAGGATTACCTCACACGCTCCGGCGCAACGCTCGGACTCGACGCAGACGAACTGCTCGCACTCGACAAAGAGACGCGCATCAAGCGTTATCTCGACGCGGCGCAGGCCGCAGGACACGTCCCCGCAGAAGTGAGCCGCGAGCAGTTCGCGCGCTTTCTCGAAGTCTACGCGACGAACGAAGCGGCATCGCGCGCCTATCGCCCGCAAGGATACGCGGGGCGCGTCGTGCTGTTCCGTTCGTCGGCCGAGCACGAAGATTTGAACGACAGTTACGGTTGGGAACGCTACGCGTTGGGCGGCGTCGAGGTGGTGCGTCTGGCGGCGACGCACGGACAGTTCGTGCAGGGCACGAGCGCCCACGCGCTCGCCGACGCGATGCGCCCCTTCCTGCATCCGGGCGCGCGTTCCCACGCCGGGCGCAAGTAGCCGAAGAAGACGAAGACAGGCACTAATTTTCGACTTGCCGCCGACGTGCGGCGTGTCGACAAAACTTAAGACAGACGAGGAGTGAAACACATGTTCAGTGACGAGAATGAAGACACACGCACTTACAAAGTGGTCGTGAATCACGAGGAGCAATATTCCATCTGGCCTGCGGATCGCGAGAACGCGCTCGGCTGGTCGGACGCGGGCAAGTCGGGCACGAAACAGGAGTGCCTCGATTACATCAAAGAGGTCTGGACGGACATGCGCCCCCTGAGCCTGCGCAAACACATGGAGAGCGCCGCCGCGTAAACTCCGAACGCACACTCTCCGCGTCGCCTCCGTGTCCTCTGTGGTTAACGATTGATTTTCACCACAGAGGACACGGAGGGACACGGAGGTGAAGCAAGCGACTGAGCCTTTTGCGGCACAGTTTTTCGGCCGTCTCGCCTCTCAACACACAAAGCGGCCGCCACACATCTTTCAAGAAATAGTAGGAGGAAGAAATGTTCAAGAACTTATTGAGCCTCGCCATGTTGTGCCTGTTGTTCGCCGGTACGGCGGCGCATGCTGCGAACGGCGGCGATACGCCGATCTCCGGCCAGTGGACGCTGACCTTTACCGCTTCGGGCGAATCGCACGCCGTGCGCGCCAACTTTGAAGCGCAGGGCGATCAGGTCACCGGCAACATCTATCGCACGAAGTTGAAGGGCACGTTCCAGAAAGACCGTCTTGAGATCGTCATGGCGAACGACGCCGGCGTCGAACAGGGACGGCTCGTCGGCGTCTTGCGCGACGGCAAGTTCACAGGCAGCGGCACGCTCTGGGGTCTGACGCTCGACAGTTGGACGGCCGTGCGCCCGGCCGCCGCCCCGGCCGCGCCGCAGACGCACAACTACATCGCGCAGCCGACCGCTTATCAACGCTACCTCTCGATGGCCTTCCCGGCCGCCCTGCGCGTCTTCCCCGGCGACACCGTGCGCACCACTCTGATTGACGAAGACGGCCGCGACGCAAGCGGCAAAGCGATCACGGTCGGCGGCTTCCCCGTCGTCGGCCCCTTCTTCGTCGAGCACGCGATGCCGGGCGATTTGCTCGCCGTCCGCTTCAACAAGGTCAGGCTCAATCGAGAGACGGCCGAGAGCGGCCACGAACTCGTCGGCCCGGCCGCCGATCCGAAGTACGTGCGCCACGCTAAAGCCGCGAAGAACTTCGACCACAACTGGAAAATCAATCTGGCGAACAACACGGCGAGTCTCGCCAAGCCGACGGCCGCTCTGGCTTCACTCGCAGTGCCCGTGCAGCCGATGGTCGGCATCGTCGGCGTCGCACCTCCCGGAAGACAGGCCATGGCCTCGCGCTCCGTGGGCGACAACTTCGGCGGCCACCTCGATTACAACGAGATACGCGAAGGCGTGACGGTGTATCTGCCCGTCTTCCACGAAGGCGCGCGTCTCTTCCTCGGCGACGGCCACGCCCTGCAGGGCGACGGTCAACTGTCCGGCGAAGGTCTGGAAACCTCGCTCGACGTTGAGTTCACCGTCAACGTCATCCCGCAGAAATCTTTCCCCATCCCCTACGCCGAAAACGCCACGGAGATGATGTTCATCGGCGTCGGCGGCTCAATCGAACTCGCGCTCCAACGCGCGACGACCGGCTTGGCCGTCTATCTCGAACGCGAGTATGGCTTGAACTCGACGGAATCGGCCGCCGTGCTCGGCGTCGCGGCGCAGTATCGCATCGCCAAGGTCGCCGTCTCGCCCGACGAGCAAACGACCGTCGTGGCGAAGATACCGAAGACCGTCCTCGAACAACTCGGCAAGACCAAGCAGGCGAAGACGCCCTAAGCGCGCACGCGGGCACAGCTGCGGGCGGGGCGACTTTCGTGTCGTCACGCCCGTGGCACGCGCCGCCGGGCACGCGAACGTGCCGCGACGCTTCGCGTGAAATCATTCGATTCAAATATTCACCGCCAGGAAATTTTTTAACTGTAAGGAGAACGGAAATGCCGGATTCTGAACCGCTCTATCTGAGTTCCAACATACAGGCCGAGCCGCTGATCGATCATTGGTACGCCTGGTCGCACCTTATCCCGCCGGCCACGGCCGCGCGCAACATCACCGAGCGGCACTTGAAGATCATGGACTCGTATCTGAACGCGCCGCAGGTGCACGCCGCCGCCGTCAAGAATCCGAAGATGCTCGGCGGCCCGTTCATCGACTACGACGGCAAACGGCTCGACGAGATACGCGCCCTGCGCGACTGGACGAAGCAGAAGCGAGCCAACATGCTCGAACTCTCCTCGGCAATCGCCGAACTCGACAACCTCTTGAAATCTTCGGCCAAAGGGTTTGCGCTGACCAGCCTCTACGATTCGGTGCCCGCCCCCTTGCGCGGCTACGCCGAACTGATCTACGACCTGAACAACAACGCCTCGTTCCGCCTGATCGAGCCGCTGCTCTATCGCAGCAAGTATCACGACACTTCGACGCAGAGCCTCATGCTCTCGCGCACCGAATCGGACGAGCGGCCGTTCGTTTTGAGCACGCCGCGCCTCGAAGACGACGAGAGCGTCCACCTGCGGACGCCGTTTGAAGATGAGAACATCGATCACCTCTTCCGTCTCAAACAGCACCCGCGCACGTTCCACGAAATCCTCGACCTCGTCCCGAACATAGCGGAAAAAGATCGCGCGCTCTTTCGTTCGTTCTTCACGCCGCAAGCGCCGCGCCCCTATCAACCCTACGAGGGCACGGGCGTCCGCTGGCGCTACTTCGGCCACGCCTGCATCCTCATCGAAACGGCGGGCGTCAGCATGTTGTTCGACCCGGTCGTCAGCTACGGCTACGAGAGCCAGATTCAGCGTTACACCTTCGACGATCTGCCCGACCACATCGACTACGTGCTCCTCACGCACAACCATCAGGATCACGTCATGTTCGAAACCCTGTTCCAGATCAGGCACAAGATCGGCACGGTCATCGTGCCCAAGAGCGTGGACGGTTCGCTGCAAGACCCTTCGATGAAACTCGTCTTCGAGAAGTGCGGCTTCAAGAACGTCGTCGAACTCGGGGAGATGGAAGAACTGCCCTACAAGGGCGGCACGATCACGGGCTTGCCTTTCTTCGGCGAGCACAGCGATTTGAACGTGCGCAGCAAGATCGCCTTCCTCATCCGCGCCGGACGCCACAAGCTGATGTTTGCGGCCGACTCGTGCAACGTCGAACCGCGTCTCTACGAACACATCGTCCGCGAAGTGGGCACTGTGGACGCGCTCTTTCTCGGTATGGAATGCGACGGTGCGCCCCTGACGTGGCTCTACGGGCCGCTCCTCAGCACGCGCATCGACCGCGCGCAGGACGAATCGCGCCGCCTGTCGGGTTCAAACTACGAACAGGCCGCTTCCATCGTCGAGATGTTCGGCTGCAAAGAGGTCTACGTCTACGCGATGGGACAGGAGCCGTGGCTCAACTACGTGATGAGCATCAAGTACACGGAAGAATCGCGCCCCATCGTGGAATCGAACAAGCTCATGCGTGCCTGCCACGCGCGCGGCATCGTCGGCGAACGCCTCTTCGGCGAAAAGGAGATCTTCCTCAACTGACAATCGTGTGATTTCAACTCTCCCCAATCTTCCTTCGCGTCTTCGTATCCTGTGGTTAATCAAACCGTCGTTCACCCCCAGGACACGAAGACGCGAAGGAAGACAAAGTTCAATTCAACTTCTCACGCACCAAAAAATTCGGGTCTTCACATTATGAGTAACTTTTCAGCAGCAGTCGTCGAGCAGGAACTGGGCGACGATTTCGCGTCGGACTTTGCCGGGCGCGCGCTTGCGGCGGCGGGCATCCTGCGCGCCGTCGGCAACACGCCCCTCATCCGTCTCGCCAAACTCTTCGGCCGTGAATCGTTCGACGTGTACGCCAAGCTCGAAGGCATGAACCCGGCCGGGAGCAGCAAAGACCGCCCGGCGCTCAGGATGATCATGCGCGCCATCGAATCGGGGCGCATCAACAGTTCCACCACCATCATCGAATCGAGTTCCGGCAATCTCGGCATCGGGCTGGCGCAGGTCTGCACGTATCTCGACCTGCGGCTCGTCTGCGTCGTCGATCCGAACATTACCGAACAGAATTTGTTGATCCTGCGCGCCTACGGGGCGGAGATCGAGATGGTGACGGAGCCTGCTGCGGGCGGCGATTTTCTGACGGCGCGCGTCGAGCGCGTGCAGCAGATGCTGCGCACGATGCCCGATGCTTTCTGGTGCAACCAGTACGGCAACGAGCACAACCCGGAGGCGCACCACCAGACGGCCGAAGAGATTCTGCAAGCGCTTGAGACGCCGCCCGATTTTCTCTTCTGCGCCACCAGTTCGTGCGGCACTTTGCGCGGCTGCGCGGAGTTTATACAGGCGCGGCGTCTCCCGACGAAGCTCGTCGCCGTGGACGCGCATGGCAGCGTCATCTTCGGCCAGCCCGCGGCGAAGCGGCTCATTCCGGGGCACGGCGCGGCGCGGCGTCCCGAACTCTACGCGCAAGGTCTGGAAGATTTGCACGTCCACATCACGGACATGGAAGCTGTGACGGGCTGCCGCCAGTTGTTGCGCACGGAGGCCATCTTCGCGGGCGGTTCGTCGGGCGCGGTCGTCTCGGCCGTCTTCAAACTGCGCACACAAATTCCGCCCCACTCCGTCTCGGTGCTGATCCTGCCCGACCGCGGCGAGCGTTACCTGCCGACCGTCTACAGCGACGAATGGGTCGCCAAACATTTCGGCGAGACGGTCAATCTCCACGCCGTTCCGAGCGCGGCTTAACTTAATTTTTAGAATCAACACATGCAAAATTTCATCTCGTCGCAAACAAACGCGCAGCCGAAGGTGTTGATGGTGTCGCCGGAGTATCCGCCCTACATGGTCGAGGGCGGGCTGGGCACGCACGTCTCTGAGTTGGCGCAGGGACTCGCGCGCGCCGGTTGCGAGGTGACGGTGCTCGCGCCTTCGAACGGCGATTCGGTCACGCACAGAGACGGCGCGGTCGAGGTGCATTTGATCTCGCTCAAAGGGATCACGGGCACGCCCTCCGTGCCGAAGTTCATCGGAGAGATCACGCGCTACGCTTCTGACTTCGGAGGCCGGATGCTCGCGGAAGGGCAGACGCTCCCGGACGTGATTCACTGTCACGACTGGACGAGCATCAAGGCCGCGCGCGAACTCGGTAAGGTCTTGGACGTGCCCGTCGTCGGCACGGTGCACCTGCTGCAACATCCTCTGTACGCCTGGTGCGGCGCACAGATGTCGCCCGAAGTGGTGGAGCAGGAAAGCTACCTCTGCCGCAAGGCCGACGCGCTCATCACCGTCAGCCGTGCCATGAGCCGCGTTATTCAGGACACCTACAACATTCCGGCCGAACGCCTGCACGTCGTCCACAACGGACTCGACGCCGACGCTTTTATCAAACGGCGTCTGCCGCGCGAACAACGCGACGAACTGCGCGCGGGGCTACAGTCCGCGCCCGGCGAAAAGATCGTCCTGTTCGCAGGGCGTCTGACGCCGCAGAAGGGAATCGGCGCGCTCTTGGATTCGGCCGCGCGCGTGTTGGCGGAGAATCCGCGCGTGCGCTACGTCATCGTGGGCGGCGTCGGCTACTTCGACGCGCAGCGCAGCCCGCAGCAAGCGCAGGCGAAAATTCTCGAAGGGTTGCGGGCGCAATATCCGCAGCACGACGCGTCGCTCTGGGAGCACGTCAAGATCATGGGGATGATTCCGCGCGCGCAGGTGGCGATGCTTTATCAGGCGGCCGATCTGGCCGTCGTCCCGTCCGTCTATGAACCGTTCGGCTACGCGGCCGTCGAAGCGATGGCGGCCGGTTTGCCGGTCGTAGCGAGCGACGCCGGGGGCTTGTCTGAAATCGTCGTAGACGGCGAGACAGGATTGCTCGTGCCCGTGCACACGGACGCACACGGCGTGCGCGCGGTTGACGCCGAGAAGCTGGCCGAGGCGCAACTGTCGATCCTGAACGACGACGCACTCGCCGCGCGCTTCGCGGAGGCAGGCCGCCTGCGCGTGGCCGAAGTGTTCACGCCCGAACGGATGATTCAATCCACTCTGGCAGTTTACGCACAAGTTATTTCGACGTTCGACGCCTGCGCTCAAGCAATTCACGCTTGAGCGGCAAGCTCGAAAATGGCGTCGTGGCGCACCGGTAAATGGGCGCTCCGGCGCGTTGACACGGCGACGCGAGACAAGTATCGTTTTTGGCGGTTTCGTCGGAATCCCAAACGTTACTCTCACACAACCCTTCAATTTAAAGGCCGCCGCTAAGAGTCTGAGAAAGAGTCTGAGAAAAGTTAACAGGAGCATGTGCGCGCATGTGGCCGCGCGGGCGAGTTAGCGTTTAGGAGGCAATGGAAGAAAATGGCGTTTTTAGAGTCAGTCTGGCAAGACCTGCGTTATGCGGTGCGTGGGCTTCGCGCGAAGCCGCTCTTTGCCATCACGGCGCTTTCGGTCCTGGCGCTCGGCATCGGCATCAACACGGCGACCTTCTCGATCTTGAACGGGTTCGCACTGAGGCCGCTGCCGGTCAACAACCCGCACGAACTCGTGCGCGTCGAGCGGCAGATGGCCGGTCTTGAAGCCGACGAGTGCTGCCTTACTTATCCGGATTACGCCTATTACCGCGAGAACAATTCCGTCTTCTCGTCGCTCATCGCCTTCTGGGGGCCGGGGCCTTTCATCTTCGGCAACGGCGCGTCGCAGGGTGTCGATGCAAAGCCCGAACTCGTCTATGCGGCGCTCGTCTCCGGCGACTACTTTCAAGCTTTCGCCGGACAGGCACAACTCGGCCGCACGCTCGGCCTGCAAGACGATCAGGCGGGTGTGCCCCCGGTGGCCGTCCTCAACCATGCCTTCTGGCAACGTCGCTTCGGCTCAGACCCTTCCGTCGTCGGTCGCACCATCACGATTCAGAATCAGCCCGTGACCGTCGTCGGCGTGGCCGCGCCGGACTTCCTCGGCGTTACACCGCAGACGCCCGATATGTGGCTCACGCTCTCGGCGCAGCCGAAGGTGCTGCCGCTCGTCGATATGCAAGACCGCAACGCGCGCTGGCTGCGGCTCGTCGGCCGTCTGAAAAACGGCGTGGACATACAGGCGGCACAGTCCGCGATGTCGCTGCTGGCGAGCCGTCTGGCGACGGAGTATCCGGCGACGAATGCGAAACTCGGCGTGGCCGTGGATCAAGCCTCTTCGTTCGGCAAACTCGGCGGCATGCTGCAAGTGATGTTCTTTTTGACGATGGGCGCTGTCTTGATGGTCTTGCTCATCACTTGCGCCAACGTGGCGACGCTGCTTCTGGCGCGCGCTTCGGCGAGACACACGGAGATCGCCATTCGTCTGGCGATGGGCGCGGGGCGCGCACGCCTCCTGCGCCAACTGCTGACGGAAAATCTGGTGCTCTGGCTGGCGGGCGGTACGCTCGGCCTCCTGCTCGCCTACTGGACTGTGAAACTGCTCGTCTACGTCGGCCTCCTGTTCGTGCCCGAAGACATGGGCGTCATCAACATCGCCGTCAACTTAACGCCCGATCTGCGCGTCTTCGCTTACACGGTCGTCATCTCCGTGGCGACGGGCTTGCTGTTCGGCCTCGCCCCCGCGCTTCATGCGACGAAAACCGATCTCACGCAGGCGCTCAAAAAAGACGGCTCGTTCTTCGACGGTCGCGGCGGTCGCAGACGCGGACTGGCGGCGCGCGAATACATGGTTGTGGCGCAGTTGGCCGTCTGTCTCATCCTGCTCATCGGCAATGGCCTCCTGGTGCGCGGCCTGTGGCGCGCGCAGACGCTCGACCCCGGCTACGAGCACGACCACATCCTGATGGCCGAACCGAACTTCCTCCTGCTCGGCTACGACGTGGCGAAGACCACGGGCCTCAACGAGAGTTTGCGCGAGCGCATCGGAGGGTTGCCCGGCGTACAGTCGGTCGCCATGAGCACGCGCGCCTCGAACGGGCGGCGCACGACTATCGCTTCCGACAACTCCGTCGGCAACGCCTCGATGCTCAACGCCAACTACACGCGCGTCTCGGCCAACTACTTCGACACGATGAGCATACAGATCACGCGCGGGCGTGCATTCAGCGAAGGCGAAGTGCGCGGCAATGCGCCGGTCGCTATCGTCAGCGAGGCGACGGCCAAACGCCTCTGGCCGGGGCAAGACCCGCTCGGCAAGAAGATACGTTTCGGCAAACCGCCACGCGGCGGCAAGGAGTTTGAACCCGAACCCTATTCGCCGGGCAGCGACGTGATCGGCGTGGCGAAGGACGTGCGCAGCGTGCAGCTTTACGAAGTCGATCCGGCGCTGCTCTACGTCCCTCTGCAACCGACGAACGACACGCAGGTCTGGTTGATGGTGCGCACCGCGGGCGACCCCGCGCCGCTTATGGCTCCGATTCGCAGCGCGATAGAGAACATCGACCGCGGCGCTTTCCCGAAGGTTGATACGCTCAAGAGCGATCTCGAACAGCAGATGCTCCCGACGCGCGCTCTCTCCATGATCGGGAGCGTCCTCGGCGTGCTCGGTCTGATTCTGGCCTCGCTCGGACTCGCAGGCATCGTGGCCTTCTCGGTCGCTTCGCGCACGCGCGAGATCGGCATCCGCATGGCGATGGGCGCAACACCGCGCCACGTCATCAAGCTGGTGTTGAATCGCGTGGCGATGCTCGTCGTCCTCGGCGTCGTCTTAGGCATCATCGGGGCGGGCATCCTGTCGAAGTTCATGGTGTCTCTGCTCTACGGCGTCAACCCGCTCGATCCCGTTTCGTTCGGGATGGCTTCGCTGTTTCTGGTCGCCATCGCGCTCGTCGCCGCCTTCATCCCGGCACGCCGCGCCACGCGCATCGACCCGATGATCGCGCTCCGGCACGACTGACGACTCAGACTGACGACGAAGCACCTGAAAAACTTCCGGCCTCGCCGGACGACTCTGGCGATGGGGCGGCTGCTTGAACAAGTGGCCGCCCCAAACCTCGCCCCCTCAATTCTCCAAGTCAACTTCTGCACACGCGCCTGCGGCCTGTCGGCCGGGGTAGGGAACCTGTGCGCGTTATTCAAAGCAGTGCGGCCGGGATCGGCCGCAGGGCAATCAATGAAAATGAAGAAGCCTAAAATTTTTACTTCGTGGCGCGCGGCCGGCGATCTGATCTGGACACATCGCTATCGTCTCGCCTTCGGCCTGTTTCTCCTGTTGCTGCATCAGCTTTTGGGGCTGGTCTTACCGGCCAGTTCCAAGTACCTGATCGACGACGTGATCGGCCGTGGGCGCGGCGACCTGCTCTTTCCGCTCGCCACGGTCGTCGGCATCTCGACCATCGCACAAGCCCTGACGGCCTTCGCCCTCTCGCAGTTGCTCGGTGTGACGGCACAGCGCGTCATCACGGACGTGCGCAAGAGCGTGCAGGCTCACGTCATGCGCCTGCCCATCCGCTTTTTCGATTCGACGCAGGTGGGCATGCTCATCTCGCGCGTCGTCCACGACGCCGAAGGCATACGCTATCTCGTCGGCAATGGACTCGTGCAACTGCTCGGCGGACTGGCGACGGCCACCACCGCCTTTATCGTGCTCGTCGTTCTCAACTGGCGGCTCACTGCCGTCACGCTCGTTGCCCTCGCAGTCTTCGGCACGATGATGATTTGGTCTTACTCGCGCCTCGGCCCGCTCTACCGCGAGCAGAGCAAGATCAACGCGGAGGTGACGGGGCGCTTGACGCAATCGCTGAGCGGCATCCGCGTCATCAAGACCTACACGGCCGAACGGCGCGAGAGCCGCGTCTTCGCGCGCGGCACGCACAAACTGTTTCGCAGCATCGCCAGTTCCGTCACCGGCTCATCAGGCATCAACGCGCTGACCACCATCGCCATCGGCTGCATCATCATCCTGATGATGGTCGTCGGCGGCCATTCGGTGCTCGCCGGGCAGATGACGCTCGGCGGACTCATCATGTACACGTTCTTCACGATCCTGATGGCGTCGCCGCTCGTGCAGATCGCCGTCGTCGGCTCGCAGGTAACGGAGGCGCTCGCGGGTCTTGAGCGCATCGGCGAGATCAAACGCATGGCGACCGAAGACGAGGGCGAAGAGGCGCGCGAACCGCTCGCGGAGATGCGCGGCGAGATCGAGTTTCGCAACGTCAGCTTCGAATACAACGCGGGCGTGCCCGTCTTAAAGAACATCTCTTTTCATGCGCCCGCCGGATCAACGACGGCGCTCGTCGGTTCGAGCGGTTCGGGCAAGAGCACTCTGATCAGTCTGGTGATGACCTTGAACCGGCCGCTCTCCGGTCAAATTCTGGTTGACGGGCGCGACCTCGCACGCCTACGCCTGCGCGATTACCGGCGACACCTCGGCGTCGTCATGCAGGACAATTTTCTCTTCGACGGAACGATTGCCGACAACATCGGCTTCGCCTTCCCCGAAGCCACGCGCGAGCAGATTCTCGAAGCGGGGCGCACGGCCTATTGCGACGAGTTCATAGACACTTTCCCCGAAGGCTACGACACCATCGTCGGCGAGCGCGGCATCAAGCTCTCCGGCGGACAGCGCCAGCGCGTCGCCATCGCCCGCGCCATCCTCGCAGAACCGAACATCCTGATACTGGACGAAGCCACTTCGAGCCTCGACAGCGAAAGCGAGGCCATGATCCAACAGGGCTTGCGCGCGCTCAGGCGCGGGCGCACCACCTTCGTCATCGCGCATCGTCTCTCGACCATCGAGAGCGCCGACCGCATCCTCGTGCTCGAAGCGGGCGAGATCGTCGAGTCGGGGACGCACGAGGAACTGCTCGCCGCAGGTGGTCGCTACAAGCAACTGCACGACAAGCAGCGACGCGTGGAGCACGACAAGTTCATCAACCCCGGCGAGGAATTTCTTGCCGCTCCGCCCGAACCGGAGACGGTCGGCGCGGCCAACGCCGCTTGAGTTCACAGGGAACTTTGAGAGGCGCACTTTTGAGTTAAGGAGAACTGAGACGTGTCTGGACAGGATATTTTGCTGTTGAAGGGGCGAGAGATCGAGCGGCTGCTCGCGGGGCGCGAGCGGGACGTGGTGGAAGTGGTGCGCGCCGGATACGAGATACACGGGCGCGGCGAAAGCTCTCTGCCGCATTCGGTGTTTCTGCGTTTTCCGGACGACGAGCGCAATCGCATCATCGCGCTTCCGGCCTATCTGGGCGGCGATTTCCGCGTCGCAGGGATGAAGTGGGTGTCGTCGTTTCCCGGCAACCTCGAACGCGGACTGAATCGCGCCTCGGCCATCGTCGTGCTCAACTCGGCCGAGACCGGCCGACCCGAAACCATTCTCGAAGGCTCACTGATCAGCGCCCGGCGCACGGCCGCAAGCGCTGCCCTCGCCGCGGAGCGCCTTGTGCGGGAAGAGACGCCCGCGCCCGTCGGGCTCGTCGGCTGCGGCTTGATCAACTTCGAAGTCGTGCGCTTCCTGCGCGCCTTGAAGTTGATCCGCGCGAACGTCTTCGTCTACGACACCGACGCACAGCGCGCCGAAGCGTTTCGTAAAAAATGCGCCGCAGAGTTTCCCGAACTCGCACTTGAAGTTGTGCCGGAAACGGAGGTCGTGCTCGCGCGTGCGGGCGTGGTCTCTTTCGCTACGACGGCCGCGCGCCCGCACGTGTTCGACGTTTCCATGTGCCAAAAGGGCACGGTTATTCTTCACGTCTCTCTGCGCGACCTCAGCCCCGAAGTCATCCTCGGATGCGAGAACGTGGTGGACGACGTGGATCATGTCTGCCGCGCGCAGACCTCTCTGCATCTGGCCGAACAACTCTCCGGCCACAGGGACTTCATCAACTGCACGCTGGCAGAGATTCTTTCCGGCCGTAGCGAGCGAAGCGACGAAGCAAGCGGCGTGACGGTCTTCTCGCCGTTCGGTCTTGGCGTGCTCGACCTCGCGCTCTCCGCGCTCGTGCGCGACCTCGCCGTCGATCACAAGTGCGGCCAGTGGATCGAAGACTTCCTGCCGTGAAGTCTCGCGCCCCCGACTACCTTTCGATAACTCACCCTGACCCCAAAACACGCGCCGGGAACTTAGAGCACCGGCATTTCATCAATCAAGGCCAAAGGGAAACTGCTCGTCGGCCGCGAACGCCGGGTGCGCACGCGCCGCTCGTTTGGAAGCGGCGCGTGCGCGCGTGTGTGTCCGGCGCGCGAGACAAAGAACTATCTAAAGCATTCGGAGAAGAGATTACTTATGAAGACGATGTTGAGACGAACGAGAATTGCGGCCGCTGTTGGAGTCAATGCGAACGGTCGCCGCGCTCTTCTGGCGTTGATGGTGTGCTGCCTGTCGCTCGTGTTCACGCCGAACTCGCGCAGCCGTGTGCAGGCGCAGCAACACGCCGCGCCGCAGACGCAGCAGGAAGCGCACGGCGCAATCGTCGTGCACGTGCAGGACGCAAACGGCGCGAGCGTGGAGGGCGCAACGGTCCTTTCGCGCTTGTTGCCGGGCGGCGCGACGCTCACGCAGCAAACCGGCGCGGACGGCTCCGTTACTTTAATGAAACTACCCGCCGGGCAATATCGCATCACCATCTCCAAGCCCGGCTTCGGCGAGATTCATCAGGAAGTGACGGTCGGCAGAAGCGAGTCGTCCACCATCGGCGTCGTCTTAGCGCCGGAAGGCTTGCGCGAGTCGGTGACGGTCGCGGGGCGCGCGCCGGACGAGACGGGGATCAAGCCGGATGTGAACGGCATCGCGCGGCTCGAAGACGTGCAGGGCTTGATGATCTACGCGGGGAAGAAGAACGAGGTGCTCGTGCTCGACAAGTTGAACGCCAACGTCGCGCTCGGCAACACGCGTCAGGTCTTTGCGAAAGTGCCGGGCACGAACGTGTGGGAGATCGACGGTTCCGGTTTGCAGGTGGGCGTCTCGAATCGCGGCCTCGACCCGAATCGCTCGTGGGAGATGAATTCGCGGCAGAACGGCTACGACATCACGGCCGACATCTTCGGCTACCCGGAAGCCTATTTCACGCCGCCGCTCGAAGCCGTGGAGCGCGTCGAAGTGGTGCGCGGCGCTTCGTCTCTGCAATACGGCGCGCAGTTCGGCGGTCTGGTCAACTACGTCTTGAAGGAAGCCCCGGCGCATCGACGCTTCACCTTCACGACCGAACAGACCGGCGGCGCAAACGGCCTCTTCAATTCGCACGCGCGCGCGGGCGGCACGCTCGGCCGCTTCACCTACAACGGCTATTACCATCACCGGCAGGCCGGGGGCTTCCGTGACAACACAGGGTTCGAGGCCAACACCGGCTTCGGCTCGGTGCGTTATGACGTGACAGACCGTTTACGCATCGGCTTTGAATTGACCACGATGGGCTACGGCTTACAGATGGCGGGCGGGCTGACCGAAGAGTTGTTCCGCCAGAACCCGCGCGCCTCCGTGCGCCCGCGCAATTTCTTCCAACTGAAATGGCTCGTGCCCGCTCTGAAAGTGGACTACAAGTTCAACCGCGACACGCGCGTGAGCCTCAACGTCTTCGGCCTGCGCGGCACGCGCCATTCGCTCTTTAACGCCGAGCCGGTCGTCTTTCCCGATGGCCGTCTGAACCCGGACGATCCGGCGAAGCCGCGCACGCTCTTTCAAGACCGCTTCCGCAATCACGGCGCGGAGGCGCGCTTGCTCACGAGCTACGAATGGTTCGGCCGCAAGCACACGCTTGCCGCGGGCGTGCGCTATTCCAACGGCAAGACGATCAGGCAACAGGGTCTCGGCGCGACCGGACTCGCAGCCGACTTCACGCCCTTCGTCCCCGACTTTCAACGCAACCTGCACTTCCGCAACATCAACTTCGCGGGCTTCGCCGAAAACATCTTTCGCCTCACGAACCGTCTCACCATCACGCCCGGCTTTCGCTACGACCACATCGACAGCACTGCGTCGGGGCGGCCTATCGTCGGCGTGAAAAAGCAGACGCGTTCGCTCCCTCTGTTCGGCGTCGGCGCGGCTTACCAGACGACGGAAGGGACGAGCCTCTACGGCAACGTCTCGCAGGCTTATCGCGCCACGCTCTTTAACGATCAATGGCGGCCTGACCCTTCGATCATCATCGATCCGAATTTGAAAGACATGTCGGGCTACGTCGTCGAGTTCGGTTGGCGCGGGCATCACGCCGACTGGTTGAACTTCGACGTGGGCGGCTTCTATCTCAAGTATCACAATCGTCTCGGCCTGCTTACGCCGCAAAACAATCCGGGGCAGACCGTCTCGCTCTGGACGAACGTGGCCGACAGCCGCAATGTCGGACTCGAATCGTTCGTCGAAATCGACTTGCTGCGCGCGGCCGAGGTCGCGGAGTCGCGCGGCTCGCTCTCTCTGTTCACTTCGGTGTCGCAGATTTCCGCGCGTTACCTGAACGGGGCGGTCAAGGGCAATCAGGTGGAGAGCGCGCCCGAATCCATCGTGCGTTCCGGCCTGACGTATCGCCTGCGCGGCTTGTCGGCCACGCTTCAGTACAGCCGCGTGAGCGAGCAGTTCAGCGACGCCAACAACACGCGCTACACGGTGGACGCGGTGCAGGGATCAATTCCGGCCTACGCCGTCTGGGATTTGTCCGGCAGTTACAAGTTCAAGCGCGGCATCACGCTGCGCGGCGGCGTCAACAATCTGGCCGACTCGGCTTACTTCACGCGCCGCGCTTCCAGTTATCCGGGGCCGGGACTGATCCCGGCCGACGGCAGAAGTTTCTACTTCTCCCTCGGCTATCACTACTAGAGAGCCGCAGTCTCTTAAGTTCAACTCCCAACCAAATTTTGAAGTAAAGGTGGAACAAGTCAATGCAGGAAATAGCGATCAAATCCGAAGTCGAGGTCAAACCCGAATTGCTGTGGCCGTCGCCGACGCTCTCGATTCTGCACAAGGACGCGCGCGAGTTGAACCGTGGCCTCGCACGCATCATTCTCGAAAAAGAACGCGCCCTGACGGGCACGGGGATGCCGACGACCGTGGCCGGTTTGCAGGAAGGTTTAACGACGCACTGGCTCGAATACAACGTGCTGAACTGGGACTATCCCGAAATCAAGGAGTTTCGCCGGATGGTTCTAAACGGCCTGCGCGAATACTTCAAACTCGTCGGCGACCCCGACCACCCCGACTACGAGATCGTGGGCATCTCCTGTTGGGCGAACGTGCTGCGCTACGGCGAATCGCTCGAAGTGCATCATCACGACCCCGGCTTCGTCAGCGCACACTATCAAGTGCAGAGCGGTTTCTCGAACGACGACCCCGCACACGCGCAGCCGGGCGATTCGGGCAACACGGTCTATTTCCGTCCCGGCTTTCTCGACCGCAGCCACGGCGGCAAACAGGCGGGCACGACCAGCCCCTGGGACACGGACTGGCGCATCAGCGCGCCGCCCGCCGAAGGCAAACTCTTCTTCTTCCCGAGCTACCTGCGCCACGAAGTGCGCCCCTACATGGGACACGGCCAACGCATCTCGATTGCGATGGACGTGTACGTCAAAAAGCAGGATGCGCTCATCTACTTCGGCCCCCCGCGCTGGTTCGTGCCGGGAAAGTGAAGGCTGGTAAATGGTGAATGGTAAATGGTGAATGGAGCGGAATTGGTCTTCTTCCATTCACCATTCGCCGTTCATCTGTATAATCTGCGGCGTGTGAAAAGTTGAGAGGGCAGGTCGGCGGGTTGTGACGAAAACCAACAGCGGAAGAGAAGTGAACGCGTGGGTCGGGCGGCTCGCCCCGAATCCGCAGGCGCGTTTGCGCCTGTTCTGTTTTCCTTACGCGGGCGGTTCGGCGCACGCCTTCCGCGCGTGGCCTGAGAAGTTGAGTCGCATCGGCGTCGAAGTGTGTCCGGTGCAACTGCCCGGACGCGGCAGCCGCATGTCCGAAACGCCCTACACGCGTCTCGCGCCGCTCGTCGAGGCCATCGCCGCCGGTCTCCGCCCGCTGCTCGATAAGCCCTACGCCTTCTTCGGCCACAGCATGGGCGCGTTGACAGCTTTCGAACTCGCGCGCTTGCTCCGGCGCGAAGGTGCGCCCGCCCTTCCCGCGCATCTCTTTCTCTCTGCGGCGAGCGCGGCGCACCTCGTAGAGTTTGAGCGGCCGACTTATGATCTGCCCGAAGCAGAATTCATCGAAGAGTTGAGGCGTCTGAGCGGCACGCCGCCCGAGGTGCTCGAACATCCCGAACTGCTGTCGCTGCTCATCCCTTTGCTTCGCGCAGACTTTGCCGTCTGTCAAACTTACGAGTACGCGCCGGAAGCGCCGCTCAACTGTCCCATCACGGCCTTCGGCGGACTGGAAGACGACGAAGTGCCGCGCGCCCGACTCGAAGCATGGGGCGAGCACACAACCGCTGCCTTCAAACTGCGCCTCTTGCCCGGCGATCACTTCTTCATGCACAGTTCGCAAACGCTTCTGCTCGACACGCTCGCGCAGGAACTCGCGCGGCAAGCGACTCCCGGCAAGTAGTCTCCGGCGCTCGTTCGCATGACCGAGACGTGGCTCACACAGACGACCTTTGCCCCACTCGCCGACGGCGAGGTTCATCTCTGGCGTGCCCCGCTCGCGCAGATGCCCGCCACGCTCGAACGCCTCCACGCCACGCTCGCACCCGACGAGACGGCCAAGGCCGCGCGCTATCGCTTCCAAAGACATCGCGACCATTACGTCGCCGCGCGCGGCATCCTGCGTCAACTGCTCGGCCGCTATCTCGACGCGCCGCCCGAACGCTTACGCTTCACCTACAGCCCCTACGGCAAGCCCGCGCTCGACCCTTCAACGCACGGCGAGCCGGACTTGTGCTTCAACCTCTCGCATTCGCACGAACTCGCACTCTACGCCTTCGCTCGCGGGCGCGAACTGGGCATCGACATCGAACACGTGCGCGCTGATCTGGCGGGCGCAGAGATCGCCGCGCGCTTCTTCTCCGCGCGCGAGGTGTCGGCGCTGCGCGCTCTGCCGACGGAAGAGACGCGCGTGCGCGCCTTCTTCAACTGTTGGACGCGCAAAGAGGCTTACATCAAGGCCAGAGGCGAGGGGCTATCGCACCCGCTCGACGCCTTCGACGTATCGCTCGCGCCCGGCGACCCGGCCGCCCTGCTCGGCACGCGCGGCGACCCGCAGGAACTCACGCGCTGGACGCTCCACGGACTCGACGCGGGCGAAGACTACGCCGCCGCCCTCGCCGTCCGAGGGAGCAATCACACCTTGTGTCTCTGGCAATGGCCGCCGCTCTGAAGTCAACCCTTGACGGCGCAAATGCTCAATACAACTTTGCCGGAACGACGCACGCAGTCGCACACTTCCGGCTTTGCCTGAACCGCAGCGAGGCGTCCTGAGAAGCGTCTCCCGGCAGGGTAAATCCAAAACCCCTGACTGCCCCCTCACGCCCTCGCCCTTCCTCCCAAACTCCAACCTTTCCCAGGCTCTTAACGACGCGCCGCGACCCCTCACAACGCCGCCGCGCCGACGAGACGCGCGGGCGTCAAAAACCCCGACCGCCCGCGCCAAACCCTTCCCCGCACTATTCCCACTCGGCGCACTTGTATGGTTTATTATTGCCCGGTCTGTCTAACCAGCCGCCATTATGCAAAATGATCCGATACCGCAGTCTGTGTCGCCCGATGGGACGTTGAGAGTTGAGTTCGATGTCCAGACGGGGCGCATGTCGCATGAGATTTACAGTCCGCGTGTGGTGTCGGTGGCGAATGGTGAGGTGCTGGTCGATTTGTGGGGGACTTATTGGGACGCGTCGGCGCAATTTAAAGAGCCGGGGACGGTCGATCTGCAACTGCGTTATTATCCCGGCGATAAGCCCGGCTTCGGCGTGAAGATCGATGCGCGTCGGCGCACTTTTAGTTTTGAAGACGCGCCGGGTGAACAGCATCCGCTTGCAAAGTTCGAGAAGTTGGCCGAGCGCAAGCACAAGGCGCAGAAATCTGACCCGCAAAGTCGCCCGCCAGAGCCGCCGCATCAGGTGCTCTGGATGCTTCTGTGCGCGCTGGTGATGTTTGCGATCATTTTCGGCACGGTGTACCTGTTCAGATCGATGACGCGGAAGAGGCTTTGGCGCGGGAGCGTGAGTTACCGTAAAATCAACTTTGGCAGCCGCGCCCGCGTGACGGAAGCGCATGTTCGCGGGGCGACAATTTATCCGGCCGAGCAGAGGAAGAAACTTGTAAATGGCTTTATTGGAGATCGTGACTTACCCGAACCCGGTGCTTGAGACGCCGGGCGAGCCTGTGACCGTGTTTGACGACAAGTTGAAGAAGTTGGTCGCGGACATGTTCGAGACGATGGACGCGGCTTCGGGCGTGGGCTTGGCCGCGCCGCAAGTGGGCGTTTCGCGCCGCCTGTTCGTGATGGATTGTTCGGGCGGGCGCGACCCGAAACAGCGCGTCGCGCTCGTCAACCCGGAAGTGCTCACGGTCGAGGGCGAGCAAACGGGCGACGAAGGCTGTCTCTCTTTCCCCGGCATCTTCTTTCCGGTCAAGCGTTCCTTGCGCGCCGTCGTGCGCGCGCAGGACTTGAACGGCGAGACGTTCGAACTCGACGGCATGGACTTGACCGCGCGCTGCATGCTGCACGAGACAGACCACTGCGACGGCATCGTCTTCATCGACCACACGACCGTCCTCAAGCGCGAGATGGTCAAACGCAAGATGCGTCGCCTCGCGCGCATCGGTAAGATGTAGACGCGCCCCGCAATTCAGTCCACACCGAACCCGGTCGGCTCGCAAA
>DASZCS010000043.1:0-20746 GCA_035942855.1 Pyrinomonadaceae bacterium | reverse complement strand
GTGCGTGGGACTCATCGCCCCACGCACGGCGCACGTCGCTCTTAGCTGCCCGCGCCGAAACTGCCGCCACCGCCGCCGGTGTAGCCGCCACCGCCGCCGCTGCCGTAGCCGCCGCCTGCGGGCGGTTGCGTGCCGCCGCCGTAGCTGGGCGGAGGAGGCGGAGGAGGAATGTTCGCACCGCCGCCGGGGCGATTCTTGCCGAGCACCGCCGCGCCGATCACGCCGCCGAGCGCGCCGAAGCCGACGATGATCCCGGCGACCACGAAGACCATGAAGAAGCCGAGTCCCGCGCCGAACGCCGCCATACCGCCGCCCGCGCCTGAACTCTCTAACTGCTGGCTGATTGAGGCCGCACCGAAGAAGAGCATGACCGGCACTTGAATGAGCAAGTAAATGAGCGCGCCAATAGCGCCCGCCATCGCGCCCAGTTTCGCCGCGTCGCCGGTCTGGAGCGGAGCCGGAGCTTTATTCCCGTACATATAGACGGCGAGGAAGCCGCCACCGAGTGCCCACAGGAAACAGCACGTGCTGACAATGGGGATAATCGAGAGCACCCCGGCGATGACACCGCCGATGGCTGCCGCTTTTGTTCTATCGTTCATTTTTTTCACCTTCGCGGAGAGAATTTGGTAAAGCTCGTATCGGAAGTTTCAGAGGCTCCGAGCGCCTTCTCGTTAGCTCAAAGGTTCAACCCGTCCGGCGGGCAAACAATATCAGCGCCACAGCCCACCGCAATCAACTACAACTCAGGCTTCCTGTTTACCGGCGAAAGAGTTTACGCGCCGTTGCAGACCGAGCCGCCGCGCGCGCCCTTCGCCCAGTTCGACGAGGCCGGGCACGACATAGAAGGCCGCCCACGCGCCGAGCCACGCGCCCGTGAAGAAACGAGACGAATGCGTGTTCGCCCACATGCCCGTCACGCCGAGCAGGAAATCCACGCTCGTCGGCAACAGCGCGAGAATGAGCCACGCGCGGCGCGGCGTGCCTGCCTGTCGCACGTTGCGCGCGAGCGGATAGATGAGAGTCGCCGCGGCGAACCCGGCGTAGATGCCGAAGCAGCGTGCACACACGGCCAACGGATGCCCCGCCACCCAGAACGCGCGTTCCGGCATCTGGTGACACACGCTTTTCAAACTCTGATAAATCACGAACGCCGCCGTCTCATGCCCGCTCGCAGACGCCAGAGGCGCAGCCACGCTCAACCCCAACCACGCCAACGCCCCCGCCGCCACGCACGCCCAGGCCGCCCATGCCCCGCGCGCGGATAACTCACGCGACGCAAATGGCGAAACATACTGTGCGGTTGAAGCAGGCATAAAGTAAGAGAGGGATGAGGGCGCAGGGATGAAGGATGAAACAGGAGATTTAAGAATTCATCAGTTCATTGATCAATTGAGCCAATGAAGCAATTCTTATTCATCCTTCATCCCTCATCCTTCATCCCTAAAATCTGATCACGGTGTCCGGGCCGCCTTCGACGTGGACGGTATCGACGAAGCGTATGTGGCGCGACTCGGTGGTCATCACGAGCGAGTGTGTGCGTTTGCCCGCGCCGAAGAAGCGCACGCCGCGCAGGAGCGCGCCGTCTGTGACGCCAGTGGCGGCGAAGATGATCTTTTTGCCGGGCGCGAGATCGTCCGTATTGTAGACTTTGTTCGGGTCGTCGATGCCCATCTCCTTGAGACGATTCACGACTTCCGCTTCGGGCGGCACTTTGTTTCGGTCAACGTCCAGACGGTCTGGATCGAACACGAGACGCGCCTGTATCTCGCCGTTCAGACACTTCATCGCGGCTGCCGTGATGACGCCTTCGGGCGCACCGCCGATGCCCATCAGCGCGTGAATGTTCGTGCCCGCCACGGCCGCCGAAATCCCCGCCGAGAGATCGCCGTCGGAGATGAGGCGGATGCGCGCGCCCGCATCGCGCACTTCCTGAATCAGTTTGCGGTGGCGCGTGCGGTCGAGCACGATGACGGTCAGATCGTCCACGTCGCGCCCCAGACCTTTGGCGATGGCCGCGAGGTTGTCTTTGACCGGAGCGTTGATGTCTACAAGCCCGCGCGACGAAGGGCCGACGACGATCTTGTCCATGTAGATGTCGGGGGCATTAAGGAGTCCGCCGCGTTCCGAAGCGGCGAGCACGGCGATGGCGTTGTTCGCGCCGAGCGCGCAGAGGTTCGTGCCCTCCAGTGGATCGACGGCGATGTCAACTTCCGGGTAAACGTCTTCGCACTGGTCGCCCTTCTCGCGCAGAGCGTGGACGCCCTCGCCCACCTCTTCGCCGATGTAGAGCATCGGTGCTTCGTCGCGCTCGCCCTCGCCGATCACGATCCGACCGAGCATCGGCACGGTGTCCATCACCTGCCGCATCGCTTCGACCGCGACGTGATCGGAATGCTTGCGGTCGCCCTGCCCCATCGTCCGCGCGGCCTCGATGGCCGCCGCCTCGCACACGCGCAGGAAGTCTAATGACAGGTGCTCGGTCTGTATCTCATAGCCCATGCACTATTCGTCTCTCCGATCTTTAGTGATATTGGTGGCGAACCGTTGAAAGCCGAAAAGCGTCGCTCGCGCCCCTCTGCGGAAATGCGCCGCCATACTAACAGAGCGCGCCGAGAATTTATAGAACTTTGCTGCCCCGGCAGACTAAACGATGAAGGATGAACGATGAACGATGAACAGAAAGCAGCTTGTCTTCCGTTCATCGTTCATCGTTCATCCTTCATCGTTCCCTTTTAACCTCAGCTTGCGGCGACGGCTTCGCGCGTATCGGCGGGGCGATAGGGCGGCAGGGTCTTGCGCGCGGCCTTCTCTTTCTTGAGTCCTAAAGCCCAGTCGGCCTGCATCAGGGTGTGTATGTCGCGCGTGCCTTCGTAGATGACTGCGGCCTTGCAGTTGCGCAGGTAACGTTCGACGGGATAGTCGTTCGAAAAACCGTTCGCGCCGTGAACTTCAATTGCCATCGAAGCGGCACGCTCGCTCCTGACCGTGGCCTGCCACTTGGCAAGCGAGGTCTCTTTCGCGTTTGGCCGTCCTTCGTTCTTCAAGTAGCCCGCGCGCAGCCAGAGCAGGTGGCACATCTGATAGTCGGCCTCCATCTCCGCGATCTTCTGTTTGACGAGTTGATGGTTGGCGATCTTCGTGCCGAAGGTTTCGCGCGTGTTGGCATAGGCGATTGATGCATCGCGCGAGGCGCGGATGATGCCGGTTGCGCCCGAAGCGACGGTGTAACGTCCCTGCTCAAGGGCGAACATGGCGATCTTGAAACCCTCGCCCTCTTCGCCGAGCATGTTCTCTGCGGGCACGCGCACGTCCGTCAGGTTGAAGTAGCCGGTGTTGCCCGCGCGGATGCCCATCTTGCCGTGGATCGTGCCGGAGGAAAAGCCGGGCATTGAGCGTTCGACGATGAAGCAGCTCATGCCTGTGTGGTCGCGTTTGCGGCGCTTCTCTTCGTCAGTCCAACAGAAGAAGAGGAAGTTGTCGGCCACGTCGCCCGCGAGACTGATCCACATCTTCTCGCCGTTCAAGACCCACTCGTCGCCCTCGCGCCGCGCGACGGAGCGCGCGCCCACCACGTCCGAGCCTGCGCCCGGTTCGGTCAAACCGTAAGTGGCGATCTTCTCGCCCTTCGCCTGCGGCATGAGATACCTGCGTTTCTGTTCTTCTGTGCCCCACGTCAGCAGCGTCATCGAGTTCAGCCCCGTGTGGACGGACATGATGACGCGCATGAAAGTGTCTACGGCTTCGAGTTCTTCGCAGACGAGGCCGAGCGAGATGTAGTCGAAGCCCGCGCCGCCGTACTCTTCCGGGATGCAGACGCCGAGCAGATTCAACTCGGCCATCTTGTCGAGAATGGAGCGGTCGAAGCGTTGCTGCTCGTCCAGTTCTTTGATACGCGGGGCGACTTCGCGCTGCGCAAACTCGCGCACGGTGTTGCGGATGGATTTATGGTCTTCGGTCAGTTCGAAATCTATCATCGGTCAGGTTCCTTAAATTGAATTTGAACGGGGACGCCGTGCGTGCGAGGAAGGCGTGCGTCTCTGGTTTGCGATTTGTTCATGGCGGATGCGCCGGGCGCGAGATTAAAAGGCATCTTACACTACGCGCGGCGACGCATAAAAGCCGTGCGGACAGGAACGGGCGAAGGCTTGCGGCAGGTAGAACTGGAAGAGAGGCGCGTTTAGTCTCAACTGGACAGGCATCCTTAACTGAACAGCCGTTGGTATTCCGCGCGGACGACGTGGTAGCACTCGCACGCGTACGCTTCCAACTGTTCGCGCTCAAGGATCGAGACGTTGCCGCGATTGTAGCGAATCAAGTTCTTCTCTTGAAGTTTGGCGGCCGCTTCGCTGACTCCGGCGCGGCGCACGCCGAGCATCACGGCCAGATATTCGTGCGTGATGTTCACTTCGTTCGAGCCGACGCCGTCGCTCGACATCAACAGCCAGCGCGCGAGGCGTGCTTCGATGTGGTGCAGGCGGTTGCAGGCCGACGATTGCGAGCCGACGACGATGACCGTGTGAATATAGCGATTGAGAACTTTTTTGAACCCGCCGCCCTGCTCGTACAACTCTTTGACTACCGATGCCGGGAGGCGTACAGCCTCGCCGGGAATTTGTACGAAGGTCGGCATGGTCGTCTCTGCGGCGTCGAGCAGGACGGGGACGCCCGACATCCCTTCGCGGCCGATGGAGCCGGATTCGACGCTTGAGCCGTCTTCCATCGTCGTCACCATCGAGAGCAGGCAGTTAAGCGGAAAATAGACCTCCGTGATCGGCGCGTGCGGCACGATGATCCGGTCGCCGTGCGAGAGTTGCACTTGCTGCATGTGCGGGCGCAGGGATTCCAGTTCTTCGTCCGGCAGGTGCGCGAGCAGAAGATTGTCACTCGGGACGAGGGATGGTTCGGTCATAAAAGTATGCTCCACATGAGCCAAGGGGATTGCAACCTGACGCGTCGCCGCGCCCCAAGCAGCAGCCGACGCGTAACCTGATGTTCCGGCGATCGTAAGGAGAAATCCGACCGCCTGTCAATATAGACGCGCCTCATGCGCCGCGGATTATACGCTTTACTACGGCGTCTCGATCAACTCTCTGGCCGCCGCTTCGGCCTCCGCCAGCGTGCGGACGCGGCCGTCGAGTTGCATTTCGTAGACGGCGCGCGTGATCTCGCCGATGCGCGGCGAGGGCTTGAGTCCGAGGGCGAGCAGATGCCGCCCCAGAAGGATGGGCGCGGGCGGGCGCGTCTCCACGGCCAACTCGCGTGCGCGCGCGATGAACCATTCCTGCGGCACGGCGTCAGACCAACGCTCGCGCGGAACCCAGGGGGCGTTGCGCCCCAAGGTGTCTGCGCGCGCCACGCGGTAAAGCAGGTCGAGTTCGCAGCGGCGCGCGAGACGCCGGAACGCGCCCTCGGAAATCTCTTCGCGCCTGAGATAAAACTCGCCCGGCTTCAAATGCGCGCGCACGAGTTCGACCACCTGCGCGCGCACGTCGTAACCGTCGAGCGTGTAGATTTTCAGACGGTCGAGAAACGCCACAGTCGGTTCGACGCCCGCCTCATCGTGCCCGCGCGAGCGGATGCGGCCTTCTAAAAAAGTGGTCGTCGCGGGCTTGCCGAAATCGTGGCAGAGCGCAGCGAGCATCACGGTCACGCGTTTGGCATAAGGCAAATCGTCTATGAGTTCGCGCGCACGATCGACGGTCAGCCAAGTGTGAACTTCAACGTCGCCTTCCGGATGCCAATCGTACTCTTGCGGCACGCCGGAGAGCGCTTGTAGTTCGGGAAAGAGTTGCGGCGTCGCCCCAAGGAGAGCCAGCCAGCGGAATCCTTTGGAAGGCCGCACCGCCTGCAAGAGCAACTTTTCCAACTCGCCCCAGATGCGTTCCGAAGGCAGGTCGGACACGTCTATACGGCGGCACAAGTCGATTGTCCCGACCTCTATGTCGAACTCGAAGCGCGCCGCCAGTTGCGCCGCGCGCAGCACGCGCAGGGAGTCTTCGCCGAAGGTCTCGCGCGAGACGGCGCGCAAGGTGCGGCGTTCCAGGTCGGCGCGGCCGTCGTAAGGGTCTAACAGTTCGCCCGTGAGCGGGTCTTCGAGGATGGCGTTGACGGTGAAGTCACGGCGACGCGCGGCCTCCGCCACGCTCATGTGCGGGTCGCCTTCGATGACGAAGCCGCGATGGCCGCGCCCCTGCTTGCGCTCGCGGCGCGGGAGCGACACGTCAAGGTCGTGGCCGAGTTTGTAGACCGTGAACGCTTCGCCCACTGCGTCCACGCGCCCGAACCTCTCCAACATCGAGCGCAAGCGGGCGGACTCGACGCCGTAGACTTCCACGTCCCAATCCTTCGGCACGCGCCCCAACAGCGCATCGCGCACGCAACCGCCGACGAGCAACGCCCGCCCCCCTGCCTCGCGGACGGCCGCGGCAAGCGCGCGAATTTTACCGGGGACTTTCAACATCGAAGGGAAAGGCCAAACCGCTTCAAATCAATTTTCGCTTTCCTTTGCGTCTCCAGCGACTCCAGCGAGAAATTGATCTCACGCTGGAGGCGCTGGAGACGCAAAGACAGGCAGAGTTTGAAGCGAACTCTAACTTTCGGGTTGTGGTTTAACGGGCGCGCCCCGGTCGTCGTCTTCGTCGTCGGCGTCGTCATCGTCGAAGTCGTCTTCGTCAAACTCGTCTAACTCTTCGTCGTCGAAGTCGTCTTCGTCGTCGTCGCCGACCCTGACTTGCAGGCCGCGCGTGGAGGGCAGGCAGCTAATGACCTGCGCGCGTTCGATGCGCGTGAGGTCGCCGCCCGCCGCGTGCCAGAGCTTGACCCAGAAGGTGCGCGTCCGCGTGTGGACGGCGAAGGTCGAACCGTCGAGCATGACGGGTATGAGTTCGGCCACAGTGCCTGCGCGCAGCGTTTCGAGCAGTTCGGGGACGTAAGGCCGCATGTTATCGAACTGCACGACAACTGCGCCCTCTTCGATCTCGGCGGGCGGCAACTCAACCGGGTCGTCCGATTCCAACAGTAAACGCGCGTCCGTGCGCTGGTTGTTCAATTTCCGAATCGGCATATCTTTACTTCATCAAACGTGTCTGCAAATGCTGTTGCAGGTCTGCGACTTTGACGCGCTCCTGCTCCCATGTGTCGCGGTCGCGCACGGTGACGGCCTCGTCTTCAAGCGATTGATGATCGACGGTGACGCAAAAGGGCGTGCCGATCTCGTCCTGCCGCGCGTAGAGCTTACCGATGCCGCCCGTGTCGTCGTAAACGGCGCGCACGACGGGTTGGAGACTGCGCTTGACGGCCTTCGCCATGCCGACTATTTCCGGCTTGTTCTTGGCGAGCGGCAACACGGCCACTTTGATCGGCGCGAGTTCGGGATGCAGTTTCAGGACGACGCGCGTTTCGCCCTTCTCCGTGGTGCGCTCGCTGTAGGCGTCCATGAGGAAGGCGAGGACGGAGCGGTTGACGCCCGCGGCAGGCTCTATCACGTAAGGATAGTAACGCTCCTTGCGCGCCTCGTCGAAATAGGAGAGGTCTTCGGTCGAGTCGGGATTCAGGCGTTTGCCTTCCTCGTTCACAGGGTTCTTCGAGTGGGCGCGCAGGTCGAAGTCCGTGCGGTTGGCGATGCCCATCAGTTCGTCCCAGTGTTTTTCTTCGTCGGCGCGTTCGGGGAAGAAGCGATAGTGTATGTCCACCGTGCGCTTGGCATAGTGTGCCAGTTCCTCTTTGGGCTGTTCGTAGAGACGCAGGTTGTCGCGGCTCAGGCCGAGCGAGGTGTACCAGTTGAAGCAGTTGTCGATCCACTCCTGATGCGCCTCTTCGTCTTCGCCGGGACGGACGAAGTATTCCATCTCCATCTGCTCGAACTCGCGCGTGCGGAAGATGAAGTTGCCGGGCGTCACTTCGTTGCGGAACGACTTTCCGATCTGCGCGATGCCGAAAGGAATCTTACGCCGCATCGTGGTCTGCACGAGATGAAAATTGATGAAGATGCCCTGCGCCGTTTCGGGACGAAGGTAAGCGAGCGCCGCCGGGTCGTCTTCGGCCGAGGCCGCGCCAAGTTGGGTGCGAAACATCAAGTTGAATTCGCGCGGTTCAGACCAGTCTTGCTCGCCGCAGTTCGGACATTTGATCGACTGCTCGCCAAACACCACCGCCTCATCGAGCACGCCCTCGCCCGCGGGAGCTTTGCCATACTCTTCCAGCAATTTGTCCCAACGGAAACGCGTATTGCACTTTTTACATTCCACGAGCGGGTCGCTGAACGTTCCTTCGTGTCCCGAATATTTCCAGACCGTGCGATTGAGAATGATGGACGAGTCGAGCCCTTCCATGTCGTCGCGCTCGTAGACCATCCAGCGCCACCAGGCGCGCTTGACGTTGTTGCAGAGTTCGACGCCGAGCGGCCCGTAGTCCCAAGCGCTCCCCAAGCCGCCGTAAATCTCCGACGACGGAAACACGAACCCGCGCCGCTTCGCCAGACTGACTATCGTTTCGATGTTCGGTGCAGACAATGATCTTCTCCGTGAATGGTGAATGGTAAATGGTGAATGGAACAGAGCGTCGCCGTCCATTCACCATTTACCATTTACTATTTACCAAGCATGTTAGCAGCCGCGCGCCGCAAATGAAAAGAAGAGAGAAACGCGGCGTGCCTTACCCTCTGGCCGCGCGTCTCTCTCTTCCGTGAAATGAGACTGCCTGAAAACTTTCCCTTGCGCTACTTGCTCGCCGGTGCGCTCGGCGTGCCGACGTTCACGTCAACCTTCGTCGTCCGGCTGCCGAAAAGTCGCCCGCCAAAGAGCACGAGCGCCAGCACGATCACGATTATGAAAATCACCAACACCGCTACCACTCCGGTGCTGCCGCTGCCGCCATCACCATCACCCATAAAACCATCCTCCTTCAGAGTTTTCTAAAAAAAGCGGTAAATGGTAAATGGTAAATGGTGAATGGACTAAAGACTGATCTTCTCCATTCACCATTTACCATTCACTATTTACCGTCTTTCACTATCTCGGTCTCGGTTGTGGGGGAGTTGCGCCCTGCGGGACGATCCACAGTTCGAATGAATCCGCTTCGCGCGTGCCGCCGTTGACGACGACGATACGGCTCGCGTCGATGTTGCGCGTGTTGACGAGATACTGGCGGCTGCGTTCGCCGAGCTGGTTGGCGCGATTGGGGCGACTGCGCCGTCCCGTGTAGACGA
The DNA here is from genome assembly GCA_035942855.1 of Pyrinomonadaceae bacterium. Lineage (GTDB taxonomy): Bacteria > Acidobacteriota > Blastocatellia > Pyrinomonadales > Pyrinomonadaceae > JAIVJZ01. Next base: position 11,538 of record DASZCS010000043.1, on the reverse strand, counting down.
TGATGTAGCCACGCGCTCCCGGCTCGCTTTGCAGGGCCACGGCGAAGTTGTCCAGATTGGCCTTGTCCTCGTTGAAGGAGACGACCGGGAACTCCGCGAAACTCTTCGGCAGCACGGGCGGCAGTGCGACGGGCGTAACGGCTGTCGCGGCCTGCGAGCGCTGGCGGCACATCTGCTCGCCGGAGCCGTCGTCCACGACGAGGATGGCCGTTACGCGCTGGCTGCCGATACCGGTCGTGTCCACGGTGATGGTCGGCGTGCCCGCGCCGCTGACGATGCGCGCCGAAGGCGGGCTGATCGTCCAGGTGTAGTTGAGCGCGGACTGCCCCTGATAGTTCACGTCGGAACTGAAAGTGATGATGTCGCCTTCACGCACGCTGGCCGGGGCAGAGATGTTGACCGGATACGGGCAGGGCGATTTGACGACCGCCGGGCGTTCGATGCTGATGGTCTTCGGCCGCCAGTTGAGCGTGATGCACTGCTTTTTGTTGGAGGCGATGTCGAAGTCGCGCACCCAGCGCGTGTTGTTCGGAAACTGAATCTCGACCGTATGACGGCCGGGTTCGAGTTCGTACAACTGGACGGTCGGGCTGGTCGTGCCGACGGCGCGTCCGTCGATCAGGAGCGGATAGCCGCCCGGCGTGGTCGAAACTTCGATGCGGCCGCTGCGTGCCGCGCGCCCGTTCTGCTGCGCGTGGACGCTCACGCCTGCGCCCACGAGAGCAAACGAGGCGACAAGAAGCGCACAGGCGAACAGAGAGAATTTGAAGAAGCGAGTAGGGGCGGTCGTGTTGGTCATCGCCACAGCATGTCTCGACATGATTTTCAGACCCCCCTCGCGTTCAGAACGTCATCGGCCTTGTCTTCGTCCGTGCGCCCTGCGCGACGGCGGCGTGCGCCCGCGCCGAGAGCCAACAGACCGCTGCCGAGCAGCAGGAGCGTAGCCGGTTCAGGTATTTGCGGCGGCGGAGGCGGCGGGGGCGGAATGATGATCTCATCCGGCGGAGTGTCGTCGCCGCCGCCGAGGAACAGGAGCGGGATACCGGCCAGAGCCAGAAACGGCAGTTTCGGGAAGCCGCCGCCGGGCGGAAGTGCGATCTCGCCGCAGTCGCAGATCGTGCCCTGTATGTCGCCGAGTTCGATGGTTTCGACCTGGACGCTACCGGGTTGCTGCGCGGCGACGGCCGTGCCGGTGATATTGGTGTCCGCTCCGGTCGCCGGGGCTGTCGCCGTGGGCGTCTGGGCAGAGCCACGATCCTGTGAATTATTGCCACCGGCCGAACGCTGCCTGTCCTGAGAGGTGGCGCGTGCGCCGCCCTCCTGCGTGACGGAGCGGAGTCGGAGGTCTAAATTGTGGCGACCACTCTGGCCGTTGACTGTCGCTAGCGCAATCACATCGCCGAATCGAATCGTGCCCGCTTGCGCCGGCACGGCGGCTATGAGCAAGACGCTGAGCATCAGAGCGGCTGGGCGTATGGCTTGATGCTTCATCGTGTGTGGTCGTCCTCCTTGACTGACTTAACTGCTGCGAATAAATGGCTTTTTGAGATACGACTTCCCGGCGAAACCCTCGGAGAAATCCGCTGTGGAATCGTTTTCATCCAGAGAAAAGACACAATAGCGCATCTCTTCCAATTTTACGAGACAATAAATCCGGCCTAAATGTATGTGTTAGAACAAAAAAGGGGCTTGCACGGCTGGTGCAAGCCCCGGAGTGGAAACCGGGCGAATTGCCGGTAGTTAGTTACTCCTCGTCGTTGCCGCCCGGTTCGTGCCCGTTGCCGCCCGACTTCTGCTGTTCTTCGCGCAAAATCGACTTGCGCGAGAGTTTGATCTTGTTGCCCTCTTTGCCGATACACTTGACCATGATCTGCTGCCCCTCTTTGAGTTCGTCGCGCACATCGCGGACGCGATGGTTGGCGATCTCTGAAATGTGCAGCAGGCCGTCCGTGCCGGGGAAGATTTCGACGAACGCGCCGAAATCGACGATGCGCGAAACCGTGCCGACGTAAGTTGCGCCGATCTCCGCTTCGGCCGTCAGGCCGCGGATACGATCCACTGCGGCCTGCGCCGCTTCCTGGTCGGCCGTCGCAATCGAGACCGTGCCATCGTCTTCCACGTCGATCTTCGCCCCCGTCTCTTCGACGATGGAGCGAATGATCTTGCCGCCCGGCCCGATCACGTCGCGTATCTTGTCCGGATTGATCTTGATCTGAATGATGCGCGGCGCGTAAGGCGACATCTCTTCACGCGGCTCGGTGATGGCCTGTTCCATGGCGGCGAGGATGTGCAGGCGGCCTTTGCGCGCCTGTTCCAGAGCCTCTTGCAGGATCATGGCGTTGATGCCGCCGATCTTGATGTCCATCTGGAGCGCAGTGATGCCGTCGCGCGTGCCCGCCACTTTGAAGTCCATGTCGCCGTAGTGGTCTTCCGCGCCCGCGATGTCCGAGAGGATCGCATATTTGTTGCCTTCCATCACCAGACCCATCGCCACGCCAGCCACGGGCGACTTGATCGGCACGCCCGCATCCATCATGGAGAGACTGCCGCCGCAGACCGAAGCCATCGAACTTGAGCCGTTCGATTCAGTGATGTCCGACACGATGCGCAGCGAATAAGGAAACTCGCTCTCCTGCGGCAACACGGGTTCGAGCGCGCGACGCGCGAGCGCGCCGTGACCGATCTCTCGGCGACTGGTCGAGCCGAAGCGGCCGACCTCACCCACGGAGTAGGACGGGAAGTTGTAATGCAGGAGGAAGCGGCGCTTGATCTCACCCGTTTCCAGATCGTCCATGAACTGCTCGTCCTCTTTCGTCCCCAGAGTGGTGGTGACGATGGCCTGCGTCTCGCCGCGCGTGAAAAGCGCGGAGCCGTGAACGCGCGGCAGCCAGCCGACTTCGCAGCTGATCGGGCGAATCTCGGAGAAGCGGCGTCCATCGGGGCGACGACGTTTGTCCAGAATGTCTTCGCGGAAAATCTTCTCTTTCAGGTGGTCGAACAATTTCTTCGCCATCAGGCGTTGTTCGGGCGCGTCCTCCGGGTAAGACTCGACGACCTCTTTCTTGAGCGCATCGACGCCCGCGTAAGAAGACTGTTTGCCCTGCTCCGAAGTGTCGAGCGCGGCACGCAGGCGCTCCGTGTAATTGCGTTCAAGCTCGCCCAGCATCTCTTCGTTCAGGACGGGCGGCGTGACTTCGCGCTTCTCGATTTCGAGCGCCTTGTAGAGTTCCTTCTGCCAGCGACAGAGACGGTTGATCTCTTTGTGCGCGAGCATCAGGGCTTCGACCATGATCGCCTCGGAGACTTCCTTCGCGCCGGATTCGACCATCACGATGGCCTCTTCCGTGCCCGCCACGATCAAGTTCAAACTCGACTCGCGTATCTCGTCGTAAGTCGGGTTGATGATGTAACGGCCTTCGATGAGGCCGACCCGCACGCCCGCGATGGGCTGCGGAAATGGAATGTCGGACAGGTAGAGAGCACACGAAGCGCCCGTGATGGCGATCACGTCCGGGTCGTTCTCCGCGTCGGCGGAGATGACAGAGGCGATGACTTGCGTTTCGTTGCGATAACCTTCGGTGAAGAGGGGGCGGCAGGGGCGGTCGATCAGGCGACTGGTGAGCACTTCTTTTTCGCCGGGGCGGCCTTCACGCCGGAAGTAGTTGCCGGGGATGCGTCCGGCCGCGTAGTTGTGCTCGCGGTATTCGACCGTGAGCGGGAAAAAGTCTATGCCTTCGCGCGGCTGGCTCGCGCCGACCGCCGCGACCAAAAGCATCGTGTCGCCGTAGCGTATGACGACGGAACCGTCGGCCTGTTTGGCGACGCGCCCCGTCTCGACGGTCAGGTCGCGCCCGCCGAGTTTGATAGTCTCTTTCAAATATTTTTTCACTGGCATCTGATTGTCTCCTTCGGACAACGACTGTTGAATCGGGCGCACGCCTTAAGGCCGTCTCATCCGGCGCATGCGCCTCCTAAAAAGAATCTCCGTCTCTCGGTCGGCCGCCCCGCGCTACGTGAAGCGCGCCGGGGGCACTTGTGAGGCGGGTCGAATGTCAAAAGACAAAAGCGGCGACAACTCCACACGTGAAGTTGTCGCCGCCTTGTTGCTTATTTCGGCTACAGGCTACTCGCGTCCGCTTGGCGACAGTTTGCGCCGTCACGTTCGGCACTGTCGCCCGGCTTTTCGAGGGACGCGGGCGTGTGTTGTAGAAGGACAAAAGTGCCCTTCGCTGTGAGTTTCGGTCAACCACCCGAAAACAACGCTTCGCGCTTTGTTAGCGACGAAGTTTCAGGCTGCTGATCAGTTGGTGATACTGCTCGATGTCCCTGCGTTTGAGGTAATCGAGCAAACTACGACGCTGTGAGACCATTTTGAGCAGTCCGCGCCGCGAGTGGTTGTCTTTCTTGTGCGTTTTGAAATGCTCTGTGAGTTGATTGATGCGCTCGGTGAGCAAAGCGACCTGCACCTGCGGCGATCCCGTATCGCCCTCGTGCGTCCGATACGTCGAAACGATCTGTTCCTTCAATTCTCTATCCAACATAACTTCAACTTACTGCCCTAGATGGCCCTCCCAGACCGCAGTGTGCCTGTAATCACAGGCAACCGCAAGAGTTAACTAAAACCCCGACAATTTAACACGCCGACAAACCGGGTGTCCAGCACCCACGCCCGCCCCCAAGTCGGGCAAACGACATGCGAACATCGCCACAAACACCCTTATTTTGACGCCCGCCCAGGCACATAACCGATCAGCGGCGATGCCAGGTTGGTCAAGCCCATTCGTCATCTCTTCGCCAGTCACGCTGTCTCTTGAAGCGAAGGACGGCGTGCGCGCGCGTCGCTTCTCTGCTACCATGCCCGCCCAAAAGGAACGCTTAGATAAATCTTATGGCGAATAAACAGGCGCGTGTGGTGGTTATCGGCGGCGGCTTCGGCGGGCTGTTCACGGCTCTTGAACTTGCGGACGACGCCGAGGTCACGCTCGTCAGCGTGGAGGATCATTTCACGTTTCGGCCGATGCTCTATGAGTATTTGAGCGGCGAGGTTGAGGCGTGGCACATCGCGCCGCACTACCGGGAGTTGCTGGACGGCAAAGTTCAGTTCATTCACGGCGCGGCTTCGGACGTTGACTTCGCAGCGCGCACCGTCGCGGTCGAAGGCTGGGCTGACGCGCTCCCTTACGATGCGCTCGTCCTGGCCGTCGGCGGCGTGACGAACTACGCGGGCGTCGAGGGCGCGGAAGCGCACGCGCTCCCCTTTCGACGCATTGCCGACGCGGACGCCTTGCGCAATTTGATGATCGATACGCTCGATGCGATTCCGCCGGACGCGACGGCGGAAGAGACGCGGCGTGCGGCCACGTTCGCCGTCGTCGGCGGCGGCGCGAGCGGCTGCGAACTCTCGACGAAAATGGGCGACCTGCTGCGCGACGCGTTCCAGAGACGCGGACTGCGCGGCGAGCCGCGCGTCATCATCATAGAGATGACTGAACACGTCGTCCCCGGCATGGGTGAGGGTTTGCGCGAGTACGTCGAAGACGCGCTCAGAGAAGCGGGCGTCGAGGTGCATACGGAGACGCGCGTGCGGCGCGTGACGCCCGAAGGGCTGATCTTCGAGCGCGGGGGCGAAGAGACAGAAGTTAAAGCGGCGGGAGTCGTCTGGGTGGGCGGCGTGCGCGTCAGTCCGCTCGTGGAGCATCTACAGCTTCCGAAGGACAGGCGCGGTCTGTTGCTCGTCGAACCCACGCTGCAAGTCAAAGGTCACGCGGAAGTCTTCTCGCTCGGCGACGACGCGTACTTCCCCGACGCCAGCCCGCAACTGGCGGGCACGGCGCAACTCGCCTTTCAACAGGCGTCGCTCGCCGCCGGAAACGTGCGCGCACTGCTCGCGGGCGGCGAACTCAAGACGAAGCATTTCGAGGAGATGGGCGAAGCGTTGAGTTTGGGCACGGAGCGCGCGGCCGTCTTGGCGGGCGGAAAGGCTTTCGGCGGCGCGCTGGCGCGACAGGCGCGTTTCGCGCTTTACACCTCGCGCCTGCCGACCTGGCATCACCGCGTCAAAGTCGGCGCGAGTTGGTTCTTCGAGGGCACTGCGCCGCTCCCGCTCGGTCTGCGCCGACCGGGCAGTTGATGCGCAGTTAAACTCAGCGTGCATGCGTTCTTGATTTCAAACGTGCGGGGAGGTTGGCAAGAGATGGCGCGTGGATGGGAGAGCAAAGCGGTCGAAGACCAGATACAGGAAGCCGAGGAACGCGCGCGCCGCGCCACGGAAGCGCCTCTCGACGAATCGCCCGAAGCGCGCGCACGCCGCGAACGACTCGAAACCCTGCGTCTTTCGCGCGCACGCACACTCGACCAACTCGAACGCGCCACCAACCGCGCCCACCGCGAAATGCTCCAACGCACCCTGCGTGCAGTCGAAATTGAGATCGAAGAGGTGGGAATAAAAAACGATGAATGATGAAGGATGAAGTAAAAGCAACACTGCTTTCCGTTCATCCTTCATCATTCATCATTCATCGTTTCTTCTTATTCCTCGCCGAGATTGTCCTGCACGCCCGCGCCAGAGCCGCCGCTGAGGATGGTGCTCATGCCTTCGTTGTGTTCGGCCGTGAGGGGAGCGTCGGGTTCGGCCGCGTCGCCACGCTCGTCTTCGCGGTGCTGTTCGGTGAAGTGTTCTCCCTCGCGCGTCTCTTCCCTTCGCTCGCTCATCATTTCATCCCTTTCAGTTCGTAACTCGTCGAGACAGACAGACTGTTGACCGTCCGGCAGCAGTTAAACTTCGACCGTCGCCGCTTCGCATGAATCGAGCGTGGGCGACTCGGCTTCTTCCGCAGTCGGTTCGCCTTCGCCGATGTAGACGCGCCCGGCCTCGACCGTCTCGAAATACTCTTCGATGCGTTCGAGAATCTCTTCGACCGCGTGCGAATGATAGAGCACCTGACGGAAGCGCGAGCCGCCGACGAGGCCGCGCGTAAACTGCCCGGCCAGTTGCTTCATGCGCCCGATGGCGGGCAGTTCCGGCATGTCTGCGCGCAGCAGTTCGAAATATTCGAGCAGGAGATTGCGCTTGTCCGCGAGCGTCGGCTGGAACGGTTCGCGCCCGGCGAGCGTGTCTTCGATCTGTCGAAATATCCACGGGTTCGCCATCGCGCCGCGCCCGATGAGGATGCCGTCGCAATTCGTTTCGCGCCAGCGCGCCAGCGCTTCATCCACGGTCGTCACGTCGCCGCTGCCGGAGACGGGCACTTTCACAGTCTCTTTGATCTGCCGCACCAAGTCCCAGTTGGCGCGTCCTTTGTAGCCCTGCTCTTTCGTGCGGCCGTGCAGCGCGATGTGTTCGACGCCGCATGCCTCGGCCACCTTCGCCGTCTCAACGGCGTTGATCTGGTGGTCGTAAAAGCCCGCGCGAATCTTGATGGTGAGCGGGATCGTGATCGCGCGTTTGATCTCTGTGAGGATGGATTCGAGGCGCGGCAGGTCGCGCAGGAGGCCGGAGCCTCCGCCGTGCTTGACCACTTTCGGCGCGGGACAGCCGCAGTTGATGTCGAGTATGTCCGCGCCGACCTCTTCGGCCATCTCTGCGGCCATGCGCATGCGTTCCGGCTGCCCGCCGAAAATCTGCACGGCGAACGGCCGCTCGTAATCGTAAAAGCGCATCTGCCGCTTCGACTTCGGGTTGTTGCGCGTCAAGCCTTCGACCGAAATGAACTCCGAGACGGTCAGACCGATCCCTCCGCGCCGTTTCAGCAAACCGCGAAACGCCACGTCGGTCACGCCCGCCATCGGCGACAGCACGAGCGGCGGCGCGATCTCGACATCCCTGATCTTGAAAGGCTTCATAAAACTAAACGATGAGGTAGGAACGATGAATGATGAAGTAAAAGCAGCTTGTCTTTCAGTTCATCGTTCATCGTTCCTCCTTCATACTTATTTCCTGAGTTCGACGCCGGTGGCGACGAAGCGAATCTCGTCGGCCGTGCCGTCCGCCTTGCGCTCGATCTTCGCGCCGTCTTCGACGAGGTGGTCGACCTGTTCCTTCGACAGGACTTTGACGGAGAACTCGCCCTCGGCTTTGAACTTCAAAGTCTTGGAATCCTTCGGCACGAAGAAACTGTGATCCTTGAAGGTGACGCGAATGCCGGTCGCCCCCGCTTCGGGCGCGATCTGCATCCAGCAGCCCTCGCTCTGGCAGACGCGTTCCACGACGCCCTCGATGCGTACGCGCTTGCCCGCGTACTTCGCAGGCTCTTTCAACACGTCCGCGAAACGCACGGCCGTGGTGTCGGCATTGAGCGCCGCGCCGCGCCGGAGCACTTCGCCTTCGCGCAGGGCGGCGACGGTCTCGGTTTTCGCAGAGTCGTGCGGCTTGTGCGCCTCCTGCGCTTTGTGTGCGTCGTGCGGCTTCGCGTGTTCCTGCGCCGATGCGGCGGTCGCGGCGGCGGCAACGAGGAGGAGTGAAACGAGAAATGTCTTCATAGTGAAAATAAGTTATCCTTTACGACTGAAATTCGGAAGTGCTAATAGCGAAACGCTTTGGCTACAGCGTTGCCGGGAGTTTCTTACTCCCGGCCTGCGGATTATAGCAATGCGACCCAACCTCATCAAAAGCGCGGGAATCCTGTGGACGCTTCTCTACGCGGCGTTCATCGTCTGGATTTACACGACCGCCCCGCGCACTTTCGAAGAAGCGACCACGGGCGCGAGCGTCGCCGCCGGAACTTACACGGTTGACGAGGCACGCTTTCGCACGGCGCACGAACTGTTTCGACGCGAGCAATACGCGGCGGCGCGCGACGAGTGGGCGCGCGCCGATCCGGCCATGCGCGATGCGAGCACGCAGTTCTACATCGCCTATGCTTTCTACCGCGAGGGTTGGGGACGCGTCTACAACGACGACGCACTTTTCAAACAGGGCTTGCAAACGATCGAACGCGCCATCCAACTGTCGCCCGAAGGCGCGCTCAAGGTGGACGACCCGGAGTTAAAGCTCAAGACGGCCACCGAACTCAAAGCCGAACTGCAACAGGGCACGGAGAGTTCTCTCGGCGACCTGAACCCGCTCAAGGTCGTGCGCGAGAGAAAATAAGCGCCGTGCCGCGAGCTAAGAGATCGTGTGCCGGAACGTAAACCGCGCGTGAAGAGATGAGACTGATGAGCGCGTCCCGTTTTTACACCCACAAGAGAAGGGCGCGCGTTTTGAATCCATGAAGAACAGACGCGACAGCAATCTGTTGCTCGTGCGCCACCTGTTGCTCCCGACGCTCTTTCTGACCGTCGCGCTGCTGGGCGGCGTGCGCGTCGCCGCCGGGTCGGGCGCGTTTCTGTTCGTCGCGCCGCCGCTCGTCGCGCTCGTGCTCGCAGTCCTCCTGATGCTTCTGTTCGCGCGCGGCCGTCTCATAGAAGTGACGGCGTGGCTGTCGAGCGAACATGCGCCGCTCACCAACGTCTCGCATGCGCTAACGCTCGTCGCGCTGTTTTTCGCCTCGGCGCAAGCCTTCAACAGCGTGCTTCCCGAATGCGGTCTGTTTCGTTGGATGTTCGCCTTCTTCTTCCTCTGGACGCTCTGGAACAACCAGTTTGCGGCCTTCGACGCGCGCCGCCTGTTGCGCAGCCTCGCGGCGCTTTTCGGCACGGCCTTCGTCCTCAAACACATGCTGCTCGCTTCACTCTACTCGCCCGAAGGCGGCTGGCTCAAACGACTCGCGGGCGCGCTCCTCGAAGGCTTCACGCAGGGGACGTTTGGCGCGCACGATAGTTTCGCGCCCGCCACCGGCTACATCTCATTCTTCACACTCGCGCTCTACGTCCTCGGCCTCGTCCTCATTCCGCCCACACCGACCGATGAGGCTGACGCGCCCGAAAGCAAAGCCGTCAACGTCGTCACACAATACCGTCAACTCTCGCCCGAAGACCGCGCGCTCCTGCGCGAAGAAATTTTACGGACGGAGCGCGGTGCGCTTGAAGACGAGATTCACGCTACCAGAATAGATTGAAGGTGGCGGGACGATGTTCGAGGCCGGGCGAACCTGAACAGACTCAAGGCGGAATAGTGATCTCGAATAGACTGAAAGCGGGAGGACGGACGCTTCGAGCGCTCATCCTCCCGCCTTCGCTATTCTCGTTTACTGTTTTACGTTACCAGTTAACGACCAACTTTTCCGAGCCTTGCCAGACGGGCACGTCTTCGCGTATGGCGGCGCGTTGGAGACGTTCGGGAGATGCCAGCAGACGCCCCGCGCCGTGTGCGACGGCGGCGAGCGGATCGTCTGCGACGGTGACGTGCAGGCGCAGTTCATTCTGGAGGCGTTCGGCCATGCCTTCGAGGAGCGCACCGCCGCCCGTCAGGATGAGTCCCGTCTGGTAGATGTCTGCGGTCACGTCCGGCTCCGATGCCTCAATCGCGCGCCGCGCGCCCGCCACGATCTCGGAGAGCACCGGCTCCAGAGCCTCGCGCACTTCGTCCGAACCGATCTCGACGGCCTTCGCCAGTCCGGTCGTCAACTCTTTGCCCACAACTTCCATGCGCCGCACCTCGCCGTCGCCCGCGAGCCCCGCGCCGAGTTCTTTCTTCACCTGTTCGGCCGTGCGCTCGCCGATCTGCATCTCGTATTTGCCGCGCACGTACTCGCGTATGGCGTCGTCCATCGCGTTACCGGCCACGCGCAGACTGCTCGAAGAGACGATGGCCGCCGAGGCGACGATGGCGATGTTGGTCGTGCCGCCGCCGATGTCTACGACCAGATGTGCGCGTTCGTCGTCGTAGCTGAGACCAGCGCCGAGCGCGGCAGCGAGTCCTTCATCGACGAGATCGACGCGCGTGGCCTTGGCGTCGCGCGCCGCGTCGCGCACCGAACGCTGTTCGAGCGTGGTGGACGAACCGGGCACGCCGACGACCATGTGGCTGCGCTTGTTTTGATTGCCGTGCACGCGGCGGATAAAGGCCACGAGCATTTTCTCGGTCGCCTCGAAGTTGTCGATCGTGCCGCCCTTGACGGGGCGAAACACGTCCGCATCCTTCGGCGCGCGGCCGAGCATCTTGTAGGCTTCGTGCCCGACGGCCAGCACCTCGCCCGTGTACTTGTGGATTGCCACCACCGATGGCTCATTTAATACGACGCCGCGTTCCGGCGCGTAGATGAGCGTGTTCATCGTCCCTAAATCGATGGCGAGATCGTCCGAGAAGAAATTACTTAAAATGTTCATGGCTTGCACCTGATAGACTCCCAATAGCCCCTTGATTCCAGCATGATAAGAAGTTGATAGACGCGTCCACACACCGCTTCCGCAAATCGCATACCAACGAACACGCCCGCAGAATTCCTTCCGATTCGCGCCCCCGCACGCCGCGCCCGTGTCTGTTTCTAAGACAGCCCGAAAGTGCGCGGACGGCGAAAGGCGAACGCCGACACATGCAGGCTGCGTATGTTGCAGTAAGGTTGCGAAGTGAGAAGCGACTGGCTCTGCCCTGATTCGGCGGAGATTAATGGTGGAAAAACCAGAGGGCGTGCCGGAGTAGTCTTCATCGGAAGACTACTC
>DASZCS010000042.1:0-96523 GCA_035942855.1 Pyrinomonadaceae bacterium | reverse complement strand
TTAAGAAGCACTCAACCTTGAGTGCCTTTCTTGTTCATCCCTCATCCCTCCGCCCTCATCCCTTTCCTTATCTGGGTTGGGGATGAAGCGGTAGCCGACGCCGCGGACGGTGAGGAGGTGTCGGGGCTTAGCCGGTTCGGCCTCGATGTACTTGCGCAGGCGCACGATGAAATTGTCGATGGCGCGTGTGTCCGTATCTTCGCGCAGGTTCCAGACCTCTTCGAGCATTGATTTGCGCGAGACGGCGCGTCCGGCGTGGCGTATCAGATGACGTAAGAGATCGGCCTCCATCAAAGTCAGGCGCACGGTGCGCCCACCGGCGCGCAGTTCCAGCGCGTCGAAGTCAATCGTCTTTCCGTCAAATTCGAATAGTTGTTCCGTTGCGCGACGCGCCGAGGCGTGCGTCGCCGCGTCGTCCTCTGCCGCGTGCGTCTTGTCGCCCGCTGCGACGTTCGACGCGGCCGCTTGCTCCCGGTCTTGATGCAGCCATTCGCGGCGGCGCAAGAGTCCGCTGAGGCGCGCGAGCAGGATGGCGAGTTCGAAGGGCTTGGGTAAGTAATCGTCCGCGCCCGCTTCGAAGCCGCGCAGCACGTCTTCGGGGCGGCCGCGCGCAGTGAGCATGAGGATTGGAACGAACTGCCCTGAGCGGCGCAGTTCGGAGGCGACGTTGAAGCCGTCCATGCCGGGCAGCATCACGTCGAGGATGACGGCGTCGAAACGCGCACCCGGATCGGTCGTCAACTTCGAGAGCGCCGACTCGCCGTCCGCCACCGTCTCGACCCTGTAGCCCTCGGCTTCGAGATTGAAGCGCAGGCCGTCGGCCAGATGCTTCTCGTCTTCGACAATCAGGACGCTCGCTTTCATCTGCCCTCCCCGGCGCGCGGCAGGAGAACGGTGAAAGTGCTGCCGCGCCCCTCGCCGTCGCTCTCCGCATAGACGCGCCCGCCGTGTTTCTTCACGAGCGACTGCACGATGAAGAGTCCTAAACCCGTGCCCTTGACGCGCGCCATGAAACGGCCGGGCACGCGATAGAACCGACCGAAGATGCGCTTGAGTTGCGCCTGCGGGATGCCGATGCCCTGATCGCGCACGCGCACGGCCAGACGCCGCGAGTCCAACGCCAAGACCTGCACCGAGACGCGCACCTCTTCGGGCGAATACTTGACGGCGTTATCGATCAGATTCGAGACGACGGCGCGCAGTTCGTCCGAGTCGCCGCGCACGAGCGGGCGTTCGCCGCTGCGGAATTTCTCGGCGTAGGTGAACGCGCCGTCAGCGAGTTGCGGGTAGCGCGTGCGCGCCAGTTCCAGAGAATCACGCACCACCGCGGCGAGGTCTATGATGGGTTCGCCCTTACGTTTCAGACGCGCCCCGCCGCCGCTTTGACCCGCACGCAAAACCTGTTCGACGGTGTGGAGCAAGCGGTCGCTGTCGGCGAGCATGACGGAATAAAATTCGCGCCGCTGCCCTTCGTCCACCTCGCGCGTCTGTAAGGTTTCGAGGTAGAGACGAATCGAGGTGATGGGCGTTTTGAGTTCGTGCGTGACGGCGTTGATAAAAGCGTCGTGCTGTTCGTTGCGCCTGATTTCGCGCACGAGGAAAGTGGTGTTCAAGACGAGTCCGGCGATGATGACGCTGAAGAAGATGATGCCGAGGACGAGCATCGCCACCTCGCGCCAGTTGAGGAGAATCCAGCCGACGTTCAAGGCGACGGCCAGCGCGACCAGACACGCGCCGAGCGTGATGAAGAAGGCTGTGGATTTACGACGGCGACCGGACAAGCGCATGCACGCATTGTAAGAAAGCGCGAGGCGGAAGGACAACACAGAAGGGAAGGGGGAAAGAGAGACGGGGAAAGGTGGAAGACAAGTGAAGACGAAAGGGGAAGAGAAAAGGTAGAAGGGAATGGAAGCCAAAAGGGGAAGCGGAAAAGGAATGAAGGCGTCTGCCTTTTCCTTTCCCCTTCCCCTTTTACCTTTTCCCAAATGTCTCCCGGGTTACGCTGCTTGCGAGAGCGCGTCGCGGTTCGGGTCGTCGTCCGCCTTCGCTGCGGCTTGAGTCTGACGCGGGAGGAGTTTGATGTCGCGTGCGAGGCCGAGCATTTGGAGCGCGCGGATGCCGTACCAGTTCATGTCAATCTCGTACCAGTGGTAGCCGTGGCGCGCAGCGCGCGGGTGTGCGTGGTGGTTGTTGTGCCAGCCCTCGCCGAAGGTCAAAATGGCGATGAGCCAGTTGTTCGTCGAGTCGTCGGTGGTCTCATAACGCTTCGTGCCCCACAGGTGCGTGGCCGAGTTGACGAGCCAGGTCGCGTGCAGACCGACCGTGGTGCGCAGGAACATGCCCCAGAAGAAGACCGACCAGCCGCCGAAGACTAAGAGCAGCACGCCGAGCACGACGACCGGCACGTAGAAGTATTTCGAGAGCCAGACGTGGAACCGATCTTTCATCAGGTCGGGCACGTAGCGGCGGAACGTCACCTCGTCGTGCTGCTGCGCCGTCCCCGTGAGAATCCAGCCCATGTGCGCCCACCACGTGCCGTCGCGGGGCGAGTGCGGGTCGCCGGGCTGCTCGGTGTGGGCGTGGTGGATGCGGTGCGTGCCGACCCACTGGATGGGGCCGCTTTCGAGCGTGAGCGTGGCGCAGACGGTCAGGAAATACTCGACCCACTTCGGCGTCTTGAATCCGCGGTGCGTGAGCAGGCGGTGGTAGCCCATGCCGATGCCGAGGCTGCCGGAAACCCACCACAGCGCGAGCGACACGAAGAGCGCCGTCCACGAAAACATAAAGAGCGCGGCGATTGCGCCGAGGTGGAAGATGACCATGGTGATGGTCGTCGCCCAGTTGATCTGGCTGCTGCGTTGCGCTGCGATCTGCTGCGCGCTCATAGTCGGTGTTGCCATAATTTTCCCTGCTCCCTGATGGATTAACTTCGAACTCAACTCGCTCACTGTTTGATGCTTGGGGCGACTCTTATCCTAACAGGCTCGCCGTGCCTCGAATGTAAAAGTTATGTAAAAGCAGGAGCGTGACAAAAAACAGTTCGGAAAAACATGAAACCCTGAAACTATGAAACGACACGAAGCAACACTAAACTCTCCTTCTTCGTGTTGTTTCGTGGTTTCAGGGTTTTAGTTAGTCTCTCTAAAAGTTGAGCGGTGATCGGGCGCGCAAAAGTGTTGTGTGGGTCGCTCGGCGGAGAAATTTATAGTCACGAAGCGGCGGGATAAGATAAGATGCGCTCCCCTGAGACGCGAACTGCTCGACGGGTTTGCGCCGGCGTTCGCCCAGTGCTTTTCCAAATCTTCAGGAGAGCCGCACCTTTGCCGAAATTGTCAGCCCCCCGGATATTCTCTCTAACGCTGCTGCTGTGCCTGTTCGGATCGGCAGTCCGCGTCAGTGCACAACAACCGCAGCCGCCCGAGCCTTACTACGATTACCCGTACGGCAGCGACATGACGATGCGGCGCACCCTGACGGTGGACGAGGCCGTCGCGCTCGCGCTCGCCTATGCTTCCGTCTATCAGCAATCGCGGCTCGACGAAGAGAGCGCCCGCGAAGACGTGAGACAGGCGCGCGCGGCCTTCCTCCCGCAGTTCAGCGTCCCGCTCGGTTACATCGGCACGACGCCTTCGCAAGTTCGCGCGCCGGGCGAACCGCTCACCTTCAGCTTCGTCTCGGCCAGCGCCATCAACGAGACGACGGCCTTCCTGAATGCGACCGGCCCCATCGATCTCTCAGGCCGTCTGCGCGCCTCGCTCAGACGCAGCCGCCACCTGCTCGCCGCCACGCGCGCAGGCACGCTCATGGCGAAACGCGAACTGACGCTCGCCACCGTCGATGCTTACTACGGCCTCGTGCTCGCGCGCCAAAAGCGGCGACTGGCCGACGAGACCCTGGCGCTCGCGGAAGCCTTCGTCAATCTGGCCGAGCGCAGGCGTGCGCGCGGCGAAGATGTGGAAGGCGACATTCACCGCATACGTTCGGCGGCGGCCACACGCCGCGACGAGTTGGAGCAGGCGCGGCTGGCCGAGTCGGCGGCGATGAGTCTGCTGCGAGTTTTAACGGGCGTCGATTTCATCACGCACATCGGCGTGGCGCGTTTGGCGAACGACGTGCCGACCGCTCCGGACTTCATCGGTTACACCGAAGAGATGATCAGGCAGCGGCCGGAACTGGCGCAACTCGACGCGCAGCAGCAGGCCGCGCGCGAAGAAGCACGCCTCGCCCGCCGCGAACTGTTTCCCGAACTCAGTTACAGCTTCAACGCCGGTTTCGACACCGCAGACATCCGCCGCCTCAGACAATATTCGGGCGGCTCGGCCGTCGTCAGCCTGAACATCCCGATCTGGAATTTCGGCGCGAGCAAGAGCCGCGAGACGCAGGCACGCCTGCGCGCACGCTCCCTCGACTTACAACGCGAACAGACTTTGCAGCGTCTCCGACAGGAGTTTTACGACCAGCGCGCGGCCGCGCTCTCCGCGCTCGAACGCATCAAGTTGGCCGAGACGGCGGCCAACTCCGCGCAGCAGCATTTGAATTTGATCTTCATACGCTACCGGCAAGACCAGTCCGACATCACGGAAGTGATCGACGCACAGGCCAACTCCGCGCAGACGCGGCTCGCCTACTATCAGGCCATCGCCGATTACCGCACGGCGCGCGTGCGCCTCGAAATCGACCCGGCGGAAAGAACGTCGGCGCAGGGCGGACAGGGAGCAACCTCGGCTTCGCGGTCTCTCCCGGCGGGCGTAGTTAAGTGTTCGCTCACCGAAGCGACGCAAGCTCCGTCTCTCGCCGGACTCAGCCTTGGCATGAGCACGGAGCAAGCAGCCGCACTCTTCCCCGGACTCACAGTCGAACCCGCGAACGAATCGGGCGTGGCAAAGGGCAGCGTCGGCAGGCGTGAGTTGGCCGCACGCGTCGCCTCTTTCGCGCAAGTGCCCGGTGTGGAAACCATCGATCTGGAATTCACGGACGGGCGCGTCTCCTTCGTCCGTTTGAATTACGAAAGCACGGATCGCTGGGAGAGCGTCGATCAGTTCGTCTCGGTGATGGCCGCGCGGCTCGGTCTCTCAGGCGAGTGGAAGTCGTTTTACGATTGGCAGGATAAAGGGGTGCGCGACCTCCACGTCCTGAAAGACAGGGCGCTTGAGTGTGACGGGATACGTCTGAGCATGGGGATCGGGCTTGAGGGCGTCGGCGTCGATCAGCGTCCGCACATCGCGCTCGAAGACCTGAAGGCCGCGCGCAGCGTACAGCAACGCGAAGACTTCAGGAAGCGGCAGCAGCAGAGCGAAGGGCAGGCGGCGAAGCCTTGAGCGGGTGCGGGCGGCAAGCGGAAGATTTGAAACGATGGGTTTGAAACTTTTCAACCGGCCGGATTGAAAGTCTTACGGCGCGTCGGGGCTGAATTCGAGAAAGACGACCTGCCAGCGGTCGTCGCGTTTGACGAGGCGTTGGTTGAAACGATAGCGGACGGGTTGGAACGTGCCGTCGGGCGCGGTGGCGTTGATGTTCATGCGGCCACTCATCTCGGCCTTGCCGCGGGAGACTTTGATCTCACGGTATTCGATGGTGCAGAGGCCGGAGATGCTTTGCGGCAGCGCGGTGCGCAGGTAAGCGCGCGCCTGCGCTTTCGGCGTGGTGCGGCCGTCGGCCGTGTGCATGAGAAACTCCGCGGCCCAGATGCGTTCTAAAGTCGCGGTGTGATTTTCCAGCACCGCCTCGCACTCGTCGAAGGTCAACTCCTTCAACTCCTGCACGGCCTTCTCGCGGTCGGTCTGCTGTGATGGCGACACGCGTGTCTGCACCTGCGAAGGGACGGCGACAGAGAGCGCCGTGATGATGAGAGCGAGCCTGAGCATGCGTTTCAATGTTTGAGCCTCCGCGAACAGGAGTGAACCGACCCGGCCGTGCGTTTCGTAATTTATCATTTCCCGGTGCTATAGTGCGAAATTCTCGCCGCACGGAAGCTCCGGCGGAAAAATAACAAGCGGCAAATTCTTGATGCTGTCGAAAGGGCTAATACATTGATCAAGACGGTCTGCCTGAACACCGAGACGAAGAATTTCACGAAAGACTGCCTCGCCGCCGACATCAGCGAACTGCGCATCGAGCCGCAGAACGTCGTCTGGGCTGACGTGTCCGACCCGACCAGCGACGACTTCGCGGAGTTGGCCGAAGAGTTCGGCTTTCATCATCTCTCGATCGAAGATTGTCGCAACGAACACCAGCGGCCGAAGATCGAAGAGTATCCCGGCTACTACTTCATCGTGCTCTACGAGACCGAACTGGCGGGACAGGGCGACCGGCTCGAACTACGCGAACTGAACATCTTTCTCGGCAAGAACTACCTCGTCACCGTCCACAGCCGCCCCATTCGCGCCATCGACACGGCCACGCGCATCTGGCACGAATGGACGGATCGCGCAGAGTACGGCGCGGGCGTCTTGTCCTACATTTTGATCGACGCCATCGTTGACGACTACCTGCCACTCCTCGACGTGATCAGCGACCGCATGGACGATCTGGAAGATTCGATCTTCGGCGAGTTTCGCCCCGAAGCCATCGAAGAGATTTTCGCCATCAAGAAAAAACTGCTCTACCTGCGCCGCTCGATCACGCCCCTGCGCGACGTTTTCAACACGCTGCTCCGCCGCGAACAGCCGATCTTTCCGCGCGAAACGCACGTCTATTTTCAAGATGTGTTCGACCATCTGATACGCGTCTCAGACACCATCGACAACTTGCGCGACATGCTCAGTTCGACGATGGACGCTTATCTGTCCGTCTCCGGCAACCGCATGAACCAGATCATGAAGCGTCTGACTTCGATCTCGACCATCCTGATGTCCGTCACGCTCGTCGCAGGGATTTACGGCATGAACTTCAACTACATGCCCGAACTGCACTGGCGCTACGGCTACGTCTACTCTCTGCTCTCGATGATCGGCGTTGGCCTCGCGCTCTACGTCTTCCTCAAGAAGGTGAAATGGCTATGACTCTCAGACACCCGCTTCGCCGCAGAAGAAAGAAAGGCGACACGGCGCAACTCGCCGCCCAACTCGCTCCGCTCGAAGAACAGGATGCCCGCGCCGCACGCGCGCAGGGAGGAAACGGGCGCAATCAGAACGGCGCCAGCCTGATTCAAGAGCACGGCGCGCTCATCGTCAACACGGACGGGCTGCACCTTCCGTCGGAGTTGACCGAAGGGCGACCGGGCAGGTTGTGGGACATAGAACCGGTCGTCCTCGTCATCGTCGGCGCGATGCTCCTCTTCATTCTCTTCATCGCGTGGCAAATCTCGAAGATGCCGCTGGTGGAATAAGAGTTGTTGAACGGTAAATGGTCAATGGTGAATGGAGAAGAACTGTCTTCTTCCATTCACCATTGACCATTTACCGTTCACCGCTTTTTACGGTTGCTTGTTGGAGTTTGAACTGGCGCGGGAGGGCGCGGGCGTCGAGGGCGCGTCGCCGCGCGGGGCTGTGTAGCCGGGGCGCGTGATGGCGATGCGCTTGTCGCGACGGCCTGAGTCTTCGATGCGGACGGTCACTTTGCGGAACGTGCCGTCGCGCCGCTTGTTCGTAGGGCTGTAGCTGACGACGTACTGCGTGCGCAGGTCGCGCGTGATCTCATCGGCGATCTGCGGCAGTTCCGTGAGCGACGTGGGATAAAAGGCGCGACCGCCCGTCTCGGTGGCGAGTTTGTTGAGCAGGTTGACGGCCTTCTCCTTCGGACTCTTGCGGATGATGCCGCCCTCGGCCTCCAGTTCGTTGACGAAGCCGATGATGTAAATCTGCACGTCGTTCTCGCGCAGGAACTCGAAGAGTTTCGCTTGATTGTAGAAACTGCTGCGGTCTTCGCCGTCGGTGACGAGGATGAGCGCGCGGCGTCGCTTGTCGCTCAAAGGATCGCCCTTTTTGTGTTTCCCGACATGTTCGGCCGCGAGGTAGACGGCGTCGAGCACTGCGGTCTGCCCGCCCTCCGTGTGCATCTTGTCCATCGCGTCGAAGAGGTCTTCTTTGTTGGCGGTGAAGTCCTGAAGGATGGAAATCTCGTCGCTGCCGACGAAGCGTTCGAGGAAAGTCTCGTCGCCCGGTTTGTTCTGATCGATGATGATGCGCGTGGCGTCGATGACCTTGTCGAGTTGCGTCTTCATCGAACCGGAGTTGTCCACCACCAGTCCGTAGCTGATCGGCACTTCGGCGCGCGTGAAAGAGAAGATCTGCTGCTGCACGCCATCCTCGTAGACTTTGAAATCTTCCTGCCGGACATCGTTGACCGGACGGTTCGCGCGGTCGATGACGCGCACGTTCAGGTTCACGAGGCTGGTGTCAACCTTGACGACCTCATCGGGGTCGATCTCCTCGCCCGCCTGTTCCCCGGCGGCGGGGCTTGGCGAAGGGCTGGCGGTGGGCGTTGCGCGCGGCGTCGGCGTCTGCAATTGCGGGGCGGGCGTCGGCGCAGGCGTGGGTCGCGGCTGTTGCGTCTGCTGTTGCGTTGAGTTGACGCGGCGCGGGCGCGAATCGTCGGCGTTCGTCCGCTGCGCGTGCGTCGTCGCGGAGGCGAAACTGAGGACGGCGATGGCGGCGCAGATACCGAGCGAGAGCCAGAGATGCGTGCTCAAACTACGGCGGCTTTTCTGATCAACTTTTCGGCGGTGTGTCATCCCGTCATCTCCTGCGACTAAAACTCGGGCAGCGAGCCGGAGCGTGTGCGCCTGTCGCCCCGCTAACGGGGCGGCAACAGACGGAAGCGCCCGGCGAAGCTCCCGTCCGCCGCTTTCGGCTGTTGCGATGGCGGCGGGCGCTGCTTGCGGGCGCTTCTGTTTGTCAGCCAACAAATTGGCTTCGCGCGGCTGGGGCTGAAAAAGAACCGGCGCGGGCGGCTTTCGGCTTCCGTCGCGCCCGCACACACCTTTAGAAGTGCTTCGGGGCGAGCGCGTTGCCAGTCCGCGCTGTTCAAAGGGCGACCCGCCCGGCTTCCTCACGCGCGCGCCAAGTCAAGTCAGCGCGGCTGTGTGGTGGCGTAGTAGCCTTCTTTGGTGCGCACGTAGATGCGCGGCAACCCGCGCGGCGGCGTGACTTTGACCTTGATCTTGTGCCACTTGCCGTCGTTCGTGAAATTCTTCGGCTTGTAACCGATGGAGTACTGGTGGCGCAGTTCGATGGCGATGCGCTCGAAAATCTCGTTCATCTCGGCGGCCGTGTCGGGGAAGAAAGCGCGCCCGCCGGAAACGCCCGCCAACTCGTCGAGAATGGCCTGCCCGGAAACGTCCAGAGCGGTCGGGTCGCCGCGGTCGATGATGCCGATGGCGTAGATGATCACGTCGGACTCTTTCAGGACGCGGCGCAGTTCGCTGAAGGTGTAGCGCGAACTGTTGTCCTGCCCGTCGCTGATGACGAGGAGCGCGCGTTTCGGGTGCGTGCCGCGCGTCACTTTCTCGACGCCGAGATAGCAGGCATCGTAGAGAGCCGTCTGTCCTTTGGTCTGCACGAAGGTGAGCTTGGTCAGGAGTGCGTCGGCGTCGCGCGTCTTGTCCATCAGAACCTGCGAGCGATGGTTGAAGCCGATCATGAAATACTCGTCGCTGCTGTGGCTCGTCTCGATGAAATGTTTGAGCGCGTCGCGCGCCTTGGCGATCTTGTCTTTGCCCATCGAGCCTGACACGTCGAAGATGACGCCGAGGCTGACCGGCGCGTCGTCGTCGGAGAAGAAGGTGATCTCCTGCGGCTCTTTGTCGTCGAGGACGGTGAAAGCCTCTTTGGTCAGCCCTGTGACGAAGCGGCCGTATACATCCGTCAACGTGACGTTCAGCGTGATCAGATCGGAGTTGACGATCAGTTGATCATCGCCGAAGGTGGCCGCCGCGCCGCCGCCCGCACCTGCCGGAGCGACTGCTCCCGGGTTGGTTGTCGCCGTGGCGGCGACGGGCGATGCGGCGGGTTGTGCCGTCGCTGATGCGGGTTGCGCCGTCGCGCCGACGCCTGCCGGTTGTTCGGCCGTGGACTGAGTCGGGGTTTTTTGTTGAGCGAAGTTTGCGTCTGCGGCGACGAACAACAGGCAGGCGAAGACGTGCAAAGAGACCAGCGCGGAACGGAGTCCGGGACAGTGGCGCCGTACTCTCATGGGAACCTCCAGTCGGCGGAGTTAGACGGGATCAACTCCTGCGTAGCTAAACCTTGTATGACCTACGATTCGGGCATCACAGGAAGCGATGCCCGGAGACGTAAAAAAAACTTTTGCGCGTGGCTCGATCAATGAAGCTGGGAGACTTCGCTTTGGGGACGAACGGCATTGTAGGACACGTCGCCGCGCGCGCGCAAGATGAGCGTTTGTCAAAAGTTTAGTTTTTGAGTTGAGCGGAAGCCACGACTCGGTTTTTGAGTCGAGCGTGGCTAAGAAAACCATGAAACCACGCGCGCCACGCGAAAGAACACGAAGAAGAATTTCGTGCGGTTTCGTTTCGTGTGGCTTCGTGTGTGTTCGTGGTTCAACTCTTAAAGTTTTGTCAGACGCGTTAAGCGGCGCGAAAACTCAACGCGTGCAACTTTCCGGCGCGGGCGGCGTGTAAGCGCGTGCGGGACGGGGCGCTCATGTGCGCGGCGGCAAATCGCGCCTCTCAAAGTCGTGCCCGCGTGTGAGATTGAAGTGGGCGCGTGTTATACTCTCCGCCCCGTTTAGAGGCTTAAATTCGCCGTCGCGTCCGGTGGGCGCGACATCAAATTAACTAACAGCATGGCCGAGTTTATTTGTCGTTTGGGAACGCCTGCGGGCGAGGTGGTGACGCGCACGATTGAAGCCGTGGGCGTCGCAGAGGCGCGCGTGCGACTGGAGAGCGAGGGCTTTCGCGTCTTTTCCGTCACGCCGCCCAAAGCGCGCGGCATCGCCGCTTTGACGCGCGGCGGCAAGGCGGGCACTGCGCCGCGCATCAAAGCGGGCGACTTCCTCCTGTTCAATCAACAACTGGCGGCGCTCTTGCGCGCGGGCATCCCGATTTTGCAATCCATCGGCATGCTGCGCCGTCGCGCTTCGAGCGCGCGCCTGCGCACGATGCTCGGTCAGGTGGAAGACAAGATTCGCGGCGGCATGGCTTTATCGGCGGCGTTCGCCGAACAGGGTTCGATCTTCCCCAGAATCTACACGGCCTCGATTCTGGCGGGCGAGCGTTCGGGCGCGCTCGATGAGGTCTTGAACCGCTACAACGCTTACATGCGGCGCGGCGTAGAGATCAGGCGCAAGATTCGCGGCGCGCTCGCCTACCCACTCTTTCTGCTCGTCGCCTCGTTCGGCATGGTCACGTTTTTGACCACCTACGTCGTGCCGCGCATGGCGCGTCTCTTCGAGGGCTTCGGGCGGAACTTGCCGACTATCACGCTCATCGTCGTCAGCATCTCAAACTGGATGGCGGCCAATATCTGGTGGTTTGCTCCGCTCATCTTGATCAGCGTCGTCGCCTTCTGGTTCTGGTCAAAGACACCGCACGGACGTCTGGCGATTGATCGGTTCGTGCTGAAAATCCCCATTGCCGGTCAACTCGTCATCCAACTCTCGGTCGCGCAGGTGACGCGCTCGCTCTCGACACTGCTCGCGGGCGGCATCACGCTCGTCGAATCGTGGGAGATCGCGGCCGAGGCGATCACGAACCGGGAGCTGCGCGCGCGTTCGACCGGAATTCTGCCGATGATCCGCGAGGGGCGTTCCTTTACGGAGAGCCTGGAGAGCGCCAACTGGATACCGGAATTGGGTCTGGACATGATCGGCGTGGGCGAGCGTTCGGGCAGTTTGCGCGAGATGTTGGACGAGGTGGCGACCTTCTACGACGCCGAATCCGAGGTCAGGCTTGAGCAGTTGACGACCGTGCTCGAACCTGCCATCCTGCTCGTGATGGGCGGGGTCGTTATCACGATTTTGCTGGCGATCTACCTCCCGATCATTCAATCCATCTCGAACGTCTCAGGAGGGCCAACCAGCCGTTAACGGCGGGCAATCCCCCGGCCCCTTACTCGCATCAGAAACAGGACACGAAAGTTTGGCAGCGGAAGATTTTTCAAGCGCAATGAACCCTACTCTCGACGAAACACTCGCGCGCGAAGCAGACGAGACCACGCTGGTGACGCGCGCCGACGGCGCACCGGCCGACCGTGCGGGCGGAAGCCGTCTGAGCAGCGACGCCCCGGCCTCGCTCCCGCCCGAAGTGCGCGCCGCGCAGGAACTAGCGCGCCGCTACCGTCTGCCCTACATAGACCTGCTTCCGCCCGAAGGCGATTCGCCCATCGACTACGCGCTGCTCGGCGAGATTCCCGTTGACCTGATGCTGCGCCACCAGTTCGTCCCACTCAGGCGCGAGGGGCGGCGCTTCCACGTGGCGATGGCCGACCCGACCGACCTCGAACGTCTCGACGAACTCGCACAAGCCCTTCGCGCACGCATCGTTCCGCACGTGGCGACGGCCGGTGCGATCGACGTGGTCTTGAAGAAAGGCGACGCCACGCAACGCGTCCTGCAAGAGGCGACATCGAATTTTCGTATCTCGCTCGTCAAAGAGACCGAGCACGGCGACGAAGTTTTAGACCTTGATCGTCTGGCGACCGACAGCGACATGTCGCCGATCATCAAACTGGTGGATACCATCGTCTTCAACGCGATGGAATCTCGCGCCTCCGACATTCACATCGAAACGCGCGACACGGAAGTGCAGGTCAAGTATCGCATCGACGGCGCGCTCTACGCCAAAGTCGATCCGATTGACCTTGCCTATCACCAGACTTTGATCTCGCGTATCAAGGTCATGTCGGAACTGGACATCGCCGAACGCCGCGTGCCGCAGGATGGTCGCTTCCGCGTCCGCTACAAGGGGCGCACCGTCGATTTCCGCGTCTCCATCATGCCGACCGTTCACGGCGAAGACGCCGTCATACGTATTCTCGACAAAGAGCAGATCAACGAAGAGTTCAGGGATTTGCGTCTCGATGTGGTCGGCTTCGACGCAAACGATCTGCGCAACTTCCGCCGCTACATCGCAGAGCCTTACGGCATGGTGCTCGTCACGGGGCCGACGGGCTCGGGCAAGACGACGACGCTGTACGCGGCTTTGAACGAGATCAGGAACGAAGAAGACAAGATCATCACGATCGAAGACCCTGTCGAATACCAGTTGCACGGCATCACGCAGATTCCGGTCAACGAAAAGAAGGGTTTGACGTTTGCGCGCGGCCTGCGCTCGATCCTCCGCCACGACCCGGACAAGATCATGGTGGGCGAAATCCGCGACAACGAGACGGCGCAGATCGCCATCCAGTCGGCCTTGACCGGCCACCTCGTCTTCACCACCGTCCACGCCAACAACGTCATCGACGTGATCGGCCGTTTCCTGAACATGGGCGTCGAGCCGTATAATTTCGTCTCGTCTCTGAACTGCGTGCTTGCCCAACGCCTGATCCGCATGCTCTGCGACGTGTGCAAGCGTTCGTATCATCCGACGGACGACGAGTTGATCGAATCGGGGCTGAAGCCTTCGGAGTACCGCGAACGCCAGTTCTACATGAGCGTCGGCTGCGACGCCTGCAACCACACGGGCTATCGTGGACGCACGGCCATCCACGAACTGCTCAATCTCTCGGACAACATCCGCGAGATGATCATCGAACGCCGCCCCGGCTCGGAAGTGCGCCGCGCGGCCGAGCAGGAAGGCTTGGCTTCCCTGCGCGAGTCGGCGCTCAAGAAAGTCTTCGCGGGCGTCTCGACGCTGCACGAGATCAACCGCGCCACGTTCGTCGAAGAAGTCGTACTCAACGGCAACGGAACACATTGATAGTAAGCAGTGAACAGTAAAAAACTGTCTTTCACTGCTTACTGCTCACCGCTCACTTGCTTTTTGGGAACAGTCTGTCGTGCCCGACGTGTAAACAGCCGAAGAGGTGTCCGGCCAAAGTCCGGTTTAGCCCTCGGCTTCCGCAGTAAATTCTTAATCGAACGCCGGTTCATTTTTGAGGATCGAGATGAAATTAACAGTTAGTGTGCGTGCCTGTGCCTCGCTTGTTTTGATGTTGTGCCTGCTGGCTGCGCCCGTGGCAGTGCTGGCGAAGAAGGGCGAGAAGAATTACCGGCGCGGGCTGGAGCAAGAGCGTGCGCAGCAATGGGAGCGCGCGGCGCAGGAATTTGCCCTCGCCGTCGCTGCCAACCCGTCCGACATCGAGTACCAACTCCATTATCGCCGCGCCATCTTCAATGCCTCGCAGCGCTTCATGGAGCAGGGACGCACGCTCGCCGAGCAGGGCGATTTCACGGGCGCGTACAACGCTTATCGTCAGGCCGTCGGCTACGATCCGATCAACGAACTGGCCGTCTCCGAGATGGAGCGCATGCTGCGCTTGCAGCGCGAAAAAGAGGGACGCGACCCGGCCAACATGAACGGCAACGGCGCGAACCGCAAAAACGGAACGCCTTCGACGGGCGGCGGCACAACGGCCAACACGTCCGCGGTCGTCCCCACGTCCTACAACGGCGCGACGACGAACGGCACGCCGGGACAGCTGCAGCAGCAGCGCCCGTCGCAAGACCCAACGCTTACGCCGCGCACCGAGCAACTCCGCGTCATCAATTACAACGGCGACCTCGAAGGCTTCATACGCAAACTCGGCGACGAACTGAACCTGAACGTTCTTTTCGACCGCGACTTTCCGAAAGGGCGCACCGTCAACGTCAATCTCAAGGACGTGACGACAGCGCGCGCTCTCGATCACATCTTCCTGTCGCAAAACCTCTTCTTCCAGAAACTCGACCGGCGCACCATCATCGTCGCAGACCAGTCGAAGCGCGGCCAGTATCAGCAACTCGTCCTGCGCACCTTTTATCTCTCGAACATCGACCCGAACGACGCGCGCTCGCTCATCCAGTCCAGTTTGCCGCCGACGGCCGGTCGTCAGCCGCAGGTGACGCCGAACAAAGCGACCAACTCGATCACCGTGCGCGACACGCCTGAGAACATTCGTCTCATCGCCGAACTGTTGCAGGCCATCGACAAGGATCGCGCCGAAGTCGTGATGGACGTGAACATCTACGAAGTTTCGCGCACGAACCTTCTGCAACTCGGCAACCAACTCGGCACGGATGCGACGCTCGGCAACCTCGGCGGCCTGCTGCCGACCTCTATCCTCTTCGGCAGCGGCAAGGAGCGTTTCAACACGACCACGACCACGACCGGCGGCACGACGACCGGCAAAGACCCGGGCAAGGGCGGCTCTGTCGTCAACACGGCGGCGACCGTCCTCGGCGGCTCGTTCCTCTTGCCCGCTTCCACCATCACCGCGTTTCAAGCGAAGGACAACACGCGTCTGTTGGCAGCCACGCAGGTGCACGCTTTCGACAGCGAACAATCCACGACGCGCATCGGCCAGAAAGTCCCCGTGCAGACCGCGCAGGTGTCGCCCTTCGGTTCGACCATCGGCGGCACCACCACCACCGGACAGCAGGCGGGCGTCAACTCAGGACTGTTCGGCGGCACGGGGTATCCCGTTATCCAGTATCAGGACACGGGCTTGATCTTGAAGTTCACTCCGCAGGTCTTCCCGAATCTGGACGTGCAGGTGAAGATGGAGATCGAGTCGAACGACGTGATCGGCGGCGCTTCAAATCTGACGCCGACTTTCAGCCAGCGCAACGTCTCCGGCATGGCGCGTATTCCGAACAACCGCACGATGATGATCGCCAGCGTCGCGCAGGATAAGCACTCGGATGGTCGCCGCGGCCTGCCGCTGCTCGGCCTTATCCCCGTCCTCGGCCGCCTGTTCAGCACGCCGACGCGCAACGACGTGAACTCGGACATCGTCATCACCGTAACGCCGCGCGTGTTGCGCGCGCCGACGGTCGAACCGGGCGACATCAATCAGCGGCCGAGCGGTACGCTGCAATCGCCCGTCACTGAATCGCTCGAAGCCATGCTCGTCGTGGCCGACCGCGAAGACCAACTCGCCGCCGCGCGCCAACTGCCGAAGGACGTTGCGATCCAGATGCCGCCCGCGCCCGTGGCAACCGAGACTGCTACGACTGCTACGGCAACAGCAGCACCGGCGGGTGACACGCAACACGCCTACGTGCCCGCCCCGAAGGCTCTGATGGGAGCGACCGCCACGACCACGCCCGAAGCGACTGCGAACACCAACACGGCAGCCGCCGCTAACAACACGGC
Organism: Pyrinomonadaceae bacterium; assembly: GCA_035942855.1. GTDB lineage: Bacteria > Acidobacteriota > Blastocatellia > Pyrinomonadales > Pyrinomonadaceae > JAIVJZ01. The sequence goes on along the minus strand of DASZCS010000042.1, from coordinate 80,331 downwards.
CGCCGTCAACACGGAAGCAGCCAAACAAACCGCACCCGCCGTCTCGAACGCGACGAACGGAGCGGCCTCGTTCGTCCCCGTCGCCAATCCCGGCGCGAGCACTTCGCCCGCGCCCGCAGCGAACGTCAAACCGGACGCCGGAACGACAGGCGCGGCGACGACAAACGCGACGAATGGTGCGAACGCGGCCTCCGCTCCTTCGGTCGATAAAACCGCCGCCGAGAAATCCGCGCCGCCCGTGAGTAGTGCTGCGGCGTTGCCAGCCGTGAACGCTGCGCCGCTTGCGGCCGCTTCGACGAACGGGGGCGCGTTGCTCTACGTCTTGTCGGGGCAGAAGGAGATGCGCGTCGGCGAGAAGCAACGCCTGATGCTGCTCGTCAAGACGCCGACGCCGCTCGGACTTGCCGCCGCGACGCTCAAGTTCGACCCGCGCGTCATCGCCGTCCGCAGCGTCACGCACGGCAGTCTCTTCGGCGAGGCGAAAGAACTTCTGCCAACCGTCACGCCTTCAATCGATGCGCGCGGCTCACTGCTCGCGCTCATCGCTCCGGCGGCGAACACGCCGATCAACGGCATGGGCGTGTTGCTGTTCGTCGAAGTCGAAGCCATTGCGGCGGGAGAAAGCGACGTGGCGCTCGACCAGACGGGCGTGCACCTGATGTCCGTCGCCGGTCAGAACGTGGCGACGCAACTGGCGCACACGCGCCTGACGGTGAAGCAGTAACGCCACGCGCCGCGCGTGTGTATGGATGAAGTGATGCGAAAGGGTGTCGGGGCAAAGGTGAAAGGCGAAGGCAGAGCGGCTCGTGTCGTGTCTTCTTCGCGCGCCAACGCTTCGCGCGTGCGGCGTGCCTTCGCCCTCGCCCCTCGTCGCTCGCAGGGCGGGTGGACGCTGATCGAACTGGTCATCACGATGACCGTGCTCGTCATCCTCTCGCTCGGCGTGATCCCGATGGTGAAGACGGCCGTTAAGCGGCAGCGCGAACAACAACTGCGCGACTCTCTGCGCGAGATGCGCGAGGCCATCAAGGAGTTTCACCGCGACGCGCTCAACAGTCCTTATCTGGATCAAATTCCGGGCGCACCGGCTGGACAGACCGGGCAACCCGGCGGACAAGTCGTGCCGGGACAACAGGGGCAGCCGGGGCAGCAGGTAGGCGGGGCTGTGCCGCCCGACCCGCGCAGCAAAGTGGCGATTGCCGATAAGACTCTGTTCGCAGTGGAGAATCCAGACCGCTATCCGCCGAAACTCGAAACCATGGTCGAGGGCGTGAGCGTCGCCCCGCGCCAGCAGCCCATCCCCGGCGCGGACGGCAAACTGCCGGAACTCGGCAGCGGCGGCGTGCTCGCCACGAAGAAGAAAGTTTACCTGCGCAAGATTCCCGTCGATCCGATGACGGGCAAGGCCGAGTGGGGCTTGCGCTCGTCGTACGATTCGCCCGACTCAGGTTCATGGGGCGGCGAAAACGTTTTCGACGTTTACTCGAAATCGCAGGACACGGCTTTGAACGGGCAGAAGTACAGTGATTGGTAACATGGAAAACAGAGTGAGCAGTGAGCAGAAAGCAGTGAGCAGTGAAGAGAGACCAGGACGTCGTAAAGATACGCTGCTCGCGATTCATCGCTCGCGGCTCACAAACTTCCGACGCCGCGCCGTAGCCCTTTCGTGTGCACGCGTCCAAGGCCGGCGCCAGTCCGGTTTCACCTTGCTCGAACTGATGATCGTCATCTCGATCATCATCATTCTCGCCATCATCGTGCTGCCGCAATATCAGAAGACGGTCTTGCAGGCGCGCGAGTCTGTCTTGCGCGACGATCTGGCGCAGATGCGAAAGCTACTCGACCAGTACGCGGCCGACAAAGCAAAACTGCCGCAGTCGCTCGAAGACCTTGCCACTGAAGGCTACCTGCGCGAAGTGCCCGTCGATCCGATCACCGGCCAGAAGGACTGGAACGTCATCATGGGACAAGACCCCAACTCCACCGAAGGCGGACAGGGCGTCGTAGACGTACGCAGTTCCTCCGGCGACCTCTCAAGCGAAGGCACACCTTATAGTGAATGGTGAATGGTAAATGGTGAATGGTTAAGAAGTCGTCTTTCACCATTTACCCTTTACTCTTTACCCTTTACCAATTCTTATGAACTTTTTCTCCAAGTTGATTAAGCCGCGACTGCCCGCCGCCGCTCTGGGTTTGACGGGCGAGGGCGTGGCCGTCGTCTCGCTTGAGCGCAGGCGCGACGGGGCGCTGCTCGTGCGGCGAGCCGGTTACGCGCCGCTGTCTGAAGGCGTGGTGCACCCGAACTTCGACGAGCCGAACGTCGTGGACGCGGGCGAGTTGGCGGCGTCTATGCAGGGACTCGTGACGAGCGCCGGACTTCAGAAGCGCAAGCGTTGGTCTGTCGCTCTGCCCGAAGCGGCGACGCGCACGACGATTCTGACCTTGGAGGGCGGCACGGCCTCGCGCGCCGAAACCGAAGAGATGCTACGCTGGAAGACCGAACGCGGCTTCGGTACACCGGTCGAAGAGTTGCGCGTCGCGCGCGAACGGCTGCGCCCCGACGCGCAGGGTCGCCCGCGTTATCTCGCCACGGCCGTGCGCCTCTCAGTCCTTGCCGAATACGAGGGCTTGCTCTCGTCGCTCGGCTGGCATGCCGGTCTCATCCTGCCCCGCCACATGGGCGAAGCCTGGTGGCTCATGCGCGGCGGCGCGGCGACGAACGCCTCTCCCGCTTCCGACTCGCTTCTCGTCAGCACACACCACGAAGGCTTCACGGCCGTCCTCTTGCGCCACTCGCAACCGCTGCTCGTGCGCAGCATCGTCTGCGAAGCGGAAGACCGCGTCGATGAACTCTATCGCTTTCTACTCTTCTACCGCGACCGCGTGCAGGCGCCCGCCGCGCCGCTCGACGCCGAAGAGGCGCCCGCCAACCGCGCCGACACCATCGGCCGCATGCTCATCGCCGGAGACGGCATCGAGCACACCGAAGCCGGCGCGATCATCGAAGAGACTCTGGGCACGCGCCCGCGCCTCGTCACGCCCGCAGACGTGCGCCTCGCGCTCCCTTCCGACGAACTCGACTTCGACGCCATCGCCGCCCCCGCAGGTCTCGCCGCGCTCGCCTGGGCCTAAAGCGCGCGCCACAGGCGGGCGCTTGAAAAAATGAAGAAGGTGGCACTGCTTGGGAACGCCGGGGCGGGGAAGTCTACGCTCGGCGCGAAGCTTTCAGCGCGGACGGGCATCCCGCTCTATTCGGTCGATCAACTTTATTGGAAACCGGGCGGCGCGGCTGTGCCCGACGCCGAGTTCGAGCGCCTGCACGACGAGATCATCGCCCGCGACAGTTGGATCGTTGACGGCTTCGGCACTTATCCGGCTTACCTGCGTCGCCTCGAAGCGGCCGACACGATCATTCTCATAGACCACCCCGTCTGGCGTCATTACTGGTGGACGGGGCGACGAAATTTGTCGAGCCTGTGGCGCACGCCCCCGGGCTTCCCGGAACGGACGCCGTTTCTGCGCGACACCGTCAAGATCGCAAAATTCATCTGGTGGGTGCATCGAAATTTCACGCCCGTTCACCGGAAGATGATCGAGCGATATACTGGCGCGAAGAAAGTCTTTCACCTCCGCTCGCCGCAGGAGATCGAGGCGTTTTGCGCGCAGCATTCCCTGCATTGACGAAAAGCGTGCGAAAGCCGTTCGCCAGTCGCGCCACGCGCGCGCGTATGCTGGCCATCTGTCGCTGTCATCCTTCAAAGCGTCGAAGCGTCTGCCGCCCGCCTAAGTGTTGAAACTTTCGCTTCCCGTCGCACGTAGAGCCACATGACAACAGTTATGAGTGCCCTAGCTTCCCCCACAATCCAGAAGTTCGCCGGACTGGCCGACTGTGAACTGGTGACGCGCGCCATTTCGGGGCGCGACGACAGTTTCGAAGAACTCGTCCGCCGCTACCAGCGTCCCCTCGTCTCCTACGTCTATCGCATGACGGGTAACTACGAATCAGCCCTCGATCTGACGCAGGAAGTCTTCATCAAGGTCTACGGATCACTGGCGCGCTATCGCCCCGAATACAAGTTCTCCACCTGGATTTATCGCATCGCGCACAATACGGCCATCGACTACCTGCGCCGCCATTCGACGCGTGAACAGGAACTCGAAGTGGCGACGCACGATGGCGACACTTACGAGAAGCCTTATGCTTCGGCCGCGCCCACGCCCGAGGAAGAGAGCGTGCGCGCCGAGCGCCGCGCCGAAATTGAGGACGTGATCCAATCGCTTCCGCCGAGCTATCGAGAGTTGATCGTCTTGCGCCACGCGCACGATCTGAGCTACGACGAGATCGCAGAAGTGACCGGACTCCCGCTCGGCACGGTCAAGAATCGCATCTTCCGTGCGCGCGAGGCGATGCGGACACCGCTCGTCGAACGCGGCATCACGGGCATTTAACGGAAGCGCGCATGAACAAGTAAGGGGAAGCAAGTTAGCCGTGAACGAATCTGTGCCGACAGTCGAAGTTATCGAACGGGATGCAAGCGTCGGCAGTCCGTGTCTGGACGTGGCCGCGTACCTCGACGGCGAACTAGACGCGTCGGCCGCCGCTCGCTTCGAGCGGCACGCGAAAACCTGCGCGCCCTGCACGGCTACTCTGAACGAGCAAAGGCGTCTGCTCTGCGTGCTCGACGCGGCCTTCGACGACGCCGAGCGTCAACTCCAACTGCCCGCCAATTTCACCGAAGTCGTCAAAGCGCGTGCGCAGACAGACATGAGCAGCGTCCGGCAAAGACGCGAAGGCGGACGCGCCCTGATCTACAGCGCCGCGCTCGCCGCGCTCTCGTTCGCGCTGCTCGGCTGGCAGGCGTGGGACATGCTCTTTGCCCCTCTGCGCGCCGCCGCCGGAATCGCGTTGACGCTTCTCGACATGACTGCCAACGCGGCGAGCGAAGCCGCATCCGGCGTCACACTCATGCTCGGCGTGCTCGGCGGGCAGATGTTGGAAGAACCGGGTGCACTGAGCGTCGCCGTCTACGTGATGGTCGCCGTCGCCGTCGGCCTTCTCTTCCGCCTCATCGCACGCTACCACCGCACGCCGCGCCTTCCCGACTAATTCGGAAAACTCTCCGCCCGTTTTTTACGTAACACCTCTGACCTGTTTTCGACTCGGCCGCGCGCTTAACCGAAAGCGCGTTGAAACTGTGGTGACATCCTTTACCTTTCAAACGACCTCGATGCTTCCCGGTGTGCGCTCGCTCGCGCGCGCAACGGCCTTCCTGTGCGCGCTCGTGTGCGGGGCGGCCATGGTCGTCTCCGCGCGTACGCCTTCCATCCGCGTGGCCGAGAACGATCCGACGACGCTCATCGTCGAAGGCGAAGACACGAATGACGTGTTCAGCAGGGGGCGCAACGTCATCGTGCGCGGGCGCGTGAAGCATGGCGTGATGGCCTTTGGCGGCGACGTGTTCGTCGAAGGAAAAGGACGCGTCGATGGCGACGTGGGCGTCATCGGCGGCACGATCTCGCAGCACGAGGGTTCATACATCGGCGGCGACGTGCTCGTCATCGGCGGCGCGTATCATCACGGCAAGACCGCACCGGGGCGCGACCCGACGACGAAAACGATCATGTTCGCCGGTTACGAAGAAGAGTTGCGCGAACTCGGCCGCAATCCCGCGTCGGCGCTCGAAACGAAATGGACGGTCGCCTCGTTTGGCCTGCGCGTGCTCTCGATCCTCTTCTGGTTCATCGTCTCTCTGGGGCTGACGGCCGCCTCGCCCGGCGCGATCAGCCGCGCCGCCTCGCGTTTGCAGTTGACGAGTTTGCGCGTGGCCGTCATCGGGCTGCTCGCGGCCTTCGTGCTTGCGTTCGGCGTGCCCGTTACGCTGCACGTCCTGCCGCCGGTGATTGGTCTGTTCGTCGGCGTTCTCTCGTTCCTCTTTCTGCTCGTGGCTTACCTGTTCGGGCGCGTGGCGATCCACGCGGCGACGGGTCGTTGGCTGCAACGCATGTTGCTCAGCGAGGAACAGCGTTCCGAGTCAATCGCCCTGCTGCTCGGCGCGGTCTTCTGGGCGGTCGTCCTGTCGCTGCCATACGTGTGGGCGCTGGCCGTCGCGGGGCTGTTGGTCACGAGTCTGGGTTTGGCTCTGACGGTGCGTTACCGACTCGGCTGGAAATCGCCCGCACGCGCTTGATCTCAGACCGCCTGACACACTAATCTTCACCTTGCTTCCCCCGAAAATGCCGCATTTTAGAGGCGACTAAATGAGGCCGCCGTGCGTCTAAACGTTTGCCGCGCGCGACGCGCGCGCTCTCTCAAATCCCTCCCCCGTAAAATTTGTCGCCGGAATTCGCGCGCGGCGCGAGTTCGCAGCGATTCACCCTGTTCAGACCGTTAGGCGGGAACAAAACGGACGCCCGCACGTAAAATTTTAAAGGCTTCAACTAACCCTTTCAGCCTACGACCGAAAGAGCATCAAAGATGAAAAAGCACCTTTTGATTTTTGCCTTCGCCGCTTTTATCTGCGCTGGCGTCGCGCTCTCTGCCTCTGCACAAACTCCTGCGACGGGCGCGGCCGCAGGCCAGACGAACCCAGCCGTCTCGACCAACCGCGTGCTCGGCGATGCGACGGCGATTGACCCTGCGGGCATGACCATCACGCTCAAAGTTGACGGCAGCGCGTCGCCGATCAACGTCGTGCTCAACTCCGCGACCGTCTATTACCGTGTTAATTCCGAAGCGCTCGCGCGCGCCGCACGCGGCGCGATCACGCCCGCCGACATGACCAAGATCGCTCTGGCGAACGTCGCGGCCGGAAACCGCCTCGTGGTGCTCGGCAAACTTTCAGACGATCAAAAGACGTTCACGGCGCGCGTCGTCATCGTGGCGACCAAAGAGGACATCGCGCAGAAGCAGGAGCGTGACCGCGCCGAATGGCAGCGGCGCGGCATTCTCGGCACGGTGACGGCAGTTAACCCGGCGACGAAAGAGATCACTGTGTCTCTGCCTGCCCCGGAAGGCACGAAGACTATGGTTGTGGACGCATCCGGCGAAAAGGTGTTGTTTCGCCGGTACTCGCCCGATTCGGTGAAGTTTGCCGACGCCAGAATAAGCAACTTCGCTGACGTGAAGATCGGTGACAGACTGCGCGCGCTCGGCGAACGCAGCGCGGACGGCGCGCGCTTCACGCCCGAAGAGATCGTTTCAGGTTCGTTCCGCCAACTCGTCGGCACGGTCACGGCCGTGGACGCGGCCAGCAATCAGATCAAGATCAAAACGCAGGACAACAGGGCGCTCACCATCGTCGTCAACAAAGACTCGAACCTGCGTCGCCTGCCGCCGCAGATGGCGCAGTTTCTCGCGGCGCGCGCGGCGAGCGGCGGCGGTGCGGGCGCTAACCGTCCCGGCGGCAGACCTGCGGGCGGCGGTGCGCCGGGTGAGGGTGCAACGACGGCGCGTCCTGCGCAGGAGGCCGCCGCAGGCGCACCGGGCGCGGAAGGCGGCGGCAGAGGCGGCGGGCGTCGGATGGGCGGCGGCTTCGATCCGCAGGAGATGCTCGAACGTATGCCGCAGACGACTCTGGCCGAGTTGAAAGCGGGCGACATGATCGTCGTCTCCAGCACGTCGGGCGCAGACCCGACGCGCCTGACGGCCATCGCGCTCGTCGCCGGAATAGATGCGATCATCAACGCGATGCCTGCGGGCACGGCGCGGCCTAACGTCGGCGGCGGTCAGGATTTGGGCATGCCGGGCGGCATCGACCTCGGCATCGGCCTGCCGTAAACGAGTAAAAAAGACGGGCGAGATGTAACCTCTGGGGCATTTCGCTCGTTTTTAGTTTTTGGTCTATCAAAACAAGCAGGGAAATTCTTAAGCAGAAAGTCTCTCCAAAAAAGGAATCATGAATTTATCGAGTCATTTCACACGCGGTTTGAATTTATTGCTGGCCTTCGCGTTCTCGGCCGTCTTAGTCGCGGCGCAGGGGACGGGCAGTTTGCGCGGGACGATCACGGACGAATTCGGCGGCATCGTCGTCGGCGCGAACGTGACCCTTGTTGACGCGGCGGGCGCGGAGCGAACCGCGACGACGAACGAAGAGGGCGTCTATACCTTCGCCAATCTCGCGCCGGGAACTTACACCTTGCGCGCGACGACGACCGGTTTCGGCCTCTACGAAAACATGGAAGTGGTCGTCGCGGCCGGACGCCGCGAAGCGATTGACATCAAGCTCAGCGTGATGCTCGAAAAAGAGGACGTGACCGTCGCGGCCGAAACGCCCGTCAGCACCGAGGCCGAGAACAACCAGAGCGCGACCATCATCAAAGGCACAGACCTCGACGCTTTGCCCGACGACCCGGACGATCTGGCCGCCGCTCTACAGGCGCTCGCAGGCCCTTCGGCCGGGCCGAATGGCGGGCAGATTTTCATCGACGGCTTCACGGGCGGGCGCATCCCGCCGAAAGAATCGATCCGCGAGATTCGCATCAACCAGAATCCTTTCTCGGCCGAGTTTGATCGTCTCGGCTTCGGCCGCGTCGAAATCCTGACGCGTCCCGGCACGGACAAGATGCGCGGGCAGACCTATTTCAACTTCGGCGATGAAAGTCTCAACTCGCGCGACCCGTTCGCCGAACGCCGCGCGCCCTTTCAACTGCGCAGCTACGGCGGAAACCTGAGCGGCCCGATTCAGAAACAGAAGTCGTCTTTCTTCTTCGACTTCGACCGGCGCGAGCAGGACGGCAACGCCATCATCAACGCGCAACTGATCGACCCGGATACGTTCGATGTCTTCACCGTTAATCGCACGCTCGTCGTGCCGACGCGCCGCACGACGTTCAGCCCGCGTCTCGACTACCAGTTGAACCCGAGGAACACGCTCGTCGCGCGCTACGGCTTCACGCGCTCGGAGACGGACAACCTCGGCATCAGCGAGTTTTCGCTCGACGTTGATCCGATCTTCGGCATCGACCGCACGTTCACGCGCAAGAACACCGACCACAATTTCCAACTCACGGAGACGGCCATCCTTTCTCCGACCGTCATCAACGAGACGCGCTTTCAGTTTCAACGCGGCACGAGCGAATCGGGCGGCGACATTTCCGCGCCGGTCATCTTCGTGCGCGAAGCTTTCACGGCGGGCGGCGCGCAGACCGGCCCGACGCGCAACACAGACACGCGCTACGAACTGTCGAACTACACCTCTTTCACGCTCGGCCTCCATTCGTTGAAGGCCGGCGCGCGCGTGCGCGGCGTCCGCATCACGGACATCTCCGAGCAGGGCTTCAACGGCACGTTCACCTTCACCACACTCGAAGACTACGCGCTCAATGCGCCGACGCAGTTGACCATCTCCGGCGGCAACCCGCGTGCGAGCGTCAGCCAGGTTGACTTCGGTGCGTTTATTCAAGACGACTGGCGCGTGCGCAGAGACTTCACGCTCTCGGCCGGTTTGCGCTACGAGAGGCAGACGAACATCAGCAGCAGCCTGAACTTCGCCCCGCGTCTCGCTTTCGCCTATTCGCCCGGTGCTGGAGGCGCACGTCAACCGAAGACCGTCATCCGCGGCGGCTTCGGCATCTTCTATTCGCGCTTCGGCGAAAACTTCACGCTGCAAGCCAATCGTTTCAACGGCCAGAATCAGCAGCAGTTCATCATCGTCGCTCCTGACCCGGACGACACGTCCGAACGTGCCGTGCTGGCGCGCAACATCCTGAACAACTTTCCGAACGTGCCGACCGTCGAGCAGTTGACGGCTTTCGCGCTGCCGCAGACGACGCGCATCGTCGCGCCCAACCTGCAAGCGCCCTACACGATTCAATCGACGGCCAGCGTCGAGCGCCTGCTGCCCGGCCGCGTCACCGTTACGGCGAGCTACGTCAACACGCGCACGCTCCACCTCCTGCGCACGCGCAACATCAATGCGCCTTTCAACGGCGTGCGCCCGCTCGGCGAAGCGAGCGGCAACGTCTTCCAGTACGAGTCGAGCGGCATACTCAACCAGCACCAGTTGATCATCAACGCCAACACGCGTTTCAATCCGAACTTCTCGATCTTCACTAACTACACGTTCGGCAAGGCTGAGAGCGACACGGACGGCGCGGGCACTTTCCCGGCCGACAACTACGACCTGACTAACGAGTATGGGCGTTCGGCGCTCGACGTGCGCCACCGATTTTTCCTCGGCGGCTCGATTGCCGCGCCGTGGGGCATACGCCTCAACCCGCTCATCTTCGCTTCGACGGGCGCGCCCTTCAACATCACGACGGGCTTCGACAACAACGGCGACACGCAGTTCAACGACCGACCCGCGTTCGCCACGTCCGCGACGCTTCCCGCGAATTTGAGGCGCACGGCCTTCGGCGACTTCGACATCAACCCCGCGCCCGGCGCAGAGATCATTCCGCGCAACTACGGGCGCAGCCCCGGACAGTTCACCGTGAACCTGAGGATTAACAAAACCTTCGGTTTCGGCACTGTGCCCACTGCGGCCAACCGGCGCAACGCAGCAGCTAACGGGCAGACACCTGCCGCAGGCGATCAGACCGCTGCGGGCGGCGGCGCAGGCGGCGGTCGTCGCGGTGGCGGCGGTGGTGGAGGCGGTCGTGCCGGTGGAGGCGGAGGAGGCAGAGGCGGCGGTGGCGGTGGCGTCGCGGGTGGGCCGTTCGGTCAGGGCGGCATCTTCGGCGGACGTGGCGGCGGCGGCGGTGGTGGCGTCGAGCAGAAACGCTACAACGTGACGCTCGGTATCAACATCGGCAACATCTTCAACCGCACGAATCCGGGGCCGTTCATCGGCAACCTCAGTTCGATTCGTTTCGGACAGTCCATCCAGTCGTCCGGCGGCGGCTTCGGCTTCGGCCCCGGCGGCGGTGGGGGCGGCGCGGCTGCGGGCAACCGGCGCGTCGAAGCACAGATACGTTTCAGCTTCTAGGTTGAACTTTCCCCACAGCCCGGTCGTAAAAATTCACGCCGGAGGCAATCGCAGAGGGAACTTTCAGAACGTCCTCGTGCTCGCCTCCGGTGTGAGACTTTTTTGCTCGCGCTCCGGCCGAACTTTCCGTAGAATCTCGAATCTCAAATTTGAGATTGACACGTACCCTTTCCTCCGCGCCTTCGGCCGCGAGAGGTTTTTACAGTCACACTGAACCGCCACCCGACAGCTATCACAAAAGAGGTATCCTTATGAAGTCTAAGCCCCCCTTCGCCCCGCGCGCGCGCCGCATCGCCCTTCTTGCGCTCTGTCTCTCTCTAGCAGCCTCTTCGCACGCGTTTGCGCAGGAAAAATCCTCCGACAAAACCAACGTCGCCGCGACCGCAAACGCGATCAAAACTTCCGCCATCACGCCGGCGATGACGCCCCTTGAACTCGCCCGCGCGGCCTTCGCCGCACAGGGCGGCGAGAAGTTTCGCAACCTCAAAAACATGATACTGACCGGATCGGTCGATCTCTACGCGCCGCAATCCACGCAATCACTGACGGGCAGGTTCGGCATGATCGTCGCAGCCGAAAAACTCCGTCAGGACGTACAGTCGCCCATCTTCAGTTTTCAACTCATCTTCGACGGCGAACAGAGCTATTCCACCATGCGCGGTATGCAAATGCCGCCGCTCACGAAGTACGGCATCCACGTGCTCTCCAAGTTCGACCGCCCCGGCTATACCATCACAGCCCTTCCCGACAAAAAGAAGGAGCGCGCCTTCCGCATCACCGATACCGAAGGCAACAGCACCGACTACTATGTGGAGACGGCGACGGGACGCATCCGCCGCTTCGAGATCGACTTCAACCGCCTGACTTACAGCTTCGAGTACAAAGGCTTCCGCGAAATTGACGGCGTGCTCGTGCCCACGAGCTTCGCGCAGAAACTCGCCGCACCTCAAGGCGACTTCATCGCCGAGTTCAAAGTCAAAGAAGTGAAACTCAACCAGGACCTCCCGGCCGACGCCTTCAAGATTCCCGAACAATAAAAACGGGGAAGGGGAACAAGTTAAAAAAGGGGAAGGGAGAAAGGATAAAGCACTCGGCTCATCCTTTCTCCCTTCCCCTTTTTGACCTTTGCCCTAAGGCTTGCTTAGACGCTCAGGATTTCCTGTTCCTTCGTCTTCGCCAGTTCGTCGATCTTGGCGATGTAAGAGTTCGTCAGTTTCTGCACTTCTTCGAGTCCGTCGCGCTCGCTGTCTTCGGAGATCGTTTTGTCTTTGAGCATCTTCTTGAGACGCTCGTTCGCGTCGCGCCGGATGTTGCGCACGGCCGTGCGATGCTCCTCGGCCAGTTCGTGCACCTGCTTCGCCAACTGCTTACGGCGCTCTTCGGTCAGCGCGGGGATCGGCACACGCACCATCTTGCCGTCGTTTGACGGATTCAAACCGAGGTCGGCCGTGCGGATGGCCTTCTCAATCGCGTTCAACTGCGACTGATCCCACGGCTGCACGGTGATCATCTGCGGTTCAGGCACGTGGATCGAGGCCATCTGATTGAGCGGCGTCAGTGTGCCGTAGTAATCGACCATGACCGGATCGAGCAACGTCACGACGGCTCGCCCCGTGCGCACGCTCGACAGACGACGCCGCAAATCGTCAACCGACGCCTCCATCCGCGGTCGCGTCTCTTTAATCACATCTTTCTCACTCATCAGTTTTCTCCGGGTAAATGGTGAATAGTGAATGGTAAATGGTGAACGGCAGGAAACAGCTTCTTAACCATTCACCATTTGCCATTCACTATTCACCAGGCTTCTCCATGCAAACGGTCGTGCCGACGCCCGCTTCGCCCATGACGACACGCAGAATGTTGCCGGGCTGGCGCATATTGAAGACGACGATGGGCAAGCGGTTATCCATGCACAGGGAGATGGCCGAAGCGTCCATCACCTGCAAGCGCTGCTCCAAGACTTCCTGATACGTGATGCAGTCGTAGCGCGTGGCGGTTGCGTCCTTCATCGGGTCGGCGTTGTAGATGCCCTCAACCTTCGTCGCTTTCAAGATCACTTCGGCCTTGATTTCGAGCGCGCGCAGGGCTGCGGCCGAGTCGGTCGTGAAATAAGGATTGCCCGTGCCGCCCGCGAAGATGACTATGCGCCGCTTCTCAAGATGGCGGATCGCGCGGCGACGTATGAAAGGCTCGGCCACTTCCGGAATGTTGAGCGCCGACAGGATGCGCGTGTGGACGCCAGCCGTTTCCAACGCGTCTTGCAGCACGCAGGCGTTCATCACGGTGGCGAGCATACCGATGTAATCGGCGCTCGAACGATCCATGTTGCCGGCGCTCTTCGAGACGCCGCGAAAGATGTTCCCGCCGCCGACCACCACAGCCACTTCGACGCCGCTGTCGTGCACGGCCTTGACCTCTTCGGCCACCGTGCGCGCCACGTCAACGTCGACGCCGTAGTTCTGCGTGCCCATCAAAGCCTCGCCGGAGATTTTCAGAAGTATCCGGCGATAGACGGGAGCGCTTTGGCCGTCCAACTGTGCTTCGACTGTGCTCATGAAGTGCCTTCGATTGCGGAATTCGGAATGCGGATTAGAAAACAAGAACCGTGTTGTTAATCGAGTTTGCTTTCAATCCGCGCTCCGAATTTCGCCATCCGCATTCGTTCAGTTTCCTGCGAGCGCGGCCACTTCGTTGCCGAAATCTTCGTCGCGCTTCGCCAGACCTTCGCCCATTTTATAACGCGTGAAACGGCGGACGGTAATGCGTTCGCCCGTCTTCGAGACGCGTTCGGTCAACAGGTCGCCCACGGTCTTGGCCGGGTCTTTGACGAACGGCTGGTCGAGCAGGACGGCCTCTTCATAGAACTTGTTCAGACGGCCTTCGACGATCTTGTCGATGACGGCGTCGGGCTTGTTGACGTTCTTCGGATCGTTCTTGGCCTGCGCGCGCGCGATCTCGCGTTCCTTGTCGAGGTCTTCGGCCGGAACTTCTTCGCGCGTGACGTAGCGCGGTTCGGCCGCCGCCACGTGCATCGCGATGTCCTTGATGAGCGTCTGAAACTCTTCCGTGCGCGCGACGAAATCCGTCTCGCAGTTGACTTCGACGAGTACGCCGACCTTGCCGCCCATGTGTATGTAAGAACCGACCGCGCCTTCGGCCGCCACGCGCCCTTCCTTCTTCTTCGCCGACGCCAGGCCGCGCTTGCGCAGCAACTCGATCGCCTGCTCCTCGTTCCCCTGCGCTTCGTTGAGCGCGTTCTTGCACTCCATCATCCCTGCGCCCGTCTTCTCACGCAACGCCTTCACCGCCGCGGCTGTAATCTCTGCCATGATTGCTCTCCTGAATAGCTGTTAGCCGTTAGCTCTTAGCTGTTAGCTAAACCATCTGCTTTTGCTGACAGCTAAAAGCTAACGGCTAACAGCTTCACTAAAATAAAGCGCAGCCCGGCGGTTTGTCCGCTGTTGGAGGCTGCGCTCGCCGAAAAATCGAATCTAGACTTGTTTGTAAACTTACTTTGCGACGCCGACCGACTCCGCGCCCTTCGCCTGATGTGCGTCGTCGGGGCGGGGGAGGGAAGACTCGTCTTCACCGCCGCCCGTCGCGCCGCGCACGGGTGCGCCCGTGCCTTCAACCGGATGATCGCCCACGCTGTCGGGCTGTTGACCCGTGCGGCCGAAACCGATGTTGCCGGGGACGGACACTTGCGTCTCGGTCGTCGGTGCGCTCGCGCCCATATCCGTGAAGTTCTGCGCTTCGAGGCCGGGGTCGCGCGCCGGAGTCACGGAGGACGTGCCATCGCCGCTCGCGCTCAGGGAATTTCTCGTGCCCGTGTCGGTCGTAACGTTGCTGCCGGTCGCAGCGGTCACGCCCGCGTCAACTTCAGTGCCGTCTTCGTCCGCAGCCTTCGAACGCATCTCCTGTCCTTCGACCACGGCATCTGCGATGCGCGAGGCGAACAGGCGCACGGCTCTGAGCGCGTCGTCGTTGCCGGGGATAACGTAGTCGATGCCTTCGGGCGAGCAGTTGGTGTCAACGACGGCGATGACGGGGATGCCGAGGCGATTCGCTTCCGCCACGGCGATCTCTTCCTTGCGCACGTCGATGATGAAGAGCGCGTCCGGGAGACGCGTCATGTTCTTGATGCCGGAGAGGTTCTTCTCCAAAGTCTCGCGCTCGCGGTCGAGTTTGATGCGCTCCTTCTTGGTGAGCATTTCGTAGCGGCCGTCCGTCTGCATCGCTTCGAGGTCGCGCAGGCGTTTGATGGACTTCTGCACAGTCTGGAAGTTGGTCAAGAGGCCGCCGAGCCAGCGCTGGTTGATGTAATACTGGTTGGCGCGCGTCGCTTCTTCGCGGATGGCGTCCTGCGCCTGTCGTTTCGTGCCGACGAAGAGGATAGTGCGCCCGCGATCTTCCGACGCCATGTTGGTGACGAACCCGATGGCCTCGCGGAACATCTTCTGGGTCTTCTGCAAATCAATAATGTTGATGCCGTTGCGCTCTCCGAAAATGTATTCCTTCATCTTCGGATTCCAACGCCTGACCTGGTGGCCGAAGTGGACGCCGGCCTCCAAAAGTTCTTTCATCGTTACCGTGACTGCCAAAAGAGAGCCTCCTTAGGTGATTGGTTTAATGTACTCGCCGTGCCCGTTTGCCATCTCCCACAAGCGGAGAGCAACCAACCCGGACGACGACAATGGATTGTGCGAAATGGTGAATGGTAAATAGTAAATGGTAAATGGATTCAACTGCGATTCACCATTTACCATTCGCCATTCACTAATGTTTTAGCGTTTCGAGAACTGGAAGCGCTTGCGTGCGCCCTTCTGCCCGTACTTCTTGCGTTCCTTGATGCGCGGGTCGCGCGTGACGAGACCGGCCTGTTTCAAGGTGGTGCGCAAATCTCCGTTGAACTCCATCAGGGCGCGCGTGATGCCGTGGCGAATCGCGCCCGCCTGGCCTGCGGGGCCGCCGCCGTCCACGTTGACGAGGATGTCGAACTTGTTCGCCGTCTCGGTCAACGCCAAAGGCTGGCGAATCACCATGCGCAAAGCCTGATTGGGGAAGTACTGGTCGAAGTTCTTTTTGTTGACCTGAATCTCGCCCGTGCCGGGGCGCAGGTAGACGCGCGCCGTCGAAGTCTTGCGCCGTCCCGTTCCGTAATACTGAATGTCAGCCACGATGTTTCGTCCTTAAAATCTGCCTGAAGGTTTCGGGTTACTGCTGCTGTCCTGCACGCGGGTCGAGCGCGAGCGGTTCGGGGCGCTGCGCCGCATGTCGGTGGTTGGCGTCCGCATAGACTTTGAGCTTCTTGCCCATCGCCTTGCCCAATTTGTTCTTCGGAAGCATTCCGCGAACGGCCAGTTCGATGACGCGTTCGGGGTGCTTCTCGAATTGATCTTTGACGCTGATTTCGCGCAGGCCGCCCGGATAGAGCGTGTGGTGGCGATAGACTTTCTGCTCAGCCTTCGAGCCTTTGAAGATGGCCTGCCGCGCATTGATGACGATGACGTGATCGCCCATGTCCATGAAGGGCGTCCACTGTGGGTTGTTCTTGCCCGACAGCACGCGCGCCACTTCGGTCGCCAAGCGCCCCACGGTCTGTCCCGCCGCATCGACGACGTACCATTTGCGTTTTTCTGCGAGACCCTGCCCGCTCGGAAAGTAAGTTGACATAGATAACTCTCTCGGAAAATAGCGTCTAAAACGCGAACGGGTAGAATACTTAACGGGGCGGAAAATTGTCAAGTTAACGGGCGGGGTTAAGTGCGTGAAGTGCGACGGTTTGCCGCGCCGTCTCTTTGACGACTTTGATACGGAAGGGGGGCGACAAGGGCGTGGAAGTCGTGTATCATGCCGCCCACATTCCCAAGGGGTTTTACTCTGGCAACATCTGGCGCAAGTTCTACAGACTAGATAGCGCCTCACAAACACATTTAAGGAGAAACGTTATGCGAAGAGTAAAAACTGTCATAGCTGCGTTGTGCTTGCTTGCGGCGTTGGCCGTCGGCGCACAGGCGCAGAGTTCAAGCACCAGCACCACGGATCACAGCAAGATGGGGCACGGCACGACTGCTGCCGGGCAAAAGTCGCTCTATGAACGCCTCGGCGGTCTGGATGCGATCAAGGCCGTCGTGGGCGAGTTCGCGTCGCGCGTGCTGGCCGACGAGCGGATCAACAAGAAGTTCGCCAAAACCGACGCCACGCGCCTGACGCACTGCCTCGTCGAACAGGTCTGCGCGGCGACGGGCGGCCCGTGCGTCTACACCTGCGACAGCATGAAGAAGTCGCACAAGAACATGAAGGTGACGGAGGGCGAGTTCAACGCGCTGGTCGAGGATTTGGTCGGTGCGCTCGACAAGTTCAACGTCCCGGCCACAGAGAAGAACGAATTGCTCAGCGCGTTGGCCGCAATGAAGGGTGACATCGTCGAAGTGGCCGGAAACGCGACGGGCACGCCCCTGCCGCGCAACTTCAAACCCGCGAAGCCGCTGCCGAAGGCCAGAACCGACGCCGGCCCCGCGAAGAAGAAAGCCGGCAAGTAAAGACGGACCGAAAAATTCCCCCGTCTCAGGTTTTACCCCACAACAAAAGAGGTTCTCAGGTGCGATCAACCTGAGAACCTCTTCTTGTTTCCGCGATGTATCGGCGGTCTTACGGCTTATCGGTCGTCGCCGGGGGCGTCGTGCCTTCCGTGTTGCGCTTCAACTTGGGCGGCGCGTCGGTCTTCTCTTTCTGGTCGCCCGTGCCGGTGGACGGCGCGTCGGGCGGAGGAGGCGTGCGGCGTTTGAGCGTCGGGCGTCGCGGCCCTTCCTCGCCACCCGAGATGTCGCCTGTGGTCGAAGCCTTCGCGTTCGAGAGACGCATCAGTCGTCCCTTGACGCGCTGGAACTCGGACGTGCTCAAGACGTACTCCTCGCGTTCCGGAAAACGCGAGACGAGGATGCGCGACGCTTCGAGGCGTTCGATGGACTGCGGGTGTGAAGAGAAGGTCTTGGCGAGGAAGCCCGGCTTCTTCTTGTTCTTGGAAGCGAGTTTTTCAAACATCGTCGCCATCGCGTTCGGGTCGTAACCGGCGGCGTAGAGGTACTGCGTGCCGAGTCGGTCGGCTTCGGATTCGGCGCTGCGGCTGAACTTCGAGAAGAGAGCCGCCAGTCCGAGTCCGGCCGTGTTCTGGTAGATCAAACCGGGGATGCCGCCGAGGAAGATCGAACCGGCCATCGCCAGACCCTGCCACAAATTCGCCTTCGCGATGTTTTCCATCGCGTGGCGCGCGGCGACGTGCGCGATCTCGTGCGCCATGACGCCCGCGATCTCCGCTTCGTTGTCGGCGGCCAGAAGCAGCCCTTTGTTGACGTAGAAGAAGCCGCCGGGCAGTGCGAAAGCGTTCACTTCGTCCGAGTCGATGACTTTGATGGTGAAGGGGATTTTCGCGTCCGAGTGGAGCACGACGTTCTGGCCGACGCGGTTGACGTATTCGGTGATGACCGGATCGTCTACGAACTTGGCCTGACGATCAACTTCGGCGGCCAGTTCGCGCCCGAGAGAGACTTCTTTCTCAATCGAACCGCTCATCGAGGCGATGAAGCCGCCGTTGATCTTGCGTTTGCCGATCTGTGCCGGGTCTTCGTCGGTCGAGAGCGGCTTGCCCTTCATGGACTCGGCCTTCCTCTTGGCGGCGGCGGCCTCTGCGGCGTCTTCTCTTTCCTGCTTCTCGGCGGCTTCTCTGGCCTTCTGTTCGGCGGCCGCTTTCTCCTTCTGGGAAGCCTGCTTCTGCGGCGCGGCCAAAGCGACGGACGAGCCGATGCCGAGCGCCCAGACGAGTGCGAGAGCCGTAATGCTGCGTGAGAGTTGGTTGAACATGGCGGAAAATCTCCAGAATTTCATCGAACAACTTGTGGCCGCCGGGGAGAGTCAGTTCGTCCCATCCATTAGGCCGAAGTCGCCGAAAAGGTGTTCGTACGACGTGAACTTTCTTGTGCGTTACAGCAGAGAATCGCGCCCGCGCCGTGGGCGGCAAACTCGGGCGACTCTGGCCGGCGGCTGCCTTCGCGTTGGCGTAAAAAGCGCGTGACCCTTTGATGCGCCTAGCCGCGCAAGTGGTTGCGCACCCGCAGGCTGAAGACCTTGCGGGGCGAACGGCGGGCAAGAGGTTGACCCTTGCCCGTCAAAAACTGTCAAAATAATTCGCTGTCGCGTTGGTGGTAGCCGGGCGCATTATAGCAGCGCGCGGGGAAAAATGTAGAGTTTGCTGCGGGCGGCGGCGCGGAGACGCGCGTTGGGGCGTCCGGGGTCAAAGTTCGAGCGTCGCCTGTCGCAGTTCTCGGACGAGTTGGTCGCAGTTGTTCTCGAACTTGCTCCAAGCCTCCAACACCGTCCCGTCTTTGCTCGTCGGCGCGTACTTTTCGTTTATCGCCACGTGTTCGCCCGCCACGATGTCGTCGTAGCGCTCGAAGCCGTTCACCCAGTTATTTTTCTCCACGTAGCGCATACGATCCCACCAGAGGATCATCTGTCCGAGCCAGTCTTGCCAGATTTTGGTGTGGCGGTCGTAATCGGGAAGGCCGCTGCGCCAGAGCCAGTAGAAGTCCCTGCCTTCGTCCTGTCCGATCCTGAGCAGGTTGGAATATTTCACCGTGCTGATCCGGTGCGCCGGACTTTTCCCCTCCTCGGCAGAGCCGTCCGCGTCTTCCGCGCCCGCGTCGAGCGTCAGGAGACTCGTGCGCAGTTCCGGGTCGCTGAGGCCGAGCAAGGGGTCGTGCAGATTGCGCGTGGGCAGACCGAGTCCGCGTTTGAGTCGTGTGTAGTTGGCGCGGCGACTGCTGAGCAGGTCGAGAGCGCGGTCGGCGAGACGGCCGGAGCGGCTGCCCCCTGCGACGGCGAGAAACCAGTCGCCGCGAATCGAGAAGTGGCCGGGCAGACTGACGGGCACGACGGGGTCGTCGTATGAGAAGTTGTGCGTGGCTTCGCAGGCCGTCTTGTACCAGTGACGGACGGCGAGCGCCGTCGCGTCGGGTTTCAAGTTCGAGAAAGTGCCGCCCTTGACGACCTCGGCCAAGGCGTGAAAGTCCATGACTTCAAGCAGCAGCAGCCACGCCTTGAAAAACTCCAGCTTGTAAACTTCCAGCCACCTGATCAGGCCGATGAACTTGCGGTCGTCCGGTTCCTGCCGCCACCGACGCACCTTGACGTGTTTGACGAACTCCGCAAGTCGGCGCGCGGCTTCGCTCCGCTCGCCGGAGTCGTACTTCGGGTTGAGTTTCACCCTCTGCTCGCGCCGGTGAATTTCCGAAGCCCAGATTTCCAGGATCAGGCAGGCGAGCGTCTGCACCGACGCGCCGTAGATGCCGAAGGGCGTCACGGGCGTCACTTTGCTGTAAGACTGCTTTTGCGCGAGTTGATAGCAGGCTTCCAGAAAGACTCTCCAGGAAGGGTGTGGCTTGCCGCTCGCCTTGTACTCTTTCGTCGCTTTCGGCAAGGCGTCCCAGACGTGCCGGTGCGTTTTGAATGCGTCTCGCTCACGCTTGTCGGGCTGTGCACGGCTGTTCCAGATAGATAGCTTCACCTCGTCGGCCGTCTCCTGCCAGGGGCGGGCTTTACAGAGCAGGAATCCGAAGTCCCACATGAAGGGGACGCGATCCACTGCGTTGTCTCTTAAATTCTGGTAGTCAGCCAGACGAAACTCGTCGCGGCGTCGGTGTTGCAGTTTCTGATCGTTGACTGCTACAGCGCCCGCCATCGACTCTTTGACTGGCGCGTCGTCTCCGGCGCGCTCGGTCTTCTGGAACAGGCGAAACGGATCGGCCGCCCATTCCGGTTCCCACCTCTTGCCGGAAGTTTTTTCGGCCACGATGGCATTCAGATATTTCCATTGAGGCCGGAACGAACCGGCGCGGCGCACGCCGTGCGAGATGGATTTCATCCAGAACTCGTCCACCTGCACCACGAGTGTGTGTTCGAGCCGCGTGTCGCGTTGAAGAAAACAGATGTCGCGCAGTTGGTCGTAGCTCGTGCTCGGCACTCCGACGATAACCTGCCCGACGCCGTCGTCGCCTTTTCTCGGCAGCGGCGTGAAGAGATCGCAGTAGCGCAAGTTCTCTTCGGTGATGTAATCGTTGAAGGCCGGTGTTTCGTTGAACAACCAGATTTCTATCGGGATCGGTTGCGACTCGCCCTGCTCGATTCCGTTGTACAACTCGAAATGCGGATCGACAACGAGCGGAAGCGATTCCGCGCCGGGCGCGTCCTTGTTGCCGCGCCGCAACTCTCTGACGACCGGCGGCGCTTCGGCCTTGAGCGGAATGACGGTGACGGCCACGCGGTTCTCGCCATAGAACTGAAAGCGCCACGTGTAGATGCGGTTATCGACGAGCGAACGAAGCTCGCTGTGCAGGGGGCTGGAGACGGTCGTATCGGGGCGACCGGGTTGCGTGTCGATGAGGAGCGTCGTCACTCCTTCCTGACCGAGATAGAAGACGATGAAGCGGAGCAGCAGAGGCTCTTCGCGAATTTCGATGTAGGTGTCTTTCAGGATGCTGAAGTCGTCGATGACGACGCGGATCATACGCGAACGCTCGACGCGCTCGCGCAAGACGGCCGAGGCGTCTTCGCCATCCGGGGAAGCGTCTGTGGGTGCGTTCGTTCGCGGCGCGCTCCCGCTCAACATGGCGGCAACGGCGTCTCCGTAAAGGATGCTTCGCGCCTCGCTGACGGCGCGTTGAAGAATGTGTATGAAGACGGCCGAGGGCAGGTCGTGAATCTCCAAGCGGCGGCAGACCGTGTAATGCTCCATCAGTATCCTGAGCGCCGCCACACAGCCGCGATGCTCCGCTTCCAGATCGAGCAGGTGCGGAATCTTGCGCAGGAGCCACGGCAGGAAATCGAGCGCGAGGCGCTGCGCGTTGATGTCCTGAGTTGTGAGCAGAACGGGGATACCGTCGGACTCGAAGTTGGGCGGCCCCGTAGCCCAGGCGGCAGCTAGCACCAGTGGGTCGATCTTGTCGCCCTTGCCCGCGGCCGGTTCGTGCTCGAAGTATTTTCCGGTCTCCCTGTCGTCCGGATCAAGATGAACTCTCCGCAGACGCGCGAGGGCGTTGTAGTGGCGTTCGACGCCGCCCTCCTGCCAGCCCGCGACGGCCGGGCTGGACTTCGCCTCTTCCAAACGCTTCGGGTTGTAGCGGCGGCGAACTGCTTCCGGCCGCGTCTTCATCTCCTCGATGTTGGCGTAGAATCTGGCGATGTACTCGCGAAAGCAACGGCTGAGGAAGGCGACGCCGAGCGGCGCTTTCTGTGTTTCCGCATTGCCGATGAGCGCCGTCGTCGTGCTGCAAGGCAGACCGCGCTGGTCGTCGCCCTTCTGCCGTCGAAAGTCTGCTTTACCCGTGCCGAGCATCTCATCCAGATAGCGGATGCCGAAGGCCGCGAAGCGTTCGGGCAACTCGCTCAAACGCCCCCGCCCCACGTTGTACATCACCTTACGATAGCTGTGATGCAGCGAGTGGCAGACGTGCAGGTAACTCTGGTAGCGTAGTGGCTCGCCGCCCGGTTGCAGCGTGCCGCGGACGTTTCCGACGGTCGGATCGTCCGGGTTCTCGTTCTGCCCCGTGGTCGAACCCGTGCCCGACCTGATCAGGTAAATGTGTTGTCCCCGGACGTGCGATTGGCCGCGCGCCTTCTCGATCTCGATAGTGCGCCTGATGTAGTTTCTGACGGGCTGGCTGCGCAGACGGATCACCACGTCGGCGATAAAATCTTCCGGCAGGCGTTCGCCCACCTTCGGTTCTTCCACGATAAAGAGCATGTGGCACTTCTCGCCCGCCGCGCGCATCATCTGCGCGACGCGCGAACGCCGCTCCCTGACTTGACCGAAGGCGTCGCGTTCGCCAACGAGCGTCTCGAACCCTTCGATTGAATCGACGACCATCAGGTGGCGCGGCTCGTCGCCTGCGGGATTTTCGATGGTCGAGAGCGTGCGGTTGACGAAACCCCAATCATCTCCGGCCGTCGATGAAGCGAGATCGACGAAATAGATCTCGTTCCTGTCCGACGCGCCGTGCAGGTAACGCGAGAGATGTTTGCCGTCTTCCGAGACTTTGAGCGGAGAGCATTCGATCAACTCGACCTCCAACTCTTTCTCGCCCGTCTCCTCTCGCTCGAAAGGGATCGTCCTCGCGTTCGGACGACCGAGCGCGAAGTTTCTCCAGACCTTCGCGGCCATCCCGTATTTCAAGTCGGTCGAGATGTAGAGAATTTTCGGCCGCACGACGCGCGCCCCGGCGCAGTCCGCGAGATAGCGCGCCGCGAGATGCAAACCTAAGATCGATTTGCCCGTGCCGTCGGGGCCGCTGACGCAAATGCTGATGCTGGTTTCGGGCGAATTGGCCGAACCGTCGTTGCTGTCGGGCAGCCCCAATCCGTAGCCTTCGCGTTCGCTGCCGAAGAGGGAGTCGAGCGAGGGGATGCCGAACCTGAGCCTCGGTAGTTTCATCTCTACACGCCCTCCAAGTCCCATTCCAGCGCGTCCGTCTTGATCTTCTCAATCGCACGCTCGCCGAGCACCTTCCACGTCGCGCCGTCGGTCTTCTCCAACAACTCGCGCGCGAACCAGTATCTCCCGATTGAACTCGGCAATTTCTTGCGCGCATCGCGGACGAGCGAGCGGGGCGTGTTCGGAACGAGAGAGGACAAGCCTTCGGCCATGAGAGCCTTGATGCCTTCCGGCGTGCGATGCCAGACGGTCGGAATGAGTATGCCGACCTTCGCACCTTTCTCGCCGACGATGGTTTCCGGCTTCAGGTGAATGACTGCCAGCAGGCGCTCGCCGACGATGCTGCGCGCGGCCGGTTCGTCTGCCTCGACCGCCTGCAAGATGTTCCCCATCGCCTCGACAAGCGAACCGGCGTGCGCCGTCGTCACGACCAGATGGCCTGTGCCAGCGAAATTGACCAACATCCGCCACTCGACGGGATCGCGCGTCTCGCCCACGAACAGGACGGCCGGTTTTTGTCTGAGGGCGTTTTGGATCGCCTCTTCTAAGCCCGACACGTCTTTGCCTTTTTCGCGCGGCGTGTAGAGCGCTTCGGGGATGTTGAAATCGCGCTCGATGGGGTCTTCAAAGGTAGGAATGTGCTTGCACGGCGACGCCTGCTTTTTGCTCGACGCCGCTCTCTTTTTGCCCGCCGTGGATTTTTTCAGCCCGCCTTCGATCAACTTGTAGGCAATCTGCGACTTGCAGGCCGCCGTGCGTCCGGTGATGACGATGAGGCCATGTTCCTCGGCCGCGCCCGGCTTAAAGATGATCGTCCCCAACAGTTCGCTCACCTCTTCGACCTTGTTGAGGAAGACGGCCTTCCGCCGTTCTCTAGGCCACTGCTGCGTCAGGCGAAAGGTGACGCTCCACTGCCTGCCACGGTCGCAGCGACAAGCGAGGGCACGACCGCGCGCGGCCTTTTTTCTGCGGGCGTCCCACAACCAGAGTTCCCGGTCGTAAGAGAACCTGCGCTCCTCGTTGAGTTGCTGCTCGGCGTTGAGACGGTGAACTAGACGCCGCAGGTGTGCGTTTTGGGGATCGGTCTCGCCGGACTGCTTCGCACCCTGCTTGCCCGGCGGCGCGTGTCCGC
This sequence comes from Pyrinomonadaceae bacterium, assembly GCA_035942855.1. GTDB lineage: Bacteria > Acidobacteriota > Blastocatellia > Pyrinomonadales > Pyrinomonadaceae > JAIVJZ01. The sequence goes on along the minus strand of DASZCS010000042.1, from coordinate 55,790 downwards.
CCGCGCCCGGCGATTGCGGAAGGTGTGTGCGCTCACTGCGCATCAGACTGAGCAGCGCCGCGATCTGCGATTTATCGGAGAGATAGAAAGTGAAGTCGTCTGAGTGGCGCGGGATCGGATGTTTGAGTGCGCGGTGTTCGTCCAGATGGATCGCGCAAGCGTCGAATTTCTCGTGCAGTTCGGGAGCAAGCAGCGAGTCCTTGAGATAGTTGACGTTGTCTCCGAACGCCGTCTCAGCCCTCTTGCGACTGCCCCTCTTGAAAAACTCCTGTAGGGCGCTGAGATAACTTTTGGCCTCGTCGGTCAGCTTTTCGGCATGCTCGCGTCTGAAAGTTTCGATCTTCTTCTGGCTTTCCTTGCTGAGGGTGTAGATGAGAATGATGTGCTCGCTCATGTGAGAGATACCTCCAGAACTGTCTAAGACCTCTGGCCGGGGCGAAGATTATTTTCCGGGGCGAGCGAGGCGCGGATGCCTCCCGGTCAGTGCGGACGAGTTGTGAGATTCGGTTAAACCATTCGCAAGCGAAACGTGTCCTGTCGGGAGGAGACACTATCGCTGATCGTTCCCTTGAGATATGAGCCGCGAGAGCAGTGTGCCGGGCGGGTGAAACCCGGCTAAATACGCCAGTCAAAGAGAGCGTCGGCAGACTACTCTTGCGTGGAGAGGGCAGTCAAGAAATTTTTTGTCGCGCCGAACCGTCCGCCGAAAGGCATATTCGTTGCGCCCGTTCGCGCGCGCGTGGTACAGTCGAAAGTGACTTGCCTTCCCGCCCCGTGGCGGCATCACGGTCGGCCGTTTTCCCCTCCCACAAGCACACGCGGATGAAACGAACACAGGATAAGATCAAGGACTTGGTCGAGCCGCAGGAGTTTGACGACCTGCGGGATTTTGCCGCCAACCCGGCGCGCGCGCTCGCCGCCTATCGCTTCACGGACGCAACGTCCGACCTGTTGGCGCGCTGGCTCGACGCGCTCGCGGATCTGCCGCGCGGGCGCGGCGCGGCACACGCGCTCGCAGGCATGCGCGGCGTCGGCAAAAGCCACACGCTCGCCACGTTCGGCGCGCTCGTCGCCTCGGCCGAACGCCCGCACACGCAAGTCTCCGACGCGCACGTCGCTTCGAGCGCGCGGCGACTGGCGAACCGTCGCTACCAACTCATACGCGTCGCGCGCGGCACGCGCCCGACTTTGCGCGACGAACTGGTCGAAGCCTTCGCGGGCGCTTTCGGCGGGACGGCGGCCGACTGGGCGGGCGACCCCGCAGACTGGCTCGCGCAGGCAGCCGCACGCTCGCGCAACGCCTCCACGCTCGTCATCCTTGCCGATACGGCCTACGGGCGAGAGGCGCGCGTCAAACGCGACGACGGGCCGCTCCTGAGCGAACTGGCCGTGGCCGCGCGCGACACGAACGCCTTCGTCGGCCTCGCGCTCGACGACGACATCACGGGCGCGGATGGCGTTAACGTCGCCCTCGCACGCACCTTCCACATAGACTATCTCGAACCCGAACACCTCTATCACGTCGCCAACATTTACGTCCTGCGCAAGAACGCCCCGGCGCGCGATGCCCTGCACGACATCTATCTCACGCTGCGCCAGAGCGTGCCCAATTTCAACTGGAGCGAGCCGCGCTTTGCCGCACTCTATCCCGTCCACCCGCTCGTGGCCGACACGGCCGCCTCCGTGCGTCTCTACGCTCCGGCCTTCGCCTTTCTGCCTTTCGCCGCCGCCGCCGCGCGCAACGCCGTCAATCGTCCGGCGCTCTCGCTCATCCTGCTCGACGAAGTTTTCGACCACAGCCAGGACGATCTGCGTCGCTCCGAAGACCTGCGCGAAGCCTTCCACGTCTACGACGAACTGGCGACCAAAGCCGTCGCGCAGTTTCCGGCGATGCAGCGCTTGCAGGTGCGGCTCATCTTGAAAAGTCTTTTTGTGCTCTCGCTCGACGGGCGCGGCGCGACGGCGCGCGATCTCTGCGCCGCGCTGCTCTTTCAAGACGAACACTCGCAGCAGGCGGCCGTCGAACGCGTCGAAGAGACTTTGAAGCGCCTGTGCGAACTCGCGCCGCAGCGCGGTCTTGCCGCACATACGGACGGCGAAGAGGTGCGCTATCGTTTTCAGGTCAGCGCCGCGGCCGACTTCGACGCAGCCCTTGCCTCCGCCAGCGAATCGCAGGCGATTGATGAGGCCGCGATTGCGGCACTGTTGCGCACGCTCCCGCGCGCGCGTTTTGAAGACTGGCCTTTCGCAGACGGCGAAGGCGAAACACAGCACGCGGATTTCAACGTCACGTGGCGCGGCTCCTTGCGCCCCGGCCGCATCACACGCGCAAAGACGAACACAGCCGTCAACCCGGATGCAAACGACGCGGCGGCGCGCGGCGGATACGAGTGGCAACTGTTCGTGCAGGACGCGGGACGCGACGCGGCGGAAGGCGTTACGCCCGCGAGTGCGTCTGCGGGCGCTGGTGCGTCTGCGGAAACCGCCTTCAACGTCATCTGGCAGCCCGCCGCGTATCACGCCGAAGAGTTGAGCATCCTGCGCCGTCTGGTTGCTCTGCGCACGGACGCTTCGCTCGCGGAGTTTGGCGAGACGGCGCGCGCCGCCGCCAACTCCCTGACGGCGCAGGCCGAGCGCATCTGGTCGCGCCTCTACGTGGACGACGGCCGCTTGCTCTACAGCGACGGCCGGCGAATCGCTTTCACGGACGAAGCGCGCGCCGCGCAGAGTTTCGCGCCCGCGCTCTCACGCGCCCTCGCCGACGCCTTCGCCGCGCGCTACCCCGCGCACCCCGAATTTGCCTCCACGCCCGACGAACAGGAGATCGCGCTGCTCGTCAATCAACTGTTCAGCGGCGGGAACGTGGCCGACTCCGCCGTGCAACAACTGGCGGAGACTTTCGCCGTGCCGCTTGGGCTCGCCACCAGGCGCGGCGACATACTGATCCCCGAAACCGGCGACACAGTGCTCGGCCGCCCCTGGGTGCGCGAAGTTCTGGCGCTTGTAGACCGCGCCGGAAGCCGCGTCGTGCCGCTCGCCTCCGTGAATCAAGTGCTCGGCGGGCAGCCTTACGGTTTGTCTGCGCGCGCGCAGGAGTTAGTGCTCGCGGCGCTCGTCGCGGAACGTCGCATCGAACTGGCGATGGCGGGCGACGGGCGCATCAGTCGGCGCACGCTCGGCTCGTCGATCAAGTGGGAAGAGGTGGCCGGAGTCTGCCGCGCCGCGGGAATTCACCTGAGCGCAGAGCAGTTGACGAACTGGGCACGCCTGTTGACCGGCGACCCGACGCTTCCTTCCATCGCCGACGCTGCGGCGCGCGAGAGCGTGCGCACGGCGCTCGCCGCGTGGCTCGCCGCGTGGCGCGCAGAGACGGTGCTGCAAGAATTCGACGCGCTGCCCGATGCGGGACTGACCACGCGCGCGTGGGACTTGGCCGCAAGCGTGCGCCGCACGATGGCCGCTTCGGCCGAGGCGGTGGCCGATGCGCTCTCCGGCAGTCTCTCGCTCGAAGAAGGCTTGCAGCGCGTCGCAGACGTTTACGGCGATGCGCCCGAAAAGCTCGCACGCGCCGTTGAACAACTCGCGGCGCTGCGCACCTACACGACGGGCATCGTCCGCCGCGAAGCGGTGCGCGCCTATCTCTGCTCGGCCGAACTCACGTCGCTCGAAGTGATTGAGAGCGCGCGCCGAGAGTTGTTGCTCATCGCCGACGACCCGCACACACTCTTCGACCCCTCGCGCACCGAACGCTTCGAACTGCTCTGGCAGGAGTTTCAAGCGCACTACGCAGAGCACTACGTGGACATGCACGCGCGCGCCGTGGGCGACGCCTGCGACGGGCGCGATCTGGATGAGTTCACGCGCGGGGCGGAGTGGCGCGACTTCGAGGCGCTCGCCACTCTGCCCTTCGTAGCGTCCGAGCTATGGGAAGAGGCCGCCGCGCTCGTCTCCGAAGTGAAGAACGCGCGCTGCGATCTGCCGGTCGCGCGCCTGCTCGCCGTGCGCCCGCGTTGCGCCTGCGCGTTTCGTCTCGCTCGCGCCGAACATTATCTGAATGCCGCTGCGGTTGTCGCGGAGATGACAGAGCGCGGGCGCGCAGCCTATCGCCGCACGCTCGCCTGTTTCAAGACGCACCTGACGCGCGCGCTCAACCTGCTCGCCACCGACGCTGGCGACGCCGAAACGGCCAGTCGGGCTTACGCCCTCGCGCATCGCTTCGTGCAGGGACAAGCGCCCGCGCACTTCACGCAGGCCGATGCGCGTCTCATCGCGCGCGCGCTGGAGAAGACGCCGCCCGCCGAGCCTCTGCGGATCGCTCTGCCGGGAGGCGTCGTGCGCGGCCTCGTCACGCGCGACGAACTTGCGACGCGTTGGCAACAGTGGTTTGATGAACTGCCGCATGATGCGGCGCTCGTCGAAATCATGGTTGAGAACAACAGCGATGCCAACAAGGCGTGAGACACCGAAGCGAAGCGATAAAAAGATAGAGAGAACAGACGCCGCAAAGCACCGCGCAACGGCGCGCACAGAGAAAAGACAAACACACGCACGTCAAACGAGCGTCGCCATCGTCGGCGCAGGACGACTCGGTTCGGCGCTCGCGCTCGCACTCAGCCAAAGCGGCTATCAGCTCGCAGCCCTCGTCGCACGACGCGGCCGACACGCACGACTCATCGCACGCACACTCTCGCCGCGCCCCCTCGTGCTCGACGCGACGCGTCTGGACTTACTACCGGACACCGTCGATCTCATTCTCATCACCACACCCGACGATCAACTCACGGAAGTCGCCGCACGTCTCGCCGAAGCATCCGCCGCACACCGCGTCGAACAGACGACCGCACAGCACGCGCCGTCAACATCTCGCCGCAAACAGCAGTCGCACCGTCGCACGTCGCGCGTCGCCCTGCACGCCAGCGGCGCGCTCACGTCCGATGCGCTCGCGCCGCTCCGCGACGAAGGCTTCAGCCTCGGCTCGCTTCACCCGCTCGTCTCGATCAGCGAACCACGCGCGGGCGCACGCAGTCTCACAGGAGGGGCTTTCTACTGTCTCGAAGGCGACGCTCCCGCGCTCGCCGCCGCACGCCGCATCGTCCGCGCGCTCGGCGGCCGCAGCTTCTCCATCAACGCGCGCGATAAATCCCTTTACCACGCGGCGGCCGTCATCACGTCCGGCCACACCGTCGCACTCTTCTCGCTCGCCTCCGACTTGCTCTCGCTTTGCGGCCTCACAGACCGACGCGCGCGCCAGGTGCTCCTGCCACTTCTCGCCAGCACGCTCGACAACTTGAGAGCGCACGCGCCCGGCGAAGCCCTGACCGGCACGTTCGCCCGCGCAGACCTGCGCACCGTCCGTAAACACCTCGCGGCACTCGGAGAAGCCGCGGACACCGACCGCGACGCGCTCGCCGTCTACGCCCTGCTCGGCGCGCGTTCGCTTCGCCTGGCCGCCCGTCGCCACAGCAACTTCGATCCGGCAGTCGCGAAAGAGATCGCTACACTTTTACGCAGAGTTTTAGAGCGACCAACAAAACGATGAAACCACGAAAGGACACGAAGCAACACGAACCTCTTCTTCGTGTTGCTTCGTGTCCTTTCGTGGTTTCTTGCTCTTTATTTCTTTAGATGCTCCCTGCCTTGCGCGTCGCGCGGCGTTGGCGTTAGAGTTAACCGCATCACTTCCCCCATCTGCTTCAACTCTGAAAGGATTAGTCATAGCCGCGATGTCTAATGCGCCAAGCGTCAGTTATAGTTCGACCCTGCGTGTAAAACTATCGAGCCGCACCGGCACGCTCGGAGAGTTGACGACCGCCCTCGGCCGCGCCGGAGCCGACATCGGCGCTATCGACATCGTCAACGTCTCGCGCGACGCCATCACGCGCGACATCACCTTCACAGCCTCTTCCAGCGAGCACGTCAAAGAGATCGTCGAGGCGGCGCGCGACATAGACGGCGTCGAAGTCGTCAACGTTTCAGACCGCACCTTTCTCCTGCATCTCGGCGGCAAGATCGAAGTCGTCTCGAAGTCGCCTTTGAAGACGCGCAACGATCTCTCGATGGCCTACACGCCCGGCGTCGCACGCGTCTGCGAAGCCATCCACCGCGACCCGGAAAAGGCCTTCACGCTTACGATCAAGCGCAACACCGTCGCCGTCGTCACGGACGGTACGGCCGTGCTCGGCCTCGGCGACATCGGCCCCGCCGCGGCCATGCCCGTCATGGAAGGGAAGGCGATGCTCTTTAAAGAGTTCGCGGGCGTCGATGCCTTTCCCATCTGTCTCTCGACGAAAGACCCGGACGAGATCGTCCGCACGATTAAACTGATCGCGACCGCTTTTGGCGGCATCAACCTCGAAGACATCTCTGCCCCGCGCTGCTTCGAGATCGAAGACCGGCTCAAAGAGGAACTGGACATCCCCGTCTTTCACGACGACCAGCACGGCACGGCCGTCGTCGTCCTCGCCGCGCTCATCAACGCGGCGAAGTTGATCGGCAAAGAGATGAGTGAGTTGAAAGTGGTGGTCAACGGCACGGGCGCGGCCGGGGTGGCCTGCACGAAGATCATCATGGCGGCGGGCGTCCGGAACATCATCGGCTGCGACCAGCACGGCATCCTCTATCGCGGACGGCGCGAGCACATGAACTGGGTCAAAGAGTGGTACGCCGAAAACACCAACCCCGAAGGCGTGCGCGGCACGGTGCACGAAGCGATGGTGGGCGCGGACGTTTTCATGGGACTTTCAGTCCCCGGCGTCATCAGCCGCGAAGACGTGCAGCGTATGAACTCGAAGCCCGTCATCTTCGCGATGGCGAACCCCACGCCCGAGATCATGCCCGAAGAAGTTGCAGACATCGTCGACGTGATGGCTACGGGGCGTTCAGACTATCCGAACCAGATCAATAACGTGCTCTGCTTTCCCGGCATCTTCAAAGGCGCGCTCGCCTGCCGCGCCACGCGCATCAACGAAGAGATGAAGATCGCCGCCGCCAACGCCATCGCCTCTCTGATCTCTCCGGATGAACTCCACCCCGAATACATCGTCCCCTCCGTCTTCGACAAACGCATCGCCGAAGCCGTCTCCCGCGAAGTCGAAGAAGCCGCCTACCGCACCGGCGTCGCAAGGCGCGAACGCGCCGCGGGGCGGGATGCTGTGAATTTCATCGACTGAACCTGCTACGTATCAACGCGAGCCGACGAACGCTGCGGCGCATAACCGCGCGCGTCTTCGTTCGTCTGGAATCCGCTTGTTTTCGCCTTGCCGCGCGCAAACGCCCGCCCGCAGAGTTTCGTTGACAGAAATAATAGTTTGGATTTATGTTAGGCGCGCTCGCACCGGGGCATCCTGTCTACATTAACTTCCTGTCTGTTTCTGTTGACGAGCAGCTACACACTTCAGCATCAAACATAGTCTTAAGATTCATACATCTTTACACTTTCCATCGGTAGCATCCGCAAAGACCGGGACGCCCAATTTTGTTCGTCTTTCCCTCATCGGGAGACGAGCATGAAATGAAATCGACGTTTCGCTCATTTTAAATGTGAGACGACTGCCGCGCGATTGATGGCATTTCCGGCCAAAGTACGTTCTGTATCCGGATCGCCCTTGTGTCCTGGTAACGGCTCGCCAGCATCCCCTGAAGGAGAATGATCATGGCTGATTTTGGCACTAACGGAACTCGAACTGTGACGGTTTCCAAGAATGTCGTGAAAGTTAAATTGAGCGACCCGCAAAATCTGGAACATCTACACTACTTCATTACGGCCAAAGGCGGGACGCCGATCTTCAACCTCTCATGCAAACATCGCACACATTGGTCGGAGGCGACCTTTGGTCCGCCGGCTCTGAATTATGACAGGGTCTGGCCTTTCACCCCCGGCGAGGTCGATGATCAAAACGACCCTGAGGATGATATTTACGTTTTGTCGCTCTCCTTTCTTCATGTCACGGGCTACAAGGTGATCGTCGAGCGGCACGACAAGAATCACAACGTGCTCGAAACGATCAAGCACGTTGACTACGCGAGCGATGTTCCTTCGGATAAATACAGAGAGTTCTTCACGGTCGCTGCGAGGTGAAGTGGAGGAAAATAAGATGAAGAAACATATCTTGAGAGTCGCAGCGTGGTCGCTGCTTGCTGTTGCCCTGCAAGGCGTGTGTGTAGCTCAGGAGTCGGTCTCCAAAGCTCAGGAACAAGTGGCGAGAACGCAAGAGGCTGCTGCCAGAAATCAGGAGACATCGGCGCGTCTGGCCGCGGATGCGGCGAACGAGCCGTCGTCGCTCACTCTGCTGCAAGACGCCACCACGCGCGCGCGTGAAGCGGCAAACCGTGCGCAGCAGGCCGCGAATCGCGCGCAGGATGCGGCGGACAGAGATGCCGCGTCAAGCGAGGCACAGGCTGCCGCCACGCGTGCGCAAGAGTATGCCAATCGCGCCCTTGAAGCGGCAAACCGCACGCAGGAGATGCTCAACACGATGCGCAGGACGAGCATGGCCTCGCGCGGCGGCGGAGCGGCACCTCCAATCGCTTCCGCTTCATTGGAGCGAGTAACGGCGAACGGAAACGGCAGCACCGATGGAAGCAGCAGCACCGACACGGAAGAGCGTTCCGCCCCGCAGCGTGCGCGTAGTATGTCGCCATCCATCAGCACTACTTCCATGCCCGTCGGCGGTTTACCGGGCGGGGCAGTAGGCGCGAACACCGCTGCGTCCGGCATCGTTACCAACGCGGCGGAAGGGGCAGGCGATTCAACTTCGGGAACGGGCGGGACCGTCTCACAGTCGCAAGGCTCGACCGCGGGCAATAAACCCGCTCTCTCGACCGAAGCTAAAAATTACAGCGACTATCTGAACGTGCGCACAGAGGAACTCGCAATAGCGAGCCTTGGCCCGAAGAACAACACCAACCAGAACGAAACGCCGAGCATCAGCACGAACTCCACCTCACTTGTCGAAAAAAGTTCGGTCGGCGATCTGCTCACTCTGGCCTTCAACCCGGCGGGTACTTCGGGCGGATCGGCTTCGGGCGATGCGACCTCAACCTCCGTCTCCATCACCGGCTATGCGCTGAAAGCCTTCCTCTCCGGCAACGATCCTCTCGATCCGGCTTTCTACACCGCCAATCGTAACTGGCGTAAATTCTCGTTCACTTACGGCTACGATTTCCCCGAAGGTAGCGAAGGGAACCCGCGCGAGCGTGGCAACATCTACGGCGTCAAGTTCATTCCTTACGACCGGCGCGACGTGAGCCATCCATCCAACCGGCAGGCCATCAGAGATATTTCGGCCGGACTGCAACGCACGGGCGTCAGTTTCGCCAACCTCGTGAGCGAGGTGCGCCGTTACATCTACACCCGTCTTAAATCGCGTAATCAGTTGCCGGCCGTCGTTGCTGCCGAAGCGAACGAGCGCGACCAGTTGTTGAAACTCGACGAGTTTCTAAACGATAAGGGCTACGCGGGTTTGGTTGCGCTCATCGGCAAGGATGGCCTCAAAGAGATCGATACCATCATTTCGAAGCGCACCGAATTTGCCGAGTTCGACAAGGAGACCGAGGAGATCATCAACAGGATTCGGCGGCGCCCGCAAGTCTCCATGTTCTTCCTCACCAAGCAGCGGCAGTTGATGCGCGCCGACGAGTACGACGGCGGCCTCTCGCTCGACCTCGGAGTTGCGGAGCGCTGGAATTTAACTTTCAACGGAGCATTCAACTACACGGACAACAAACTCGCGGACGACAATCGGGGCGGGCGATTCGGCACGGAGTTGCTCATCCCGATCACGGCCATGAATCGTTTGGCCGACCGTGCGCCCGCCACTTTCAGCTTCGCGGCTTCGGGCGAATGGAAGACGAAGGTTGCGCCCATGTATCAAGGACAGGCCAAGCTAACGATCCCCGTCCCGTTCCTGCCGGGGTTGCAAATGCCGATCTCGGTTTCGTTCGCCAGCCGCAGCGAACTGATCAAAGAGTCGGATGTGCGCGGGCGGATAGGTTTCACGTTCGACATGGCGCGGCTGTTGTCTGGATTGAGGAGCAAGTTCCTCGCCAACGCTCCAATCCCCATACCATAAAGAGCGCGCTTCAGCGACTTGTGCCGGAGAACATCAGATGGCGGCGCGCAAAGATTGTGCGATGCGGGGGACGATGTGGCGTGGGACGGCGATGGCTTGTTTGATGTGGCGGGCGTGTGTGAAGTGACCGGCGACATGAAGGCCGGGGACGTTGGTTTCGTAGGTGTCGGGGTCGTAGACGGGCACTTCGGCCAGTCCTGCTTTGACGAATTCGACTCCGGCGCGGCGCAGGATGGTGTGGTCTGCGTCCGCGCCGATGAGGATGAAGACGGCGTCGTTCGGAATCGTGCGCGTGTCGCCGTCTTCCGTCCGCAGGCGCACCTCGCGTGCGTTGATCTCTTCAAGTTCAGTGAAGAAGCAGAGGCGGAGTCTTCCTTCGTCGATCTCGCGTTCGAGCGGGGCGCGCACCCAGTGTTTGATGGCGTTCATTTTGGGGTCGCGCTGCTCCCAGTCTGCGCGCCAGATGGCGAGCGTGGTGCGCGCTCCCTCTTCGGAGAGAAAGAGCGCGGCTTCGGCGGCCGAGTTTCCGCCGCCGACGACGAGCACATCTTTGCGTACGTAAGGGTAAGGCTCGACGAAGCGATGCCCGACTTTCGGCAAATCTTCGCCCGCGACGTTTAAGCGGCGCGGGTGTGCCATCGCGCCCGTCGTGACGAGCAGCCGCGCGGCGCGGTACGAGGCGCGCGTGGTGCTCACTGTAAACGTGCCCGTCTCCGCGTCGCGTTCGATGGCTTCGGCGGCCTCTTCGGTGTTGATGCGCAGGTTTTGGTCGAGCGCGAAGCGGACGTAATGCGAGAGCAGTTCCTCGCGCGTCGGCTTGTCGCGGCAGGGTCGCAGAGAGTTCTCGCGCATCTCCAGTTCGTTGGGCGTGGAGAAGACCGTGCGGCCGACCGGGTAGCGATAGATCGTGTCGGCGATGAGTCCCTTTTCGACGACGAGATAGTCGAGCCCTGCTTGCGCGGCGGCGTCGGCGGCCGACAGTCCGGCCGGGCCTGCGCCGATAATCAACAAGTCCAACTGCTCTGCGCGACGGTTCGACATTTCGGCATCAATACTCGCACGCACACGCGCCCGGCGGCAACTCAGCACCCATTCGTCCGGCTCTCCTCAAGTTGATCTCGACGCGTTTCTGCGCGCGCGCACCGAAGAGATGCGGCGGAAAAGTCTTGACTCTCAATTCTCTGTTGCTTTATCGTTCGCGCCCGTTCTTGTGCCTTACCTTTGCCGCCGCTGATGTCCTCTCGGGGAGCCTGACAGATGACCAACTCGAACGTCGAAAATACCGCCGCATCGCGCCGTTACAGGCAACTTGAAGATGACTGCGTGCGGCAACACATCTATCCGCTGTACCGGGTGCTGGAGGAAGAGTACAAGCATCAGCACGGCGCGCTGCCGGACGAGTATCTGAAGGCGAAAGAGAGAATCGACCGCGAAGTCGAGGAGCAACTGACGGACGAGATCAATGCCGAACTTGAGTCGGAGATCGAACGCGAAGCAGAGGCCGACCGGCGCGCGGCGCATCGTCGGCGCTCGCGTCTCAACCTGTCGGAAGAGGAATTGCATCGTCGCGCCGTCCAGCAGATCGAGTGCTCGTTCGAGGAACGCAGGAAGGGCAAGCAGAAGCGTTACGTCGTGCTGCTGAACGAAAAGTTCACGGCCGAACTCTACAAGCACATACACGCTCTGCCGGAGAAGCGCACGGCGCTCTGTTTCTCGGGCGGCGGCATCCGTAGCGCGAGTTTCGGACTCGGCATCGTGCAGGGTTTGGCGCGTTACGGCCTGCTCGAACGATTCGATTATCTCTCGACCGTCTCCGGCGGCGGCTATCTGGGAAGCTGGTTGTCGGCGTGGATTCATCGCTCCGGCTTGCCGGACGTGATCACCGCACTCAGGAACGAGCCGGAGAAGAACAAGCTGACGCCCGAACCCGAACCCATCCGCCACCTGCGCAGCTACAGCAACTACCTCAACCCGAAACTCGGCTTTCTCTCGGCCGACACATGGACGCTCGTTTCCATCGTCGTGCGCAATCTGCTGCTCAACTGGCTGGTGCTGATTCCGATCATTCTCGCCGCCCTCATGCTGCCGCGCATCGTGGTCGGCATCGTGCGGATAAGTTCAGAGCAGGGCAGGCTCGTCTCCTGGTCTTTCTGGCTCGGCATGCTGTTCGGGCTGGCGGCAATAGTCTACATGGGCGTGGCGCGTCCGAGCGCGAATCGCCCGCGCAAGATCGCTTTGCAACGCGTGACCAAGCAAGGCGCGTTTCTGTGGCTCTGTCTGTTGCCTCTGTCGCTGTCGGCCATCTGTCTGACGAGTTGGTGGGCGTGGGGGCGCACCCTCGGCGGCGAAAGTTTCGGCGAGAGTTGGTTGGAATTTGTGATCTACGGCGCGGTGCTGCACTTCATCGGCTACGTACTCTACACGCTCGTCCTGCTCTTTAAAGATTTCAGGTTCTGGAAAAGACGTTGGGCGCGAAACTGGGTGCATCTGGCGTCGGAGCCTTTCGCGGTCGTGCTCATCGGCATCTTGTGGGGGACGCTCGTGTGGTGGGCGGCCAACATCGTCTTCCCCGAACCCGCCGGTCGCGCGCCCGTGCCTGTGCCCGTCACGGAACTCTACGCCTCGTTCGCCGCGCCGCTTTTCCTGTGCCTGTTTTTGCTCGCGGTCGTCTTGTTCGTCGGCATCACGAGCCATTACACGGACGACGAAGACCGGGAATGGTGGGCGCGTTTCGGTGCGTGGGTGCTGATCGTCTCGCTGTTGTGGAGCGTGGTGAGCGCGCTCGTCATCTTCGGCCCGGTCGGGTTGATGTATCTGGGCACGAAGACGCAGGCGATTCTGGCCGCGCTCGGCGGCGCGTCCGGCATCCTGACGATCCTCGGCGGCAAGAGCGGCAAGTCGCAGGCGCACCCGGAGCAGGAAGAAAAGTCGGGCGGCCTGGCCGATTACGCGATGAAACTCGCCGCGCCCCTCTTCGCTCTCACGCTGCTCATCGTCTTCTCGCTCGGCACGAGCATGCTCATCAGGAAACTCGCGCCCGAATCGTTCGACTGGCACGACATGCCCGGACACCCTTACGCAGATATGATCGCGCAGTTGAACACAGTCCACTATGCTCCGCTCGGACTGCTCGTCGTGCTGGCGCTCGTGCTCGTCGCCTTGAGCCTCGTCATGTCCAGTTGCGTCAACGTCAACAAGTTTTCGCTCCATTCGATGTATCGCAACCGTCTGATCCGCGCCTACATGGGCGCGTCGCGGCCGCAGTCAGAACGCCGTCCCAACCCGTTTACCGGTTTCGACGCTTACGACAATTTGCCGATGCACGAACTACGGCATTATCAGGGCGCGCCCCATGAACCGAAGCGCAAACTGATGCACGTCGTCAACATCTGTCTGAACCTGACGAGCGGCCATAATCTCGCTTGGCAACAGCGCAAGGCCGAGACGTTCACCGTCTCGCCGCTGCATAGCGGCAGTTTCCAACTCGGCTATCGCAAGACGCAGGAGTACGGCGGCGGCAGCGCGCCTCCCGGCGACGGCATCAGTCTGGGCACGGCCGTCACCATTTCGGGCGCGGCCGCTTCGCCCAACATGGGCTACCATTCTTCGCCCGCGCTCGCCTTTTTGATGACGCTCTTTAACGCGCGGCTCGGCTGGTGGCTCGGCAATCCCGGCCCCGCCGGTAACGACCGCTTCTCCGAACGCCTACACACTTACAACCGCTCCGGCCCACGTTTCGCCCTGCGCCCGATTCTGGCCGAAGCTCTCGGCCACAGCGACAACACCAGTCCTTACGTCTACCTTTCCGACGGCGGCCACTTCGAGAATCTCGGCCTCTACGAGATGGTCTTGCGCCGCGCGCACCTCATCGTCGTCGCGGACGGTTCGCAAGACCCGAAGAGTCGCTTTGAAGACCTGGCCGGAGCTGTCCGCAAAATTCGCATCGACCTCGGCATCCCCATAGACTTCATTGGCGGCATGCCCATCTACACCAAAGAGGACAAGGAGCACAGAGACAAAGGCGAGGCCAGATATTCTGCCATCGGCCTCATACGCTACTCGTGCGCTGACAAAGACACTTCCGGCCAGCCCGCCAAAGACGGCGTCATCATCTACATCAAACCCGCCATCACGGGCGGCGAGCCGATTGATATTCTCAACTACGCCAGCACCAGCCGCACCTTTCCGCACGAATCAACCGCCGATCAGAACTACACCGAGCAGCAACTCGAAAGCTATCGCGCGCTCGGCTCGCACGTCATCCAGACCATCTGCGACCTGCCGCTGCGCAACCTTCCGCTCATGGACGACGTGGCCGACAACTTCGTCAAACTCGCTTACCAGCAAGCCCCGCTCGGCAAGATACCGCTCGAACTCAAAGGGCGCTTCAACATTCCCTGAACGGTCGTTATAATGCTCTCGTTTGAAACCGCACGCCCACAATCAGACGGGAGACGCACGCGCCGCCCAGTTTACGGCCGAATCCTTGCGCGGCATCCTTTTGCCCTGCACGACGCCATTCGCTGCGGACGGCCGTGTGGATACGCACGCCTTGCAGCGCAACCTCGAACGTTGGAACGAGACCAGCGTGAGCGGCTACGTCATCCTCGGCTCGACCGGCGAGCGCGTGCATTTGAACGAGGACGAAATTCTCGAAGTCGTTTCGACGGCGCGTGCGAGCGTGCCCACGCACATGGCTTTCGTCGTCGGCGTCGGGCGTCATTCCACGCTCGAGAGCATCGCGGATGCGCGCCGCGCGGCCGAAGCCGGGGCTGACGCAGTGCTCGTCATCACCCCCCATTTTTATCGTGCCGGGATGACGCAGGCTGCTCTCTCGAACTACTACGAACAGATCGCAGACGCTTCGCCCGTCCCCGTCGTGCTCTACAACATCCCGCAGAACACGGGCGTCAGCTTGTCCGTGGATACGGTCGCGCGTCTCGCCGCGCACGCGAATATCGTCGGCATCAAAGACAGTTCGGGCGATATGGTGAGCTTCGTCGAACTCGTCGGGCTTGTCTCAGACAAGTTCGCCGTCCTGACCGGCCACGCCTCTCTGCTCTACGCCGCTTTGTCTGCGGGCGCGCAAGGGGC
This sequence comes from Pyrinomonadaceae bacterium, assembly GCA_035942855.1. Taxonomy (GTDB): domain Bacteria; phylum Acidobacteriota; class Blastocatellia; order Pyrinomonadales; family Pyrinomonadaceae; genus JAIVJZ01. The sequence continues at coordinate 40,626 of DASZCS010000042.1, read as the reverse complement.
GATACTGGCCGCCGCGTGCGCCGTGCCCGAAGTCGCCGTCCGCATTGCGCGTCTGGTCGAGCGGGGCGAACACGTTGAAGCGCGCGAGTGGCAACGAAAGTTCACGCCGTTCGCACGCGCCGTCACCACGCGCTTCGGCATCGGCGGTTTGAAACACGCGCTCGATCTCTGCGCTTACGCGGGCGGCTTTGTGCGCGAGCCTCTGTCGATGCCGGACGAAGCGGCCGGGCGCGAGATCGCGCGTTTGCTGGCCGAGTGTCGCACGACTTTTGAGACGAAGCGCGAGACGCTGTTGGCCGAAGGAGCAGTCAAGTGATTACCGAAGTTTCCCCCACGACGAACGAACCCGCCTGTTTCAGCACGCCGCAAGAGGCCGGACTGCGCATCGAGACTTTGCCCTTCGCGCGCATCCCGCAACAGTCGCGCCTCTTTCTCGAATATCTCGCAGACCCCGTCGCGCTCCGGCGCTTCTATCCGAACGCCGTCCGCTTTCATCACGAACTGGCCGCGCGCGCGCCGGAAGTGCTCGCCGCGCACCGCACAGACCGCGCCGTGCTCTGCGACGCGCTCGAAGAGATGAACACGCGCTACGGCGCGGGCGCGGAGACTCTGCGAAACATCGCGCGCCTGCGCTCGACAGATTCGGTCGCCGTCGTCTCCGGTCAACAAGTCGGACTCTTCACAGGGCCGCTCTACACGATCTACAAAGCTCTCTCGGCCGTCAAACTCGCGGGCTGCCTGACGCAGCGCGGCACAGAGGCCGTGCCCGTCTTCTGGATGGCGACAGAGGATCACGACTGGGCGGAAGTGCGTGCGGCCGAGTTCACGGCCTGTGACGGTCGCCTCGCTTCGACCGACCTGACAGACGCGCTCCACCGCGAAGGCACGCCCGTCGGCAACGTCACACTCGACGAGACGGTCAATGATGCCGTCCGCCGCGTGCTCGACCTGTTGCCCACCACCGAGTTTCTCCCCGACCTCGAAACACTCCTCAGCGACGCTTACCGTCCGGGGCGCACCTACGGCGAGGCTTTCGCGCGCCTGTTGACGGCGCTCGTCAGCCGTCACGGTCTGGTGCTGCTCGACCCGCTCGACGCGCGCCTGAAACAACTGGCCGCGCCGCTCTACGCAGAGGCCGCACGCCGCGCGCCCGACATCGCGGCCGCCGTCGAAGCGCGCAGCCGCGCGCTCGAAGCCGAGGGCTATCACGCGCAGGTGCACGCCTCGCCCGACGCCTTCCCGCTCTTCATACACACGGACGGCTCGCGTCGCGCGCTCACGCGCCGCGCTGCGGACGGCCGCTATCAAGCGAAGGGCGCACCCGACGCAGACGCTTACACGGCGGAAGAACTCGCCGCTTTGGCCGCGAGCGAGCCTGAGCGTTTCAGTCCGAACGTTACGCTGCGCGCCGTCGTGCAGGATTACCTTCTGCCTTCAATCGCCTACTTCGGCGGCGCGGCCGAGGTCGCTTACTTCGCGCAGACTGCCGAAGTCTATCGCCTGCTCGAAAGACCGGCGACGCCCATCCTGCACCGCGCCAGTCTCACCCTCGTCGAACGCCGCACCGGTCGCACGCTCGAACGCTACAACCTGAAACTCGCGGACTTCTTCAACGGACTCGACACGGTGATCGCACGCGTCGTTGAAGAACATCTCGGGGCGGAACAGGCGCAAGCCTTCGTGCGCGCCGAAACCGCCATCGACGGCGCGCTCGCCGAACTCGGTGCGAACCTGCGCCGCTTCGACCCGACGCTCGCCGACGCGCTCACACACGGCACACAGAAGATCGAGCACCAACTGGCGGGCTTGCGCGCGCGCTTCCACCGCGCGCAGATGGCGCGCGACCGCGCCGCCCACCGCCAACTCGAACGCGCCTACGCCGCCCTCTATCCCGAAAAGACTTTGCAGGAGCGCCATCTCAACATCACCTCTCTCCTTGCGCGCCACGGCCGCTACTGTCTCGACTGGATTTACGACGCCATCGATCTAGGCTCGGTCGAACATCAAATCGTTTACTTGTAAAGGAAGCATTCAGCCATCAGCCAAGAGCAGTCAGCCAAAGCAAAAACTGATTGCGCTTTGCTGACAGCTAATAGCTAATAGCTAATAGCTAATAGCTCATCATGTCGAAGATTCGCGTCCTTTCAGATCATTTAGCGAACCAGATCGCGGCGGGCGAGGTGGTGGAGCGCCCTGCTTCGGTGGCGAAGGAGTTGGTGGAGAACTCGATTGACGCGGGCGCGCGGCGCATAGAGGTTGACGTAGAGGCGGGCGGGCGCAGGCTCCTGCGCGTCTCTGACGACGGCGAGGGCATGACGCAGGATGATGCGCTCCTTGCCTTCGAGCGACACGCCACGTCGAAGATCAGCACGGCCGAAGATCTGCACAGCATCGGCACGCTCGGCTTTCGCGGAGAGGCTCTGGCTTCTATCGCGTCGGTCGCGCGCGTGGAACTTTTGACGCAGATGGAAGGTCAGGCCGAAGGGACGCGTGTGCTCATAGAAGGCGGGCGGATGCGCGACGTGAAGACGGCAGCGCGTCCGCGCGGGACGACCATCACGGTGCGCGATCTCTTCTTCAACGTCCCGGCGCGGCGCAAATTCCTGCGCTCCGAGGCGACGGAGAGTTTTCACCTGACGAGTCTCGTCACGCATTACGCGCTCGCACACCCGGAGATCGCTTTCGTCCTGACGAACAACGGGCGCGAGTCTCTGCGCGTCGCACCGGCCGCCTCCCTGCGCGAGCGCGCTTATCAAATCTTCGGCGCGGAATTTCTCGACAGCCTCCTTGAAGTTCGCGGCGGGCACGAACAGATCGCGCGCATCTCCGGCTACGTCTCCGCGCCGCGCGAGCGACGCACGACGCGCGACGCGCAATACCTTTTCGTCAACGGCCGCTACGTGCGCGACCGTCTGGTCAGCCGCGCTCTCGGCGAAGGTTATCGCACGGTCTTGCCGCACGGCTCTTACCCGGCCGCGCTACTATTTCTCGAAGTGCCGCTCGAAGAGGTGGATGTGAACGTCCACCCGGCGAAGACAGAGGTGCGCTTTCGCCGCTCGCACGCCGTCTCCGATGCCGTGCGCGAAGCCGTCCGCGCCGCGCTCGCGGCGGGCGGCTACGTCCGCGCCACGGAAGAACCAGACGCGCGCGAATCTTCCAACGCGAACGCGCACGACCAATCTCAAGCGCGCCGCGAGACGACGCACGCATGGAGCACAACGGTTGACGATAGCGTCGGCCGCGAACGCACGCACGAGGCGCAGCGGTCGTTGCCGCAGCAGGAGACTATCGAGTTCGGTTTCACGCCGCCGGACGACGAGTTGCTGCTTCGTGCGAGCGAGGAGTTTACGGCGCGTGCCTTGACGACGCCGATTCCGCCTCTCGCCGCGCCTGAAGCGGCCGACGCGGAATCGGCTGCACAGGAACGTGAGAACGCCGCCCGTCCTGACACTCTGAACGCTTCCACGTCCACCGCGACGAACGAGCTTGATGCTTCGACGGCGGCGAGTGCCGCGGCGGGCGAGCCCTGGCCGCGCTCTGAAACGCAAAGCGCGGGCGCTGTGGAAGAGGCGGATGCGCGCGGCGCAAAATCGGCGGGCGCTGCGCAACCGCCCGCCCCGCAGTCGCAGCCCGCCGCGCAGACGCCGCCGGGGCGTGCGGCGTCGCTGCCGCCGCTCAATTCCATCGCGGGCGCGATGCGCGAAATCGAAGTCGAAGCCGTCTCGGCCAACATTCGTCCGCTCTATCAACTCGAAGAAAGTTACATCATCGCCATAGATGCCGACGGCCTTTTGCTCATCGACCAGCACGCCGCGCACGAGCGCATCCTCTTCGACAAGTATCGGCGTCTCGAACATGAGCGCGCGGCCGAATCCCAACAACTCCTGATGCCCGAAACTTTCGACCTGACGCCCGCGCAGGCCGCGGCCTTCGACACGCTGGCCGCCGAACTGGAAACTTACGGCTTCGGCCTGATGCGCCTCTCGGGTCGCACCGTTGCCGTCAAGGCCGTGCCCGCAGACTTGCCCGCGCACGAGGCGCGCAACATGCTCGCCGAACTGTTGGAGACCATCGACGCCGAACGTCGCGGCACGGCGCGCGCCACTTTGCGCGAACGCGTCGCCGCCTCGCTCGCCTGCCACGCGGCGATCAAAGTCAACATGCCGCTCGCGCCCGAAAAGATGCGCTGGCTCATAGACCGCCTGCTCACGACCTCTTCGCCCACCACCTGCCCGCACGGACGCCCAGCCATCCTGCGCCTCACCACGCGCGACATCGAACGCGGCTTTCATCGCCCGTAATGAAACGTTTTGCCAGAGCAGCACATATTAAGTTGGAGAATGATAGACGAGATGTGCGACGGCCGCTTCTCACGGAAGAGGGCTTAAGTCATATTTGAAAGTGACCGTTTCCTTGCCGGAAAAAAATATTGCGCCGGGGGGAGGTGAGGAGTATGCTTCTCGCCGCTCACGTCAGGCCGCAAACCTCGCTCGATAGCGTTTTCGGACTCCCAGTCCACTGTTCCACAACTCACAGAGGTAAACCCCCATGAACGCCGCTTCCATCTTCGATTTCTTCAAAGCCAATCAGGTGCTCGCTACCTTGTTAGTCATCATCCTGATCGGAGTCGTCCCCGCCGTCTTCAGATTCCTGCGCGACAAGCTGGATTTCTATATCTGGTACTTGATCTCCATTTTGCTCGTGCTCGGCTGGGCGTTCCAGACGGACAACCCCGAGACGCAACACATGCTCTACTTCTACGCTTTCATGTTGGGCATGTTGACCGCCTTCGCCGAGATCATCGGCAAGTTCAGCGACGAGCCGATCAAGTCTCTAAGCACGTGGCACGCGCTCTTTTATCACTTGCTCAACGGCGCGATCTCAGCCTTCGCCCTCTTCATGCTCAAAACCTACGGCACGCTGCCGACGAGCAATCAGGAGAAACTGGAACTCGTCATTCTCGCCGGGCTGGGTTCGATGCTGGTGATGCGCTCGAAACTGCTCAACCTGAAGATCGGCGGTCAGGACGTAGCCCTCGGCCCGGAACAGATTATCAACGTCTTCTTCCGTTTCATGGAGTCGGAGATTGATCGTATCCGCGCGCAGACGCGCATCGATTTTGTGCGCGAGCGGCTCTACAACGTGGATTTCGACAAGGTGCGTGATTACAGCGTGACCATGTTGCGCGCTGCGCAGGCGCTCGACACGCAGGAGAAGTGTAAAGAGGCGATCAAGATGCTCGACACCGAGCAGTTCGGCGACAAGCAGATGAAATCTTACGCGCTCGGCTTCCTGTTGTTGAACAAGATGGGCGAGAACTTCGTCGACAAACTGTTCGACAAAGACCAAAGCAAGCGGCCGATGGAGTGGAGATTATCTGCGCCGCTGGAGGTGAAGGAAGTTAAAGAGGAGGCCGCGCCCGGCCTCCTCGGCAAACTCGCGGCGTTCGGCAAAGGAGCGGGGAAAGAGGCAGAAGCCAATCCGGGCACGGAAGAGGTCTACTACATGGCTTACGGCACGAGCATGTGCAGCCGTTCCCTGCGCGCGCGTCTGAACTGGAGCCTGGAAGAGACTGAGTTTGCCAAGAAGACCGATCCGAAAGTGTGTCTGTTGAAAAGCCACCGCCTCGTCTTCAATAAGCCGGACAACCCGGACGAGACCGATCCGGCGCACGTGTGTGGTCTGGCGAATATCGAACCCACTGCCGACGGCGCGGCCGAGGTCGAAGGCGTGCTCTACAAATTGCCGAGAGCCGCCATCGAGTTTTTAGACCACACGGAGACGGGCTACCGGCGCAAGACCGTAGATGTTCAAGCCGGCGGACAGACGTTCAAGGCCGAAGTTTATCAAGCCGAGATCACGCGTCCAAACCTGAGTCCCGAACTACGCGAACTGCAAACAACTTTGGACGGTGCGCGCGAGCATCATCTGAGCGCACCTTACATCGAGCGGCTTGAAGCGCTCAAGGCAACGGCCGTCGAAAGCGTGCGACCGGACGCCGCGACCGCGAGAGACGCATCGCCCGGCAACGACGTGCTGCCTCTGGACGATACGAGCAAGGCGGTCATTGCGGCCACCGTGGTGGATGCGATGACGAAGGCCGACGGAACTACGCCGCCCGCCTCCTGATTGTCCTGACGTATCTCTCAAAAAAAAAGGTGAAGCGGGGATTCTCCTCTCCCGCTTCACCTGTTTTCATTCCGCTCCCCGCGTGCGTCTGGTTGCGATCCTGTGGGTCGTATTGCAAGCGTTCGGAAGTTCAGAGCGAGTCGAAAGTTTTGAGGACAAGTTCCGTATCGGACAGGTCTGGGAGCAACGCGTCGGGCGAGTGCGCGGCGAGCGCGGCGGCGCTGTCGAAGCGGCCGGTGGAGACGGCGACGGAGCGCGCGCCGAAATGTTTGGCGCAGGCAATGTCGTTCGGCGTGTCGCCGATGACGATGAATTGCTCGGGACTGAGCGCGACGCCGAGCCGTGCGTTGATGCGCGCAGCGGCGAGCGCGGGCAGATCGCGCCGGTCGTGCGAATCGTCGCCGAATGCACCGGGCAGTTCGCCGAAAAACTCTGAGAGGCCGACGTGGCGCAACTTCAAATGCGCGGCGGGTTCGAGGTTGCCCGTCAGAAGCGAAGAAAGGTAGCGCGGGTGCTCGCGCACTCGCTCCAGAATCTCTCGCACACCGCGAAGCGTCACAAAGAGAGGTTGCTCGGCGGTCGCCGTCGATGCTACGCGCTCCATCTCGGACATAAAGCGTGTGCGAATTTCCTCGACGCGCCCGCGCACCTGTTCGCTCGTGACGCCGTGTTCGCGCAGGGCTTCATAGATGATCTGCAAATCGGTCATGCCCGAGACGCGCATCTCGTGTATGCTCCCGGCCGTTCCGAAGATGCTCTCAAGGACGGGCACGGTGTAGTCCCTGAACGCGCCGGGACGCGCCGAACGCAGGAGCGTCCCGTCGATGTCCCACAAAAGAATCCTTAACTCTTCGGGCGCAACTCCTGCGCGCTCATGTGTGTGTCGGGTCATAGTTCGAAAATTCGCTCACGAGTGCGCTCGTCCTGTGCCAGGAACTTTACTCGACTGTGACCAGCACGTCGCCCGCGTTCACGGTCGCCCCGGCCTCTGCACGCACCTCGACGACCGTGCCGCTCTTCGGCGACTTCAACTCGTTCTGCATCTTCATCGCTTCGACGACGACCAGACCGTCGCCCGCTTCCACCTGCGCGCCCACCGCGACCAGCACGCGCACGACCTTGCCCGGCATCGAAGCGGCTACCTGCGCTCGCCCGCTCGCTTCCGCGCCCGCGCCGCGCCCGCCGCGCAGTCGCTTCGGGTCGGCGAGTTTAACTTGAAACACCGCGTCGCCGATTTGCACTTCGCGCGCGCCGTCACCTTGCGTCGCCCCTCGACCGGCGCGACATTCGTAGACGCGTCCGCCCGACGAGAGCAGCAGGAAAGCACCGGCCTCCGTCTCGCGCGCTTCCAGTTGATAGCGCCGCCCCTCGACTGACGCTTCCACACGCGCGCCCTCGCGTTGCAACTCAAGATCGTATGTTTGTCCGTCAACTTCCGCCGTCAGTTTCATGCTCATTCAATGTCCGAACTCAAGATTCAAGCAGAGCGTCTGGTAGAACGAAAGAATAGAACCACGAAGTCACACGAAACAACACGAAGCAAAACAGCACGAATCTCTTCTCCGTGTCGTGCGCGTGTGACGCGCGTGGTTTCATGTTTTTGTTTGACGCTTTCGGTACTTCGACTCCGTCTTCAAAACAGATCACGCGAGCGTTGCTGCGCAATACGACCCCTGACGCGCCAGTTACTCGGCGGCTGTGTCGCCGTTTGCTCGCCATCGTTTGTTGCTTGCGAGTTTTGAGCGGCGGCGAGCGCAGCGGCGATGATGGCGATGTCGCGCGTCGTGTCGGTTGAATCTGTCTCGTTTGTGCGCGCGGCAGCTTCCTGTGCGGCTGCGGCGCGTCGTTCGTTGAAACGTTCGATGAAGCCCGTGTCGAGGCGACCGTCGATGAACTCTTCGTCGCGCATGACCTCGCGGAAGAAGGGCAGCGTCGTCTTGATGCCGCCCACCGTGTACTCCGCGAGCGCGCGGCGCATGCGCTCGATGGCTTCGAGGCGCGTCCGCCCCCAGGCGGCGAGTTTCGAGATCATCGGGTCGTAGTAGATGGACACTTCCGCGCCCGCGTAGACGCCGCCGTCGTCGCGCACGTTTGGCCCGGCGGGCACGCGCAGCGAAGTGATGCGGCCGGGCGAGGGGAGAAAATTGTTGTCAGGGTCTTCGGCATAGACGCGGCATTCGATGGCGTGACCGCGCCACTCAACTTCGTCCTGCTTGAAAGAGAGCGCGTGTCCGGCGGCGACCATGATCTGCTCGCGCACGAGATCGATGCCCGTCACCAGTTCCGTCACCGGATGCTCCACTTGCAGGCGCGTGTTCATCTCAAGGAAGTAGAACTCGCGCGTCACATCAGAGACGAGAAATTCGACCGTGCCCGCGCCGACGTAATTCGCTGCGCGCGCCACACGCACGGCCGCCTCGCCCATCCGCGCACGCAAGCTCGGATCGTCTATGGGCGAAGGGCATTCTTCGATCACTTTCTGGTGGCGTCGCTGGATGGAGCACTCGCGCTCGCCGAGGTGGACAGTGTTGCCGTGCGTGTCCGCGAAGACTTGAATCTCGATGTGGCGCGGGCGTTCGACGGCCTTTTCCAGATAGACCGAGGCGTCGCCGAAAGCCGCGAGTGCTTCGGACTGCGCCGTCTCGAAAGCCGAAGCGATCTCATCTGCGCTTGTAACGAGCCGCATGCCTTTGCCGCCGCCTCCCGCCGCCGCCTTGAGCATGACGGGGTAGCCGAAGCGCGCGGCCGTCTCGCGCGCCTCTTCCGCCGAACGCAAAGGCTCGGTCGTCCCCGGCACGACGGGCGCACCCGCTTCCGTGGCCGCCAGACGCGCGTTGATCTTCGAACCCATCAACTCCATCGCTTCGGGCGACGGGCCGATAAAAGTCAGCCCCGCCTCGGCGCACGCGCGCGCAAAATCCGCGTTCTCAGCCAGAAAGCCGTAGCCGGGATGAATCGCCTCCGCGCCCGCGGAGCGCGCCGCTTCGATGATGCGTTCAATGCGCAGGTAACTTTCGGCCGAAGGCGCAGCGCCGATCAAGTAGGCTTCATCGGCGAGACGCACATGGAGCGCCGCGGCGTCCGCCTCTGAATAGACGGCCACCGTCTCGATGTCCAACTCACGACACGCGCGCAGCACGCGCACGGCGATCTCGCCCCGGTTGGCGATCAGAATTTTTCGAAACATGGGATGCAGTTAGCTATTAGCTGTTAGCTGTTAGCTGTTAGCCGTCGGCGATAAGCTCAGTGTTAGTGATAACGTAGATCAGTAGTCTGTTTTAGCAGATTCGCAGATTGCTGACTACTCGCGGGGACTGAGATAGATAGTGAACGCTCAAAGCTAACAGCTAACAGCTAACAGCTAACAGCTAATAGCTAATAGCTGCTCACACTACTGCCGAGTTGGCGGGACGATGCGGGTCGTAGCGGACGGTGATGCGCGCGCCGGGATAATAGTCGCCCTGGTGGCGGCGCTGCGATTCGTCTAAGGATTGGGATGATTCGTATTCGACGCCGTTGACGTTGTAGGTGTAGAAGACGTGCGTGATGTCGCCTGCGTCGGTGATGGTCACGTCGAGGACGACGCCTTCGCCGACGCGACCGCCACGCATCAAGGCGGCACGTCTGGTCGCCTCCGTGTCAACTTTTTTCCGCTTGAAGAGATCGAAGAGTCCCATTCGCTTGGGTGAGGGGCGTCAGGGTTTCTGCGTGCCGCTTGCCGTAGGGGCGACAGCGTTTGTGCGCGAACTGTTTTGCGGCAAGGGCGGTGCGGGGATGATCACGCCGTCGCGGATCATCAAGTCGTCTTCCGTGCCCAGCAGTTTGTCTTTGCCCGGCAGACGAAGTTTGTAGTTGGTGAAAGAGAGCGCTTCGCCCGCCACGTCGCCGCCGACGGCTGTGCGCAGCGCGACGGGGCGAATCGGCACGTTGGCACGCACACGCGGCGTGCTCGTCTTGGCTGCTGCTGCGGGCGGCAGGGCAGCGATGGCCGACTGCGGCTCGTAAGCCTCGGAACGCATCGAGTCGATCAGGCGCGCGACCGAGCCGTCCGGGTCGGGCAGTTTGCGTAAATCTTCGGCGGTCGCGGGGTAAGAGTTGAAGCGCGCGCGGTATTCGTAGAGCACCTTGATCGCTTCGTAGCCCTCGACGTTCTTCGCCGCTTCAAGGCCGCGCTCGCGCTGGCGCAGGCGTTCCGGAATCGTCAGGCCGATCAGCACCGTCAAGCCGACGGCCAACACGACCGACAGTTTGAAGCCCAACTCGGCAAGGCGCAGACCCGTGAAGCGCATGGGTTCGCGCACGATCCTGGCCGACACGCGCACGCCCGCCCAGACGATAAGAAGCGAGAGCGGCAGCGCAAACCACTTCAGACGCCACGCGGCCATCTCTCCGGCCGTGACGATGTTCCAGAACTCGAAGGCCGGGGCGGGCTTCTGCGCAAGGAACGCCGTGAGCGTGTTGATCAGAAAGATGACGACGAGCAGCACGCTGCTTGCGCCGACGGCGACCGCGCTCAGGTAAGAGGGAAGTTCCTTCTCAGGACGCGCGAGCGGCGGGCCGACGCGAAGTGCGCCGCAAGCCTCGCAGGCCGTTGTCAGCAGGTCGGCGTCAGTCTTCGCGCCGCAGCAGGGACAGATGTTCAATGTGGGAGACCTCAAATTTATAAAATCGACGCTAAACCGCAACCTGCGGAAACTGACAAGATAAAAACGCGTGAACGGCCACAGGCATTGCAGCCAACCACAGGAAAACTTTAGTGCGACGCGGGTGCACCGTTGGCGACCTTCGCCGGCGTCGAGTTTTCCTTCGCGCCCTCGCTGCCCTCGCGCCCGCTCTTAGATGCTTCCTCGGCCGCTCGCGCTGCTGTCGCTATATCCGCGCGCCACACCTCGCGCCACGTGTGATACATGCGATGGGCGAATGTCCAGTAAGAGCCGACGGCGAGAATCCAGAGCACGGCGGGCATCCGGTTGGCGAAATAGTTGGCCGAACCGGGATGCGTCGACAACGCACCGATGATCAGCAGCACCACACGTTCCGGCCGCCTCAGGAAACCAACGTCGCACTTCGGAATCAAACTCTCCGCTCGCGCGCTCGCATAGGAGACCATCACCGAACCCATCATCGCCGCCCCGGCGAGAAACACATTCAGGGTCGAATGAAACTCCGTGTCGCGCGCGTAAAAAACCATCAGCCCGACGAAGACGACCATGTCGGACAAGCGGTCGAGCGATGAATCGAGAAAGCCGCCAAAGCGCGTCACGCGTCCGGAGAGTCGCGCCACCTGCCCGTCGAGCATGTCAAACAGATTGGCGACGATGAGAATGATGCCCGCCCAGAAGAAATGGCCGAGGCCGAACAGCAGGCCGGAGAGAACGTTAATCCCGACGCCGATCACCGTCAGCACGTTCGGATTGATGCGCCCATAGGCCAGCCAGCGCACCATCGCGCTAATGATTCGCTGCGCCCCGCGCCCGATGCTCGCTCCGAACAACTTTCTCTACAGCCTTTCTTCTAAAACGCCGCCCGGAAGCAGTTTAACGCCGCCGAAATAAACAGTGCATGATAGGGATGCGCCGAACCCCTTGTCAAGAAAACCGCGCGAAGGCTGCCGAAGCAGCACCCCGGTTTCAACTATCGCCGGGGCACACGGGAAGACAAAGGAGCAATCAGTTGAGGATTCCGACGCGGGAGGCGGGAAGCGATTTAACGGAAAGCGTCACAAGAGGCATTCTCCACCTCGCCGAAGAGACCGAGCGCCAGCCTGTAACCCATAAAGACGCTCGCCGGGTTCACTTTCGAGACCTTGTCATCGTGCGTGTGTAGAACCTTCTGCCATTCATTCGACAGGGCGTGGAGCGCGATGGCCGGTATCTTCCTTGCGAGGAAGGAACTCGAATCCGTGTCGCCCTCGCGGATCGTGCCCTGCTGGAAAGGCATCTGCATGCGCTTGGCTAGTTCGGCGGCGCGAGTCACCAGTTTTTTACTGGAAATGCCCGTTTCCGCTTGCGGGATGCCGAGGCCGAGACTGTCGATATTGATCATGGCGCAATACTGCGGAAGCAGCTCTTTGTTGATGGCCCTCACCATCTCGCGCGACCCGATCAATCCCTCTTCTTCTCTTCCGAAACCGACGAACAGAACGGTCTTCTTGAGCGGCACGTCCTTAATGGTGCGATAGATGTGTGCGATGGCGACGATGCCAGTCCAGTTATCCACCGCGCCGCAACCGTGGCTTACTTTGTCGTAGTGCGCGCCGATGACGACGATTTCGTTCGTGCTGCCCTGTTTGCGCACGACGATGTTCTCTACGTTGTTCATCTTCTCGACCGAGATGTCGGAAGCGGGAGCGCCCATCTTCGTAAAGAGCGCCTTGACGCCCGCCAGGCGTTCGGCGTTGCTCCGGCACGGCACGGCCTTGATGTCTTCCTCCATCTGTTCCGGCGTGGAAAAAGTCGCCTTGCGCGCGGGAGCGCCGGGCTGAGTTTGAGACGCACCAGTGCTATGCATGGCCGCCGGCAAGAGCAAAAGGGTTGCGATGATGAAGAGACGTTTACAGATCATGATGAAAAATTTGAGCGAAGACGTTTAGCCCTGTTCGCCGGTTTCGGCCGCGTCTGCCGAGTTGGCTTTCATCTCGTCGTGCAGCGTGGTGAGACGGCGTATCTCGAAGGAGCGCGCGCCGTTCGGGGTGACGACCTTCACTTCGTCGCCCTCTTCCCGTCCCATGAGACTGCGGCCGACAGGCGAGGTGGTCGAGATGAGTCCGGCCTGCGGATCGCTCTCTTCGGGCGTGACGAGGCGGTAGGTCACTTCCTCGTCGCGCTCGGCGTCGTAGAGCAGAAGCGTCGAACCGTAGGCGGCCTTGCCGTGCGGCACTTTCGAGACATCAATCGAAGCGAGTTCGCTGAGACGCTGGCGCAATTGCCCGATGCGCGCCTGCACGAACTGCTGGCGCGCGAGCGCGGCGTGATATTCGGCGTTCTCGCGCAGGTCGCCCCATTCCTTCGCCGTCTTAATCTGCTTCGGCAGATGGACGCGCAGTTCCGTGTCGAGTTCGTCGAGTTCCGCTTGCAATCGTTCTTTTACGTTTTGTGTCACTGTCCGATTCGCTCCGAGATTCAGAATATAGACAAAATGATGGGGAAAGGGGAAGGGAAAAGGTAAAGGTTAATTCAACAACCCGCCTTGCCGTGATGCTCGGCCTCGTCAACCGCGCCGAAGGAGATGCCGACATCGCGCGCCGTGCGGATCAGTTGGCTGTCGAGGGGGACGGTCTTGACGTTGGCGACGGCCTTCGCCAGTGGGACGGTAACGATGTCGGCCGCGTGCAGAGCGACCATCTTGCCGTGCTCGCCGCGCATCAAGGCGCGCACGGCGCACGAGCCGTAGTTGGTGGCGAGCATGCGGTCGAAGGCGTTCGGCGTGCCGCCGCGCTGCAAGTGGCCGAGCACGACGCAGCGCGTCTCTTTGCCCGTCAGGCGTTCGAGTTCGACCGCGACGTGATGGCCGATGCCGCCGAGACGCGGTGCGTGCTCACGGTCGCCCGCGTCCTGATAAATTTCCAGACCGCCCGCCTCGCGCGCGCCTTCGGCCACGACCACCACGCTGAACTGCGAATCGCACCGCTCACGCTCCTCGATCTTATCCGCCACCATTCTGAGATCGAAGGGGATTTCCGGGATCAGGATCACGTCCGCGCCGCCCGCGATCCCCGAATGCAAGGCGATCCAGCCCGTGTGCCGCCCCATCACTTCGAGGATCATCACGCGGTCGTGCGAGGCGGCCGTCGTGTGCAGACGGTCGAGCGCTTCCGTGGCGATGTCGAGCGCCGTGACGAAGCCGAAGGTCAACTCGGTGAAGGCCAGATCGTTGTCGATGGTCTTCGGCACGCCGATGACGGGCACGCCCAACTTGTCGAACTCCACCGCGATGCCGAGCGTGCCTTCGCCGCCGAGCACGACGAGGGCGTCTATGCCGAGTTTGCGCAGGTTGTCGATGGCCTGTTGATAAATCTCCGCAGGCTTGCGGTCGCCTTCGGGGCCACCGCGTTCGACGAAGCGACCGCGATTGCGTGTGCCGAGGATCGTGCCGCCGCGCGGCAGCAGGCCGCGCACGTTCGCGGGCTTCAACTCGCACACGCGCGTCTCGTCGAGCAAGCCCTCGAAGCTGTCCTCGATGCCAAGGACGCGCAAGTTGTATTCAGTCACGGCGGTCTTCACCACCGCGCGAATCACCGCATTCAAACCCGGCGCATCACCGCCGCCCGTGACCAACCCGATTGTTCTGATCGTCATAAGAAAACAGTGACAAGTGACGAGCGACAAGCGACGAGAGAAGACAAGTAAATCGTGAATCGTAAATCGTGAATAGAGAAGGACTGTTTTCTTCTATTCACTATTCACGGCTTCTGTTTAACTCGTCACTCGTCACTTGTCACTCGTCACTTCATTTCGCCTTGACTGATGGCGGATCGTATTGCTCGCCGTAATCCGCGTATTCGCGCGTGACGACCTGACCGGGGCGCGTGTTCTCGGAAAGTAAAGAGAGCGCGTCCATGAGCACCTGCCGTTGGAGCGCGCGCATACCGGGTCGCCCCAGGCTGTTGCCGACACGGAAGCCTTTCGGGTAGAGCGCGCGCGGCGGGCGCATCTGCGCCGAGACTTCGGGGCTGACCGTGATCAAGACCGTCGGGATACCGCGCATTTCGATTTCGCGTTGAACCGCCACGACCGTGCGGTGACAGACGTTCGGTCAACCGCCCGTCAGCACGACGGCGTCGGCGCGGCTGCCCTTGTCGATCTCGTTGGCGATCTCCGGCGCAGTCCCTTCGTACATCGCCTTGAGCTGCATGGTGTAGCCCATGTAGCCGACATGTTTTTTTGCAAGACCGCCAATCACTTTGTCCGCTTCGAGTTCGCGCAGCACGTCGAGCGGGAAGACGACGTTGATGTCTGTGTCGGCGTCCGTGTGATCGTAGTGATGATGCGTGACCATCAACTGCGCCGCGTCCGTCTCGGGCGGGATGATGCGGAAGCCGAGGTCACCCAACTCGTCCGCGATGTTGAAAGGCTCCTGATCGCGCAGGTGGACGCCCGCCGCCGTCACGATGGCGATGTTGCTGCGGCCAAGCTCGCGCTCGAACGGCGTAAACGGCACGCATTTTCTCGACAGCGTAGTCATAATTTTTCAGAGGTTAGAGGTCAGAGGTCAGAGGTCAGTAGAAGACCGCGTGTTTTTAACTGACCTCTGACCTCTAACCTCTGACCTCTTCCTTTTACAGATTGCGCAGCACGTCGAACAAGTCTTCGTTGTCCGGTTGATCCGAGATGTCGTGAATGTCTTTGTAGGCGATCTTGCCGTCCTTATCCACGATGAACAGGGCGCGTTCGGAGATTCCGTCCGCCGCGCGGTATGCGCCGTAGGCGCGCGCCACTTCGCCCTTCGGCTCGAAGTCGCTCAAGAGATCGTAGGTCAGTCCGCCGAGCGATTTAGCCCAGGCGGTGTTGCACGGGACGCTGTCAACTGAAATGCCCAGAACCTGAGCATCGTAGCCTTTGAAGCGTTCGAGGTCTGCTTCATAGGCCGGCATCTGCGCCGTTCAGACGGGCGTCCACGCGAGCGGGTAAAACGCGATCACGACGTTGTTCTTGCCGCGGAAATCCGAGAGCTTCACCTTCTTGCCCTTCTCAAGGCTCGAACCAAGCTCGAAGTCCGGGGCTACATCTCCTACTTCAGGCATCTTGTAAATAACCCTCCTTCTACAGAGTTTGCGAAAAACCGAAATTGTCGCCGTTGCTGTGCAAGCTGACGCTTAGACTACATGCAAAAGGCGCTTCGTTCAAGCACGCGCTCCTTGTGATTTTGTCACCTGAATGTGGCGCGAGCGTGCTTTACAAACGGGGCGGGAACGGGCAAAGTCAAGACCGATTCAAACGCCATGAAAACCGCAACCGTCATCATCTCGCGCAAAGGCGCGGAGCGCGCACGCTTAGGCCACCTCTGGATTTATCGCAGCGACTTGCTCGACGCAGGCGGCGATGCTACAGCCCCGGCGGCGGGCACGGTCGTCTCCATCCGCGACGAGCGCGGGCGCTACGTGGGCACGGCGCTCTACAGCGACCGCTCGCAGATCGCTCTGCGCCTGCTAACCTGGCGCGAAGAGACCGTTGACCGCGAATGGTGGCGCGCGCGCCTTGCTGCCGCCATCGCGCGCCGCGACGGACTCGAACGAGAGGCAGACGCTTTTCGTCTCGTCTACGCCGAAGGCGACGCGCTGCCCTCGCTCATCGTGGATCGCTACGCGGACGTGCTCGTCTTGCAGACGCTCTCGCAAGGGACGGAAGCCGTCAAAGGTCTGCTCGTCGAACTGCTCGTCGAACTACTCAGCCCGCGCGCCGTCGTCGAACGCAACGACGTGCGCGTGCGCGCGCTCGAAGGCTTGCCGCTTCATGCGGGCGTCCTCTACGGCGAAGCGCCCTCAGAGATGGACGTGGTGCAGCACGGCACGCGCTTTCGCATCGCGCCGCTCGGCGGGCAGAAGACCGGCGCGTTTCTGGATCAGCGCGAAAACCACTTGGCCGCGCGCCGCCTCGCACGCGGGCGCGCACTCGATTGCTTCACCTTCAACGGCGCATTCGCCCTGCACATGGCAGACGTGTGCGAGAGCGTCGTCGGCCTCGACATCTCAGCCGACGCCGTCGCCGCCTCGCGCCGCAACGCAGAGTTGAACAACTTGAGGAACGTCGAATTTCGAGAAGCCAACGTCTTCGACGCTTTGCGCGAGATGCAGGACGCGGGCGAACGCTTCGACACCATCGTCCTTGACCCGCCCGCCTTCGCCAAGAACCGACAGAGCGTCCGCGCCGCCGCGCGCGGCTACAAAGAGATCAACCTGCGCGCGCTGAAACTACTGAACCCCGGCGGGCTGCTCATCACCTGCACCTGCTCCTACCACATGACCGAGCCGCAGTTTCAGGAAGTCGTGGCGGAGGCCGCGGCAGACGCGCGCCGCCGCTTGCAGATCGTCGAAAAACGCATCCAGTCGAGCGACCATCCAGTTCTCGTCGGCGTCCCCGAAACGCTCTACCTCAAATGCCTCATCGCCCGCGCCGTCGATTGAAAAGCCCGACGGCAGCCATCTCAGGCGTCGCCGCGTCGAAAGCGTCGGAAATATGTTTCAGGTGTCATAACAAATCGAACTAAAACTCTCTCCCGAACGCGTTCCGCGCGGCTTTTCGCGGCAGACGACGTGCGGCGCGGCGATTGCTTTTATACCACTGCGGAGACTGCTGAACTCCGAGAGGTATAAAAGTCATGTTCAAGAAAATTCTGTCATTAACGCTCATCGCGCTGTTGGTTAACGTGTGGCTGGTGTCCCCTGTGAGAGCGGGCGCACAAGTGGTGGAGCAAACTCCGAACGCCGAGAAGGTGCGAGAGAGCATACGCAAGCTCGGCACGGGCGACGCGGCGCGCGTCGAGTTGAAATTGTGGGACGGGAAAAAGCTGAAGGGTTATATCCGCGACGCAGGCCAGGAGAGTTTCGTTCTGACTGACGCGAAGACCGGCGCGTTCCACACGGTGGCTTACGCACAGGTCAAACAGGTCAAAGGCCATAACAATTTGACGGCCGCGAAAGTCGGCCTCACGCTCGCCAAAGGCGCGGCCATCGTCGGCGCAGTCGCTCTCGCCTTCACGCTCCTGATCTTGGTCACCGTGCCGAAAACTTAGCGTGCTGCGATTAGCTTTGCGACGCGCCGTTGCGCACCATCTCTGCGAGGCGTTTGGCGTCGGGGAAGACTTCGAGGGCGCGCAGCAGTTGCGGGTCGCTGTCGAGCAGTGCGCGTATGGAAGCTTCGTTGCCGTAGGCGGCCGTGACGATCTCTTCGCGGATGCGCAGGCGCACGTAGTCGAGGTCAGAGTCGATCTGCGCGTTCGTCAAATTGGACTGCGCGTCGCGGCGGACGTGCGCGCGGAAAGCCTCGATGACCCGTTCGTTCACGGGATAGTCTGTCGGGCGCGGGAACTGGCCGTAGAGAGTTTTATCGACGCGATAACTTTCAAGCCCCGGAATTTGCCCGGCGACGAGTTCGCGCGTGAACTGGAAAGCCGCCTCGAAGATGCGCCCGCGCACGGGGCTGCTCACGTCGAGCGGTTTCACTTCGATGTCGGGCGTGATGCCGCCGCCGCCGTAGAAGACGCGGCCGCCCGCAGTCTTCACCGCGGGGCCGGTCGGCGGGTGCGGCGTGGGCGTAGGTGTGGGCGTCGGTTCGAGCGCCGTCGTCGGCGCGCCGGGCGTGGCGGGCACGCTCGGCGTAAGCGGCGTCGAGGGTTGCGGTTCATCGTCCGCGTCGTGACGGACGTAGTAGTCGTAGAGCGAGCCGTTTGAGTAGTCGCGTTGAATCGAGCGGCCGTAGGGCGTGTAGTATTTTTGCGTGGTGAGCGTCAGCCCCGTGCCGTAGTCGAGCGAGAAGACGCGCTGGACGAGTCCCTTGCCGAAGGTCGTCTCACCGACGAGATAGCCGCGCCCGTAATCCTGGATCGCGCCCGCCACGATCTCCGAGGCCGAAGCGGAGTTGCGATTGATAAGGACGACGAGCGGAAAATCTTCCGGGTCGTAGGCCGTGTTCTCGAAGGTCTGCGGCGTGCCGTATTCGCCGCGCCCGCGCACGCTCACGATGGTCTGGCCGCGCGGCAGGAATTGGCTCGCCACGTTGATCGACTCTTTGAGCAGCCCGCCGGGATTGTTGCGCAGGTCAAGGACGAGTTGGCGCAAGCCTTCGTCTTTGAGACGGCGGATGGCCTGTTCGAGTTCGTCGCTCGTCGTGCTGGTGAAGCCGCCCGTGAGAGCAACGTAGCCAGTGCCGGGTCGGATCATGTAGGCCGTGCGGACAGAGGGCTGCGAGACGGCGTCGCGCACGATGGTGAAGTAGAACGGAGCGTTTGCGCCCGCGCGCTCGACCTTGAGCGTGACAGGTGCGCCGCGCTCGCCGCGGACGGCCTTCGAGACTTGTTCGCTTGTCCACTCGCGCGTGTCTTTGCCGTCAACTTCGACGATGCGGTCGCCGTAGCGAAGCCCCGCGCGCGCGGCCGGAGTGTTCGGCACGGGCGACTGCACGTAGACGCCGTCGCGATGACGCAGGATGGTCACGCCGATGCCGAAGAATTCCGAGTCGTGATCTTGTTTGAGCTTGTCGTAGTCGGCGCGCGTGAAAAAGGTCGAGTGCGGGTCGAGCGTCGAGAGCATGCCTTGGATGGCAGCTTGATTGGCCTTCTCGTAGTCGATCTCGTCTGCGTATTCGTTGGCGATGAGCGAGAGCACTTCCTTGTAATCGTGCTCGATGATGGCATCGGCGTCGGCGCTCTTGCCCGTCACGATGCGCTGCTCCGCACGGTGCGCCAGAATGCCGCCCGCGACGGCGGCCACGCCCACCACCAGAGCCGCAACGATGAGACCTAACCTCTGCTTCATAGCTTCAACCCCACAACTTTCCCGCTTGTTCTGAAGGCTTTGAACCCGCCCGGATTTTAACACACCGCCGCGCGCGCCGACGAAACCCAAGCGCGCTTCAAACGCCGTGTGCTATAAAAGAAGTGGCGAGTGACGAGTGACAAGTGACGAGCCGGCAAAGCCGTCAAACGTAGATCGTCAAACGTGAATCGAAAAAAGCCTGTCTGCGGTTCACGATGCGCAGTTTTAACTTGTCACTCGTCACTCGTCACTCGTCACTTCCATCAGGGGGATTCATGTCGCTCAATCTTTCACTCGTCATCCCGGCCTACAACGAAGCGGCGCGCTTGGGGAAAACTCTACAGGCGGCCTTCGAATATCTGGACGCGCAAACCTCTGAGAGCGAGATCATCGTCGTCGACGACGGCTCGACGGACGAGACGGTGCGCGTGGCCGAAGAGAGCTTCGAGAAGCATTCCGGCCGGACGACGAGCCATCTCATACGCGTCCCCGTCAATCGCGGCAAGGGACACGCCGTCCGCGCAGGGCTGCTCGCCGCCCGCGCGCCCATCGCGCTCTTTTCCGACGCAGACCTCTCCACGCCTTTGACCGAGACGCCGAAACTCGTCGCGCCCATTCGCGCGGGCGAATACGACCTCGTCTTCGGCTCGCGCGCGCTCGACCGCAGCCTGATCGGCGTTCATCAACCGTGGGGGCGAGAACAGAGCGGCCGCGTCTTCAATCTCGTGATGCGTTTTGCCACGCGCCTGCCTTTCTGGGATACGCAATGCGGCTTCAAGGCTTTTCGCATGGACGTGTGCCGCCCCGTCATCGAAGCGGGAAAGATTGATCGCTTCGGGTTCGACGTGGAACTGCTCTACGTCGCCTACATCGCGGGCTTGCGCTTGCGTGAAATGGCCGTGCGTTGGAACGACGTGGCGGGCAGCAAGGTGAGTTTGATGAGCGGCATCGGCGGCTTTCTCGAACTGCGCGACCTGCGCCGCGAAGCCCGGCGCGGCACTTACAGTCGCGCCCTCGAAGCCACGCGCGCCCTCGCCCGCAGTCCGCAGGCGCGCGCGCCCATCTACGACGCAAGCGAAGCACCGCCAAGCGACGTGTCGCCTGAACTCGCCAGCGCCTCGCGCAGGATTTGAAAGTACGCCTGTTCGCAAAGTCCCGCCGGGACAAAAACGATCTGCTTTTCATCGTTCGCAGGCCGCGAAAAAGTTGACGCGCGCCGCGAGAGTTTGACATCTTCTTTCTGTGTTCCCACCTCATCCCGCAGTTTAAAGGGAGGCGTCTCTGAAATGACAGCGCGACTCAACGTCAACATCGATCATGTGGCGACCGTCCGTCAGGCGCGGCGTGCGCCCGAACCGAGCCTCGTTGCCGCCGCCATGCTCTGCGAACAGGCCGGAGCCGACGGCATCACCATCCACCTGCGCGCAGACCGCCGCCACATACAGGACAGAGACCTCGACATCCTGCGACAGGCCGTCACCACTTATCTCAACGTCGAGATGAGCGTCTCCGACGAGATGATCGGCATCGCGCTCGACACGCGCCCCGACGCCGTGACGCTCGTTCCCGAAACGCCGAACGAGATCACGACCGAGGGCGGACTCGACGTGCGCTCGCAATTCGACTCTGTGCGCGACGCTATCGACCGCCTGCGCGAAGGCGGACTCTTCGCCAGCGTCTTCCTCGACCCCGAAGGCGAGCAGATCACCGCCGCGCACGAAGCGGGCGCGCAACAAGTTGAACTCTGCACCGCGCTCTATTCGGAAGCCACGCTCGGCGCGCGCGGTTTTCACGGCGAGGGCGCGGCGCGCGCCGCACACGAACTGCAACGCCTCCACGAAGCCGCCACGCTTGCCGCACAATACGGCTTGAGAGTCGCCGCCGGTCATGGCCTCACCTATCGCAACGTCGGCGCGGTCGCATGCATACAGGAGATCACCGAGTTCAACATCGGCCACAACATCGTCGCGCGCGCCGTCCTCGTCGGCCTGGAGCGCGCCGTCCGCGAGATGCGCGAAGAGATCGACCGGAGCTAGAAACGTCTCGCGCATACGAGTCATCTTTTAATCCAGCACGCTGCCCTGTGCTGGCTCCGTCTCTCTATCATGGAGCTGCGCTATTCAAACGTGATGAGGCAGTCGATCACGCTGACGCTCAGCACTTACTGGGAGAAGCGGCTGACCGCGGCGCAGAAGAGGTTCAATCGGGCGTGCGAGTCGTTAGAGCGCGTGCGGAAACTATCGGCCCGCGTGCCCAAGGTGCAGATCAACTTGGCGGCGGAGGGCGGGCGGTAGCTCAACGCATCGTGAATCAGATCCGATAATGGCACCAATCAGGCGCCAGCCAGCCCCCAGCTACTCGGTTAGCCTCCAGCAGCACGACGCACGCCCGAGCCTACCTCGACCGCCTCGCTTCTCGCGCGCCGCCTCCCCCACGCTATTCGTGCAGGCCACGACGGGCACGGCCTCCGGCAGCCCCGCGACCTCGCAGACGCGCCCGCTCGCGGCGAGCGCTATGACCGACATCCTTCCCAATTCGGCCAGGATCAGTCGGGTGCGTTGTGCACTGCGCTCTCTATCCGGTTTCGCTCGTTAAATGCGGCGACGCGGAATCCACTGCTTTAGATTTCAAGGCTCCACTTGAGGACCGAGCGCACCCCATCGTCGTCTACCAGCCAGGGCACGTAGCGCGGTCCTCAAGGTCATGAGACAGCCCGTCCCGTATGTCAAGCACATCCGCCGAGCACGCCGACGCTATCTGGGCGATACTGCTCTCAGGCCACCTGACGCTAAAGTATGAGCGGCTAGGCCCTACGCGCGGGCTCTCTGATGGCGAGATCACCCGCCTTAACTAAAAGTTAACACCGACGCTCTCTTTGGCGACCGTCTCGCCGAGGCGCCTTCGGTCTACGGACCCAAAGGCGTGCCGGGTTTTTAGCGTGAGGGCCGGTGCTGGCGCATGCCCCGCCGATGGCCCTGCATCAAAGGGCAAAGGCTTCGGCCTTCGGGCCAAGCGGTGTGGAGCAACGTGGTAAGGATAAAAAAAGGGCTGGCCACGTTGTGCGGCCGGTCCCCATCCGTTGTGGATTTTTAACAGCTTAGACGCTGTGCGCCTTGAGGCGCATCCACCGGAAATAGAGCGTCGCGAGACTGAGCCGTTCGGCCGTCTCGACGGCCGACTCGCCCGCGCAATTTTCGGCATAGGGGTCAGCGCCGCAGGCGAAGAGCAGGTCACAAATTTCCTGCCGCTCCTCGTCCATCGGCCCGCCCTCCATCGCGCACTGAAGCGCGTTTCCGAACAGGTCTTGCGTGGCCGGGTCTGCGCCGTGTTCAAAGAGAAGAAAGACGACCGTCTTCAGGTCGCCCGCCCATGCTGCATTCAAAAGCATATTGTCGTGTTTATCCATGTTTATACTCCAATTTATTCTGAAATCCAATATCAAAGACGGCCGCGCGACCATCAAATCCAGTTTAACTTTTAAATAATAAGCCAAACTTTTAAATCTAAAAGCGAGTATAGCATAAAACATATTATTTTGCAAGAACCTTTAAAAAACAAGCGCAATTTTTAAATTAAATCATGTAATTCACAAATAAACGCTTGACAATTTAAAAATATCACATATACTTCTATTTCGATGACGACCATTTTAAACTTACCACGCTGGAGCAGGGTTCGTTCTTTGATGGCGGTGGATGTAGCTGTGCCGCCGATGGCAGGCGTTTACGCCTACGCGGAGGTGACCAGCGTAGCCGGCCTGCCAGTGGCCATCGAGTGGGTGTACGTGGGTAAGACCAACAACCTGCGCCGCCGCCTGGCCGAGCACGAACCCCTCTCCGAGACCCACCCCGAATTGCGGCAGTGGTTTCTCGCGCGACACCCGAACGCCGAGGTCTGGTACACGGTCGCCAAGTTCGAGAGTGTCGCCGAACTGGAGAGGCGCTTAATTCGCGAGGCGCGGCCTAGACTCAACCGCATTCGCTACAAGAAGTGAAGTGAAAGAAAGGAAAGGATAAGGATTATGAGCACGGCAACCAGTATCGTTGACGAATATCTTGAGCTCGAAGAAAAAGAGCAAAAAGCACTACGGTCAATACTTGATAAGAAACTGGCCAAGGGCGATCACTTGATGGTTCAGAAGGCGATGATGGGTGGAACCGAATCATACGTTGGGTCCGTCTCACTTGAGTGGCTAGCCCAGAAGGTGCGCTTCGCGCACCAACTGCCCCTGTTCGACAACAAGAAGGTCAGAGATGAGGAGAAAGGCACTGAGCGTATCGTCATTGACGAGACGACGATAAATACCGTCAAGCAGCGGCGCCCGGACTGGTCCCGTCAGATACCGCTGACGCTCTACCTGGCCGCGCGGCGCTACCACAAATTCCCCCCGGTCCTCGTCGTAGTGAGCCAGGACTGGGCGGATACAGCAGAGGCATCTGAGTGGGTCGACTCGAGAGCCGCCAAGCCTTCGTTGAATTTCACGCCGTTCGACAGCGAGGGCAAGGTCGGTATGCTCAGCGTCGCCGGCGGTTCGACAGTCTTCGCCCTCGACGGCCAGCACAGGCTGATGGCGGCGAAGGGGCTGATGGAGCTGATCTCGGAAGGGCAGATCACAGCGAGAGATAAGGACGGCAAGAAGCTGAACACCGTGTACACGCTCGATGACATCGTCAAGGAATATGATCTCGACCGCGGCGAGTTGCAGAGGCTTGGCAACGAAAGGATCGGGATCGAATTTATCGCGGCCGTCATGCCCGGCGAGACCCGCGAAGAGGCGCAGCGGCGCGTTAGGTCCATCTTCGTCCATGTCAACCGGATGGCCATCACTCTGACGAAGGGGCAAATCATTCAACTGGAGGAGGATAACGGCTTCGCCATCGTGAGCCGGCAGGCGGGGGTAACCCACCCGCTTCTCCGAAAAGGCGACCGGGGCGGAGACCTGGTGAACTGGGACAACACGACAGTCTCGGCCGGCTCGAAGGAGCTCACGACTTCGCAGGCCCTGACGGAGATGGCCACTGGCTACTTGAAGCACAAGTATGCTTGGGCTCCCACGATGAAAGGACTGATCCCAATGCGCCCTGAGGAGGAAGAAATACAGGCGGGTCTGAGCGACTTCAACGAGCTCCTCGACGCCGTCGGCAAGTTGCCGACCTTCGAGGAAATCGCCCGCGGCGCAGACATCAGGGGTTTCCGCCAGTTCGACGGCGAGGCCAAGGATGGCGAGGAAGGCGGAGGGCACATGCTGCTGCGGCCGGTGGGCCAAGTCGCGCTCGCGCAGGCGCTGGGCGTCTTGGTTTTCAAGTGCGATATCCCTCTGGAAAAGCTCGTTACCAAGCTGAGGAAGTTCGACAGCAGCGGTGGCTTCAAGATGGATACGGTCGAATCGCTCTGGTATTACGTCCTCTACGACCCGAATAAGGAGCGCATCCTCATCCGCGGGCAGCAGCTGGCCGCTGACCTACTCGTCTATATACTAGGCGGCGGCATTCAGGATGATGCCGAGCGTGAGAAGCTGCGCGAGCGCCTTGCGGCGGAAAGGACAACGGAGGGCGAGACTACTGACTTCGACGGCAAAAAGATCAAGCCGGAGGAGCTCCAACTGCCGCCCGCCCTTAGATAGGTTACACGTCTGCGTCCGACCACAACTTATTGTGGTCGGACGCACTTTGTCGCTCTTGTTGAAAAATCAACAGTTACGGGCAATTTGATCCGGAAGCAGTCACAAGATATTGTGCCCGCTTCCGGTATTGATAGGCTGTTTTCATTATCACGACGGATAATAGTCATTATGTGAAAGCCGATTGCTTTAAGCCTGAGATTTACGCCTCATGGTGAGGACATGGTGCGTTCCCTGCACGAGCGCTTGGGGTGGTTCGGCTACTGCCCTAAAGTAGTTAAGTGCGCCCTCACTAAAGACGACATCAGGCGCTACCGCCTGCCGCCCGACTTCGCTAAGAAGACGAACTCACGCGCCGCCAAGTTCATCGCCCGGCACGGTGACGTGAGCGTGGAACTGGATGCGCTGCCAGTGGACGTGCTGAGAAGTAGACTTGTCACGGCAGTAGAAAGCCGCCTTGACCTGGTCGCGCTGGGTGAAGTAAGAGAGCGGGAAAAGGCTCATTAAGATGCTGTCCGCCGCATGAGTACGGCGCAGACGCAATCAGGTGATGCCTCAAGAATCTGAAGGCTAGGGGCGGCGCTGAGTTTCTCATTACTGGCGACCAATGCTGTTACTGGACAAGCTCGTCCCTCATTACTACAAAGACAAATGAATGGGCGGTTATGCCTGACATTGCCTTTCACCGTCCTTCTTCAAAAAGCCTTGCCTTTATGCTTGGCAGCTGTACGAACCGGTAACCCAAGTGACGATGAAGAATATACGGATGACCACGAACGTTCTCGATGGACTCCTTAATCGAGTAGTTGACCCTGACCTCCGCGCTGCCCTCTCTGCGGAGGTAGAGATCCTTCGAGACAACAAGGATTTCGGGCTGGTGTTTGAGCGTCACTTTCCCGAAAACGTGACACTTTCTTCCCATCCTGTAAAACGCGGAGTGCGAGTCCAGCTGTGAGATACAGCCAATGGGGACCAGACCTGGCTTGTTACGCGCGTTAAGGACGGACAAGCAGTGCCCGTCGATGCAGACGGAGACGAGGAAACTAGAAACATTGAAGAACTAGTCGTGATCCGAGAGTTTGGGGAGCCTATCTGCCCGGGCATGAAGAAACTCGTTCTATCCATAGGGGTGGAGAGCAGCGCCTCATATTGTTCTCAAAGGCGAGAATCATCACGCCCTACAGACACTGCTCTACCTCTATGAAGGCAAAGTAAACTGTTATATATAGACCCTCCTTACAACAGCGGCGCCCGGGATTGGAAATACAACAATGACTACGTTGACGAGACTGACGCATACCGCCATAGTAAGTGGCTGGCCTATATGGAGCGCCGGCTACTGCTCGCCAAGCGGCTCCTAAATCCCGACGACTCGGTACTAATTAGTTATGATCGATGAGAAAGAGTACCTCCGGCTCGGACTGTTACTGGAACAGATTTTTAAAGGCTGCACAGTCCAGATGACAACCATTGTTATAAATCCTAAGGGGACTGGACGACCCAATGAATTTTCCCGGGTTGACGAATACGCATTCTTCGTGTTTATCGGCGGCGTTCGTCTTCAATCAATAGGCAGCGATATGCTGACAGATCGTGATTACGCTTCGGAGAGTGATGTGCGATGGCGTGGGCTCGCCAGAACCGGGCGTAAAGGGTTGAGGTCAAACAATCCTGGCTCTTGGTATCCTATTTTTCTGAATAAATCGGACTTCAGCATCCATTCAATTGGTGATGTCATTGACAAGGATGTTCATGAGTTAACCGTAAAAGCGCCGAAGGGAACAATTCCCGTTTGGCCACTGACAAAAGACGGTCACCAATATAGTTGGTCAACAATCCCAGAGACACTACGGTCGATTCACGCTAAAGGCGGGTTTAAAACAGGCCGAGTAAATCCCGAGAAAGGCTCCTACCCATTCTATTATCTGTCGTCTAGAGCATTTGAGAAGATAGCCAAGGGTGAAATCATCGTGACCGGTCGAGGACCTGCCAATGAACTGATTATAGAATTCGCGGCAGGTTCGAAGTCGGCCGCACCGCGGAGCGTTTGGAATCAAGTTGCTCACGACGCTGGCAGCCACGGCACAAGCCTATTACAGCGTTTAATTAGAAGCGCCGCGTGGGCGCGTCACCAATTAGAAACAGCGCGCGCAAAAAGTGTCCTCGCGCAGAGCGGTTGAAATTAACGAAGCCCTCTCACGCCCGACGTGTATAACGAAGCCCTCACACGCCTGACG
Organism: Pyrinomonadaceae bacterium; assembly: GCA_035942855.1. Lineage (GTDB taxonomy): Bacteria > Acidobacteriota > Blastocatellia > Pyrinomonadales > Pyrinomonadaceae > JAIVJZ01. The sequence continues at coordinate 13,169 of DASZCS010000042.1, read as the reverse complement.
CAAATAATGGAGAGATACATGAATCGGCTACGCATCCTCACGCTCCGAACTTTCTTCCTCGCGCTCGTTGTCTCATTCGCCGCTCTGTTCGTCGTACTCGCGCGCAGCGCGGCGCAGAACCCGCCCGCGCAGGGTAAGAAGAAGCCGCCGCCGGGCGCGTCCGGCTTCGAGCAGTTCGCCGGGCGCGACGCAGCCGACAAACTCGTCAAGGGCGCAGGCACTCGCAGGTCTGAGCCTCCGCCGCCAATAATCATGCAGGAAGCCCCGCTTCCTGACACCCCGCGAGAAGCTGCCGCCAAGCTGGCCGCAAAGCATCTTGAGGCGGGAAACTTCGAAGCGGCTATCGTCGCTTACAAAGAGGCCATCAAGCTGAGCGCGGACGCTCCTGCGGACGAGCGTGCGGAGTTGCATTACGCTTTAGGGAAAGTTTACAGAGAGATGGAGCGTTACGAGGACGCCCTCGCGGAGTTCCAAACTGCCGCGAACAGTCCGCCCGCGAGCGAGATTGCGCTGTACGCGAATTACGAACTCGGCAACGCTTATCTGGACGTGGGCAAATACCGAGAAGCCATCGCGGCTTACGAAAAGACGTTGCAATTTCTCTCGGAAGGATGGGCGCGCACCGATCCGCCTCTCGCCGCAGAGTATCTTCCGTATCCGCATTACAGCAAGGGGCTGGCTCATCTCGGCTTGAAGCAAAAGGAAGAGGCGGCGGCCAGCTTTGCGAAAGCAATTGAACTCAAGCCCAACTTCGCAGAGGCGCACTTCAATCTGGGTTTGACGCTCTGGCAACTGGGACGCAAAACGGAAGCGTGGGAGCGGCAGAAGAAGTTGTCGGAAGTTAACGCCGAACTGGCCGCACGCCTCGCCGCGCTCTTCAAATAAAGCTGCGCTCTTCAAATAAAAACGCCGGAGAGTTATCCTGTCAAAGAGCGGCTCCCGATCCACTCCCCAACCGATCACTCTCCGGCGTTATCTCCGGCCGAACAAAACTGTCCGGCCGAAACTCGTAGAAACTCTGCGCGACGCAAACTGTCAAATACTACTCGGCGCGGCGCTCAAACGTTTAAGCCGACTGCGACTTCTTCTCCTGCCCCGTGCCGCGCCCCGTCTGCTGCTGCAATTCGTCGATGCGCTTGGAGGCTTCGGCCTTCGTCAGATTCTCTTCAAACTCCACCTTGGCCTCTTCCGAAAGCGTCTTCAGGTAAGAGCGTTGCGCGCCGGTCATCGGCTCGTCGCCCGTCGTCCAGTCTTCCGGGTTCTTGATGGTGTTGCTCTCTTCGGCGCGTTCCTGCGTCTGTTTATCCGTCACTGTCTTTCATTCCCCCTTCGGTTCGTTTTTGGTCAAATCTAACTCGCCAGCAAATCCTGCTGCGCTTTCGGCGGCACGAGTCCGAGATGTTTATAAGCTGCGCGCGTGGCGACGCGCCCGCGCGGCGTGCGATTCAAAAAGCCGATCTGGATCAGATAAGGCTCGATGATCTCTTCGATACTTTCGCGTTCCTCGCTGATGGAAGCGGCAATCGTGCCGATGCCGACCGGCCCGCCGTCGAACTTCTCGATGATCGCCGTCAGAATCTTGCGGTCAACTTCATCCAGCCCGAACTTGTCAACTTCCATCTCGTCGAGCGCGCGCTTCGACAAGGCTTGCGTGATGCGTCCGTCGCCCAAGACCTGCGCGTAGTCGCGCACGCGCCGGAGCAGGCGGTTGGCGATGCGCGGTGTGCCGCGCGCGCGTCGCGCGATCTCGCGCGCGCCCGTCGCCTCTATCTCCACGTTCAGAATCTCGGCCGAACGGTGGACGATGATCTCAAGGTCTTTCTGCGAATAAAAATCCAGGTGAAAGACGATGCCGAAGCGTCCGCGCAAAGGTGCGGTGATGAGCCCTGCGCGCGTCGTCGCTCCAACGAGCGTGAACTTCGGCAAGTCTAATTTAATGGAGCGCGCGGCCGTGCCCTGCCCGATCATGATGTCGAGTTGATAGTCCTCCATCGCCGGATAGAGCACTTCCTCGATCTGCGGCTTGAGACGATGAATCTCGTCTATGAAGAGGACTTCGCCCTCCTGCAAGTTGGTCAGGACGGCTGCGAGGTCGCCGCCGCGTTCGATGGCCGGAGCGCTGACCGACTTCAAAGGCGCGTTCATCTCCTGCGCGATGATCTGCGAGAGCGTCGTTTTGCCGAGTCCGGGCGGGCCGAAGAAGAGCACGTGATCGAGAGCTTCGCGGCGCGTCTGTGCGGCGCGCAAAAAGATCTTCAGATTGGTCGTGATCTTCGTCTGCCCGATGTACTCGTCGAGCGTGCGCGGGCGCAAACTCGGCTCGGTCTGCAAGTCTTCCGGCGTCGCCTCGCCCGAAATTTCGCGCACCGTCTCCGGCATCTCAATCGTGGATTCCTGTGGCATCAACCCTTTCCCCTTGCTGTTGTCTCCCGCCATCTTTTAACGAAACGGATTATACCGCTTTTGAATCACTGTTGCAAGCATGAAACAAAAAAGATGACGATAAAAGTTGCGGCGAAACTTGCGGCGACGCGAAAGATCGAAGGCGGGAGTTTGAAACGTGTGTCTCGAAACTTCCGCCTTCGTTGGCCGTTGAAGCTTAAAAGTTAACTCGCGGAACTATCGCCCGCGATTTGGAGGCGCGCGACGGAGCGTTCGAACTGTAGGCGTGCGCGAGAGAGATCGTCTTCCGAGCCGGTGGTCGAGCCGAGCAGTTTCTCGGCCTGATCGCGCTCTTGCCGTGCGCGTGCGGCATCGACTTCTTCGGGGCGCTCGGCCAAATCTGCGAGGACGGCCACGCGGTCGTCACTCACTTCGACGAAGCCGCCGGAGACATGCAGGCGGCGCACAGTCCCGCCCTGCGTGTAAGAGAGGACGCCGGTTTGCAATTGCGAGATGAGCGGCGTATGGCCGGGCAGGATGCCGAGTTCGCCGCCGAGGCCCGGCAGCGTCACGGCGTCAACCGCCTCCGAGAAGACTCCGCGCTCCGGCGTGATGATGTCGAGTTGTAATCTGTCAGCCATTAAAAATAGAGGTTAGAGGTTAGAGGTTAGAGGTTAGTAGCAAGCTGCTTTGACTGACCTCTGACCTCTGACCTCTGACCTCTGCCTCCTTTATCCTTCTGCGATCTGGCGGGCGCGTGCGCGCACATCGTCGATTGTGCCCTGTAGGAAGAACGCCTGTTCGGGGATGTCGTCGGCGTGGCCGTCGATGATCTCGCGGAAGCCTTTGATCGTCTCTTCGAGTTTAACGTAAGCGCCTTTGAGGCCGGTGAACTGCTCCGCGACGTGGAAGGGCTGCGAGAAGAAGCGTTGCACTTTGCGTGCGCGCGCCACGGTCAGTTTATCTTCTTCCGAGAGTTCGTCGAGGCCGAGGATGGCGATGATGTCTTGCAGTTCCTTGTAGCGCTGCAAAATGCGCTTCACGTCCTGCGCGGTGCGATAGTGCTCCTCGCCGATGATGCGCGGGTCGAGCAAGCGCGAAGAGGAGGCAAGCGGATCGACGGCCGGATAGATGCCGAGTTCGGCGATCTGGCGCGAGAGCGCGGTGACGGCGTCGAGGTGCGCGAAGGTCGTGGCAGGCGCGGGGTCTGTGTAGTCGTCGGCCGGAACGTAGACGGCCTGAATGGACGTGACCGCGCCGGTCTTCGTGGAGGTGATGCGCTCCTGCATCTCGCCCATCTCGGTGGCGAGGTTCGGCTGGTAGCCCACGGCCGAAGGCATACGACCGAGCAGCGCCGACACTTCCGAACCGGCCTGTGTGAAGCGGAAGATGTTGTCGATGAAGAGAAGCACGTCCAGACCTTGATCGCGGAAGTATTCGGCGACCGTCAGACCCGAGAGCGCGACGCGCAGGCGCGCGCCGGGCGGTTCGGTCATCTGCCCGTAGACGAGCGCCACCTTCGATTCTTCCACGGCCTTCAAATCAACTTTCGACAGGTCGAAATCGCCCGTCTCTTCCATGTGTTGATAGAAGGCTTCGCCGAAGTTGATAACTTTCGATTCGACCATCTCGCGCAAGAGGTCGTTGCCCTCGCGCGTGCGCTCGCCGACGCCCGCAAAGACGGAGAAGCCGGAGTGCGCCTTGGCGACGTTGTTGATCAACTCCATGATCAAGACGGTCTTGCCGACGCCCGCGCCGCCGAACAGTCCGATCTTGCCGCCGCGCAGGAAGGGCTGGATCAGGTCGATGACCTTGATGCCCGTCTCGAACATCTCCAGTTCGGTCGATTGCTCGTCGAGCGCGGGCGCGTGGCGATGGATCGGGTAGCGCGTCTCAGAGTTGACCGCGCCGAGCGTGTCCACGGGTTCACCGATGACGTTCATAATGCGCCCGAGCGTCATGTTGCCGACGGGGACGGTGATGGGGCCGCCCGTGTCGATCGCGCGCATGCCGCGCACGACGCCTTCGGTCGGCTTCATCGAGACGGTGCGGACGCGGCCTTCGCCGAGGTGTTGTTCGACTTCGCAGATGATGTCGATCGGATTGGGCACGTCGAAGCCTTCGGACGTGACGCGCAGCGCCGTGTAGATCGGCGGCAGGTGATGCTCCTCAAACTCCACATCGAGCACGGGGCCGATGATCTGCACCACTTTGCCGACATTGTGGCCGTTGCCTGCGTTTCCATGAGGCGTCGTAGACATAACTTTACGTAAAACTCCTCTTCGTCAAATGGTAAGGGCGAAAAATTAGCGGATTACTTAAGACAGGGAAGATAGCATAGACGCGCAAACTAAGGCAAAGCGCGTCCCGCGCGACGAGTATTGTCAGTGAGCGTCTGAGACTGTATTTATTCGGGGAAATTGAACCAGGCGATGCCGAAGAGAAGCGGGCCTAAAAGTATGATCAGCGAAATTATCGCGCCGATTAAAACCATCAACTTTTCGCCGCGCCGTAGTTCGTCACCTGCCATGAATACGCTCCGGTCGTAACATCGCCGCATCGCGTCCGCGCCATGAGCGAGAGCTGTTGGCCGAAATTTACTCGCTTTCGTCGAAGCGGATTTTCATGCTGCGCAGCGTGCGGCGGTCTTCGTCCGTGAGTTCCAGAAGCGCGCCTTGTTCGTCTTCTGTTTCGGCTGCTTCGTCGTCTTCGTCGTCGCCGGTTTCGCGCAGGCCGATCTCAAGTTTTAAGGTCAACTCCATCTCGTAACCGGCGGCGCGCAGGCGCGAAATGGCCTCGGCCACTTCGGGCGAACGCTCGACGGCCGCGTTGATCGCCTCGCCGATCTCCTGCACTAACTCTTTTGCGTTGTCGTTGATCTCCAAAGGCGTCTCTCCGGCGTCGTGTGGCTGTCTTGAATAGTTGCCCGCGATGCTACGCCTACCTCCAGCCTTTGGTCAACCGGGAGACGCACGAAGGGCGCGGAGTTGACAGATTCCGCGCCCTCTAACTTTGTCGAATTGTCAGAAAGACTCTACGAGCGGTTCTTGAAGTCCACGAGCGAGTCAACCGAAGCATAGATGCGCAGGTACATCTGCGTCTCGGCCGGGATCAGCGTGCGCCAGTTCGTGCCGCCGCGTTCGAGGTAGAGATGGAGGCGCATGGGGTTCGAGTTATAACCGGCGGCGAGAAGTTCGGTCTGCGTCGCAACATTCTGGCGAAGCGCCTCTCTGACCTCTTCCTGCTCCAGCAGATCGTCCCACGTCCCCTGCATGTAAAGCAGCATGGCTTCGAGGGCGTTCGCGTGGTCGCGCATCCCTGCGACGAAATCCGGATTGAGTCCGACCGTAGGGTGCATCTGCCTGATCGCCTGATAAGTCGGCGGGATCATCTGCACCATGCCGCCCGCGCCCGCCGAACTGACGGAGAAGCGATAGGTGTCGCCCGCGTTCAGGGCGTAGAGCGTGAAAATTTCGTTGTAGAGCGAGGCGTGATCTTCCGTCTTGAAACGCTTGTGATCCGTGTGTTCGACGATGCAGAGCCGTTCGGCCGCGTCGATAATTTCGGGCGAGATAATTTTGCCGTGCCGCGCCAGCCGCGCGGCGGCCTCGTTCAGCATCCGGTGGACGTAAGCCCTGCCGCCCCGGACGAGTTCGGGCGAACGCAGCGCCGGGTGCGCCGACGAGTAATAGGCGACTTCGCGCAGCGCGCCGCCTTTTTCGACCGGATATTGCACGACGAGCGGCTGAAATTCGCGCCCCGTCGCATCCGTCACGCTGACGGCGGTATTCACGTAGTTCGGGCGCACGGCGCGGAACCTGAAAGTCTTACCCGTTGCAGAGATCACGAGCGTTTCTGCGTCTCTGTCCAGAAAAGCGTCTTTAGACAGTTTTAAGAGATGCACGTCGGAGGTCGCTTTGTCCTCGACGGCGAGCGTCACGGAGTCTGTGGTTTGCGGGGCTTGGCGCTCAAGCAGACGCTTGGCTGTCTTGATCCGCGCCTGCATCACGTTCAGGTGCGCCTGACCGTCTGTGGAGCGTTCGGTCACGGTCTTCGGGGCGACGAACGTGGAGAAGCCGAGGCCGCTCAGGAAGGAGAACTGGGGCAACGCGGGCGCAAGAAACACAACTAGAGGGAGAACAGAAACAAAGTGCATTCTTCTCATCGGGTATTGAGCTTTCTTTGTTGGTTGCTTGTGACTACCGAAGTGTTAGGGGGCGGACGTTGTTCAGACGCACGCGGCGCGGGTTCGGTTGCCAATGAAGGTGCATTCAAAATGCACGATACGCGAGTGCAAAACGATGCATTGCGGCGCGCGCGCGCCCTGTGCTAGCGTGCTCGTCTGAAAGGCGACCCCGAAGCAAATTTCAACTTGCGAAACGAATTCACATGAGCACTGAAACAGACGCCGCATCGAACGTCAACGCAGCCGCCGCGCCGCCGAAGGAACGCCGCGCGCGCTTCGAGACTTCTTCCGGCATCGAACTGGCGAACGACTTCAACCCGGCGAACACCGACGCGCCCGTCTACGAACGCGACCTCGGCTCGCCCGGCTCTTACCCCTACACGCGGGGGGTGCGCCGCAACATGTATCGCGGCCGTTTCTGGACGATGCGCCAGTATGCGGGTTACGCCTCGGCCGAAGAGTCCAACGCGCGCTACAAATATTTGCTCGCGCACGGCACGACCGGACTTTCGGTCGCCTTCGACCTGCCCACGCAGATCGGACTCGACTCGGACGACCCGCTGGCGGCGGGCGAAGTCGGCAAAGTCGGCGTCGCCATCGACTCGCTCGAAGACATGGAGCGCCTGTTCGACGGCATCCCGCTCGGCGAAGTCTCCACCTCGATGACCATCAACGCCACGGCCTCGACGCTGCTCTGTCTCTACATCGCCGTCGCACGCAAGCAGGGCATCGCACCCGACAAACTACAGGGCACGATCCAGAACGACATCCTCAAGGAGTACATCGCGCGCGGCACTTACATCTACCCGCCCGCGCCTAGCCTGCGACTCGTCACGGACACCTTCGCCTACTGCGCGCGCGAGACGCCCAACTGGAACACCATCTCGATCAGCGGCTATCACATACGCGAGGCCGGATCGACCGCCGCCCAGGAGATCGCCTTCACGCTCGCGGACGCCATTGCCTACGTCGAGGCGGCCGTGGCCTCGGGGCTACAGGTTGACGACTTCGCCCCGCGCCTCTCTTTCTTCTTCAACGCGCACAATAATCTCCTGGAAGAGGTCGCCAAGTTTCGCGCCGCGCGCAGGCTTTGGGCGCGCACCATGCGCGAACGTTTTCATGCGCGCGACCCGCGCTCGCTCATGCTCCGCTTTCACACGCAGACCGCAGGCTCGACCCTCACGGCGCAGCAACCGGAGGTCAACGTCGTCCGCACGACCATACAGGCGCTTGCCGCAGTGCTCGGCGGCACGCAAAGCCTGCACACGAACGCCTCGGATGAAGCCCTCGCCCTCCCGACCGAGACGGCGGCGCGCGTCGCCCTGCGCACGCAGCAGGTGATCGCGCACGAGTCGGGCGTGGCCGACACGGTCGATCCGTTCGCAGGTTCTTACGCCGTCGAACACCTGACCGACGAACTCGAACGCCGCGCCGCCGATTACATCAAAAAGATCGACGCGCTCGGCGGCATGCTGCGCGCCATCGAACTCGGCTACGTGCAGCGCGAGATTCAGGAGGCGGCCTACGCGTATCAACGCGCCGTCGAGACGGGCGATGCCACGGTCGTCGGCGTCAACCGCTTCCAGATCGAGGAAGAGAGTATGCCGCCCATCCTGCGCGTCGATGCGGCCATCGAAGCGGCGCAGGTCGAACGCCTCCGCTCTCTTCGCGCACGCCGCGACAACAAAGCGGTCGAAGCGTCGCTCGTCGCGCTCGAAGCGGCCGCGCGCACGACAGACGAAAACCTCCTGCCGCGCCTACTCGCCGCCGTCGAGGCTTATGCCACGGTCGGCGAGATAAGTAATCGACTGCGTCGCGTCTGGGGCGAGTACAGGGAAGCCGTGACAGTCTAACGAAATCGGGGAGAAGTTCGATGAAGAAGTTAACGAGCGTGTTCGTCTTCGTGCTGTGTGCGGCTCTCTTGTGTCTCGGTCAAACGGCGCAGAGACAACGCACGACCGCGTCGTCTTCGACGGGCGCGGCGAGTGAAGTCTCTGTGGCCGCGCAACTGACGGGGCTGTATCGCATCGACCCCGCGCGCAGCGACCAGTTGTACTCGGTGGTGGCGGGCGCGCAGAGCAACCTGCCGTTCGGCGAGCAGCAGAAGTTCTTCATCGACCTGACCGTGCGCCTGACGCCGCCCGACCTGCTCGCCATCGAACGACGCGGACGCCGCATCGCGCTCGCCTCTTCGCGCGCGCCGCGCATAGACTTCGACGCCGACGGCATCTCGCACAGCGAGCGCGGCGGCGACGGCCAGATCGTCCGCACGCTCGCCGCCCTGCGCCCGAACGGCCTCGCCGTCAGCGTCAGCGGCCAGAGCGAAGACAAGTTCAACGTCACTTTCGAGCCTATCGACGGCGGTCGCTCGCTTCGCGTCACGCGTCGGCTCAGCAATGAACAACTCACGCAGCCCGTTCTCATCAAGAGCGTCTACGAAAAAATTTCCGGCACGCCGCAGTGGGACATCTACGACGCGCCGCCGCGCCGCCGCGACCTGCCGCCCGCCGCGCGCCCGCCTATTGCCTCTGCTTCCGACCCGGCCACTCCGTCTCGCGCCATCGAGCGCGATCAGGCCGCAGCCCTGCGCCGCGCGCTCGACGACTGGCTCGCCGCCACCAACGAACGCGACATCGAACGGCAGATGACTTTCTATCCGCCCGTGCTGAGCGCCTTCTATCTGGCGCGCAACGTCACGCGCGCCGCCGTCCGCGCCGAAAAGGAGCGCGTCTTCTCGCGCGCACGCACCATCGACGTGCGCGCCGAAGCGCCCGAACTCATCTTCCAGGAAGCGGGACGCACCGCCGTCATGCGCTTCCGCAAAAGCTACGCCATCGCAGGCGGCGGCCGAAACCGTAGCGGCGAAGTCGTACAGGAACTACGCTGGCGACTCACGCCGCAGGGCTGGAAAATCTACAGCGAACGCGACGTGCGCGTCATACGCTGAACTAACTTTGTGAGAGGTTCATCCGCGATGAAAAACCTCCGGCAACCGCCGATGCTGTTCGCCATCGTCTTCCTGTTGTTCGTCTGCTTCGCCGTTTCTGTTCCGCACGCGTTTGCGCAAGGCAAGGCCACCACACCCGCGCAAGGGACGCCCGAACGCAAGGCCGTGCTCGACGCCGTGCGCGCACGCCTGAAGTTGAAAAGCCAGTTCAAGGTTTATCATTTGAAACTGAACGGCGACTGGGCTTACTTCCACGGTGGTGAAGTCGTAGACGCGGGCGAAGGCGAATTGCAGGAGACCGATCTGGACGTGAAAGCCCTGCTTGAGCGAAAACAGTCGGCCGGAAAATCCACCTGGGTCGTCGCAGAGATTTGGACGCTCCCGACCGACGACACGCTCTCCTACAAAACTTTCGTCGAGCGCGCACGCCGCCGCCAGAAAACGTCGAACATCCCGTCCGACATTTTCCCGTCGGATATGTAAAAGCGGCGCGGGCAAGTTTCGCCGACTCTCACGCGCATCGCCGTCCTATGTTAATCTCGCAGACGTATGCCGCACCTTCTTGAAGTCAAAAATTTGCAGACGCATTTCTTTACGCGCGCGGGGGTGGTGCGTTCGGTCGATGGGGTGAGTTTTCATCTCGACCGGGGAGAGTTGTTGGGGTTGGTGGGCGAGTCCGGGTGCGGGAAGAGTGTGACGGCGCTTTCGGTGATGCGTCTGGTCGCGTCGCCGGGAAAGATCGTCGGCGGTGAGATTTGGTTCGACGGCGAGGACTTGCGCGCGGCGTCGGAGAGACGCATGCGCGAGATTCGCGGCGACGACATCGCCATGATCTTTCAAGACCCGATGACTTCTTTAAATCCCGTCTACACCGTCGGCGAGCAGATCGCGGAGGCTCTGCGCCTGCATCGCAAACTCTCGCGGCGCGACGCACGTGAGGCGGCGATAGAGGCGATGCGCGAGGTGGCGATCCCAGACCCGGCGAGACGCGTGGACGACTACCCGCACCAGTTGTCGGGCGGGATGCGGCAGCGCGTGATGATCGCGATGGCGCTTGCGTGCGATCCGAAACTGCTCATCGCAGACGAGCCGACCACCGCGCTCGACGTGACGATACAGGCGCAGATACTCGAACTGTTGGACGGACTCCGCAAGTCGCGCGAGTTGGCCGTGCTTTTGATCACGCACGACCTGGGTGTGGTGGCGGAAGTGGCCGACCGCGTGGCAGTGATGTACACGGGGCGGATCGTGGAAGAGTCGCCGGTCGAGGAGTTGTTCGCGCGGCCGAAGATGCCTTACACGGAGGGCTTGTTGAAGTCCGTGCCGAAGTTGACGGTGGGCGAGGCGCAGAAGGTCGAGCGTTTACAGACCATCGAAGGCACTGTGCCGAAGCCGACCGACTTGCCGCCCGGCTGCCACTTCGCGCCGCGCTGCCAGTATCGCATGCCGCGCTGCACCGAAGGCGAACGCATTCCGCTCTACGAACTCGAAGGCGGCGTCAAAGTTCGCTGCGTGCTCTACGACATGGCGGCGGCCGTCGCGGCGGACAATCAAGCGGCCGGTCAAGGAGAGAACTCAAGAACGTGATCGAAGGGACGACGAACGAACGCATGCAGCGCGTACCGGAAGCGGAAGCGACGGCGGCGCACGCTGAGGATGCGCACGGCGGCGCGAGCGCGGAAGAACTCGTGCGCGTGCGTGCGCTGTTCAAATACTTTCCCGTGGCGGGCAGCGACGACGTGGTGCGCGCCGTGGACGGCGTGACGTTCGAGATTTTCAAGGGCGAGACGTTGGGACTGGTGGGCGAGTCGGGCTGCGGGAAATCGACCGTGGGACGTTGCCTGCTGCGGCTGATCGAGCCGACGAGCGGCGAGATTTATTTCGAAGGCAGAGACGTGCGCGCGCTGTCGGGTAAGGCTCTCAGAGAAGTGCGCGCAGAGATGCAGATCATCTTTCAAGACCCGTACGCCAGTTTGAACCCGCGCCTCAAGGTGCGCGACATCGTCTCGGAGCCGCTCGTGATTCATGGCGTCGGCACACGCGAAGAGAGGCGCGAGCGCGTCGCCGAACTATTGCGCAAAGTCGGTCTCGATCCCGATTACATGAATCGCTACCCGCACGAGTTTTCCGGCGGGCAGCGGCAACGCCTCGGCATCGCGCGTGCGCTCGCCTTGAACCCGAAGTTGATCGTGGCGGACGAACCCGTCTCCGCGCTCGACGTGTCTGTGCAGGCGCAGGTCATCAACCTGTTGGAAGACTTGCAGGCCGAATTCGACCTGACCTATCTCTTCATCTCGCACGGGCTGGCCGTCGTCGAACACATCTCGAATCGCGTCGCTGTGATGTACCTCGGACGCATCGTCGAAGTGGCCTCGGCCGTAGAGTTGTACGCCAACCCGCAGCACCCTTACACGCGCGCTCTCTTGTCGGCCATCCCCGTGCCCGACCCGACGCGCAAGCGCGAACGCATCGTCCTCGCAGGCGACGTGCCGACGCCCATCAACCCGCCCTCCGGCTGCCGCTTCCACACGCGCTGCCCCGATGCCATTCCCGAATGCTCGCAGATCGACCCGGACTTGCGCGAAGTAGCACCCGGCCACACCGTCGCCTGCATACGCGCGCCCGGTTGGGCTGAAGCGCCGACTTCCGCCTGAGCCGCGTGCCCGCACGCCCCGGCGTGAACATCGCCGGAATTAGTCGAAGCTTAGTTTGAAACTTGTGCGGCGCGCAGTCCGTAACAGTGTGTGCTGTCGCATCCATGTCCGACGCCGTTGCCGCCGACACCAAAAGGCTGCGGTCGTCCTCGCCCAACCACTGGCAGGATCAAAAAACTATGAGCGAAACCAACTCCCCAACGACCTTTTCGACCCCTGCGGCGCGCGAGGCCGAACAGATGTCCACGCCGCAAACTCTGAGCAACATCTTCTTCGAACCCGCACGCACTTTCGAGGCGCTGCGCGAACGTCCGCGTTTCCTCGTCGCCACGCTGATCACGGCGCTCCTGGTCGTCGCCTTCACGTTCGTCATGTTCCAGCGCGTCAGTTACGAGGCGATGATCAGAGAGTCGATTGAAACCAACTCGCGCACGGCCGACATGTCCGCGGAGCAGAAAGAGCAGATGATCGAGATGCAGACGAAGCCCGTCGTCAAGGCGATCGGCTACGTCGCCCCGCTCGTCTTCATCTTCATCATTCTGGCGGCGGGCGCAGGCATCTACCTGCTCGGCGCGATGCTAATGGGCAAAGGCATGAGTTACAGGCAGGCACTCTCGGTCTGGGCTTATTCGACCTTTCCGCCCACACTGCTGTTGATGCTCGCCAACATCATCATGCTGCTGGTTGCGCCGCCCGACCCGGCCGAGGCCGCGCAAAATCGCGGCAGCCTGATCCACGCTAACCTCAGCCTGCTCGTCAACGGCACGGAGCGACCCGTGCTGGCGACCCTGCTCGGCTCGTTCGATGTCTTCATCTTCTTCGGCCTGTTTCTGGCCGCCACGGGGCTGCACAAAGTCGCGCGGCTCTCGAAGGGGGCGGCGTGGGGCATCGTCATCGCCATCTGGGTGCTCGGCGTCATCTTAAAACTCGCCTTCGCCACTTTCTCCGGCAGCCCCATCGCTTAAGGCTGACGAAACAGGAAGGGAGGCCGGGGGGGGGG
>DASZCS010000041.1:0-4124 GCA_035942855.1 Pyrinomonadaceae bacterium | reverse complement strand
TTCGTATCTGGTGGAGTTAATCAAATCAGAGGAAGTGACGACGTTGCACTTCGTGCCGTCGATGCTCGGAGTGTTTCTGGCAGAAGGTGGAGTCAGTGAATGCCGGAGCATCCGGCAGGTGATGGCGAGCGGGGAAGCGCTCAGCGCGGAGTTGGTGCGCAGGTGTTACGAGCGGATGCCGCAGGTGAGGTTACATAACTTGTACGGGCCGACGGAGGCGGCGGTGGATGTGACGGCATGGGAATGCGAACGAGAGGCGGGAGAGGTCGTCCCCATCGGGAGACCCATTGCTAACACGCAGATTTACATACTGGACGCTGATTTGCATCCCGTGCCGGTGGGTGTGGCCGGAGAGTTGTACATCGCAGGCGCAGGGTTAGCGCGTGGATATTTGCACCGACCGGAGTTGACGGCCGAGCGTTTCCTGCCCGACCCGTTCGGAGCAGCTGGCGGACGTTTATATCGGACGGGAGATCGTGCACGTTTTCTCTCAGATGGGACAATCGAATACCTGGGGCGGGTGGATTATCAGGTGAAGGTGCGAGGCTTCCGCATCGAGTTGGGAGAAGTGGAAGCAGCGCTCGCAGCACATCCGCAAGTTAATGAAGCGGTTGTGGTCGCACGCGAAGATGAGACGGGTGATAAACGGCTCGTCGCCTATCTCGTGCTTGAAGGGGCGGATGCTCATGTCGCGGAGGTTAATGAGTGGCGCGCGTTCCTCAGGGAGCGTCTGCCGGAGTACATGATCCCGGCGGCCTTCGTCGTGCTGGACAAGTTGCCCCTGTCGCCGAACGGTAAAGTTGACCGCCGTGCCCTGCCTATCCCGGATCAAGCGCGCCCCGTGCTGAGACAGGAGTACGTGCGCGCGCGCAACGGCGTCGAACAACAGTTGGTTGACATCTGGGTGGAAGTCTTGCGCGTCGAGCGGATAGGCGTCCACGACGACTTCTTTGAACTCGGCGGCGACTCCCTAATCGCGACGCGTCTGGTTTCACGCGTGCGCCGTAGTCTGGACGTTGAAGTGCCGCTGGCGACTCTCTTCAAACATACGACCGTCGCGTCGTTGGCTGAGTACATCGCGGCGGGACAGTCGGAACCGGACGATGACGAAGAAGAGAGAATCGCGCGCCTGCTCGAACAGGTCGATCAATTGTCGGAACAGAACGTGGCGGCGATGCTTGAATCGGAAGAATTCAGGAGGCTGACCGATGGTTGATATTGCCAAACGTCTCGACGAACTCAATCCGGAAAAACGTCGCCTCCTTGAGTTGTTGCTCAAGAAGGAGCGTGAACGCGCGCGTCACTCCTCGGCGATCAGGCGGCAGCCGCGTGACGGCGGCGAAGGCTTCCCCCTCTCGTTTGCGCAGCAGCGCCTCTGGTTCATCGAACAACTCGAAGCGGGCAGCGCTCTCTACAATATCCCGATCGTCGTGCGCCTCGTCGGCGCGCTGAACCTCTCTGCGCTGGAGCAGTCGTTGACCGAACTCGTGCGCCGCCACGAGACTTTGCGCACGGGCTTTCAGTTGGTCGAAGGCGAACCCGTGCAGGTCATACACCCGCCTGAACCCATCGCTTTCGCCTCCACAGATCTCTCGCGCCTGTCCGAAGTAGAGCGCGAGACGGAAGTGCGGGGCTTGGCGGAAGAGGAAGCACGACTGCCTTTCGACCTGCTCACAGGTCGTCCGTTGCGCGTGCGTCTGTTGAAGTTGAGCGAGACGAAGCATGTGCTCCTGTTCACGATGCACCACATCATCTCGGACGGCTGGTCGCTCGGCGTGATCATCAGAGAGGTGGCGGCGCTCTACGAGGCTTTCAGTCGCGGTGAAGATTCGCCGCTCGAAGAGTTGTCGATCCAGTATGCCGATTACGCCGTGTGGCAGAGAGAGCGCCTGACGGGAGAGGTGCTCACAGAGCAGTTGGACTATTGGAAGCGGAAGCTGGACGGCGCGCCGGAAGCGTTGGAGTTGCCGACGGGCCGTGCGCAGGCGACCGTGCACGAACGTCGCGCGGCGCACGCGCGGCGCACGCTCCCGGCGGAGTTGACCGCGCGCCTTGAGGAACTGAGCCGTCGTGAAGGCGTGACCCTCTTCATGTTACTGCTCGCGGCCTTCAAAGTATTGCTCTCGAAGTATAGCGGGCAGGAAGACATCGTGGTCGGCTCGCCGATTGCGGGGCGCACACAGCCCGAGCTTGAACCTTTGGTCGGCTTCTTCGTTAACACGCTCGTCCTGCGCACGGACTTGTCTGAGGCCAGGAATTTCACGGAGGCGCTCAGGCGCGTGAGCCAGACGTGTCTCGGAGCATACGCGCACCAGGAAGTGCCGTTCGAGAAACTGGTTGAAGAGTTGACGCCGGGCAGAGACATTAATCAGACGCCGCTCTTTCAGGTCGTCTTCATGTTGCAGAACACGCCGCGACAGGAGGCGCGACTCGGCGGGTTGACCCTCATCACCTCCGACACGCCCGCGCGCGACGCGAAGTTCGAGTTGATGCTCGTCGCAGGCCAGCACCACGGGCGTCTGGAACTGACATTGGAGTATCGAGAGGAACTGTACGAAGCGATCACGATGGCGCGTCTCCTTGCGCACTTCGAAGTGCTGCTCGCGGACATCGTGGCCGACCCGGAGCAGAGCCTCGCAGACCTTCAACTACTCACCACACGCGAACTAAGGCAACTGCATCTCGAATGGAATCGCACGGAGAAGCCTTACCCGGCAGACAGTTGTATCCATGAACTGTTTCGGGAACAGGCCGCGCTGACGCCGGAGACAATCGCCGTCACTTGCGCCGGAGAGCAGTTGACCTATCGCGAACTCGACCGCCGCTCAGACCTTCTGGCCGCATACCTGTCGCAGCGCGGCGTCGGAGCCGACAGTGTGGTCGGGCTGTGTCTTGAACGTTCCGTCGAGATGGTGGTGTGTGTCCTCGGCATACTCAAAGCGGGCGGGGCATATCTCTCGCTCGACGCCACGCTCCCGGCCGAACGAATGCTCTTTATGTTACGCGACGCGCAGGCCGCGTTGCTCTTAACGTCGGAGGTGCTGGCCGGTGCGCTGCCCGAGTCTTATGCGTCTCCACGCGTGCTGATCGACAAGGAGTGGCCGCTCATCTCCGCGCTCGCCGCCGCGAGAGACGAATTGCACGACGCCTGCCGACAGTCGCGCGCGTCGAGCGAGAACCTTGCATACGTCAGTTACACGTCGGGTTCGACCGGTGTGCCGAAGGGCGTCGCCGTCACGCACCGCAACGTCATGCGTCTGGTGTGCAACAACGATTATGCGCGCTTCGGGGCGGATGAAGTGTTTTTGCAATACGCGCCGCTGGCCTTCGATGCTTCGACCTTCGAGTTGTGGGGAAGTCTGCTGCGCGGCGGGCGGCTCGTCGTAGTGCCTGCGGGCAAGCCCACTTTGCGTGAGTTAGGTGAAGTGATACGGGACAGCGGAGTGACGACGCTGTGGCTGACGGCGGGACTGTTCCACCTGATGGTGGACGAACGCATGGAAGATTTGAGAGGCGTTCGTCAACTGCTGGCCGGGGGCGACGTGCTGTCCGTGAAGCACGTACAGAAGTTTCTGTCGGAGGCGAAAGAGGGGAGCGTGCTCGTCAACGGCTACGGGCCGACGGAAAGCACGACGTTCGCCTGTTGCCATCCGTTGGCGGGCGGAACGTGGGACGCGTGCGGCAGCGTTCCCATCGGACGGCCGATAGCGAACACGCAAGTTTACATACTCGACCGACATCTGCGCCCCGTCCCCGCAGGCATCGCCGGAGAACTTTACATTGCAGGCGACGGTCTGGCTCGCGGTTATCTCAACCGGCCTGAACTGACGGCGGAACGCTTCCTGCCCGACCCGTTCGGAGCAGCGGGCGGACGCTTGTATCGCACCGGTGATCGCGCACGCTTCCTTTCCGATGGCTCTATCGAATATCTGGGCCGAGTCGATTATCAAGTGAAAATCAGAGGCTTCCGCATCGAGCTGGGCGAAATAGAGGCGGCTCTTACTGCACACACCCAGGTGGCGGAAGCGGTCGTCATCGCACGCGAAGACGAGGCCGGTGATAAACGACTCGTCGCTTATCTTGTGGCCGGGGTTGTGGATGATGGAAGCATAGTGGCGACGGCA
>DASZCS010000040.1:0-32526 GCA_035942855.1 Pyrinomonadaceae bacterium | reverse complement strand
ATGCATGTGTCGCCCCTCCGGGGCTTCGATCTTCTTACCCGCATTGATCCCCGCGCTTACGCACGGGGCTACTACCTTCCGCCCCTGCGGGGCTTTAATTCTTATTCAAATGTTGCTCTCACTCGGCCAGATTATAGGCGGCCATCTCCGTGCCGTTGCGCACGAGCAGGCGACCGTTCGCCAGCGCGGGCACGTTCCACGTCTTGCCGGAGAGCGCGGCAAACTTCGCCACTTCGGTGTACGCGGACGGGTCGGCTTTGACGAGGACGATCTCGCCCGCCTCGGTCGTCACGATCAAGTGGTTGCTGGCAGAGAGCACCTGCCCGTAGCCGTAGCGCCCGCCCTTCCACTTGCGCTCGCCCGTCGCAAGGTCAACGCAGGTCAGGATGCCTTCGTCCAGTCCGTAAGCGTGGCCTCCGGCGACCACCGGGCTGTTAAATTTCGTCTTGAGGTTGATGTTCTCCCACACAGGCTTAGTCGTAAAACTGCGGCCGCTGCCCGCGACTTCGACGAGCGCCGCGCCCTTACCGTAGCCCGCCGAAATGAGGAAACGATTCGCGCCGACGATGAGCGGCTGCGAGACGTTGATGCCGTAGGACACGTCCCAAGGGTGCGACCAGAGCACAGCGCCGTCCGACGGATCGAGACCGGCGATGCGGCTCGCCGTGACGACCAAAATCTGCCGCTTGCCCGCGAGCGTCACGAGCATCGGCGACGTGTAAGAGGCGCGGTCGTTCAGAGCAGACCAGACGCGCGCGCCCGACGTCTTGTTGTAAGCGACCACGCCTTTGCCCGCAGTGCCCCCGGCCAGCACCACCACCTTGTCGTCAACAATCAAAGGCGACGCGGCCATACCCCATTGAATGTTCGACGCGCCATTGTCCGAGAGAATGTTTTTCTGCCAGAAGAGTTTTCCCGACTTCGCGTCGAGCACGCGCAACTCGCCTTCCGCGCCGAGCGCGTAGATGCGCCCCGCATCCCACGTCGGCGTCGAACGCGGCCCATCGCCCGTGTTGTCCGGGCTGAACGCAGCGTTCCAACCGTGCGTCCACAGTTCGCGCCCCGTCTCGACGTTGTAGGCCGCAACCACTTCCTGCGCGCGCCGCTGTTCGATGGTGTAGGCCGCGCCGTCCGCCACGACGAACGAAGAGAAGCCGCCGCCCACGGGCTGCTTCCACATCGGCTTCAAACCGCCCGCAGGCCAGTTGGTTTTGACCGCGCGTTCTTCATAACGCCCGTCACGATTCGGCCCGCGAAAGTTCGTCCAGTAGTTGCGCGAAGAAGAAGAAGACGCGGGAGCAGCGGCGGGCGCGGCCGGATGATTCGCGTCCTGTCCGGTCGTCGTTGCTGCGTTCGCGCCGTCCGCCGTTGCGGCTGTCGGTTGGCCGGGAACTTGCGCGGCCGAGTTCGCGTTCTCGGCGGGCGCTGTGGCGGCAGCCTGTTCGTTTGCGGCGGCGGGCTGCGGCTGGCCTCCTGCGTCGAGCGCGGCCTGCTGCGCGCGGTGGCGTTCGAGTTCGCTGTAGTGCGCGTCGCGGTCGCTGAAATAGCGGTAGCCGTAGAAATGATAGAACAACGCGAGCAGCAGCGCTGCGAAGCAGACGCCCGCGCCGATCAACATCTGCCGCGAGCGATACCAGGGCGTCGTGTCTTCAGTGTCGAACATGGCGAAACTCCTTGGGATTGGTGAATGGTAAATGGTCAATGGTGAATGGAGAAGACCGGTTCTTCCCATTCACCATTGACCATTTACCATTTACCAGTTTACTTCATCGTTTCTTCCGCGTCTCAGCCGCGCGCGTTCTCGATGCAATATAGATGCTTTTCGCCGCGAATGAAAAGTTTTTCGTCGGCGATGGCGGGCGAGGCGTAGACGGGTTCGCCGAGAGAGTTCGTGCGAATCACTTCATGCTTCGCGCCCGCCTTGATGACGTAAGTGTCGCCCTCTTCGCTCGTCAACAGAAGCTTGTCCTCGAAGGCGACGGGCGAAGCCATGAAGGCCGCCGGCTTCGGCACGCGCGCCGCTTCGTACAAGACCTTCCCCGTCTTGGCGTCGAGCCCGGTCAGCGAACCGTTGCCCGTCATCAGGTACAGATAGTCGCCGTAGAGAATCGGCGAAGGCACATAGGCCGTGCCCTTGTTGTACTTCCAGACGAGTTGCGGCGTGCCCGTGATGTCGCCGCTGCCCCCGGCGCGAATCGCCAGAGCGACCTTGGCCGGATAGCCCGAAGTGATGACGACCAAGTCGCCCGAGACGACCGGCGTGTTGACGGCGTTGCTCTCAAGGCCTTTGTGCCGCCAGAGTTCTTTGCCCGTCAGCGGGTCGTAGGCGATGATCGCTTCGGCCGCGCTGGCGATGAGTTCGGTGCGCTTCGGCGTGCGGACGAGGACGGGCGTGCTCCACGTCACGTCAACTTTGCGCGGCACGCGCCAGACTTCTTTGCCCGTCTTCTTGTCGTAGGCCGCGATGAAGGACTGCATGCCGCTCTCGTCGCACTGCATGATGACGAGGTTCTGGTAGAGAATGGGAGAGACGCCGTAGCCGACGCTCGCCGTGCCGAGTTTGCCGAGGTTCTGTTTCCAGATCAGTTTGCCGTTGAAGTCGTAGGCATAGAGACCTTCCGTGCCGAAGAAGGCGAAGACGTATTTGCCGTCCGTGGCGGGCGTTGAAGAGGCGAAACTGGCCTTCTTGTGGCGACTGTCGGAGACCGCGCCTTCGTAGGCCACACGCTCCCACAAAACCTTCCCCGTCTCGCGATCCAGACTGATGACTTTGAATGTGTGCTTGCGATCCGCGCCCACGGCATCGGGGTGCACGAAGTCAGACCCGTCGGCCATCTTGTGCGTGACGCCCGGCTTCGTGCCGGGAATGACTTCGCCTTCGATGGCGCTCGTCAGGAAGATACGCTTGCCCCAGACAATCGGCGACGAGTGGCCGCGCCCCGTAATCGGCGTCTTCCACTTGATGTTCTTCGTCGCGCTCCATTCCGTGGGCAGTCCCGTCTCAGTCGAGATGCCCTGCCCTTCGGGGCCGCGCCACTGCGGCCAGTTGCCGCCCTTCGCGCTTGCGCCGTGCGAACCGAAAGAGAAGACGGCGGCCAGACACACGACCGCTGACAATAACAGACCGGCAATAAATCGTTTCATGGTTGATTTCCTTCTAGGTTTAAGAGGGTCAACCGATTCCCCGCTTAGACGCACGGGGATCGGCTTTTGTTCCATTCGCAAAGACGGCGTTCTCGAACCGGGCGCGCGTCACTTCCCGGCTTTGCCCTTTGCCGCCGGTGCTGCGGCGGGCGCAGACGCGCTGCCGATGCCGAACAGGTGATGCTGGCCGCGTATGAAGACCATGCCGTCGGAGATGGCGGGCGTCGCCATCAGAGGTTCGCCCATTGGATTCGTCGAGAGCAGTTCGTGTTTCGGCCCTGCTTTGATGACGAACACTTCGCCGTCCTCGCTCGAAAAATAGAGCTTGTCGTCGGCCGCGACGGGCGAGGCCGTGAAGGCGCCGCCCTTCCCGGCGATGCGTTCCTGATACACGCGCTCGCCCGTCCTGGCGTTGTAGGCGGTGACGACGCCGTTGTTCGAGCAGGTATAAAAATAGTCGCCGTAGACGATGGGCGTCGGCATGTAGGGGCCGCCCCGCTGCTTGCTCCAAGCGACAAACTCGTTCGTCTCCTGCTTCTCTTTCAGAGTGATGTCGCCCGTTGCGCCGAGGCGTATGGCGTAGATCGGCTGGATGGGACGATAGCCTGCCGTCACGTAGATCAGGTCGTGCGCGATGATGGGCGTAGGCGTTGTGATCTCGGAGTTGCCGCCGAGCCGCCAGAGTTCTTTGCCGGTCATCGGATCGTAACCGCGTATGAACTTCGTCGCGTTGGCGATCAGTTCCGCGCGCGTCTTGCCTTCGTGGACGGTCGGTGTGCCCCACGAAGGTATCTCGTCGCGCATGGTCTTCCAGACCTGCCTGCCGGTTTTCAGATCGTAGGCGGCGAGAAAAGAGTTCTTCTGCACGTCTGCCTGAACGATGACGAGGTTCTTGTAGATGATCGGCGAAGAGGCATGTCCCCATTGATAATCGGGATCGTAGAACCAGCCGGAGTCGAGCACGCCCGTGTCCTGCTTCCAGAGCAATTTCCCGTTCGTGTCGTAGCAGGCCAAAACGCCTTGCGAACCGAACAGTGCGACGACGTGCTTCCCGTCGGTGGCGGGCGTCGAAGAGGCGTGCGTGCCTTTCGGGTGGCGTTTGGTTTTGGGCAAGCCTTCGAGCGTCACGCGATCCCAGATGACCTTGCCCGTCTGCTTGTCAATCGCCATGACGTGCCAGGTGTGCTTCGGCTCGTTTTCCACCGGTTCGACATCGCCGTAGAGTCCGTAGCGCGCGGCGGGTTTCTTGTCGGCGCTCACGGCCGTCGTCAGGTACACACGGTTGCCCCACACGACGGGACTCGATTGCCCGATGCCCGGAATCGGCGTCTTCCAACGCACGCCCACAGACTTTTCGCCGTCCCAACTGACGGGCGCTTTGCTCGCGCCCACGGCGACGCCCGACGCCGCCACGCCGCGAAACTGCGGCCAGTTCTGCGCGTTCGCCGTCGTGGCGGTGACAAAGCAGAAGCATAAGATGAAAGGTGCGATGCGTCTCATGTGTGTCTCCCGAATCAGATTCATTTTCAGATTCATTTTCGTGTCAACAGACGACCCGTCCGATGTTCGACAGCAGTTTGACAGAAGTTTGACCGTGTGCCGGTGCACCAGAAGGCGTTTACTCTCGCGGCGCGTCGCTGGCGGGGGCTTCGGCCGTCGCCTTCGACACGGCAGTATTCACGTCCGTCCAGTTCATCGCGTCCATGTGCATCGCAAAGACCCGCTCGACCGCGAGCTTTTCCCGCTCCGCCGCCGAGATCACTTCCGACACATACTGCGGCATGAAGAAAGACCCGTCCGGCCGCTTCTGCAAAAGGTCGCTGCCGTAGAGCAGGCGGTGTTCGGGAAAGTAGACCATCATCATCCGCTCGCCTGTCTCCGTCCGAATCGGGTAAAGCTCCAGACGATTCGCCCCTGTGCCAATAGTTGTCTTCGCGGAGACGATCTGAAATTTGGGCTTGCGTGGTGTGCGCGCGAGCGCGTCCGGGTTGAGCGTGCGCGGCGCGGAGAGCAGGCGTTCGATGATGGAGCGGTTAAGGTCGAGCGCATAGACTGGGATGCCGCGCGCCACGTATTCGCGCACGCCGCCGAAGTGCGGCCACGCATCCGAAGTTGAGATGACCGCTTTGACGGGCACGCCGGGAAAATGCTTCGCGGCTTCGTCGAGCACCTTCGCGGAGTAACTCGAAGAGATCGGCGCTTCGATAACGACGATTCCATCCTCCTGCCGCACGAGCGTCACGTCCCAACCGCCGGGCATCGAATAGACGCCGGGGGCTGTGTCGTGCGGCGGGCGACCGGGTCTGCCGAGCGGCGCTGTTTCAAAGTTAAAGGCGGGGCGTGCCTTGTAAGCCTTCTGCACGTCCGCCGCGATGCTCAGAGATTCTTCGGGCGTGGGCGGGTTGAGTTTGAGTTTGATGGCGGTGAACGTGCGCCACTTCAAATTATTCCGTTCCGTGTCCCACTGGCGCGGGTAGCGCAGGCCGCCCGCTTCCAAAGTCCAGTAGGAATAATAGACGCGCGTGCGCACGTCGCCCCAGACAGCCCACAGTTCGTAAGGATGCGCGCCGAGCGTTTCCACTGCGGTCGGCAGATGGCTGCTGGCATTGAGAAAGAGCGTCACCGGGCGGTCGCGCCACGTGAATTTCAAGATGCGTTGCGGCGTGCCCTGCAAGACGGTCTCGCCCTCTGCGCGTAAGTCCGTGGCATCGAGCGCCGAGAGCAGCACGCGCTCCGGGCCGAGCGCGATTCTCAGTTCGCCCTCCTGCAAGCTCAAGGGGCTGCCGGGAAAAGCCTTGTCGCCGCGCACGGCGCTCGCCACTCCGCCCGCGACGACGGAGGTGCGACCAGCCCACTCGGTCGTCTGGCCGTCGCGGCTCTCAACCGTCCGCCGCATCCTCGCGCCTGCGAAATCGATCAACTCGTTCGACTGCTCGTAAGTGACGATGTACGGCCCTTCGGGACGCTCCGACTGTTCGACCGCATTAACGTGGCCGATGCCTTCGAGTTGAATCGACTTCAATGCGCGCCAGCGCGCTTCGCCGCCCATCGCCGCGAGTGCCGCCTGCACGGCGCGTCTTCCTTCTTCCGAGGCCGCAGCGGAAGCGCCGCGCCGCGCTGTTTGCTGGGCGTGTGAAAACGAAGCCGCGATGAACAACAAGATGAACGCTGAAGAAACTGCACGCTTGAACACGTTGGGGGAAGACTCCTTTGCTAGATGTTAACGAGTTAACGGCTCGGCGCTCGATTGATTAACAGCGCAACGCACAGTTTGATTAACAGCGTGACGCTCTCGCCGTGTGTTATTTGATTTTCTTGAAGACCTGCGTGTTCGTGCCCCGCTTCGTGGTAAAGCCTGTGACCACGCCGTTATCGACATTGAAGGTCACAGTCACACCGTCGAATTCACGCGGGCGGAAGTTTAATTTGTCGAACGCGTCGAGGGTCAGTTGCTGTCCCGGCGGCCCGATGATGAGCACGCCGTCCTTGACGACCGCGTTGAACTCAGCCCCACTTTCCAGTTTGTAAGTTCCGACGTAGGAATTGAGCGTCTCCGCGTCAACCTTGAAGTCGGCTTTCGGCGGGGGCACGGCTCCGGCCTTCGTCAGCAGGTCGGCGATCTCCGCGTTCTTGGCGCGCGTGGCGGCCGAGAGCGCGCCCGTCAGCGCCTCGGCTTTGAGATTGCCGGCGGCCAGCACCACTTTGACGAGTTCGAGGTGGCCGCCGCCCGCGCCGATCTGCAAGGCGTCTTCGCGCCCTTCAGCTCCCGCCGCAATGAGCGCTTCGACTATTTTCGCGTGCCCTTTCTGCGCCGCCCAGACGATGGGCGTCGCGCCGTAGAAAGTGTCTTTGACGTTGGTGTCGGCCTTGCGTTCGAGCAGCACTTTGACCACTTCGAGATGCCCTTTGTCCGCGGCGTAAGAGAGCGCCGTCGCGCCGTAGCGAAACTTGGAGTTGACATCGACGCCACGATCGAGCAGCGACTTCACCGTCGCCGCGTCGCCCTTGCGCGCGGCCTCGAAGAGTTGATCATTGAGTTCTTCCTGGGCGAAGGCGGCAGGCGTGGCGGCAGACAGGAACACGAGCAGAAGAGACAACAAAAGATTTCTCTGGCGCGTCATAGATTCACCTCTTCGTGAAGGCTTCCGCTGGTCGGGAGGTTCTCCCGCTTTTACATTTTTTCGGAACGTGAAATGATCTTTTACGGATTGCCGGGACGACCAAAAGAGACGGCCGCCCGCGTGTCTGAAGTTTGCCCGTTGGTTTTACGTCTAACTCGACGGGTAGGTTGCAAGAGGCGGATTTGCCTCGCCCCTGAAAGCGCGACATAATATGTGGTGCGCTGCGGCCGGAGTCAAGAAAAACTTCCGCAAGGACGGCAACTAAAACTGCTCGCTTGCGTATCTCTGTAGTTAAGAATGACAATTCTATTAACCGCACAAGGTAAAATCTATTAGCCGCACAAGGTAAAATCGATCATGCACGTTCCTCTGTTGAAACGTTTCGCACTCGCTCTGTTCATCCTCGCGCTCGTCGCGCCCTCCAGCGTCCTCGCGGGCGATTGGCCTGAGTGGCGCGGCCCTGCGCGCGATGGGCTGTCGCCGGAAAAAAATCTGCCCTCGCGCTGGTCGCCTGCGGGCGAAAACCTCGCCTGGAAAGTTCCCTTCGGCGGTCGCTCCGCGCCCATCGTCTTTGGTAATCGCGTCTACCTAGTGAACACCGCGGGCAAAGGCGAGACCTTGCAGGAGCGCCTGATGTCGTTCGACGCGGACACGGGCAAACTCGTCTGGGAGCATCGCTTCAACGTCTACCTGTCGGACGTGCCGCCGCATCGCGTCGGGTGGGCTTCACCCGTCGGCGACCCCGCGACGGGCAACGTTTACGCCTTCGGCGTCGGCGGTACGCTCGTCGCTCTGTCGCGCGAGGGAAAAGTTTTGTGGGAACGTTCGCTCGGCGAAGACTTCGGACTCTTGACCACGCACGGCGGCCGCACCGTCTCGCCAATCATCGACGGCGACCTCGTGATCACGAGCGGCGTCACTTCGATGTGGGGCACGCACGGGCCGGGCGCACACCGCTTCATGGCCTTCGACAAACGCACGGGCGAAACTATGTGGGTCAGCGCGCCCGGCGGACGCCCTTACGACACGACCTACGCCGCGCCCATCATCGCCAACATCAACGGCACGCGGCTCTTGATTCAGGGCGCGTCGGACGGCGTCGTCCACGCCTTGAAGCCGCAGACGGGCGAGCCTGTCTGGAAGTATGAAATTTCGAAGCGCGGTTTGAACACGGGCGCGGTCGTCTACAAGAATCTCGCCATCGTGACGCACAGCGAGGAAAATCTCGAATCGAACGAGATGGGCATGATCGCCGCCCTCGACGCGACGGCGAAAGGCGCGCTCACGAAGGAACAGGTTAAATGGAGCACCGTCGGCTGGCAGGGCGGATTCTCCTCGCCGGTCATCGACGGCGAACGCCTCTACCAGATCGATAATGGTTCGAACCTCGCCGCCTTCGATCTGAACACTGGCAAGCAGCTCTGGCTGCAAAATCTCGGCACGATCCAGAAGGCTTCGCCCGTCTTCGCCGACGGCAAAATCTACGTCGGCACGGAAAACGGAAAGTTCTTCATCCTAAAGCCGACGGCGACGGGCTGCGAGATACTCGATTCCGACGCGCTCGGCACGGAGCAACAACCCGAAGCCATTATCGCCTCGGCCGCAGTCTCCGATGGCCGCGTCTATTTCGCTTCCGACTCGAACCTTTATGCCATCGGCAAAAAGTCGAGCGCGCCGACCAGTCAAGCAGCGCCCGTCGAAGGTCTGCCGAATCCGAATCGCCCGGCCACACACGTGCAAGTCGTCCCGACGGAGTTGATCCTCAAGCCCGGCGACAGGGTTAACTTCCGTGTGCGTCTGTTCGACGAGCAGGGCAAATTCATACGCGAGGAAAAGTCGGCCGCGTGGTCGCTCGATAATTTGAAAGGCACGGCGGAGAACGGCCAGTTTGTCGCCGCGACGGACGGAGGTTTGCAGGCCGGTCTCGTCAAAGCCGCGGTCGGCGGCGTGACGGGCGCGGCGCGCGTGCGCATCGTGCCGCCGCTGCCCTGGACAGAGAACTTCGATGCGATGGCGGTCGGCGGCGTGCCGCCCACGTGGGTCAGCACCACTCTGAAATACGCCGTGCGCGAGATGGACGGCGGCCGTGTGCTCGTCAAGTTGGCCGAAGGTTCGTCGCTTCTGACGCGCACGCGCTCTTACATGGGGCCGTCCGATCTGTCGAACTATACGATTGAAGCGGACGTGCGCGGGACGGAGCGGCGCAGGCAGCGCGGCGACGCGGGCGTCATCGCGCAGCGTTACGCTCTCGTGCTCTACGGCAACGCGCAGGCGCTCCACCTCGAACCGTGGCAGCCCGAAGTGGTGCGCACCGTCACGCTGCCCTACACGTGGAAGCCGGACACCTGGTATCGCATGAAACTCTCGGTGGAGAACACTGCGGACGGGAAGACGCGCGCACGCGGCAAGGTCTGGCCGGTCGGCGAAACGGAACCAGCGGCGTGGATGATCGAGCGCGTCGATCCGCTTCCGAACAAGCAGGGCGCGCCCGGCGTCTTCGGCAACGGACTGGCCGAACTCTACTTCGACAACTTGAAAGTGACGCCGAACAAATAAGATGAATCCCACGATCAACGAAGCAGCCGAACTCGCGCCGCCGCCCACGCCCGAGCGCATCTTTCAAACGCTGACGGCCTACCAGCAATCAGCCGCCTTGAAAGCCGCCATCGAACTAGACCTCTTCAGTTCAATCGCGAAAGGCGAAGACACCACCGCCGCGCTCGCCGCGCGCACGGGGGCGGCCGAACGCGGCATCCGCATCCTGTGCGACTACCTGACGGTCGCGCAGTTTCTCGGTAAGCTGCCGGACGGCCGTTACACTCTGACGCAGGAGTCGGCCTTGTTTCTGGATCGCCGCTCGCCCGCATACGTCGGCGGCATCTCGGAGTTTTTGTCCCGCGCGCATCTGGGCGACGCCTTCATGCGTTTCACCGAAAGCGTCCGCAAGGGCGGGACGGTGATGGAAGCGGAAGGTTCCATGACGGCCGATCATCCGATGTGGGAAGACTTCGCGCGGGGCATGGCTTCGATCATGCGACCGGCCGCCGCAGACATCGCGCGCGTGGTCGGCATTGCGCAGATGGGCGCGTGCAAGATTTTAGACATCGCCGCGGGGCACGGCATCTTCGGCATCACGCTCGCCGAGCAGAACAGAGAGGCCGAAGTCTACGCCGTCGATTGGCAGAACGTGCTGGCGATAGCACAGCGGAACGCGGAAGCGGCGGGCGTGGCTGCGCGTTATCACTTGATGCCGGGCAGCGCCTTCGAGGTGGAGTTCGGTGCGGATTACGATCTGGTGCTCCTGACCAACTTCTTCCACCACTTCGACCCGCCGACCTGCGAGACGCTGATGCGCAAATGCCACGCCGCGCTCAAAGAGGGCGGACGCGCCGTGACGCTTGAGTTCGTCCCGAACGAAGACCGCGTCACGCCGCCCGCCGAAGCCTCGTTCGCGCTCGTCATGCTCGGCACGACTCCTGCGGGCGACGCCTACACCTTCAACGAGTTCGAGCGCATGTTCCGTAACGCGGGCTTCTCGCGCAGCGAGTCGCACCAGACCATGCCCGGCCATATCATCGTGTCGTATAAGTGAAGCTGTTAGCTGTTGGCTATTAGCTGTTAGCTGTAAATCAGCAGGGAGCATTTGATAAGAGATAGAGGATTGAAAATAATGAAGAGCATTGAAAGAGCAAAGGGTATGAGGATTGGATTGGCGCTGACGGCAGCCTTGTTGGGCAGTTTCCTGCTGCTCACTGCTTACGGCTCGCGGCTCACCGTCCCGGCGGGTGATCCGGGCAGTGGTGATTGGCCGATGTGGGGCGGGACGCCCGACCGCAACATGGTGTCGCACATGAAGGGCATCCCCGTGAGTTGGGACGTGCAGAAGAAGACGAACGTCAAGTGGGCGACCGCGCTCGGTTCGCAGACTTACGGCAATCCAGTAGTTGCGGGCGGTCAGGTCTACGTCGGCACGAACAACGAAGCGCCGCGCGACCCGAAGGTGAAAGGCGACAAGGGCATCCTGATGGCCTTCCGCGAATCGGACGGCGAGTTTTTGTGGCAGGCCGTCTCCGACAAACTCGCGGCCGGGCGCGTCAACGATTGGCCGTATCAGGGCATCTGCTCGTCGCCGCTCGTCGAAGGCAAGATTCTCTACTACGTGACGAACAGGGGCGAAGTCGTCGCGCTCGACACCGAAGGCTTCCGCGATAAAGAGAACGACGGCGCAGTGAAAGACGAGAAGCTGAACGGCGAAAAGGACGCGGACGTGATCTGGCGCTTCGACATGATGGAAGAGGTCGGCGCGTTTCCGCACAACATGTCCAACTCTTCGCCCGTCTCGTTCGGCGATCTGATCTACGTCAGCACTTCGAACGGGCAGGACGAGAGCCACGTCAACGTCCCTTCGCCGAAAGCCCCGGCCATCATCGCCCTCAACAAGAATACGGGCAAACTCGTCTGGGAAGACAACTCGGTGGGCGAACGCATCCTGCACGGCCAGTGGTCTTCGCCGACGGTGGGCAAACTGGGCGGCGTGGATCAAGTCATCTTCGCGCAGGGCGACGGCTGGGTGCGCGGCTACGAAGCTCTGACGGGCAAGAAGCTGTGGGAGTTCGACCTGAATCCGAAAGATTCCGTCTGGCCGAAGACGCGCAACGAAGTGATCTCCACGCCCGTTATCTACGAAGAGAAAGTCTATCTCGCCAACGGCCAAGACCCCGAACACGGCGAAGGCGTCGGCCATCTCTATTGCATCGACCCGACGAAGCGCGGCGACATCACCAAGACCGGCATGGTCTGGCACTACGACAAAATCCGACGCTCCGTCTCCACACCCGCCATCAAAGACGGAATCGTCTATTACCCTGACTTCAGCGGCTTCCTGCACGCGCTCGACGCCAAGACCGGACAGGTCTATTGGACGCACGACGTGTTCGCCGCCGTCTGGGGTTCGCCCATGCTCATCGACGGCAAACTCTATCTCGGCGACGAAGACGGCGACATAGTCATCTTGCAGGAAGGCAAGACGAAGAAGGTGATTGCGGAAATCAACATGACGAGCAGCGTCTACTCGACGCCCATTCCCGCCAACGGCACGCTCTTTATCGCCAACCGCAATCAACTTTTCGCCATCGCCGAACAGAAGCCCGCCACCGCTGCCACACCGGCCGCCCCGGCGAAGAAGCCCGAAGAAACGAAGAAGCCTTAAGCCAATCAATCGAGCCTTTGAACCGCTCGCAAAAACATGGAACCACGAACACACGCGGACATACACGAACAAGAATCTGGTGTTGTTTCGTGTGTCTTCGTGGTTCCGTTCTTAACTATGAAACGTCTCTTTTACACCTCTCTCTGCCTGCTCGTTTTAACGAGCGCGACCACAGCGCAGAACTGGCCGCAGTTTCGCGGCGTGAACGCTTCGGGCGTGGCCGCAGGCGCGTCGAAAACGCCTGTCAGTTGGAACGCGGCGAAGTCGGAGAACGTCTTGTGGCGGACGGCCATCCCCGGCTTGTCTCACGCGAGTCCGGTCGTGTGGGGCGACAAAGTTTTCCTCATCACGGCCGTCAGCGCCGACACCTCGGCGCGCTTCAACGCCAAAGACCGTGGCATCGGCCTCGCACGCGACGACGCGCGCCACGCGTGGCGCATCTACAGTCTCGACCGCGCGACCGGCAAGATCAACTGGGAGCGCACTGCTTACGAAGGCGTGCCCCGCGCCAAGCGCCATGTGAAAGCGACGCAGGCCAACTCCACACCCGCCACGGACGGCCGCACCGTCGTCGCCCTGATGGGTTCCGAAGGTCTCTACGCTTACGACTTCAACGGCAAGCTGCTCTGGAAGCAAGATCTCGGCGTGCTCAATCCCGGCCTTGCCGGCGACCCGACGTCCGAATGGGGACACGCCTCTTCGCCCGTCATCTATCGCGACCTCGTCTTCGTCCAATGCGACAAGCACGCAGGCTCTTTCATCGCGGCCTACAATCTCAAGACGGGCAAGCAGGCGTGGCGCGTCGAGCGCGATGAATTGCCGTCGTGGAGTCCACCCGCCGTCTACGAAAGCAAGGGTCGCGCGGAACTCATCACGAACGGCAGCAACTACGTGCGCGCCTACGACCCGCAGACCGGCAAGGAACTCTGGCGCTTTGCAAACGGCGGACAACAATCGCAGGTGCAGATGCCCGCGCCCGTCGTCGCACAAGACTTGATCATCGTGACGGGCGGCTATCCCGGCAATCGTCCCGTCAAAGCTTTTCGCGGCGGCGCGCTCGCGGGCGACATCTCTCTGAAAGACGGCGAGGAGACAAACGCATCGCTCGCATACCGACTCGCACGCGGCAGTTCCTACACGGGCACGCCGCTCGTCTACGGCGATCTCATGTACATCTGCGGCGACAACGGCATCCTGCGCGTCTTCGAGGCTCGGACGGGCAAAGCGATTTACGAGCAACGCCTGCCCGCCACCTTCAGCGCATCGCCCGTCGCCGCCGACGGCAAAATCTATCTGGCGAGCGAAGACGGCGACGTGTACGTCGTCCGCGCAGGCACGACCTACGAGCTGCTGGCGACCAACGCGATGGGCGAACCCTTGATGGCGACGCCCGCCATCTCCGGCAACCTCGTCATCCTGCGCTCGCAAAGCTACGTCTACGCCGTGGGAGGAAAGTAGGGATGAGGGCGGAGGGATGAGGGATGAATAAGAAAACTGCTCAACGTGCGTTAAGCGTTTCATTCATCCCTCATCCCTCCGCCCTCATCCCTTGATTCACATGCAGCCTTTCGATTTCCAACTTCGCACGCGCGTCGTCTTCGGGGCGGGAGCGCTCGCGCGTCTCGGCACGCTCGCGCGCGAATTGGAGTTTCGGCGGACGCTCCTTGTGGCCGACCACGGGTTGGTGGCGAGCGGGCACGTGGCCGAGGCGATTGCAGAGTTAGCGAAGGCCGATGTGGAAGTGATTCCCTTCCACGAGTTCGACGTGAACCCGGACACGGAGATGTGCGCGCGCGGGCGCGACTTCGCCGCGCCGCTTCGTGTCGATTCCATCATCGGACTCGGCGGCGGCAGTTCGCTCGACTGCGCGAAGGGCATCAACTTTCTTTTGACGAACGGCGGCGAGATGCGCGATTACCAGGGCTACGGCAAGGCCGCGCGCCCCATGCTTCCGATGATCGCTATCCCCACGACCGCAGGCACGGGGAGCGAGGCGCAAACCTACGCGCTCATCTCCGATGCGGAGACGCACTTGAAGATGGCTTGCGGCGATCCGAAAGCTGCGTTTCGCGTCGCCCTGCTCGACCCTGCGCTCACGGTCTCGCAGCCCCCTTCGGTCACGGCCGCCGCGGGGTTTGACGCCATCGCGCACGCGGTCGAAAGCTACGTCACCACGCGCCGGAGCGCCGTCTCGGACATCTTCGCGCGCGAAGCCTGGCGACTGCTCGAAGCGAACTACGAGCGCGTGCTCTCGCACCCGGCGGACATCGAAGCGCGTGGGGCGATGCAACTCGGCGCATACTACGCCGGGGTGGCAATCGAACATTCGATGCTCGGCGCGACGCACGCCTGCGCCAATCCTCTGACGCAGCACTACGGCACGACGCACGGCACGGCCATCGCGCTGCTCTTGCCGCACGTCGTTCGCTGGAACAGCACAATTGTGGCCGCGCGCTACGCCGAACTCGTGCGCCTGACAGGACGAAATGTTCGTGAGCCGGACGCGGGCGAAGCACTGGCCGCGCGGCTCGAAGAGTTGAAGGCGGCAGGCTCGCTCGACGCGGAGGCGAGCGCATCGGGGGTTCGCACGGAAGACCTGGAGATGCTGGCCGAGGCCGCCGCAGGACAGTGGACGGGCACGTTCAACCCGCGCCCCTTCGACAAGGACGGCGCGCTCGAACTCTACCGCCGCGCCCTGCAATTGGAATTCGAGAACGTTTGATTGATTTATCCTCCGTGTTCCTCCGTGTCCTCTGTGGTGAAGATTAGTTGTTAACCACAGAGGACACGGAGGAACACGGAGGAAAGCTAACAACAGTTCATCAACTATGTTTGAGGATATGCCGGAAGTGAACAAGGAACTTTTCTCATCAGGCCGCGCGGGGCGGCATGCGTTTTCGCTCGCGCTGCTTTTGACGGTCGCCTTTTTCCTGTCGCCCGCGCGCGCGGCGGCGCAGTGGGCTGACCCGAACAACTGGTCGCAGTTTCGCGGCAATCATCAGTTGACGGGCGTGTCGAAGACGGACGTGCCGAAAAACATCCGGCCGCTCTGGAATTATCAGGCGGGCGCGGGCGTCGAATCCAGCGCGGCCATCGCCTACGGCACTGTGTTTGTCGGCTCGCAGGACGGCGTGCTCGCGGCGCTCGATCTTGGGAACGGCGCGGTGCGCTGGAAGTACAACACCGGAAGCAAAGAAGGCATCGGCGAATCGTCGCCCGCCGTGGCGAACGGCCTCGTCTACGTCGGCGATCTCGGCGGCACGATTCACGCCGTCAACGCGTCGAACGGGCGCGGCGCATGGACGTTTAAGACGGGCGGCGAGATCAAGTCTTCGCCCGTGGCCGTGGACGATAAAATCCTCATCGGTTCATACGACGGCCATCTCTATTGTCTCGATGCGCGGAGCGGCGCGGTGCGCTGGAAGGTGAAGACGAACGGCCCCGTGCATGCGACGGCCGGTGTGTCCGGAGGCACAGCTTACATCGCCGGCTGCGACGAAGTGTTTCGCGCCATACGCATCTCGGACGGGCGCGAGTTATACACCGTGGCGTCGGGCGCGTACACAGGCGCGTCGCCCGCGTTGATGAATAATTCGGCCTTCTACGGCACGTTCGACAACTACGTGCTCGGCGTCAATCTTTCGACGCGTCGCATCTCCTGGCGCTATCGCAACGCGCAGAGGCAGTTTCCTTTCTACTCTTCGGCGGGCGCGGTGGAGAACCGCGTGGTGCTCGGCGGGCGCGACAAATACGTGCATTGTCTCGACGCGCGGACGGGCAAAGCGTTGTGGACTTTCGGGACGCGCGCGCGTGTCGAATCGTCGCCCGCTTTGGCTTCGGGGCGCGTCTTCGTCGGTTCGAGCGACGGGCGCTTTTACGTGCTCGATTTTTACAGCGGCGCGAAGGTGTGGGAGTTCGATGCGGGCGCAGCTCTGTCGGCCTCGCCCGCCGTCGCTTCGGGGCGCATCGTC
This sequence comes from Pyrinomonadaceae bacterium, assembly GCA_035942855.1. Lineage (GTDB taxonomy): Bacteria > Acidobacteriota > Blastocatellia > Pyrinomonadales > Pyrinomonadaceae > JAIVJZ01. Next base: position 16,081 of record DASZCS010000040.1, on the reverse strand, counting down.
ATCGGTTCGCAGGACGGGCGCGTCTACTGTTTCGGTTGAAGTGTGAGCCTTACTTCTTGATCCGCAGAGAGATTTCTTTCTGCTCAAGATGCTCCGGTTCCCAGGCGCGTTTGTACCGGGCAAGGATGGAAACCTGACCGGAGACGACGGGTTGCAGCGTGAAGCGATGGTGGCCGCCGCTGCCGATGCCGCTCGCGCCCGCGGGCACGTATTCGTCTCCGATCAACTTGACCTTGCTCTCGTCAAACTCCAACTTCCATTCGTAGCCCGTCGTCGCGTTGCCTTCCAACTCGATGACGAACGACTCGCCCACGGAAGCATCGATCTCTCGCTCCGCACCTCGATAAACTTTCGGCATAACGTTTAAAACCTCTGTCGCTGCTCGCCCTTGACGGCATCGCTTTCCCGGCGCTCAAAGCATAGCACGACGATCCGGCCCTCAAGAGACGTAAAAGGCCACGGCGGAAATTGACGCGCGTGTGCGCGGCAGATTTCCGCCGGGAGAAAGTTGTTTGCGAGTCGTCAGATGAAAGCGACGCTGGCGGAACAGAGCCTCGCGCCCTTCCCGGTCTGACGACTCGCCATGTCGCTAGAAGGAGAAAGTGATCTTGAGGCCGGGATGTCTCTCGGCGAAAGCCAGTATGTCTTCGAGAGTTATCTGGTTCTCGTCGCCGAAGGCGGCGGACTCAAGTTGTTGTTCCAGCGAAAAGGCATTGAGCGCTGATGAAGATGCGTCCTCGTTCGAGAGATTGCTCAGCGCGGTTTCCAGTTGGGTGATCAGATCGTCCGCTCCAGACTCGTCCGTGGCGGCGAAGAAATCTTGGCTCATACTCGTATCCTCTCCTGAAGGTTCGTCGCAGGCGGCGCAAGGGCTGTTCCCGACGGATGCTGCCAGACCGGCCAGCGACTCGAAAAGTTCTTCTCCCATTATATCCTCCATTCTCCGAAAGGGCGTCTGTGGCCGCCGCAGCCGTCGAAGCCGCGCGCTGGAGGGCAGACACCCTTCCCGGTGTGGAATTTAGCCGAGCGCGGCGCACCACGGCGCGCGATACTGCGGGCATTTCTGCAAGATCGCAATCACAGAGCGCGCGATGGTGATGTGCTGGATGGTGCAATACGGCCGCGGCAGTTTGCCGCACACGTAGTAGCGCAGGCACAGGCGCAGTTGCGGGTTCGTGCGGGCTTGCGCCAAGACCTGTCTCAGCACGGGCAGGTATTGATCGCAGAGGTTCGGAGCCGGCCCCGGACACGTCACGTTCGGCTCGTACATGGCGAACTGCGAGTCGATGCCGCAGTCGCCGTACGCAATCTTGAAGAACCCGGCTTCGCCCCAGCCTGTGCCCCAACTGTTTTTACAAATCCAACACTTCTGCGTGTCGTCGTAGCCGATGCAACTGATGGCGTGATAGCCAATGAAGCCGCCGGTGACGTGCTTGTAGACGCCGCTCTTGTAGGCATAGAAGTCCTGATAGACGGCCATGCCGGCGACGAGCGGTCCCCTGCGCGCCAGCGCGTCCTTGCGGTCGGCGACGGGCAGGATGGCCGACCAGCTATCGATCTTCAAGGTCGGCGCGGGCAGCCCCGAAGGGCAAGGCTGGTTGTTGGGCGTGTAAGCGTACTGTGTGTCGTTGAGGATGCCTTTGTTCTTGCAGAAGTCGAGCGCGGGCGGGAAGTTCCAGCCGTTCCCGCAGCATTGGCCGCAGCCGCAGTAGAAGAGGAAGGCTTCCGAGTAGTCGCGGTTTTGCCCCGGCGTCTGACATTTGATGTTGAAGCGCGATTCGATGGTCGCCAGCGTAGCGAACGAGACGCATGCGCCGCAGCCGCCTTGATTTTTGACCGAAGTGACGAAGTTCCCGCCGTTGTTGCGCCAGTCCACCGAGGTCGGCGCGGTGAAAGAGGCGGCCGAGAAACTTCTCAACTCTTCGGCGGCGGCAATCGCACGCTCCGTCGCCTGTAGCTCCTTCCGGTCAACTTCGAGACCGAGATGAGCCTTCTGCTCCTCGACGCTCGCAGTCGAGAGTTCGGTCGGAGCGGCCTCCCAGGAGAATCCCTTGTTGTAGATGGCAGTTTGAAGATCGTCTCCGTTCTTCGCTTTTTTCGTAGGCATTGCTTTTCTGTCCTCCTAATGCACGCCGAAAGACATGGTGAGTCAAGGATCGGCGGTGGGTCAGTTCCGTTGCCGCTTGTGTGTCGCGGCGGCGGGGTGGTTCACGGTAGCGTCCGAACTAGCCGAGACGGATTGCGGCCATTGACCCGGCTAGAAACTTCGTTTGAGTTGTTATTGAGCCGTGAGAGCCGTGCGGCCTGGTGGTGAGGCACGGCCTAAGCTCCATCCCGTGTGCGTGAGAAAGAAAGCGCTGACGAAGTTGCGCGGGCGTCAGCGATTTACGTAGCGAGGGTATGTTTGAACGCGCACACATTACTCCTGCACTTACACTGTGTCAATAGCAAGTAGCGGGTCGTTCTCGAATGCGCTTGAGCCGTCTCTGTGGACGAAACGGCCGTCTTCATCTCGCCTCTCATGTTCCAACTATTAATGCGTCGGGGCGACAAATCGTTTCGCGCGCCGCACGACGGATTCGGCAATTTGACTTGACCGGCGTTTCGGCATAGAAACGTCTTGTTCAATTCCCGAATCAACTCCAACACGAGGCACATGAAAATGAAGAAGCGCATTCTTTCCGCACTGTCGCTCGTGGGCGCGCTCTGCCTGCTTGCGGTCGCCACAGCCTGCGTGCAGCCGCCGCCGAACCAGACGGCGAACACTAACGCCGCGAACGCTTCGGCCGCCATTCCTGCCGAACTGCGCCCCGCGCTCGACAGCATCAACGCCAACGACATCATGGCGCACACAAAGACGCTCTCCGCCGACGAGTATGAGGGGCGCGGCCCCGGCACAAAGGGCGAAGAGTTGACGGTCAAATATCTGACCGAGCAGTTTCAACGTCTCGGCCTGAAACCCGGCAACCCCGATGGGACTTACGTGCAGAAAGTGCCGCTCGTCGGCTTCACGGGTGCGCCGCGCGCTTCGTTTACGGCGGGCGGCAAGACCATTGATCTGGAGTTTCCGAAAGATTACGTCGCCGTCTCGCGTCGCTTCGTGCCCGAATCGAAAGTGGAGAACTCCGACGTGGTCTTCGTCGGCTACGGCGTGGTCGCGCCCGAATACGGTTGGGACGATTACAAGGGCTTGGACGTGAAAGGCAAAACCATCGTCATGCTCATCAACGACCCGGCCGTGCCCGATCCTAATGATCCTTCAAAACTCGACCAGCGCATGTTCAAAGGCAACGCCATGACCTACTACGGCCGCTGGACTTACAAGTATGAGATCGCGCGCGACCGAGGAGCGGCCGCCGCCATCATCGTCCACGAGACGGGGCCTGCCGGTTATCCTTACGAAGTGGTTTCGGGCAGTTGGTCGCGCGAGAACTTCGACATCCAGACGCCGAACAAGAACATGGATCGCGCGGCGGTCGAAGGCTGGATCACGCTCGACCGCGCGAAGGAACTGATGTCGGCCGCCGGACAGAACTTCGACGAGTTGAAAAAGGCTGCGACGACGAAAGATTTCCGTCCCGTGACGCTGAACGCCAAGGCCAACCTCGAAGTTAAAAACACGATCCGCGAGATCGATTCGAGCAACGTCGTCGCCAAGCTCGAAGGCTCTGACGCCGCGCTCAAGAACGAGTACATCGTCTACTCGGCGCACTGGGATCACCTCGGGCGCGACCCCAAGTTGCAAGGCGATCAGATTTTCAACGGCGCGCTCGACAACGCTTCCGGCACGGGCGCGATGATTGAGATCGCCGAAGCCTTCACCAAACTCACACCAGCGCCCAAGCGTTCCATCATCTTCCTTGCCGTCACGGCCGAAGAGAAAGGTCTGCTCGGCGCGAAACACTACGCGGAGAATCCGCTCTACCCGGCCAACAAGACGCTCGCCAACATCAACATCGACGGCGTCAACCAGTGGGGGCGCACCAAAGACATCACGATGGTGGGCGACGACAACTCGACGCTCATAGACCTCCTGCGCGAAGCGGCCGGAGCGCAAGGCCGCACCGTGAAGCCCGACCCCGAACCGGAAAAAGGTTTCTACTATCGCTCGGATCATTTCGAGTTTGCCAAGGTGGGCGTACCCGCGCTCTACACGGATTCCGGCGTTGACTACGTGGGCAAAGACACGGCCTACAGCAAGCAGAAGCGCGACGAATACACGGAGCGCGACTATCACAAGGTGTCCGACGAGATCAAACCCGATTGGGATTTGGCGGGCGCGGTCGAGGACACGCAACTGCTGACCTTGATCGGCTACCGCGTCGCACAGGGCGACAAGTATCCTGAATGGAAAGCCGGTTCCGAGTTCAAAGCCAAACGCGACCAGACGATGGGCGGCACGACGACACCGGCAGGCACGACGGCGACACCGGCGGCGGGTACTGCGGCCACGCCCACGGGCGCAGCAACGCCTGCGGGTGCGAAGGCCGCGCCAACAGGCACGCCGTAGCAAAAGCCCTGAAGGCACAGCGCGGTCACACCGACTAACAAAACAAAGAAACCACGAAATCACACGGAGCGACACGAAAAATGATTCGTGTCGCTCCGTGTGGTTTCGTGGTTTCGCTTTATGTTTGGTTAGAAGCTTTACGGAGTGCGGAACAGCGTCGCTTCGGCCTCGCGCCTGCGCGTCAGACCTTTGAGCACTTTGCCGCCCGCCTTGTTCCACTTCTGAAACTCAAGCGCCGCGCCGTCGTAATCGCGCGCGTTCAGCTTGCGCAGCAAGGTCGAGTTGCGCAGGTTGTTGACGCCGAGATTGAAGGCGAAGGAGACGAGCGCCGCGAACTGGTTGTCGGTCACAGGCACTTTGATCAAGCCTTCGACGGGGATCGAGTGGGCGCGGATGTCGTTGCGCAGCAGTTCCTCTGCCTCTTCGCGCGTGAGTCCGTTCGGGTAGAGTTGTTTGGCGATGGCCTTCGCGTTCGGGGTCGAAGTTTTGAGAAAGCCGTTGCCCCACACAATCGCATGGCCCCAGCCGATAGTGTAAATGCCGACCGGATCGACGTAAGGATCGTAATTGACGGTGGCGGGGTTGCCATCAATGATGCCTTCAAAGCTCTTGATGAGGTCTAAGCCTGCCTGGTTGATGTCTCGCATGTTGTTGAGAGTTCCTGTCGAGCAAAGTTGATAAATCCGAAGCCCCGTTGAATCAGAAATATTTCGCGATGGTCTCCTGCCTGGGCTTGCGCGTCAAGAGCGAGACGACGAACATCAGGAGCGCCGATCCCAAGACCATCGGGACGACGGGCATGAAGCCGAAGACGGTCGTGCCGCCCGGCGTGCGCGCAATCGCTTCGACGCCGCCGAGCATCGCGCTCACGGTCGTCGCACCCGGCGCGGGCGCAGGCACGACCGCCTGATAGACCGCCACTGCAACCACTGCCACGGCCGTCCACACCGTCGCCGCAAGCGCGCCCCACTTCGTGCTGCCCTTCCAGAAGAGCGCGGCGATGATGAGCGGCGAGAGCGAGGCGTAGCCGGAGAAAGCGTACTGGATGGCGAGTTCAAAAATGGACTCCGGCGCTTGCAGTGCGACGATGTAGGCAAAGAGCGTCAGGATGATGACGAAGATGCGCCCCGTCTGCACCTGCACGGCTTCGCCAAATCTGCGCTTGCCTCCATAGAAAGCGAAGATGTCTTCGGTGAACATGGTCGAGAGCGCGAGGATTTGCGAATCCGAAGCCATGACGGCCGCCATGATCCCTGCGCCCAGAATCCCCGCCAGCCACAGCGGCGCGAAACGCTGCAACAGGAGCAGGAGCGTGTCGTCGCCCGCCGATTGTTCGCGCAACTGGTCGCGCTGTTCGGGCGGCATGTTCTTCCCCTGCGTCGCCAGCACGCGCCGCGCTTCAACCTTGGCGCGAATCTGCGGCACGTCCTGCACGCGGTTTGCCATCACGCCGAGGAAGACGCACGGCAGCCAGATCGCCATGATGCAGAGCGGGTAGAAGATGACAGTCTTCTTGAACTGCCCCATCTTGCGCGCCGTCAGACAGAAGATGGCGATGTGCGGAAAGGCGATGGCCGACAGAGGGATGAACGTGTAGCTGAAAAAATAGTAGGGCGAGATGCGTTCGCGCGTCAGCAGGGGCGCGGTCGCGGGCGACTGCATCATGGCATTAACGGCAGACTTGAAGCCGCCCATGCCAGCGCCGATCACCGCCACGGCGATTGCGCCGAAGACGAGAAAGAGGATCGTCTGAAACGTGTTGACCCACGCCGTGCCGCGCATGCCGCCAAAAAAAACGTAGCTCATCACGACGAGCGCCACGATTGCGCCGCCGAACCAGAAGGGCACGAAGCCGCCGCTGATCACGTTCAGAGTCGTGCCGCCGCCCATCACGCCGATGATGATGTAAGGAACGAGCAGCGCCGCCTGCACGAAGAAGATGACCGTGCCGATGTGGCCGCATTCCCAGCGGTCGCGGAAAATCTGCACGGGCGTCATAAAGCCGTGCTTCTTGCCGAGCGCCCAGATGCGCGTGCCGCACAAGAATATCGTCAAGGGGATGACAAGTGCGGACGAGGTCGCCATCAACCCGAAGGTGACGACGCCGTTATTGAAGGCGTGCCCCGAAGAACCGAGGATGGCGAAGGCCGTCATGTTCGTCCCGAACAGAGAGAGCAGAAAGACGAAGGGGCCAAGCGAGCGGTTGGCGAGAAAGTAGTCTTCGGCCTTTTCTTTGCCCGTCGCTTTGCGAAAGGCGAAGATGCCGATGTAGACGACGACTGCCAGGTAGATAAAGACGACGATGGCCGGGATCAACGTGCGTCCTCCTTGCGCGTCTCGCGCTGTTCGACCTCTTCTTCGAGATGAGCAGGCCACGCAAACGTGACGAGCATCCACATCACGAGCGCGCTGGCGACGACGAAGCAGGCGTGATACCACAACCCGACCGGCACGAAGCCGAAGGCCATAGGGTAGGCTTTGCGCCAGTTCCAGAAGTCCTGGTGCGAAACGTAGAGCGCAATGACAACGAGAATCAGCAAAAGTCTCTTCATTCGATTTTTCGTAAAGGGCCGGGCGGATTTTCGGAAGAAACTACGAGGCCGCGTCAGACGTAACAAACCTATAGTGTCGCAAGCGTTTGTCACAGGTCAAGCCGAACGCTTAGAATGCTTGGGCGTCCCCAGACCGCCGCAAACTTCGTCCGAACCAGAGAAACGTCTCATACATTTTCCATGAAATTTTCAACTTCGCAGTTCACATCCGTTTTACGCGCCATCCTGCTCGCAAGTTTCGTCCTCTGCAGCGCGCTCGCGTCCGCCCCTGTAGTTTTCGCGCAGCAAACCGACGCCACCATCGCGGGCGAGATCAAAGATGCGCAGGGCGGCGTCATCGTCGGCGTCGAAGTGTCGGCGCGAAACCTGGAAACAGGATTCACTCGCACGGCCGTCAGCGACGACGAAGGCCGCTTCGTTTTCCCGGCCATGCCCGTCGGCAATTACGAGATACGCGCCTCGCAACAGGGCTTCAAGCCTTTCACGCGCGAACGCCTGCGCCTCGCCATCGGCGACGCGGCCGTGCTCGACATCACTCTGGAAGTCGCTTCCGTAGGCACGGAGGTTAACGTCACGGCCGACGCCGAACTCGTCAACACGCAGACTTCCGAACTCAGTTACCTCGTTAACGAAGACGCCATTCGCGAACTTCCTTTGAACGGGCGCAACTATACAGACCTTGCCTTTCTGCAACCGGGCGTCATCGCCTACCCGCACCGCGACGGCGGTTCGGCCGTCGCACACGGCTTGGCGGCAAGCGTCAACGGCCAAGACCCGCGCTCGAACGTCTACCTCATCGACGGCACGCCGCAGAACGATTTCACGAACGGCCCGGCGGGCAGCGCCGCCGGAACCGTCCTCGGCATCGAAGGCATACGCGAGTTTCGCGTGGAGACCAACGCCTACAGCGCCGAGTTCGGCCGCAACTCCGGCGGGCAGATCAACGCCGTCTCCAAATCCGGCACGAACGAATGGCACGGGTCGCTCTACGAGTTTCATCGCAACGACAACTTCGACGCGCGCAACTTCTTCGACACGCCGCGCAAACCCGAATTCAAGCGCAACCAGTTCGGCGGCTCAATCGGCGGCCCCATCCGGCGCGACAAAACTTTCTTCTTCTTCAACTACGAATCCTTGCGCGAACAACTCGGCCGCACCGTCTCCACGGTCGTGCCCGACCTGAACGCGCGACAGGGCATTTTGCCCGGCGTGGCAAACCCGATTGCGATCAGCCCCGACATTCGCCCCTTTCTAAACGAGTTTCCTTTGCCGAACGGCGGCAACCTCGGCGGCGGACTCGCGGCCTACAACTTCGGCTTCAATCAACAGATCACGCAGCACTTCTTTCAGGGAAGAATCGATCACAACTTAAACTCCAGAAATCAATTCTTCGCGCGTTATACTTTCGACGACGCAGATCAGGCTCTCCCGACCGAGTTTCCGCAATTCCCGCGTTCTTTCCTTTCGCGCAACCAGTTCTTCACGGCCGAGCATCGCTTCATCCAGTCGTCGCGCACGCTCCACACCTTCCGCTTCGGCTTCGGCCGCACGCGCATCGGGCAGGACGTCCAGTCGAACACGTCGCAAGACCTGACGCCCTTCATTCCGGGGCGCGACCTGATCGGCAACATAGACATCGGCGGCATCCCGCGCTTCGGCCCGCAGTCGTCGGCCAACTTGCGCCTCACGCAGAACGTCTACAGTTTCGAGCACGGCATGGCGCACACGCGCGGCCGACACCTCCTGAAGATCGGCGGCCTCGTCGAGCGTTACCAGGACAACATGTATAACCCGACGTTCTCGCTCGGCACTTGGACGTTCTCCAATCTCCGCAACTTCCTGTCGAACACGCCGCAGAGTTTCATCGGCCTGCCCGTCAACGGCGCGCTCGACCGCTACTGGCGCTTCACGCTCTTCGCGGGCTACGTGCAGGACAGCTATCGCGTCCATGAACGACTGACGCTCAACGCCGGACTGCGCTACGAAACGACGACCATGCCCGTTGACATCAACGGGCGCGATTCCGCCCTGCCCAACATCTTCACGGATCGTGCGCCGACGACCGGCCTGCTCTACGAAAACCCGACGCGCAAAAATCTCTCGCCGCGCGTCGGCTTCGCGTGGGACGTGTTCGGCGACGGAAAGACCAGTCTGCGCGGCGGCTACGGCATCTACTTCAACACGAACAACCAGCAGAATTTGATCGTGACGGTGACGAACCCGCCCGCCACGCCGCGCATCGCCATCGGCTTTACGCCCACGTCGCCCTGTCGTCCAGCGTTCCCCGTCGCGCCGCTCTCGTGCGCTTTCGCCAACTCCATCCGCCCCGTCCAGTTCAATCTCGATAACCCGTATTTGAACGTCTACAACCTGAACCTTCAACGCGAACTGCCGTGGCAGACGGTCGTCACCGTCGGCTACGCAGGCACGCGCGGCGTGCACCTCCTGCGCAGCAACGACGTGAACATCGCCACGCCCATCATCCGTCCCGACGGCACGCCCTTCTTCCCTGCGGGCGCGCCGCGCATGAACACGGCCTTCTCGACCATCGAACTCAAGAGCAGCGACGGCAACTCGTGGTACAACGCGATGATTCTCGAAGTGCGCAAGCGTTGGAATCAGAACTTCAATATCCAGTCGTCCTACACCTTCTCGCGCAACATCGACACGACGCAGGCTTCGACCTTCTTCTCCGACGCGACGAACGGCACGACCACGGCCTTCCCGGAGTTTCCCGGCTTCAACTACAACAAGGGGCTGGCCGACTATCACGCCAAGCACAACTGGGTCGTCAACTTCGTCTGGCAGATTCCCTATGCGAAGAATCTGGGCGGCGTGGCGGGCGCGCTCTTAGACAACTGGCAGTTGGCCGGTATCGGTCAGGCCAGAAGCGGCAACCCTCTGACCGTGTTCGTGCAGGCGAACCGCTCGCGCTCGCTCTGGCAGCCTTCGCTCGGCCCCGGCATCGGGCGCGACCGCGCCAGCCTGCGCGAAGGCTACACCTACGAGTCGGCCGTGCTCGGCAACCCGGATCAATACTTCGACCCGAACGCTTTCGTCCTGCAACCGGCGGGCACGCTCGGCAACACCGGGCGCGGCGCCTTTATCGGGCCGAACCTGCGCACCTTCGATCTCTCCGCGATGAAGAACATACGTTTCGCCTCGCCGCTCGGCGAAGACACGAACGTCCAGATTCGCGTCGAGGCGTTCAATCTCTTCAACCGCGCCAACTTCGCGCCGCCCGCGCTCACGGTCTTCGCGGGCGCAGCCGACAACGAAGCGCCGCTCCCTACCTTCGGGCGCATCCGTTCAACCGTCACCTCCGCGCGACAGATTCAACTCGGCGTGCGCTTGCAGTTCTAAAAAAGATGAAGTGAAGAATGGTAAATGGTGAATAGTGAATGGTAAATGGTGAATGGAGAAAAGCTGTCTTCCACCGTTTACCATTCGCTATTTACCGCCTTCACTTCATCGTTTCCCTCTGAGCCACCGATCGGCTATAAAGTTCTCCAAGCTCTGCCAGTCTCACTCGTTCTCGCAAATGACGATGGAAAAAGGAAAAGAGAAATCTATGCTCTGGATCGTGTTCGCGCTCGGCGCGGCTCTGTCGTGGGGACTCTACGGCGCGATGCTGCATCAGGGACAGGTCAAACTCGGCAACCCGATGCGCGCGCTGCTGTGCGTGGGCGTGGCCTACTTTCTGATCGGCGTGCTCGTGCCTACGGCCTGGCTCTGGTCGCAGGGCGCGCTCGGCGGCTTCAACTCCAGCGGCGCGACGACGGCCACGGTCGCGGGCGCGCTCGGCGCGCTCGGCGCGGTCTGCATCATCTTCGCTTTCCGCACGGGGGGCTTGCCCACTTACGTCATGCCGCTCGTCTTCGGCGGTGCGCCCGTCATCAACGTCCTCATTACGATGTGGCTGCACCCGCCCAAGCACTCGCCCAATCCTATCCTCTATCTAGGCTTCCTCCTTGTCGTCGTCGGCGCGGCGATGGTGCTCTACTTCCGGCCGCAATCCTGAAAACGACTCGCGCGCTCTCTATGCCCGAACTGAAGAAGCCACTCAAAAAACTGGTCGGCAAGGCGCACGACCTGCGCGAAGCGCACCGTGTGCGCCACCGTCCGACCGGCTACGGCTTCGCACTCTCCGACAGCGTCGACTATCTGGACGCCGCGCACTGGGACGCGCTCACCGCTGGCGCTTCCGTCTATCTCGGACGCCCCTACCTGCGCGCACTCGAACAGGCCGCGCCCGAAAATTTGTGCGGGCGCTACGCGCTCATCTTCGGCGCGGGCGCGCGCCCCGTTGCCGCCGTCGCCGCGCAGAGCGTCCGCGTCTCGGCCGCGCGCGTGCAGAAGAAAAGCGATTCTCGTCGCACGCAGGCCATGGCCGCTCCCTTGCGGCGCATAGAGGAGCGCATGCTCGTCTGTGGCAATCTCTTGTCTTGGGGACAGCACGGCGTCGCCTTCGCTCGTGGCGCGGACAGGCGCGAACTGTGGCCTGCCGTCGCCGAAGCACTCTATAGACTGCGCCGCGCAGACCGTCTCTCGGGCGACACAGACCTCGTCATGGTCAAAGACATCCCCGACGCAGAGGACGAAGATGCACAGGCCCTCGCGCAGTTCTCCTACCGGCCGCTCGAAACCGACCCCGACATGGTCTTGGAGCTTTCGCCGAAGTGGCAGACGTATACGGACTATCTGGCGAGCCTCAACGCGAAGTATCGTAAATCGGCGCGGCAGATCGAGAAGGACGTGGAGGCGGCCGGTTGCCGTGTGGAGACTTTGGCGGGCGCTGAGGACGTGCACGCGCACGCAGAAGAGTTGCACGCGCTCTACCTGCAAGTGCACGAAGGGGCGCGTCTGCGCCTCGTCACGCTCTCGCCCGCCTTTATCCCCGCGCTCGCTTCCGTCTTCAAAGAGGATTTTCGCTGCACCATCATCCGGCGCGACGCGGAGTTGCTCGGCTTCGTCACGACGCTTAAAGACAATGATACGGCCGTCGGCTACTACATCGGCTTCGACCGCACGACGAACGCCGACGTACCCATCTACTTCCGCCTCCTGCAAGCGGTCGTATCCGACGCCATCCAACTTGGCTGCCGACGCCTCTCGCTCGGCCGCACTGCACTCGAACCCAAGGCACGGCTCGGCGCGCGTCCCTTACCTTTGCGCGTCTGGGTCAGGCATCGCATCCCCGCCCTCAATCTCATCGTGCGCGGCCTCTTGCGCGCCGCACATCACGACGAAGCCCCCGAACGCAACCCTTTCAAATAAGGGCAATCATATCTAGTTGGCTCACCCCTTGCGGATGACATCAATACTATCCACGACCGGCTGCATGCTGTTGTTAGATTTCGTTCCTTGCCGTCACTCATTGAGTGGACGCTCAGCCTTGTCTTCTAAAAACACTCCATCCCAGGGATGAGGCAAAAGGTCTCGGAGATGTACTGCGCGAGCGTTGCCTATTAGGACTTCCGTGCGCTCCATGTTGCCAGCATCAATCTGGTGCATTAACTCCCTGCAACGGCCGCACGGCGGAAGAATCGTGCCATCACCGAGGACGGCTACGATCTTTCTGATGCTCTGCTCGCCATGCGTGACCATGGATGCGATTGCGCTGTGTTCGGCACAAAACCCGATGCCTGCCACAACGTCAATATTGACACCCACGTGTAGATTGCCCTTCTCGGTAAGCAGGGCACAGCCCACGTCACCGACAGAGAGTCCGTGTGCAATCTTTCTGTGGTTGACCACAGCTTGAGCCTTCCGAATCAATTCGTCGTTCGTCATCATTCTATTTTGGGTGTCCTGTCATTCAACAGAAATCTAACGGTTGTGATGACGCGAGCGGAAACCGGCTCAATGGCACGTGAAAGATAAAAAGTTACGTTAGATGAAAGTGGCTGTTTCCGCCTCGCGTCCATTGATTTGTTGGGCGTGTCCCGGCATTTATTTAAGCCCTTTACCGCCGAGAATTTCAAGAGTCATTCCGCCCGTTGGCTTTCCGTCCAAAATCGGCATTGCTTCCATGATGAGCTCACGAACACCCGGAACTTTCAACGAATCGTCGTGGTCTTGCTTAGTCTCCCAAACTTCAATAATGTAAATGCCGTCCGTATTGTCAGCTTCTTTACCGACTAGATACAGAAGGCAGCCTTTAGCGTTTTCCATCAACTTTGCCGCCTTCAAAAGTATCTCGCCGAGTTCTTTGCCTTTGCCGGCTTTGGCTTGCAGTTTTCCGTAAAGTGCGTATTTGTTCATCGTTTTGTTTTGACACCTCAGTTGAAGCACTTCCTGCTTATTCCTTCCACGCACGAGTGTCACATTTGTTGCACCTAACGCCCGAATTAACGCGGCGGCACACAACGTCATTAAAGACAAGTCTCGCGGACGAAAGCCGCGCTATTTCCGTTCGCGTTGAATGAGTTGTTAGGTGCGGCATGGTTAACAAATCAATCTTCATCCCTCCGTATTTCAAAAAGTCGAATTGCGCCACAAGCCAGAAGCGTATAATAAGGAACGTTGAGAAGGACGCCCACAAAATAACAGAGCGCATATTGCCCAGCCTCAAATAATGGCACATCATCTATTGGTTTGGTTTCATAGGTGATCAAGAAATAGCAGAATATAAGCCCCGGTAAATTCAACATCCCGGCCAAGAACTGCGGAAGATATCCCGAAACCGAAGCGACGATGAAAGTAGATAAGAGTCCTATGCCGAGAGACAGAGACATATGGCGCAGGAAGCGCTCAATACGGGTTTCTGAAGTTTTCTTTAGCTGCTCCAAATTCATACCACTAAGCACCTAACGCCCGAATTAACCGGGCGGAAATTATTTGCGAGAAGGCTTCAATCCAGCAAATGACATCCGAGCTAATTCCGCTCCGGTTGAATGAGTTGTTAGGCTGCCCCGAGTAGACTTGCTTCTCTCTGCATCTCGGGCAGCTGTGAAACCAGCTTTAGCCTTACAGAAATCCCAGGTTCTTTCCAACTGCAACCCCAATCACTGCAAAAATCATATGCGCTAGCGCAAGGGCGACAGCTACGCCGTGGGCATGCCCTCTCACCCTGGCTATTCCGACGGCGATGCCATACAACGGATACTGGAGAACAACGGAAAGCGGAATGACCGCTGTGCCTAATAAAGTTGCATCCTCAACCAGCGGGCTCAGCGCCGCCCAGTAGGGGAAGAACAGCACCAGCGGATAAATGCTCCTGCTGAGAGCAAAAAGGTATACGCCAACTACCCAGCACACGGGTGCCGCAACCACCCCACACAGGACAGGAAGCCAAAAGCGACGACTAGTCATGAAAACGACCCCGCATAAGCGAAGCAGCCTAACGCCCGGCATCAGCGGCGCGCGATTGCAATTGATGATAAAAGGCAACGTGATTTGCGCGTCCGCTGCATGCCGTTGTTATGCCGGCGCATGACCATTCAAGATTCTATTGCGCTTTCTTCTTCTCGCTCTCTGTCAGGACTACATTTATCAGCGCGAGTTCGCCACGAATTAGCGCACTCGCGCACCAAACATTCTGCAAACTGTCCAGGGGGATTGGGGCATCTGCTCTCATCTCCTCAATTAAGGACTCCTTACTTCTCTCCCCGAACCCACTTACCCGAGAAACATCTATACTCTGCGCCCCCTTCACGCAAGCTAACTGGGGAGAAGAAGCTTTAATTTGTGAGATATAGGTACCGCCCGCGTACTCCATGATGAATGTGTATAGGGGCATAGACACAACCTCGACGGCATAACGCCCGGCATCACCCGCCCGCACACAACGCATCAGGCTTTCAAGCTGACGGATGAGAGCCAAGCTGAACCGGGTCGGGTGCATGCCATTGTTAGACAGCGCCCTCCGCAACCATTCTTCTCCGTTTGATTATCAAAAGCGCGCTGAAAGTTAAGATAGCTACGCCAGCGACAACAATAGCTCTGATAGGTCTGCTGGCCGAGATTATTTCCCCTGTTGTGTAATCAAAAACATACCTTTCTTTGCTCAATGTGGCGACGGACAACGTGCGCCTATTCTCATCAAGATTCATGCTATCTTCCCACATATAATGAGAGACCGTCTGGAATAAAAACATTTTGGTATCTACTAGATCGCCAACCTTGTGGGAACGCAACTCTTTTCCATTAGCAAAGAAAGTCAACGCTTCATCAGAGAGATTACTCGCCCAAGGGCCGCGCCTGACCAAATGGATTCCGTCGGACACTACGAGGACTGAATAAGAATACCAATCAACCGTCCAGAGTGGTGTGGTCGAGTCATCATTCAAATACATGCCGCTCGCTGGATACTTGGCTCTTACTTTTTGAGTCTCACGTTTATCCTCATCCCTCAAGTAGATTCCATCGCGCTCAGCTTCGGTCGGCGCAATCATCACGAAAACGAATTTACCGTCAGATGACGGCGTCGCATAAGAGCGAGGAGGAGCGACGCTATCGCCATATGCCAACAATGGCGTAAACAAAGCTACCAGCAGAAGGCAGAATTTAATGATGCTTCTCATAACTCTATATTTACCACATGGCGAAAGCTGTCTAACGCCGGAATTGAGATGCCGCGCACACAACGCAGCAAGCCTGCAATCTCGCGGATGACATTCTGGCTATCTCGCGGTCATCTCCAATGACTTGTTCGGCTGCCCTTGACCGAAACTATTCAATGCCGGCAGACCACCTCGAAAGGGATTATTCAACATGCATCTCGCGACGTCCAGAATACAGAGAAGCGCGGCGGCATGACGTGGGATGTGAAGATTCAACTAGATTGGGCAGGAGCCGCGCGCCGTGAGGGGGCGACAAGTCTCGCGTACCTCTAACATTCAACTCGCAGCAGCCTAACGCCGGGGATAACCCGCGAGCGCGAGCTGCACACAATTTACACCGGTAAGGAAAGATGATGAAAACCATGCTATCGCGGGTCGGGTGCATTGGCTTGTTAGACCGACTCAGGGCGGCTGGCTGAAACCCCTATGTTACCAGCATGCCGCCTTCCGTCGGT
>DASZCS010000039.1:0-55586 GCA_035942855.1 Pyrinomonadaceae bacterium | reverse complement strand
AGACGAATCAGCCTGATCGTCTTCACGCGCGCCGATTTGACAACACGTTGCGGTAGCTTCGTTTCCCTTCTCTGCCGCCGAAGCGGGTTGAATATCGTAACGGAAGAATTATTTATGTTTCAGTGGTTGGAGCAGACGCTCGGCGCGATCGTTATCCTGCTCGTTCTCTTAGACGTGTTTCTCACGGTGCTCTACGCCCGCGCCGGGACGGGCATTATCAGTGACCGCCTCGCGCGCCTCGCGTGGCGCGTCTTCCGCCTCGTGTCGAAGCCGTTCGGTCGTCACCGCGGCGTCGTTCTCTCTCTGTGCGGGCCAGTCATTCTCCTGCTGCTCGTCGCCTTCTGGGACATCGGGCTGACGCTCGGCACGGCGCTCGTCATCCACCCGCGACTCGGCACGGCCGTCACCGCCGGCAGCGGCGAAACGCCGACCGATTTCATCACGGCGCTGTTCGCCGGCGGCAGCAGCACATCCATCGTCGGGGCGGGCGACTTCACGCCGCAAACCAGTTCCCTCCGCGCTTTCTACCTGTTCACCTCGCTCGTCGGCACGTCCATCATCTCGCTGACGCTGACCTATCTGATGCAGGTCTATACCGCGCTCCGGCGGCGGAACGCCTTCGGGCTGAAGCTTCATCTCCTCTCAGCCGAGACTGCGGACGCCGCCGAACTGCTCGCCGGACTCGGGCCGCAGGGGAAGTTCGACGGCGGTCATAACAACTTGTCGGAAATGGCTAAGGAGATGGGAGAGGTCAAGGAGTCGCACCATTTCTATCCCGTGTTGTCTTACTTTCGTTTCAACGACTCGTACTACTCCATGTCACAGACCAACCTCCTCGCGCTCGACACCGTGACGCTGATTAAAAGCGGCTTGAACGACGAGAAGTATGGGTGGCTGAAAGAGTCGGCGGCGGCGGCACAACTCTGGCGGGCGTCTATGATGTTAATGCGGACGCTCTCCGACACGTTCCTCCCCAATCGTGTGCCCCGTTCGCCGGAACCGCCCGACGCACAGACGCGCGAACGTTGGCGACGCCGCTACTTTGCCGCCCTGCGGCGGCTCCGGCAGGCGGGTATCGAGATTACCGCTGATGAACAATCCGGCGCTGATATTTATATCAGCTTGCGCGCGGAATGGGATTATCTCATCACGATGCTCGCGCCGACGTTGGCTTACGACATGGAAGAGATTGACCCGGCGGGCAGCCGCCCCGCATCCGCCGACGAGCGGCAAGAATTCCAAACGCGACTAAGCTCCGCCGGCTAATTATACATTCGACTTACAGTGGACTGACCGCCAAAGCACGGCGGACTTAATCAGAAAAGGAGATGGAGAGATGCTAACAACGTATCGCAGGACGTCGCGCAACGAAATAAAGGGACACAGAATTTCACGTGAAGAGATGAATAGTAACATTTGTCTGATAGAAGTTTGGTGATCAGGTGAATGACCCCTACTCAAAATTCCAAAGCTAAAAAAGGAAAATATTGTAAGTAAGGTAACGCACTACGGTAGGAGCGATGTACAGACGAGGCGGGGCGTAGGGTCATACTCTATGCCCCGCCTCGTCTGTACAGCCTGTTTGGCGACCTAATCGGGTAACAACTTTATTGTTGCTACCACAACTAAAGTGTCTTTTGGAGTGCCGGTCAGGTAACGACTTTATCTATTTTTGTGTACACGGGGACAGTCCTCGTTAAAGGACTTATCCCGGATTTGGGTAACGACTTTATTGGTCACCGACAACCGCCGGGTCAAGTTGAAATAACCGGCGGCGACCTTCCGTGCTCGTCCGGCGCGGATGTGTGAAACGCTTTGCAGCTACGCTTCATATATCTATGGAACAACTAGTTTCCCCGCGCTCTGTGCGCACGCGAAATTTATTGACAAAGTAGACATGCGCGCTTACAGTCTCGCGCGCCTTCAAGCAGTCGCCGTTCGCTTCGCATCATGTGCTCGCTCTAACCGACGCCGCTTCGGCCGAACGTTGTGGCGTCCCCACCACTTGCCCCGACCGCTTCGTTCTCGCGGCTTTAACCCGTCACAGGAGACTACCATTTATGGAATATGGTGAACGCATACTACAGAAAACTCTGAAAGGGCCGGACGTGGCCGAACTGCAACTACGACTCGCGGGCTTTCGCGGCACTGTGCCCGACGGAGATTTCGGCCCCGGCACTGAAATGCAAGTCGTCCGCTTTCAGGCCGACTACATGAAGATGCAGACGCCGACCGGACTCGTCGACCGCGAGACGTTTCTCGCCATAGACAAGTTTGCAGACGACTTCCCCATCAACTTCAACGACCTGAAATGTCCCTGCGGGACGTGCAGCGGCTTCGGTCAGGGTCTCTTCAAAGGCCGCTACATGACGGGCAAGCCGAAACTCGAAATGTTCTACCGCTACGAATATCCGGGCGTCCATCGCATGATCCTCTGGGCGGCGCGCGCGCTCATGCACTACATTCCGGATCGCAAGTTTCAGGTCAACTCAAGCTATCGTTGCAGCGTGAGGAACCAGCAGACCAACCGCAGCAGCACGAACCATCACGGCAAGGCCGTCGATCTCGACATGGTCTTGCACGCGGGCGAGGACAAACAGGACGATTTGAAGAACTGCAACCGTGCGCGCGCCATCGCCGTCGAGACGGCGCACGCGCAGATCGGTTGGGGCGCAACGAACCGCAAGGCTCTCGAACCGCCCGACATCGCGCCCACCTGGGTGCATTACGACGTGCGCTGCTACGATCAGAAATATCTCAAGGACGAATATTTCTGCAAAACGCTCAAAGATCTCGACAATCGAAAGCCGATCAAAATCTAGCCCGCGCCGTGACGAATAAGAATAGGCCGCCGCTCTTGACCGGAGGGTCAGAAGCGGCGGCCTGTTTTTGTTTCGGGTGCGGGATGCGTCCGGGTTCGTCTAGGCGTTGGCCATCTCCGCTTCGTCGATGTCGAAGTTGGCCGAGACTTTCTGCACGTCGTCGTGGTCTTCGAGCACTTCCATCAACTTGAGCATCTGGCGCGCGTCCGCGCCTTCGAGTTTGACGAAGGACTTCGGAACCATCTCGACTTCGGCCACCTGCGGCTCGATGCCTGCCTTCTTCACGGCCTCGTGCACGGCCTCGAAGTTTTCCGGCGCGGTGATGATCTCGAAGTTGTCTTCGTCGTCGCGCAGGTCCTCCGCGCCCGCCTCGGTCACGATCTCGAACAACTCGTCCTCGCTCTTGGCCGCTTTCTCCACGACGATGTAGCCCTTCTTCTCGAAGTTCCACGCCTGTGAACCCGACACGCCGAGGTTGCCGCCGTATTTCGAGAAGGCGTGACGTATCTCTGCGACGGTGCGGTTGCGATTGTCCGTCATCGCTTCGAGCATGACGGCGACGCCGCCGGGGCCGACGCCCTCATAAGTGATCTCTTCGTAGTTGACGCCCTCTTCTTCGCCCGTGCCGCGACGTATGGCGCGCGCGATGGTGTCGTTCGGCATGTTCCCGGCTTTGGCGTCGGCGATGGCCTTACGCAGGCGCGCGTTGGCGTCGGGGTCGCCGCCGCCCGTGCGCGCCGCGACGGTCAGTTCTTTAATGAGCTTGGTGAAAAGTTTGCCGCGCTTGGCATCGAGCGCGCCCTTCTTGTGTTTGATGGTATGCCACTTGGAATGTCCAGACATTTTTACAGAGTTCCTTAGTATGCGTGTTCGGTTCGAGAAGTGAGACGCGCGACTATATCATGCGTTTTTTCCGCGCCGCAACCGACGGGCAAAGAGGTCGGAGGTGAGAGGTCAGTGGTCAGTGGATAGGACTTAACGTGAACGAATTTCACTTCTTACTTTCCAAACTCCTGATGCGCCGAACTCGAATCTCAGTTGTCGTCAACTAAACTCAAGAGCCGTTCGCGCGTCGCTCCTGTGACGCGGACGAGTTTGGTTTTCGAGGCGTGGCCGCTCTTGATCTCGACGGCGCGCGCCGGGATGCCGAGGGCGCGTGCGAGCGTGCGCGCAAGTTCTTCGTTGGCCGCGCCTTCGACGGGCGGGGCGGCCACGCGCACGCGTAGTGCGCCGTCGTGTGTGCCCGCCACTTCGCTCCGCGAAGCGCGCGGGACAACGCGCACCGTGAAAGTGAGCGCGTCGTCCAGTTCCGTCAAACGCAGCATATGAAAGTTCGGTCGGGCGCTGAAGTCTTCTCTAAAAACGCAAGAGCGTCCCGGCGATGGCCGCCTGAAACAGCCAGATGAGTAGAAAGGCCACGAGGGGCGAGATGTCGAAAAAGCCGAGCGGCGGGATGATGCGTCGCAAGGGGCCAAGCAGAGGCTCTGTCGCCCTGACGAGAAAACGCATCACCGGATTGTGTAAGCCCACCATACCCCACGAGAAGATGATGCGGATCAGGATGAGCATCGAGTAGACGCCGAGAAAGCCGTAGAGCAACGCGCCGACGAGTGCGACGGGGCGACCGAGCGCTGCGAAGACCACGACGCCGTTTGCGGTTTCGATCACGTCGGTCGCCAAACGCAGCCCCAGCCAGCCGACAAGGATCACGATCAAGATGGTGACGAGCGGAGCCATATTCGGCGCAAAGCCGAAACCAAGCAGCGCGCGGCGCACGGGATTGACGAACGGGTCGGTCAGGTTGCGTACGAGCAGCACGGGGCGACTGAACGGGTTCAAGTCCGCGTAGTTCAAAGCCAGCCGGAGCAGCATCAACACGATGGCCGCGATGATCAGCCCGACGACACCCATCGTGACGAAATAGAGCACAGTCTGGAAAAATAGTGTGAGTGGTGGCATATCAGTTTGACGTTTGTTACCGACCGGAGCGCGCGCCTGCGCTCGTCCTCTTTAGCGTCTTTGACGCGCGCCGAAAATCGCCGTGCCGACGCGCACCATCGTCGCGCCCTCCGCAATCGCCACCTCGAAATCGTGGCTCATACCCATCGAAAGTTCACCGCGCGCCTGACCGAAAGCTCCTTGTTCAAGCAACCGGTCGCGCAATTCGCGCAGGCGTCGGAAGTATGGACGCACACGCTCCACATCTTCGTAGAAGGGCGGGAGCGTCATCAACCCCGCGAGGCGAACGCGACGGCACGCCGCAGCCTTTGATACCAACTCCGGCACATGTTCGGGCGGCGCGCCCTCCTTCGTCTCTTCGCCCGCGAGGTCTACCTGCAACAGTACGGACAACTCCGCGCGCCCTTCTTCCTCGCACATACGCTCCAGACGCACAATGAGGTCTGTTGAATCGACCGTGTGAATCACGTCGAAGAGCTTGACGGCGCGACGCGCCTTGTTCGATTGCAGATGCCCTATCAGATGCCAGCGCGGCGCTTGTGCGTCGCCCGCGCGCCCGACCAATCCGATCTTTTCTTCCGCCTCCTGCACGCGGTTCTCGCCGAACTCCAGGACGCCCGCCGCGAGCGCCTCGCGCACACGCTCGGCCGCGTGCGTCTTGCTGACGGCGATCAAGGTCACCTCTTCCGGCGCGCGCCCCGAACGCCGTGCCGCACGGGCGATCCGCCCGCGTATCTCGTCCAGACGCGCGCCGAGCGCATCAATTTCTGTCCGCACCGTTTCCGTCATGCCGTTTTCATTTGTCCAGAACGTCAGAGTCGGAACTATAACAAGCGCCCTCGTCGCGCGGCAACACAACGCTCCGCTGCGCTCCGACAATCACAGGGACGCGCGCACGGACGAGCGAAAATTCCGCGCCGTAACGCACGCCAAAGTCGCTGCTTGACACCTTTGCGCTATGCTCCGTATGATTCTCGACACGCTCACGCGGATGTGGCGGAATTGGCAGACGCGCAGGTCTCAGAAGCCTGTGATGGTGACATCGTGGAGGTTCGATCCCTCTCATCCGCACTCGAAACAGAGGTCAGAGGTTAGAGGTCAGTAAGAAAGCAGTTCGCTTTTACTGACCTCTAACCTCTGACCTCTTCTGCTAGTTGATGGCTTCCGAGGCGGTGTCGGGCGGCCGCTGTGCGGTCCGTGCGTCCATGACGAGGAGCGGTTGCTCGTCGAAGAGTGTGGAGTTGATGAGCGTCTGCACCCAGTACTCGCCGGGCGCGGGGAACGTGATGTTGACGAAGAAACTGACGTTGTCTGTGTGGCCGCCCTGCGCGATCTCGAAGGGCGCGGGTTCGGAGACGACGACGGGTTGCCGCCGGTCGGGCGACAGGATACGCACCTCCGAGAGATACTGCCCCTCGCCGCGCCAGTGGTTGACGACAGCGAACTTGATCAGCGAGACGGGCATCTGCTGCACCAGCATGTTCTGAAAGACGCCGATCAGAGACAACTTGTTGCCCACCTCCAAACGCACATCGTCGCAAAAAATCGTATAGGCCAGTTCGAGTTTGTTATCCGTATTCGTTCTGCTCATTCAATCTCCAATTCTTATTTGTAACTTGATAACGACTCTGTTCTCTCCTCCGTGTCCTCCGTGGTGAAGATCAGAACATTAACCACGGAGGACACGGAGGGACACGGAGATGGCTAATCGCTAGCGGCCAGCAACTCTCTAAACTCCGCTTCATCCAAGACGCGCACGCCGAGCGACTGCGCCTTGTCCAGTTTCGACCCGGCCTCTTCGCCCGCGACGACGTAAGTAGTCTTCTTGCTGACCGAAGAGGTGACGCGCCCGCCGCGCGCTTCGATGAGCGCGGCCGCTTCGTCGCGCGTCATGGTTTCGAGTTTGCCGGTCAGGACAAAGAGCAGCCCCGCGAACGCTTCCCCGCCTGTCGCCCCGCTCGCGCTTGACTCCAACTCCGTGCGTACGCCCGCCGCGCGCAGGCGTTCGCAGAGCGCGCGGTTGCCTTCGTCCGCGAACCAATCGTGGACGCTCTCGGCCACGGTCAGACCGATCTCCGGCACGGCGTCGAGTTCTTCGATGGTGGCGCGGCCGAGCGCGTCGAGCGTACGAAACTGGCGCGCGAGGATGGCGGCCGTCCGCTCGCCGACGTGACGTATGCCGAGACCGAAGACGAGTTGCGGCAAGTCGCGCGTCTTGCTCGCCCCGATCTGCGCCAGCAGGTTCGCGGCCGACTTCTCGGCCATGCGTTCGAGCGCGGCCACTTCCTCCTGCGTCAAAGCGTACAAGCCCGCCACGTCGCGCACCATCCGCTTCTGTACGAACTGATCCGCGAGCGCATCACCTAAACCCTCGATTCGCATCGCGCGGCGCGAGGCGTAGTGAAGCAGACGCGCCTTGAGTTGCGCAGGGCAATCCGCAGCCACGCAGCGCGCGACGGCCTCGCCTTCGGGGCGTGACACCACGCCGCCGCAGACGGGGCACTGTTTCGGCATACGGAAACGTTTCTCCACGCCCGTCCGCCGCGATTCGACCACGCGGATCACTTTCGGGATCACGTCGCCGCTCTTTTCGATGAGCACCCAGTCGCCCCGGAGCAGGCCGAGCCGTTTGATCTCGTCTTCGTTGTGGAGCGTAGCGCGCGCGACGGTGCTGCCCGCAACCAGCACGGGTTCGAGCACGGCGACGGGCGTGAGTGCGCCCGTGCGCCCCACCTGCACGATGATGTCGAGCACCTGCGTCGTAGCCTGCCGCGCAGGGTACTTGTAGGCGATAGCCCAACGCGGCGACTTGGCCGTTGCGCCGAACTCTTCCTGCAAGGCCGCCGAGTTGACTTTGACGACCACGCCGTCGATCTCATATTCCAACTCGTCGCGCCGCGCCTCCATCTCGTTGCAAAACTCGATGACCTCTTCAATCGAAGGGCAGAGTTTTTTGTGGCTGACCTGAAAGCCCGCGCGCTCCAACCACTCCAAACCTTCCCAATGCGTCGGGAAGGCTTTGCGCTCGCCGCCGATCACGTCGTAGGCGAAGAGGGCGAGTCGGCGGCGGTCAACGATCTTCGGGTCGAGTTGGCGGATGGTTCCGGCGGCGGCGTTGCGCGGGTTGGCGAAGCGCGGTTCTTCAGCCTGCTCGCGCTCGGCGTTGATGCGCTCGAAAGTCTTGCGCGACAAGTAGGCTTCGCCGCGCACTTCGAGATTGGGCAGTTCAGCCGCGACCGCGTCGTCTTTCAGTCTGAGCGGGATGCTGCGAATCGTGCGGACGTTCTGCGTCACGTCTTCGCCGCGCCGACCGTCGCCGCGCGTCACGCCGCGCACGAGCAGGCCGCCTTCGTAGTGCAGAGAGATGGAGAGTCCGTCGATCTTCAACTCGGCGACGTATTCCAGACGCCGCCCGTCGGCGAGACGTTTGACGCGCTCGTCGAAAGCGCGCAAATCTTCGATGTTGTAGCTGTTGTCGAGCGAGAGCATCGGGCGTCGATGCACGTATTCCTCGAAGCCTTCGGCCGGTCGCCCGCCGACGCGCTGCGTAGGGCTGTCGGGCGTCGCCAGTTCGGGGTGCGCCTCTTCGAGTTCCTGCAAGCGGCGCATGAGCGCGTCGTAATCGGCGTCGGAAATCTCCGGGTTGTCGTAGACGTAGTACAACTCTTCGTGACGACGAATCTCGCCGCGCAAAGTTTCTATTTCCTGTGCCGGTGTGCCCGCGCCGCGGGCGGAAGTTTTCGCCATGATGCGTGTTTTAAGAGACTTTCAGATTTCTCTATTTTAACTGGACGAGCGATTCGGCAGTCGAAGTTTCGCGGCGGTCTTCTTTCGCTACCTGCGCGAGGCGATGGATGAGACGGCCGAAGTATTTGATCCCCTGTATGAAATCTTCGACGCGTATGTTTTCGTCGGGCGCGTGCTGGTTCGAACCGGCGTAGCTGATGCCGAAGGAGACGAGAGGCGTCGGCGGCACACGCACGCCGCAGAGCGCGCCGATGGGGCCGCTCGCAGGATCGAGCGGGTAGACGAGCGGACGCGCGCCGTAAACTTCCGTCGCGCAGTCGATGGCGGCGCGCGCCACGGGCGACGAGATGGAAGATTTGACGAAGGGAGCGCTGCCCAGTTCGTTAACCTGTATGTCCTGAAAGCCGCGTGTGTCGAGATGTGCGCGCAGCAGCGACATGACGAGCGCGGGCGAGAGATCGGGCACGAGCCGGAAGTCGAGACGGGCGACGGCCATGCCGGGGAGCACGGTTTTCGCGCCCGCCTCCGTGTGGCCGGTCTGGATGCCGCAGATCGTACAGGTCGGCCCGAAGATCAATTCTTTCGTCAGCGCGCGCCCCGTCATGCCGCGCACCCAGTCCTTGATCTTGAATTCGCGTTTCAAGCCGGCCTCGTCGATTTCGAGTTGCTTCAGAGACTTCGCGTCCTCTTCGGCGATGGGCGCGACGTGCGACGAGAAACCGTCAATCGTAATGACGCCGTTCGGCGAGACGATGGTTGAGAGAGCCTGAACGAGTTTCCACGCGGCGTTCGGCACGATGCCGCCCCACTTCGAATGTAGATCGGCGCGTGCACCGTAAGCGCGCAGTTCGAGAAACGTGATGCCCTTGAAGCCGAGGCTCAGGAGAAAGCGTTCTTTCGTGTCTTTGTAACCGTCGTCCCAGAGGCAGCCGTCGGCGCGCAACATCTCCGCGTGCTCTGCGGCGAAGCGATAGAGGCTCGGACTGCCCAGTCCATCCTCGCCCTCGACGATGAAACGCAGGCACAAAGGCAGTTTCCCGAAAGTCTTCTGGTAAGCCTCGACGGCCGCGAGACGCGCGACCAGATCGCCCTTGCTGTTGGCCGCGCCGCGCGCGTACAAACGGCCGTCGCGCACTTCGGCCGCGAACGGCCCCGAAGTCCATGCCGTCAACTGCCCGACGGGCTGCACGTCGTAATGGCTGTAGACGACGTAGCAGGGCGAACCCGCGCCGAACTCGCCGTAGATGATCGGGTAGCCGCTGCCCATCTTGAACGTGCGCGTGCCTGCGCCCGCGCGCTGCATCGATTGTTCGACCGTCTCGGCTATCGCGCGCATCCCAGTCACGCGTGCGGCCACCGAAGGCATGCGGCAGAGCGCCTGCAACCGCTCGACGTAAGCGCTCGCATGACGTTCAACATAACGGTCGAAGCGTGTAAACGGCATAAGCTGGTGAATGGTAAATGGTAAATGGTAAATAGTGAAAAGCCATCAATGGTGAATGGTAAATCGTGAACGGAGAAAAACTGTCTTTCGCCATTCACCATTTACCATTCACTATTCACCATAAAAAAGATAGCGCGGGCGCTCGCGGTCGCGCTCGAACCCGGCGCAGACGAGTCCGGCGGCGAAGTTTGTTTGAAACTCCGTGCGCACGCGCAGGAGTTCGCTTTGCGCGGCGCGGCCGTCCGCGCGCCGGAGCGCGTTCCAGTCGGGCGGTATCTCCACTGTCGCGGCGGGCGCTTTCGTAGCGTTCGACGCATCGCTCTCGCCACGCGCGCAGGCTTCGACGCGCGACGAGCCGAGTTCCCATTCGGCGATCAGGCGGTCGCTGTCGAGATTGAACTGTTCGCCGTCGGCCGTCGTGGATTCCGTGCCCGCGTCCCAGCCGTAGAAGTTGACGCCGTAGGAGCGCACGCTCACGCCGAGGCGGTTGAGATTGAAGTGCGCGTTGCGCGCCTGCATCGGCTCGAAAGTCCAGCGGATGAAGCGTCGGCCTTCCCGTAGCGCGCGCTCGCGCTGCGCCCACTTGAGCCGCGCGCCGAGGCCGCGATTCTGGTAAGCGGCCGTGACGGCCATCATGTGCGAATAGCCGATCACTTCCGCGCCGCGCACGGCGACGAGGTGATGCACGAAGCCGACGAGTTCGCCGTCCGCTGTGCGATACGCGCCGAGTATCCAGCCGCCCGCCAGCCGCGACACGATCAGGTGGCGACGCGGCGACAGTTCCAGATCGGGCATCTTGAAGACCTCGCGCTGCAAACGCACACACTCGTCAAACTCTTCAATCGTCGTGCATTCGCGAATCAGCACTTCTTCGCGGTCGCCCGTTGTGCGCTCAACTGTCTCCGTCTGCCGTGCCATCGAAACTCAAACCTCTCGCGGTGCGTCTTGTCGGGTGGAACTCGGATGATAATAATTCAAACCACGATTCTCGTGTACCACTCTGCGGGGACGCGCGCGATGCGCCGCTCGCGCGTGACGAGAGCGATGTCCGCGACGAAGTTGACGACGACCAGACGCCCCGTCGCTCGATAGCGCTCGTCCACCGACGCGCGCAGTTCTTCGACGAGCGCGCCGTAGTTTCCGATCATCTTGAAGAGGACTAGGCGCGCCACGCCCGCGTGTTTCAACAACCAGGCAGTTTTGCGCATGCTTGTCTGCCCGCACTCGCCCCAGAAAGCGAACGGCAGCGCAAACTCCGCGTCCGTGGAGCGCGCCACCAGATCGGGCTTGTAACGCAGGCCGACGCGCTGCTCGATCTCCAGCGACGGAAACTCTCCGACGTACATGGCGTATCCGAGCGCCTTCATCAACACGTGCTCGTAACTCTCGCCTGTCCGCTGCCACAGGCGCACGCGTCGCCCCGCCAACTCAAAGTCGTAAAGCATAAGATAAGTTTCGAGTGACAGGTTTCGAGTGACAAGTCTGAAAGTTGCTCGTGCTTTAACTTCAACGCTAAAGATCGATGCCCGCAACCTGCCTTAACTCGAAACCTGAAACTTGCTTTAACTTGTAACTTGTAACTTGTAACTCGAAACTTGCTCATTCCTTCGTCGGATAGGCCGGGAGTTCGAGGCGGACGGTGAGACCGCGCGGCGCATTTGTGTCGAGCGTGATGTGGCCGTTGAGCACTGCGACGAGGCGTTGCGCGATGACGAGGCCGAGTTCGTTCATGTTCGTGCCGCGCTCGTTCGGCGCATCCATCTCGACAGCGTCGAAGATGTCCGCGGCGGCGTCGCGCGGTTCGCCTTCGTCCTCGATCTCGACGCACACTTCGGCCGACGTGCGCTTGAAGGCGCGGATCTGGACGGTCGCGCCTTCGGGGCTGCGCCCGATGGCGTGCGCGAAGAAGTTGTAGAGCACTTGCCGGAGCTTGCCTTCGTCCGAAACGATGGTGCCGCATTCGGGCGCGGTCACGCAGTCGAGTTTGACGCTCTTCTTTTCGGCCAGACGCGCGACCGCGCCGCACGTCTCGCGCAGCATCTCGCGGACGGAGAATTCGTGCAAAAACAGTTCCGTCTGCCCCGCTTCGAGACGCGAGAGATCGACGAGTTGCTTGACGCTCGATTGCAGCTTCAAACCGGAAGCCTGAATTTTTTCGCAGTAGCGGCGTTGCGCCTGCGTCAAATTTTCGTGTTCGAGCAGGATTTCGGAAAAGCCGAGGATGGCCGTCAGCGGCGTGCGCAACTCGTGCGACATGCGCGCCAGAAAGAGCGAACGATAACGCGCCACGCGCTGCAACTCGTGGTTGGCCTCTTCGAGCGCCACGCCGCGCTCGCGCAACTCTTCGACGAGCCGTTCGATCTGTTCGCGCTGCTCTTTCAACGCGGTGGCGCGTCGTGCGTTGCCAAGCGCGATGACGATGGGCGCGGCGATGAAACGCAAGCCACGCTCGGCCGCGCGCAGACGCTCCGGGTGCGATGAGATGGCGACGATTGCGCCGAGCAGGGAGCCGCGCGCACTGATCGGCAGGGCGATGCCGCCCTTGATGCCCGTCTGCGCCAACAGCGCGCGTACCTCGTCTGAGCCGGCGTCAGCCGTCGTGGTGGCGTCCGTCTCTTCTTCATCGAGCCACACGCGTTGCTCGCGCCCGCTCTCTTCCACAATGCCTGCCAGCCATTGCCCGACGCGGCGACCGGCCGCCTCGTCCATGTGCGGATGTGCGTTCATGGCGCTCTCGTGCAGTCGCCCGTCGTCGCCGCGCAGGTAGGTGATGAGACAGCAGAGATTCCAGTGACGCAGCAAAATCGAGGAGAAGGCCGCGCAGACGGTAGCCTCCGTGCCGTATTCGCCGGGCGCGAAGACCTGCGAGTAGAAGATGTCCACGACCTCCGCGCCGAGCGCGGTCAATTCGTCAGACAGCGCTCCGGACGACTCAACCGGGGACGGCTCCAAACTCTCTTCGACCCGTGCGTTCATGCGGCGCAAAACAAACGTCCCGCCTTCATAGGGACACCCAAACTTGCCTGAATTGTCGGAAGTAACAGTTGCCCGCACTATAGTGCGTCGCTCGCACGAGTGTCAACGGAGCAAGGGATGAAGGATGAAGGATGAGCGATGAACGAAGAGAGGTTCTTTGTTCTCTACCACTAACCGCTAACCGCTTTTGCTTATTCATCCCTCATCCCTCATCCTTCATCCCTTAATTCTTTCGCTATGCTATGATTGCGTGTGGAGGATGTTCCGCTGTTACCTGCGCGATGAACGGTCTTTTGCGCGAGCGCCCGCTCGCCGAACTCATCAGGGAAATTAACGCCGCCAAATTATCGGGCGCTTTGCGCCTTGCGCGCGAACGCGTGCAGGCGGTCGTCTACGCGGAGGCGGGCGAGATCGTCTTTGCGCGTTCCAATCTGCGCGTGCATCGTCTCGCCGCCGGCCTGCTCAGGTGGGGCGTGCTGTCGGAGAGCCAACTGTCCGCGCACGTGACGGAGTTTATGTCGGATACGGAAGCGGGCGCGGCGCTCGTCGCAGCGGGCGCAATCGACAAAGACACGCTCTCGAAACTTCACGCGCGGCAGGCGGCCGACGTGCTGCGCCCGCTGCTCTTGTGGACGGACGGCGAATGGAGTTTTGACCCACGCGCGCGCCTCGTCGAAGACGTGCGCTGCAAACTCGACGTGCGACAAATGCTGCTCGAAGCCGCGCGCCAACTTCCGGCCGAATACGTCGCCGCGCGCTTGGCTGACGAGTCGGAAACTATCTCGCCCGTCAACGCGCCGCCTGCGCAGATTCAACTGCAACCCTTGGAAGGCTTCGTGCTGTCGCGCGTCGAAGCGCCGCTCGCGCTCGGCGAACTGCTCGCCATCAGCGGCTTGCCCGAAGCGCAAGCGCGCCAGTCCGTCTACGCGCTCGCGCTCGGCGGCCTCGTCGCGCGCTCCGCCTGGCCTGTCTCGCTCGGCGCGGCCGCCTCCGCGGCGAACGTCGCGGCAAACGTGGCGGCGAAGGCGAACGCAGACGCCGCACAGCAGGTAACATCAACACCGAAAGTTGAAGCGCCGGAAGACGCTGCGGCGGCGAAGAAGGACGCGACGCCCGACCCGCGCGCCGAAATAGACGCGCTGTTCGCGCACGTTCGAGACAGAGACAACTATCAGATTCTCGGTCTCGAACGCACGGCCGCCCCTGCGGAGATCAAACGCGCCTACTACGCGCTCGCCAAACGCTTTCACCCCGACCGTTTCCAACGCGACGCAGACGCCTCGCTCCGCACGCAGATCGAAGCCGCCTTCATGAAGATCACGCAAGCCTACGAGACGCTCGGCGACGCGCGCTCGCGTTCGGCCTACGATCTCAAACTCGGCACGCAGACGGGCGCTCCCGCGTCGTCTCAAACTTCCGGCCGCGCGAGCGAGGGCACGGACACACATCTGACGCGCGAGCAACGCGCCGCCGAAAAGTTCACGCAGGGCGTCGCCGCGCTCAGGCAGAGCAACCTCGGGTCGGCTGTCACACTGCTCGGCGAGGCCGCGCGGCTCGCGCCGCAACAGTCGCGCTATCACGCCTTCTACGGCAGCGCGCTCGCGCGCGACGTGCGCACGCGCCATCAGGCCGAGGCCGCCTTGCAAACAGCCATCAAACTCGATGGCAACGACCCGGTCTACCGCGTCATGCTGGCCGAACTTTTGCGCGCGCTCGGCCACACCCTGCGCGCCGAACGCGAACTCGAACGCGCCCTCGCCCTCGACCCCAAACACGAAGCCGCGCGCCGCCAACTCGATCAACTGAGAAGAATGAAGAAAAGTGACAAGTGAATCTTGTTGAATGGTGAATAGTAAATGGTGAACGGTGAATGGATGGCGGCCTTCCGCGCTTTTACTATTCACCGTTTACCATTTACCATTCACCACCTATGGCTTCCATGCAAACGAAGGTGTTTTCCACGGACGAAGACGGAGTGGCGCGCGAGGCGTTCACGCGCCTTGCGGCGGCCTGCGACGAGTTCGAGGGCTACACGCATCCGCACGCCGAGCGTATTGCCGCCTTGTGCAGCGAGTTGGCGAAGTTGTTCGGCCTTGGGCGTGCAGATCGCGCCTCGCTACGTCTGGCCGCGCTCGCGCATGATCTGGGCGAGATGACGATGAAGCGCGATTACATACGCCGCGCCGCGCCGCTCACGTTCGAGGAACGACTCGATCTGGCGCGTCATCCCGTCATCGGCGAACAGGAAGCGGCGCGCGCGGGCGCGGACAGGGGCGCGCAACTGCTCGTGCGCTGGCATCAGGAATGGTGGAACGGCACGGGCTACCCGGACGCTCTCGCGCGCGAAAGAATCCCGCTCGCCGCGCGCATCCTGCGCGTCGCGGACGCCTACGCCGCGCTCACGGACGCACGCCCCTACCGCGCCGCGCTCACCGAAGCGGACGCGCGCCGTCACCTGAGCGAGTGGGCTGGTCTGGAGTTTGACCCGCAGGTCGTCCGCGCCTTTCTCACTCTGAAAAATCTGCCCGCGCTTCGCTCCTACGCGACGCAGAAGGAAGACGCACCCGTCTCGACGACACTGGAAGAGGAAACGCCCAGCGAGCCTTCGAGCAACAACGCGGACGAATGGAACATCGGCGGCCACGTGCCGGAGAAATGGACGAACCCTTACCTCGGAAGCAATGTACAGAGCGTGCCGGGCACGACTTCAAGCGACACTCCGCACGCCGACGCCGTTCAAGACTTCGACGACAAAAGAGACTCGAACCTTCTCGACAGCAATCGCAGCTCCGACAGTTTGACGAAAACCGACTAAGACGACATGCCTGATCATTACGATTCAACGCCGCGCGGCTGGCTGGCTTTCGAGTTGAGTGTGTTGCGCCGACTGCGCTTTCGCTCGCTCGTCAATCCTTTCGCGGGCGAGCCTGATCTGGAAACGCACGTCAAGCGTTGGGGCGTGCGCGTCTCTGCGAACGACCCGGCGCGTTGGAGTTGGATCAAGTCTATCGCCCGCGTCGAAAACAACGGCGAGCGCCTGAGCGCGGACGATCTGGACATCCTGCTCGAAGACGTTTACGTGCCGGGCTACAAGTTGCAAAACCCCGCGCTCGCGCGCTGGTTCGGCGAGACGGACGCGTGGTGGTTCGACAATCTGCGCCGCAACGCGGAACGACTCACGGGTGAGATCAAACAATCGCTCGCGCTCAACCTCGGCATGCTCGTGGGCGACTACGCGCTCTCTTTCAACGATGAGACGCGCGAACTGCGCCAGCCGCTTTCGCGCGTGCTGCGCCGCCTGCACGAGACGCAAGCGCCGCCCTTCGACAACGGCCAGCCCAACACGAGCGCCAACAAAGATGCGCGCCAGTTCGTCGCCGAAGCGCGCGCAGACCTGCTCTTCCTGCGCCTGCCCGCCCCCGCACGCACGGGCGGCACAAACGGCGCGGCCTCGCGCCGTTCCCTCCCCGCGTGGCGCGAGGAATGGGTGCGCGGCGGCACGGAATTTTGGGATGAATACGATGCTGGACGCGCGGGGCGGCTCGGCGGTCACGTCGAGACTAAACAGCAATACCTGAGTCTCGTCGAAGAACTGCTCTCGGCCGCCGCGCACATCAAGTCGTGGGCTATCGCACACGACGAAGGCGGCTACACTACCGAAGAACTCGTCGAAACCATTCGCCGCGTCCGCAAAGTCGAAACCGTCTACACCAAAGACCTCACCGAACTCCTCGGCGCACGCGCCACGATCATCACGACGTAAATGGTGAATGGTAAATGGTGAATGGTAAATGGTGAATGGAAAGAACCCGTTTTCTTCCATTCACCATTTACCATTCACCATTCACCATCAATAGCTCTTGATGATGACGACCGTTTGGTCGTCGTCGCGTTCCTGGCCGCCCGTCCAGTTTTCGACTTCGGTGAAGATCAGGCGGCGCAGTTCGTCGGCGGTCTTCTCGCGATTTTTGCGGACGAGATGGGCGAGACGATGTTCTGTGTATTCGGCTCCGCGCGGGTTGTCGGCTTCGCTGATGCCGTCGGAATAGATGACGAGCACGTCGCCGCGTTCGAGCGTCGTGCTCGCCTCTGTGTAACGCGCCCATTCGAACGCGCCGAGCACTGTGCCGCCTTCGGTGAGATGTTCGATTGAACCGTCCGCGCGGATGAGCAGCGCATCATTGTGCCCCGCGTTCGTGTAGCGTAGCTGGCGCGAATCGTCATCGTAGAGCGCGATGAAGAGTGTGGCGAAGCGGTTCGAGTCGGTGCTGTGGCAAAGTTGTTCGTTGATGCTTGCGGCCATCTGCTCGACGGCGCAGGAGATGTCCACGCCGGTCACGCCGCAAGGCTTCTCGACGCCGCTCGTGCTGCTGCCGCTGCCGCTTTGCCCGCCCGCGAGCGTTGCGGCCGCCGTGGTGGCGCGCGAGGCCACGCGCATGCGCTCGGAGAGAATCGTCGCCTGCGCGCGCAGAGAGGCTTGCAGATTCGACATGACGAGCGCGGCCGAGATGCCCTTGCCCGCCACGTCGCCGAGCGCGAAGGCGATGAGGCCGGGCGCGATCTCCACGTAGTCGTAATAGTCGCCCGCCACGCCGCGCGCCGCGCGGCACTCGCCCACGATCTCCGCGCCCAGCAGACGCGGAACCTGCCGCGGAAACAGTTGCGCCTGCACCTCGGCCGCGATCTCGACCTCGCGTTCGAGACGTTCGTGCTCGACGCGCTCCCTGAGCAGCGACTCGATATTGGCCGACATCTCGTTGAAGGCTTCGGCCAGTTCGCCGAGTTGGTCGCGCGAGCGCACGCGGACGCGGTGCGAGAAGTCGCCGCGCTTGATGTATTCGGTCGCGCGGTAGAGTTTATGCACCGTGCCCGTGACGGCGCGCGTCAGCCACGCGGCCGACAGGAGCGCGAGCAGTTCGAGTATCAGGAAGACGACGGCGACGAGCACGAACGTCCCCTGGAAGAATTTTCCGAGGTCGTTCTCCTGAAAGAGTTGATTCGTGATTTCGAGCGCGGAAAACTTGCAGAGGAACGCGCCGCGCTGCGACACGGTTCCGTCCGGCCAATTCGTCGCCGGCAGCACGATCATCGAACTGGTGTTCACCTCGTCGCCCAACTGATCTCGGCGGAAGTCTATGACCACGCGGCGCGCGCCCTGCGCGATCTCGATCTGCCGCTCGTCCTCGCGGTTCACCTGACGGACGCCCGGCGGGCCGATGGAGACGGACGTGCCCCACCAGTCCTGATTGAAGCGGATGGGCGTGATGTCCGCGCCGAGAAAGAAGGGATGCACTTGCAGGTCGGTGTTCAGACGCAACTGCTCGACGAGCACGCGGCTGACGGGCACGACGAACAGGAGAGACACTTCGCGGCCTTCGGCGCGTGCGCGCACGAACGCACGCATCGAGGGCGTGCCGAAGGCTTCTTCCGTCGAAGGCGGCGGCGGCAAAAAGGCGAAGCCGCGCCACTCTTCGCGCTCGCGCAGCCACGCGGGCAGAGGCGCACCGAGCGGCGTGCGGTCGCTGCCCACGCCGCGCACGCGCTCGTCGCGCGGCTCGCTCGTAAACTGCGCCGGTCTAGTTTCGTCCGGCCTGCCCGCAGTCGAACTCCACACGGCCACGCGCGCGCCTGGTAGAGACGGCTGGATCAAGGCCACACGTTCGTCTAACCAAGCCTGTTGCGCGGCACGATTGCCTTCGCCGTTCTGCGGCAGGCGTTGAAGGAAGGCTTCGGCGAGCGTGCGCGCGTTGGCATGCGCCTGCGTCTCTTTATCTACGAGTTGCACGCGCACGATGCGCGTCATCACCTGGCTCAAGCCCACGAAATCGACCATCGCCGCGAGCGTGATGAGCAGCACGATGGGCGTGAGGCCCACGAACAGATACGTGATGACCAGACGACGCCGCACGCGCCACATCACGCGCCCCTTCAACCAGCGCAGACCGATGAAGGCGTAATACCCGGCCGTGAAATAGACAAAGACGAGCGCGACCGTGAACAAACGCCCGACGATGCCTTCGCGATAAAAGCGGCTGTTGTGAATCAGCAGCCACACCACAAACAACGCCGCCGACGCCACGGCCGCCTGCGGCATCACGCGCCGCAACCACACACGCAGACTCTCGATTGTTCGTCTCAAACTCTCCATCGGGTGCTTCGATTCGCGCCTTCTTCAAGTTCTCCCCTTGTACGTCCTCAAACCTTCAGGTGTTTCAGCACGTTAAGACGGCCGCAAGGCCGCAAACGTTTCGGAAGGATGACAGAGAAATGATGAAGCAGGAATGATGCGATGAAGTAAAAGCAACTGGCTTTCCGTTCATCGTTCACCGTTCCTACTTCATCGTTCCTTCCCTTCCTTTTCCGCGAGCGTGCGGACGTGTGCGAGCGCTGTCGCGCCGAGCGTCTGCAAGTTGTAGCCGCC
Source organism: Pyrinomonadaceae bacterium (assembly GCA_035942855.1). Classification (GTDB taxonomy): domain Bacteria; phylum Acidobacteriota; class Blastocatellia; order Pyrinomonadales; family Pyrinomonadaceae; genus JAIVJZ01. The sequence continues at coordinate 36,217 of DASZCS010000039.1, read as the reverse complement.
TTCGAGGCAGGAGATGACGCGTCCGGCGCACACGGCGTCAGCCCATTGTTTCACCGTGCGTGTCATTCGAATGAAGTCTTCGTCTTCGAGCAACAACTGACCGAGCGGGTCGCCCGCGTGCGCGTCGAAGCCTGCGGAGATGAGTATGAGATCGGGTTTGAACGCGGCGTCGATCTCTTCGAGCGCAGTGTCGAAGACGCGCCGGTGCTCGCGTGCCGGTGTGGCCGCTTTCAGAGGGACGTTCAAAGTGAAACCGCGCCCGCGTCCCTGCCCCGTCTCGCCGCGCGTGCCCGTGCCGGGATACCAGGGGTACTGGTGAGTCGAGAAGAAGAAGACTTTCGGGTCGTCGTAAAAAATCCCCTGTGTGCCGTTGCCGTGATGCACGTCCCAATCGACGATGGCGACGCGCTCGATCTCAGAGTAGCGCGACTGCGCGTAGCGCGCGGCGACGGCCACCGTGTTGAAGAGACAGAAGCCCATCGCGTGTTCGCTCGTCGCGTGGTGGCCGGGCGGACGCACGGGCAGAAAGGCGTTTCGCGCTTCGCCCGACATCAACGCGTCCACTGCGCGACACGCCCCGCCCGCCGCGCGCAAGGCCGCGTCGAGCGAGCGCATCGAGACGATGGTGTCTGCGTCGAGGTATCCGCGCCCTTCGCTGACGGCGCGCTCCACGCGTTTGAAGTGCTGCGGGGTGTGCGCGGCCTGCACGTCGCCGCGCGGCGCGAGCGGCGCTTCAAGTTCCAGCAACTCGCTCCACAACCCGGCGTCGCCACGCAGAGCATCCATCACGGCCAGATAGCGCGCAGGGCTCTCCGGGTGGTTGTCGCCCGTGTCATGCTGCTCGTAGACGGGATGATGAATGATGGCCGTCTTCATGAACTCGGATTATGCGAGACGCCACGGGCGAGGTCAAACGAAGGCTGGCGAATGGTCAATGGTAAATGGCGAATGGAAGAAGACAGTTCTTTCTCCATTCGCCATTTACCATTGACCATTTACCACGAAATCTGTACGGCTACGATGCGCGGCTGTAGTAAAACTCTCCCGGTCTGTGGGCGTGTGGGCATGCGAAGCGGCGGGAAATTTGCGTTTTTTTGCGTCTTGCCTGTCGTCGCCGCGCGGAATAAGATTTGCACCGGACGGAACGTGTGAGTGATGTCTCTCCCTGCAACGAATTTTCGGAATTAGTTATCAGGAGACTTTCGACATGAAAAGATTACTTGCAATGTTGGCGTGCCTCGTCCTTTTGGCAACAATGATCATTCCAGAGGACACTTCGGCGCAGGAACGCCGCCGGCGTTCGCGCTTCGGCCGTAAGGCACGCACGGCGGCCATCATTGGCGGCGGCGCGCTCGCAGGCGGACTCATCGGCGGCAAGAAGGGCGCGGCCATCGGCGCGGGCGGCGCCGGGCTCTACGCCTTCAACCGCAAGGCCGCGCGGCGCAACTTCAAAGGACGCACGCGCACCATCGGCACGGTCGCCAGCGGCACGGCGCTCGGCGCGGGCGTGGGCGGCGCGGTCGGCGGCAAGAAGGCTGCCATCGGCGGCGCAGTCGCGGGCGCGGCGGGCAGCGCGCTCTACCGTCGCAGTCAACGTCGCCGTCGTTACTAAATAACTTCACGTGCGAGAGAGTGGCCGAACGTAAACTTCGGCCGCTCTCTTTTCGCGTCTTCAGATTTCGGCAAACGACCTCGCCGGCAGATAACGATGCGCTTAATGCCACCCTCGCGCGCTCTTAAATTCCGCTTGAATTATTGATCAGGAGAATAACTTTTTATGGCACACGACGAAGAGCAGCAACGCCGCAGCCGCGTAGTGGTGGAGACGCCGACCGCGCGGCGCGAGGAAGTTTACACGCGCACCACGCGCGGCTACGACCGGGATGATCGTGGCGGTTTCTCCACGGCCACCGTCGCCATCGTCGCGCTCGTCGCCATCGCGGCCACGGCGCTTATCTTTTTCTTCTGGATGAACAGCGGCACGGACGCGACGAACACCAACGTCAACATCGCCACCGCGCCGCCGACGCCTTTGCCGACCGCGCCGACGCCGCTCGTCGTGCAACAGCCCATCCAGCAGCAACCGCCGCCCGTCATCATCCAACAGCCAGCGCAGCCCGCGCCGGTCATCATCGACCAGCCCGCGCCCGCCACGTCTGCGCCGCCTGCCGCCGCGCCCCCGGCCAACACGGGCGCGGACGATGCCACGCTCGAATCCAGAATCAACAAGAGCTACACGGACGACCCAGACCTCGCCGGCATCGCCGTCACAGTCGTCGGCGGCAAAGCGACGCTCATCGGCTCGGTCAAATCTCAAGCACTCAAAGATCGAGCCGAACGCCTCGCCTCCGCCGTCCGCGGCGTCCGCAACGTCGATAACAAACTGATGGTCGAAACAACACCGTAGGAGGAAAGGATGAGGGATGAATGAAAGCATTCAACTGCGTGAGTGCTTTTCTGTTTCATCCCTCCGCCCTCATCCCTTCTCAATATCCTTCTGTATGTTCGCGCAGCCATTCGTTGAGTTCTTCTTCGGTCGGCTCGCGCCCCAACTCATCGCGCAGGCGACCGCGCAGGTATTCACGTTCGCGCTCGGCCACTTCTTCGAGCGAGGCGTCTGCGCCGCCGCCCCCGGTCTCTGGATTTTCTTCCGCCCCGGCGTCAAAACTCAACCGCGCGCGCCCAACACCCTCAACCGTCCGTCGATGATCAACTCGGCCGTCGCCCGTTTGCGTCGAAACCATCTAATCGCTCCTCCCTGAGTTTGGCTAACACTCATCCTCTTCACTTTCGCCACGGCTTCACACTTACAACTGCCCGGCGCTCATCTCACCCGTCACACAAGAGGCTTCGACGAAGAGTCCGATCGCTTCGCCGCGAATCTCAAGCCTGCGCATCTCTCCCTTCGCCAGCAGGCGCACCTCTTCGATCAGACAGGCCGCAGGGGCGGGCGTGATGCGCTTGAACGCTGTGTCGTCTGCCTCGCCGTCGTGGAGACGCCGCAAGTCTTCTTCCAGCCGCGTGCGTTCTTCAGAGTCCAGGTTCAACTCCCTGAGCGCAAGCGACTGTGGCACGAGTCCCATCTCGGCATCGGCATAGATCGTCCAGATGAAACCTATGTCGAGCGCGAAGTGCAGCGCGTCGTCGGCCGCGAAATAGCCAAGCGCCGTCGCGCCGATCACGTGTGCGATGACGTGATCCTGATGCGTGCCCGTCTCAGCCTCGCTCCACTCGCCCATCATATTCCGAAAATTTGCCCGACAGTATAACCCAACGCGCAATCACAAAAGGCACAAAAGCCGCAAAAAACTAAGCCTCGAATTTCCGCGAAGAAAACCGAGGCTTAGAAGTTAATTTGAGTTTTACTTTAGCGTCGCCGGGGTTACGAGAAGCAACAGCTCGCCCCACGAACCGTTATTTACACTTCGAGTAACCGCAGTCGCGGCAGAAGTCGCAGCCCGACGCGTGTTCGAGTTGGCCGTGACACTCGGGACATTCGCTGATGAGCGAATAGTTGTTGTTCGCGGGCTTCGTCGTCGCCTGTGCCACGGGCACGGCTTCCACGCTCGGCGCGGCTACGTTCTGCGCGTAGGCGAGCGCGCGCGCCGAATCCGGTTGATTTTGCAGGCGTCGGCTCGTCAACAGGAGACACTCTGCGACGGCCTGTTCGGGACTGGTCAACAGGCGCTCGTTGAACCAGACGGAGTGCGTGCCGATGACTTTGTTGAGACTGCGCGCCACTTCGCGCGCTTCAAAGCCGCCGCGCAGCATTTTCGAAGCGAGCAGACCGACGCCGCCCGAAATCGGGCCGGTGGCGAAAACTTCGAGGATCATGCGCCCGTCGTGATTGACCGTGACGTAAAGATTCTGGCCGTCGAACGGGATGCGCCACGTCGCTCCCTGCAACTCACGCGGACGTTCGATCTGGATCGGCTGTGCAGACGAAGCGGCAGCAACCGTCGCAACAGTCGAAGCACTCGCGGTGCGCGGCGTCTCCGCGACGACCGCGGCGGCAACCGTCTCGCCAGCGTTCATTTCATCCGTCAACGGTTCGGCCACCGTGGCCTCCGTGACGATGGCCGGGTCGCAGGCGACCTCGCCCTTCGTCTCCGCGCCCTTCATGCTTGAGAGCACCTGCGATTCGCGCGAGCCGTCGCGATAATAACTGACGGCCTTGCAGCCGAGTTCGCGTCCCAGACGATAGAGACGATCGACCGATTCCACCGTGTCGTCGGCCGCGCCGTTGCAGGTCTTCGACACGCCGTTATCGACGTGACGCTGCGCGGCCGCAAGCACGTGTATGTGCTGCTCGGCGCTGATGGACATAGCCGAGATGAAATAGTCGGGCAGTTCATGTTCGTGCGTGACGACGTATTCGGCGGCGTAGTCGATTGAAGCCTGATCGGTCTGGTCAACGTCTATGCCGAGGGCGCGCGCGGCGAGCGTGTGGACGTAGGTGCGTTTGCCGAGCGTGTCCTGCCGGACGTAAGCCCAGGAGAAGTTCGGCTCGATGCCGGAAGAGGTTTCGGCGACAAGCGAGATCGTGCCCGTCGGCGCAATCGTCGTCGTCTCGTAGTTGCGCGGCGTGAGCATATCGGCCGGGATGCCGATCTCTTCGCGCAGGAAGTTGTCGTAAGCCTCTTTGTTCGGCTCGTACTCGGCGAACACCCCGCGCTCCGCGCCGAGACGACACGATTCGAGCCACGCCTCGCGGCGCACGAAGCTCATCAACTCGTCCATGAAATCAATCGACTCGGCCGACCCATAAGAGATTTCGAGTTGGAGGCAGAGATCTGCGAATCCCATCACGCCGAGGCCCACGGGACGCGTGCGCTTCACTACGTCGTCAATCTCCGGCAGAGGCCAGGAGCACACGTCGATGACGTTGTCGAGAAAGCGCATGCTCCAACGGATCGTCTCGCCGAGCGCTTCCCAATCGACGCGCTCGACAGGGTTGTAGAATTTCGCCACGTCAACCGAGCCGAGGTTGCAGGAGTTGTTGAAGTGCAGGGCTTGCTCGGCGCAAGGGTTCGTCGCGTAGATCGGCCCCATCGACTTGATCATGTGATTGTGGCGATTCACTTCGTCGATGAAGATGACGCCCGGCTCGGCATAGCGATGCGCCGAGGCGACGATGCGATTCCAGATGTCAGGCGCATAGACCATGCCGGGGCGCGGCGGCTCCTCACGCGTCGTGCCGGACAGGTCGGCCGACGCGAACGCGGCCTTGTCGCGGAACGTGACGGTCTGCCCGTCGGGGCGACGATAGACGGCATAGTCGCCGTTCGCCACCGGGTCGAAGACCGGCTCAGTCCACGGCTCGCCGTCGAAGCTGAGTTGATACCACTCTTTGCGCTCCACTGCGTCGAAGAACTTGTCCGTGACGGTGACGGAGATATTGAAGTTGGTCAGACTGGTCTGATCGTTCTTGGCGTGAATGAAGCGCAGGAGGTCTGGATGATCCACGCGCATGATGCCCATGTTCGCGCCGCGACGAACGCCGCCCTGCTTCACCGTGTCGGTCGTCGTGTTGAAGATGTTCATGAACGACACGGGGCCGGAGGCGACGCCGTGCGTCGAGCGTACCATCGCGCCGACGGGGCGCAGCTTCTCGAAGGTGAAACCAGTGCCGCCGCCCGTCTGGTGAATGATGGCGGCATCGGTGGCCGTCTTCATAATGCCGGCGATGGAATCGGGCACGTCGAGGACGAAGCAGGCGGCGAGTTGGCCGTTCGGCTTTCCGGCGTTGACGAGACAGGGCGTGTTCGGGACGAACTCGCGCCGCAGCATGATCTCGGACATGCGACTGTAGAATTCGTCGCGACGCTCGGCGTCCGTCTCCGCAAGGCTGACATGGCCGACGACGCGGCGCACCACGTCCGACCACTCTTCAATCGGATTCCCTTTCGCATCCTTGAGCGAATATCGTTTGCTGATCACCTTGCGCGCGTTGACGCCGAGTTCTTGAGTCGGCTTCGCGGCGCGGCTGGTTGTCGTGGGAATCGGATTGCCTTGGGGGGCGTTCGGCTCGATCACTGTGCTCATCTTCAAATTCGCCTTTCCCGCGCGGCATTTTTTGGGCGCGCGAGTCCTCGTCTGTGCTTTTCAAAGCGGCGCGGGCTAGCACGAGAGCGTCGCGCGCCGTGTTCGAAATGTGTTGCCGGAAACTGCGGTTGGCTTGAACGTTAAGCGATAGATTTCCGTGCCGACCATGCTTCGGGAGAAGCACCCCGGTCGGCCTTCGACGTTCTCGTCGTCAAGCGGAGCGGAGTATACATAGCTCATAGGGGGCTGTCAATACCTAGCCCCAACATATTGTATCAAGTTTTCTTTTCAGCGGAATATCGTGGGGACTTTAAGAGTTTACCTTAACCCAACTTTACCCCGCCTGAAAGCATCAAAACAGTTCCTTTTCGCGCCCTTTGCGGCGCGCGGCGCGGCAGTTTCGCGGCGGGCAAAAAATTTTTCCACCCCGGCGAAAAAATTTGCCGGGCACAAGATATAGACAAAACTCCGGCGGTGAGCCGACGGGTAAAAAACGAATTAGGGGAAGAACATTGAGCGAAGAACAGAAGACGGATTCCCTCGTGCGCGCGACGGCTGCCGACGGCGGCGTGCGCTGCATGGCGGCGGTGACGACGAACGTCGTGGCCGAAGCGGTTTCACGCCATCAGACCTCGCCGACCGTAGCCGCCGCGCTTGGCCGCACACTGACGGGCACGCTCCTGCTCGGCGCTAGCCTGAAGGAGTTGGATCGTCTGACAGTGCAGATCGTGTGCGACGGCCCGGTCGGCGGCATCACGGCCGAAGCGAACGCGCGCGGACAGGTGCGCGGTTACGTCCGCAACCCTGCGGCGAACCCTGAGTTGAACGGCAAGGGCAAGTTCGACGTGAGTTCCGTCGTCGGCAACGGCATGTTTTATGTAACGCACGAGTCGGGCTTCGAGATCGGTTTATACGCGGAGCCGTATCGCGGTTCCGTCCCCATCGTATCTGGCGAGATCGGCGAAGACTTCGCTTACTACCTCGCCAAGTCGGAGCAGATTCCTTCGGCGGTCACACTCGGCGTGTTTATGCGCGCCAGAGAGACGCGCGAGACGTATGTGGATGCAGCGGGCGGTCTGATGATCCAGATGATGCCGGGGGCAGACGCGAAGATCATCGCGGCGGTTGAGGACTCTATCAGACGCGGGCCGCACACCACGACGCTCATACGCGAAGGCGCACGTCCCGAAGATATGCTGCGCGCCGCGCTCGGCGATCTTCCCTTCGAGGTGCTGGAGGAGAAGCCCGTCAGTTTCGCCTGCACCTGTTCGCACGAACGCGCAGTCTCTCTGATCTCCTCAATTGACCGCGCCGAGCTTGAGACGATCCTGCGCGAAGACAAAGGCGCGGCGATGACCTGCCACTTCTGCAACGAAACCTACCGGCTGGATGAAACCGCGCTGGAAGATATTCTGACCGCGAAACGTTAGAAGTGAGCAGTGAGCAGTTATCAAAATAACTGAACGGTGAAAGAAAAAGCGAAAGGCAGTCGGGGATAGTTTCCTTCGACTGCCTTTCGCTTTTAACTGCTTACTGCTTACCGCTCACTGCTTACTGTTTAGACACGAGCATGTCGTAGTTGCCTGCCTGTCGGTTGTGGTCGTCGAGCGTGCCGAGCACGTCTGAAGTCTCTTCGAGCATCTGCTTGGTCATGGCGATGGAGTCGCTGAGTTGCTCGAAGTCGAGCGCGGAGACGCGTTCGGGCGTCGGCAGCGTGACGACTTGATCGTTGACGAGGCCGAAGAAGTTTTCGATTGACTGCAACTGGCCTTCAACCAACTTCACGGAGCGTTCGAGGTCGCCGAAGGCCGCCAAGCGGCGTTTCAGAATTTCGACGTTGGCCTGCTGGATGCGTCGGGCGCGGTCGTCGGGCGCGTTCTCGACGGCGCGTTCGGCCTGCGTCAGTTGATTCTGCACGGCCTGACGGTTGATCGAGCGCAGGTGATTTTTGCGCCGCCGGTAAACGTCCAGAAGGTCAACGAAATCTTCCCAGCGTTGTTCGAGGCTGCGGATGTTGTTGGGCACTTCCTTCGCGCCGGTGAACTTCATGTAGTTGTCGAAAATTTGCTTCTTCAACCACTTCAAATAATTCACGGCTTCGCGTTCGCGCGGATCGAAAGTGTCGATCAACTTTTCGCGTTGGCGTTGACGTTGTGCGTAAAGTTGTTTTTTGGTGCGCGTATCGACGAGACGCCGATAGAGCGCGTTGGCCGGAACGGTCGCCAGATACAAGCCTTCGGCGACAAGTGCCGCGCCGAGCGGGATGATCGAGCCGGTGTAGGCTGCGGCCACGGCGAAGCCCGCCATGCCCCAAAAGTTGACGGGTTCCTTGACCGCCTCTTTCAAATACTGGAGGTCTACCTTTTTGATGTCCGCCATAACAAATGACTGCCGTTGAATTTTAATGCCTACCTTCCGCACGCTTCACAGGCCATGCGACTATGAAAGAACATTGCTCGCTCCGGCTTCCGACGCCCGGCGACTTATGAAGCGCGCCCCTGATCCTCGCTCGCCGCGGGTAGCGCGCCCTGCTGCTTGTTGGTCGAACTCGGCAGCAGCCCCATGCTCTGTTTGTATTCGAGCAACTTGTCCTGCAACTGCATGTCCATCGCCTCGCGCTCGATCTCCTGCATCTGCGAATCGACGGAGGCCGCGCCGAGTTGCATCTTGGCTTCGGCCGTGGCCGAGCGGCGGTCGATCTTCTCGCGCATCTCGTTGAAAGTCTGCGCGTCGTCGCCAAGTTGGAACGTCTCCATCGTCTGCGCCAGTTGCTCTTGCAGCTTGGCCTGCTTCGACTGGTTGATAAGCTGCATCGCCTCGGCCGTGCGCTGCTTCATCTGAATCATGTAGTTGTCGCGCGCCTTGAGCGCTTGCTTGGATGCCATCTCGGCGTGCTGAAGTTGCTGGCTGGTTTTCGTCAGGTCGAGCTGGGCTTGTTGCAATTGGCCGATGTAGGCCGTGGCGATGTCGTCGCGCCCCATCTTGATGGAGGCTTTGATCTTGTTGTCGAGTTCAAGCACCTGCCCTTCGAGCCGCTCTTTACTTTTCGCCAGCAGACGCTCGGTCGCCATCACCTGCGCGACCGAGTTATTCAACTCGGGCACGCGATCATTCATCTCGCGGATGGTTTGATTAAGAATCAACTCGGGGTCTTCCGTCTTCTCGATCAGACCGCCGAACAACGCGCGTAAAGAACGCTTGAACCTGCTCCACGATGACATCTCTTCCGCTCCTCCGACAAACCGCCCGGCGCATCACCTTCGAACGTCGCGATGCTGCCGAAACTCCGCTGCGCACGCAATTCAGAAGCGCGCCCCAAGTAGTACGTTCGCGCGCCTCACACGGTTCATTTCGGCGGCGCTCGCACCCTTCGCGCCGAGTATAGCAGGAGTCGCGCTTGGCAGACTAGAGCACCCAGAAAAGTGAGCCGTGAGCGGTAAGCAGTAAGCAGTTCACAGCCGCCGCTTCGCGGTTATTACCTGCCTTTACCTGGCGCTTACTGTTCGGTTCATGCTTTCGAACGCTCATCGCTTACTGTTTTTAACTGCTCACTGCTCACTGAATTTACCGATGTCGCGGCGGTATTGCATGCCGTCCCAGCGGATGTGTGCGGCGGCTTCGTAGCAGCGCGCAAGCGCCTCGTCGAGCGTGGCGGCGCGCGCCGTGAGGCCGAGGACGCGGCCGCCCGCCGTGTGCCACGAACCGTCTGCGGCGCGGCGCGTCCCGGCGTGAAAAATTTGAACTGAGGAAGACGGATTGAGTGTGTCTAAACCTTCGATGCGTGCGCCCGTCTCGGGTCGTTCCGGGTAGCCGCGCGCGGCGAGCACGACGCAGGCCGACGCCTCTTCAGACCAACGCACGCGCGCGCCCGACAGACGCCCGTGTGCGACCGATTCGAAGATTTCGCAGAGGTCGCTCTCCAGACGCACGAGGATGGCCTGCGCTTCCGGGTCGCCGAAACGCACGTTGTATTCGAGTACGCGCACGCCTTCCGTCGTCAACATCAACCCGACGAAGATGACGCCGCGAAACCCCAGGCCGTCGGCGCGAAGACCTGCGAGCGTCGGTTCGACTACCTCGCGGACGGTCGCGTCGAGCGTCCCGGCGTCGATCACTTCGGGCGAAGTGATCGCGCCCATGCCTCCGGTGTTCGGCCCTGTGTCACCTTCGCCGATCCGTTTGTGGTCGCGCGCGGGCGGCATCAACGCGTAATCCGTCCCGTCCGTCCAGAACAGAAGAGAGGCTTCGCGGCCTTGCAGCGCTTCTTCGATGATGACGCGCTCTGCGGCCTCAAGGCCGACGTGGCCGCCCTCCATCAAATCGGCGACGGCTTCCAAAGCCTCCGCGCGCGTCGCGGCCACCACTACGCCTTTGCCCGCTGCCAGCCCGTCGGCCTTGACGACGACGGGCGCATCCTCGCCGCCAAACTCGCCGCCCGTCAGAATCTCTCGCGCCTCCCGCACACTCGCGGCGACGCGAAAACGCGCCGTCGGTATCCGATGGCGTGCCATGAACTCTTTGGCGAAGGCTTTGCTCGATTCGAGTCGCGCGGCTTCGGCGCGCGGGCCTGCGACGACGAGGCCGCGCCGCTCAAATTCGTCCGCGAGTCCGGCGGCGAGCGGTGCTTCGCCGCCGACAATCGTGAGCGTGATGCCTTCGGTCTCGGCGAAAGAGGCGAGGGCGGAAACGTCCGTGGCCGAGATGGGGACGATGCGCGCCACGTCGCCGATGGCGTCGCTGCCGGGCGCACAGTAGAGTTCGAAGGGGCGCGCAGAGGTTCTGCGAAGCGCGTGGCAGAGCGCGTGCTCGCGCCCGCCCGAACCGATGACGAGAATCTTCATAGACGGTGTGCGGCTATCGATACGGGAAATGGAATCGACACTTGAACGAGGACGGATGCTGTCACGCCGCGAAAGTGGTGTCAAGACGGGTGGCCGTGGTCTTCGGTCGTGCGCGGAAAACCTTGACACAGTTTCGTGATAGTTATAATTTGCATGTTAATCGGATGGACGACGGGCGGCTTTGTCGAGTTCACAGACGAGCGACGCGCCATCACAAAAACGCATAGGTTAAATGAGAGTCTCACTTTCAGACTCTCGACTGAAAAATTCCAATCTTCCTTCGAGCGACTTCACTCACCGAACGTTCGACTCCGGGGAATACATACGTGGGGGGGTTATTGTCATGTCACAAGCTCAAGCAACCGGCCAAGCGAACGGGGAGTGGGCGCACACCGAGACTGAATATCAAGACCGCAACATACGTTGTGTTGACTGCAACGAAGACTTCATCTGGACGGGCGGCGAGCAGGTTTTCTTTCACGACAAAGGTTTGAAGAACGAACCGAAACGCTGCAAGCCCTGCAAGCAAGCCAAGAACGAGCGACTGGCCGCCATCGCCGCCGCGCAGGCTTCGGGCGTGCGTCAACGAATAGAAGTCTCCGTCAACTGTGCCCAATGCGGGCAACAAACGACCGTTCCCTTTTATCCCTCGCAGGGTCGCCCGGTCTTCTGCCGCTCTTGCTTCCTCGCAAGCCGCAGCGGCGGAGAGACGCCCGACGGTTAACACGAACCCTCAGTTCCGCAGAAAATTTCACTCCCGACAGACCGACCGCACGGCACACGTTCCCGCCTCGTCGAACAAAGAGCGGCCAGGGCCGCAGTTTGTTCAGAGTGTGTCCGGCTCACGCGTCAACCGAGTGCGAACAAACTTCCCTCTCACCCGCCGACGTGGACGACGGGGCGACGCTTCGGATCTTTCTCTGCTTTCCTTAAGACTTCGTGTGTGACAGGCGCGGTGTCGCCCTCGCCGAAGGCCACGTACTTGAAGAGATAGGCCAGCGGATTTCCTTCGCTCCAACCGAAATAGATGTGTGGGACTTTCCCGGTCGTGTTGCGTATGTGCAGGAGGAAAGCCGCGATGGCGTTCGGCACGGCCGGGCTTCTCGTGCGCAGCACGCGATAGCCGTCCAACTCCACGCCCCGCACCTTCAGACGCTCCGTAAACTCCGAAGCGTCGCCCGGTTTGACCTCGAAAAAAAGCACCGCATCGCGCGTCGGAATGTGGTTGCCCGCTCGCTTCTCGCGTTCTTTCACCATGTACTCGTTCACGTCGCCGCGGTCGCGCCGGTTGGCGACGATCCGCACGTCGCCGCGCCTCGCCGCTTCCTCTATGAAGGCGCGCGCTTTGTCGTCCAGAATCAAGTCGTCGATGCGTAACTCCGTCGTGCGCCACACGCGCGAGACGAGCGAAGCGAGCACAATGCCGAGGATGAAGATCGAAGCGATCTTGATGCCTTCCGGCCGCTCGTAGACGTTGAGGATGGTGGTGTAGGCGAAGACGAGCGAGATCAGGAGAAAGGCCAGCGCCCAACCACGCTCTTTGCGACGCCGCGCCGAGAGCATCACGGCGATGGCCGCCGAAGTCATTAAGACCAAAACGCCCGTCGCGTATGCGCCGCCCTGCGCGTCAACGTCCGCCTTGAAGATGATGGTGACGGCAAAGGCGACCGTTGTGAAGACGAGGGCGAGCGGGCGCGTGGCGCGTGCCCAATCGGGAGCCATGCCATAGCGCGGCAGATAGCGCGGCACGATGTTCAGGAGTCCGGCCATCGCAGACGCGCCCGCGAACCAGAGGATCAGGATCGTGCTCAAGTCGTAGACCGTGCCGAAGGCGTCGCCGAAGAAGTGGTGCGCCAGATAGGCGAGCGCGCGGCCGTTGGCCTCGCCGCGCGGCGTAGTCTGTGTCTCCGGCTGAAACGCTTCCGCAGGGATCACGAGCGTCGTCACGAAACTGCTCGTGATGAGCATCACGCTCATGATGAGCGCGGCCGTCCTCAGGAGTTTGCGCGTGTCGCGGACGCGCCCGGCCGGGTTCTTTTCCGTGTCGTCGCGGCCGCCCTCGACGAGCGGCATCACGGCCACGCCCGTCTCGAAGCCTGAAAGTCCGAGCGCGAGTTTCGGAAAGACTAAGAGCGCGGCCAGAAGCATCATGAACGGATTGGCGTGCGCGGTGTAGAGCGCGTCGCGCCAACGCGGCAGGTATTCCATGTGCGTCGCCACTTCGTAGATGCCGCGACCGATGACGACGGTGTTCAGCAACAGGTAAGAGATGACGAGGACGACGGCGATCCCGATCGCCTCCTTGAAGCCTTTGAGGAAGACCGCGCCGAGCACCGCGACGAGCAGAAGCGTGAAGACGACCGGATGGTCGAGCGCGTTGTATCGTTCGGCGTAAGGGTTTTCGAGAATGTGCGCCGTGGCGTCTGCGGCAGACAGTGTGATAGTGATGATGAAATCCGTGGCGACGAATCCGAGCAGGCAGAGCACGAACAGTTTGCCCTTCCAGCGCGCCAGCAAGTTCTCCAACATCGAGATCGAGCCTTCGCCGTGCGGGCTTTCCGCTGCCACACGCCCGTAGATGGGAAGCGCTCCGAACAACGTCAACAAAACGAGGATGAGCGTGGCGATAGGCGAGAGCGCACCGGCGGCGAGAAAAGCGATGCCCGGTTGATAACCGAGCGTGGAGAAATAATCGACGCCCGTCAGGCACATCACTTTCCACCAGGGGTGCGTGTGATGTTGGCCTTCGCGTTCGTGCGGCCCTTCTATCTCTTCGACGCGGCCTTTGAGTAACCAGTCCTTGAAACTCTTCTGCGAACGCCCTGGAACGACAGTTTGACTGGACATCGAAACTCCTTCAGTGTTGTATGCGGCGCAAGACGCGAAAAGGCGCAGAGCACGAAGCTCTGCGCCTTTGAAATTTGCGTCCGCGCAGCAGTTGCCCTTCCCTCTAAAGCCTACGAGGTTAGCTGACGGGCTAGGATTTGGAAGTATCCCCCACAGGCGCGTGTGCCGTAAGCACGTGCGCCGTGATGCGCCCCGTGTCTCGCCGAAACTTTCCGGCCAGACGTTGGTTCCCCCGTGCCGCTGGCGCGTTCGAGCGAAGACGGCTCGTTCGCGTTGCGACTTCGGCAGACAAATTTTCAACGGGGCGGATGTTACGCCTGCGCGCACCTTAAAGCAACTGCAAAGCAGACGCCCTTCGAGTTCCAGGTAATATCCGAATCAAAGCTGTCAACGACAAGCCGCACGGGTGCGGCGGAAGTGCGTTGCCCTTGAAGTTGCGGGTTGAAAACTTACGGCTGCGTGGTCGTCAAAGGCACGCCGCCAGACCAGTTGATATTGACCGAACCGGACGACCCGCACACGCCCGCCGCGGTCAACCCGCCCACAATCGACACCGAAGGATTCGTGCCCAGATCATTTATGTTCCCGCTGTATGTGCCGAAATATTCCACGCGGTAATTGGGAATGATCGTGGTCGTCAGATTCCCGTTGCTCGTGCTCAGGTAGTAACCGTTAGCAAAGCTGATGCCGGCGGAATTGGAGTAGAGGTTTCTCGGATAGGGCAGACAGTTGCCGGTGGAATAACTCGGGCTGAACCCGCCGATTTGCCAGCCGAGCCTGACTTCGACGAGGTTGGGATTCGTCTGTTGAAGTTTGACGGCGACGCCCCAGTGCATGTCGTAATAAGCTCCCGCCACGTAGGCCGCGCCGCGCGTGACGAGCGAACGCGTGCCTTCCTTGGTCGTTTGCGCCTGCGCGGAAATTTGAGAAAGGCATGCGCCGAGACAGACAAACAAGCAGAGCCTCAAGATGTTCGAGCGACGGTTTTTCATATTATCCTCCTTGAAGGCGGTGAAGATTGGGGACGCTGAATATCCTGAAGGGAGATTCAGAACATACTCGTGCGTGCGATGGCGCGTATTCTATTTCAAGCGCGGCGTTTGTCAATGGCGAGTGGGTGCGGGCGTGGTGCTGCCGGGGAGTGATTGAAGAAAAACATGAAACCACGAAGAGACACGAAACAACACCGAACTCTTCTTCATGTTGCTTCGCGTCCGTTCGTGGTTTCAGTCGTTGCTATAGTGCTCTAAACCAAAGTCGGGAGTTGTCGTCAGTCTGGATATGACGAACCCCGCCCTTCGATTTTCTCACCCGCCGACGTGGACGACCGGGCGCTTCTCCGGGTCTTCTTCCGCCTGCCTCAAGACTTCGTGCGTGACGGGCGCGGTGTCGCCTTCGCCGAAGGCTACGTACTTGAAGAGATAGGCCAAGGGATTGCCCTCGCTCCAACCAAAGTAGACGTGTGGCACTTTGCCCGTGGTGTCGCGTATGTGCAGGAGGAAGGCTGCGATGGCGTTCGGCACGGCCGGGCTTTCGGCGCGCAGCACGTGATAGCCGTCCACGTCCACACCCTTCACTTTGAGCACGCCAGCAAACTCGGAGGCGTCGCCCGGTTTGACCTCGAAAAAAAGCACCGGGTCGCGCGTCGGGATGTGGTTGTCGGCTCGCTTCTCGCGTTCTTTGAACTCGTACTCGCTCACGTCGCCGCGGTCGCAGCGATTCGTCACGATGCGTATCTCGCCGCGCCGGTCGGCCTCTACGACGAAGGCGCGCGCAGCCTCGTCCAACTCCACGCGCTCGACGCGCAGTTCGGTCGTACGCGAGACGCGCGAGATGAGCGAGACGAGGATGATGAAGCCGATGAAGGCCGAAGCGATCTTCAGTCCTTCGGGCTGCTCTAAGATGTTGACGACCGTGGTGTAGCCGAAGACGAGCGCGATCAAAAGGAACGCCCAGCGCCAACTGCTCCCCTCGCGCCACACCGAGAGCGCCACGGCAATCGCCGCCGAACTCATCAAGGCCAGCACGCCCGTCGCATAAGCGCCGCCCTGCGCCTCGACGTTCGCCTTGAACAGCAGCGTCACGACGAAGCAGATAATGGTGAAGACGAAGACGAGTGGCCGCGTGGCCTTCGCCCAGTTCGGAGCCATGCCGTAGCGCGGCAGATAGCGCGGCACGATGTTCAACAACCCCGCGAGCGCAGACGAACCGGCGAACCACAAGATCATGATCGTACTAATGTCGTAGGCCGTGCCGAAGATGTCGCCGAGATAGGTGTGCGCCAGATAGGCGAGCGCGCGGCCGCTCGCCTCGCCCGCCGGTTGGGTGTCCGTCTCCGGCCGGAAGGCGTCGGCGGGAATCAGCGTCGTCGTGACGATGCTGCTCGCCAAGAGCAGCACGCTCATGATCAGCGCGGCGGCCTTCAACAGTTTCCGCGTGTTGTTGATGCGCCCGGCGGGTTTCTGCCTATCGTCGCCGGGTGCGCCCTCGACGAGCGGCATCACGACCACACCCGTCTCGAACCCGGAGAGTCCGAGCGCGAGTTTCGGGAAGACGACGAGCGCAGCGGCCACCATCATAAACGGGTTACTGTAGCCGCCGAGCAAGGCGTTTTTCCAGTTGACGACCAACTGCGGCTGCGTCGCCAGTTGGTAAAACCCGACGGCCAGCACGACTACGTTGAGCAGTATGTAAATGACGACGATGACGACGGCAATGCCGATAGCTTCCTTGAAGCCTTTGAGGAAGACGGCGCCGAGCGCGGCGATCAAAACGAGCGTGACGGCGATCTGATGATGATGTAGAAACTGCGGCGTGAAAGGGTTGTCGATGATGTGGACGGCGGCGTCTGCGGCGGACAATGTGATGGTGATGATGAAACTCGTGGCCGCGAACCCGAGCAGGCAAAGCACGAACAGTTTGCCCTTCCAACGCGAGAGCAGATTTTCCAGCATCGAGATCGAACCGTCGCCGTGCGGGCTTTCCGCCGCGACGCGGTTATACATCGGCAGTGCGCCGAAGAGGGTCAAGAGCACGAGGACGAGCGTAGCGATGGGAGACAGAGCACCGGCGGCGAGAAAAGCGATGCCCGGTTGATAACCGAGCGTGGAGAAATAATCGACGCCCGTCAGGCACATCACCTTCCACCAGGGATGCGTGTGATGTTGCCCTTCACGCTCGTGCGGCCCTTCCATCTCCTCGACGCCTTTGAACAACCAGCTTTTGAAAGGCCCTAACTTTCGTTTCGGCGGGGCTGTCACAGTAGCCATCAGAAACTCCCAGTATCGGGGCGCGCATGCAAGCTCAACGCTCCCGGCGGTCGAGCGCGTCGCCCGTCGCACGCGAGACGCGTTGTCGGCGGCGTCAACCTCTTACGACGAGGCTCGACGCACCCTCTGTCGCTGTCTCGGACGCGCCTTTTCGCGGCGACATGCTTCAAAATCGAATTGCTCAGTGCGTTACTTTAACTTAAACCTCAAAGGCATCGCCACTAAAAAAGCGGCACTCGCTCGTGCTTACGAAGAGACAGAGGTGCGACCTGTGTCGGACGACGAGCGCCTTGATGCTTCCGCCTGTTTTTGACAGCGCACGCGGGCAACCTGTAAGATTTCCCACTTGATTCTCCCCGTGCGCCCTCAACCTTAGCGTTCAGCGCGCTTATCTCGCACCTCCATTTCAGCCCCGAACGGTGGCTTTTTACCAGACTAGAATTAAATGCCGGAGACTCGCAATATGAAACGCTCCCTGCTGATTACCGTCGCGGCGCTGATATTTTTCGCCGCGCCCGCCAACGTGGCGGCCAAAGACACTTGGACGAGCGTGCGCTCGCAGAACTTCCACCTCGTCGGCAACGCCTCGGAGAAGGACATCCGGCAGGTGGCGACGCGCCTCGAACAATTTCGCATCGCCTTCTCGCGCATCTTCAAGCGCGCGCGCCTGCAAGATTCCGTGCCGACGACCGTGGTGGTTTTCAAGGACGAAGGTTCTTACAAGCCTTTCAATCCGCGTCGCGCCGCCGGTTATTTTCAGGCGGGCGAAGACGTGAACTACATCACGCTCACAGCCCAGGCGCGCAGCGCGGCCGACAATCCTTACGCCGTCATCTTCCACGAGTACGTTCACTTGCTCGTCAAAAACAACGTTTCGCCGAACGCGCCCGCGTGGGTCAACGAAGGGCTGGCAGAGTTCTACAGCAACCTCGAAGTGGCGAAAGACGGCACGACCGCAGATGTCGGCAAACACATCGACGATCACATCCTCTACCTGCGCGAGCAAAAACTACTCCCCTTGCGCACGCTGTTCGCCGTCGATCACTCTTCGCCGCACTACAACGAGCAGAGCAAGCGCGGCGTCTTCTACGCGCAATCGTGGGCGCTCGTCCATTACCTGATGCTCGGGCAGCAGGGGAAGCGTCAGCCGCAAATCAATCGCTATCTCGGACTCGTCAGCAGCGGCATGAGCCAGCAGCAGAGTTTCCAAACCGCTTTCGGCGCGGACATCGACGCCCTTGAGAAGGAGTTGCGCGACTACATCGGCCGCAACAGTTATCCTTACATCAAGTATCCCTTCGAGACAAAACTCAACACGGAAGTCACGGTCGAAAGCACTCCGCTCACAGAGGCGCAGGGGCTGACTTATCTCGGCGACCTCGCCTTGCACACGCGCCAACTCGAACTATCCGAGGCGCAATTGCAAAAGGCTGTCGCCCTCGACCCGGCGAACGCCATGACGCAGGCTTCGCTCGGCATGCTGCGGATGCGGCAGAGGCGTCTCGACGAGGCCAAAGGACACTTGCGCCGCGCCGTCGCCGCAGACGCGCGCAATCATCTGGCGCATTACTATTACGCCTACGTGCTCTCGCGCGAAGGCATGAACGAGATGGGTTTTGTCAGGTCGTTTGATGCGGAGGCGGCGAACGAGATGCGCGCCGCGCTCAAGAAGGCCATCGCCTTGAAGCCCGATTACGCCGGGTCGTACAGCCTGCTCGCCTTCGTCAACATGGTGACGGGCGAACAGATTGACGAGAGCATCGAACTCTTGAAGCGTGCGATGCAACTCGCGCCCGGCGAAGAGAGATTCCGCATTGATCTGGCGCAACTCTACATACGCAAACAGGAGTTCGAGGCGGCGCGCAAGATCGTCGAACCGCTGGCGCAGAACTCGCCCGACCCGGAGGTCAAAGCACACGCACAGTCGGTGCTCCAGTCCATGAACATGTTTCTGGCGGAGCAGGCCAAGTTCAAGGCCGCGCGCGAGGCTGCCAATGCCGGACTACCGGCGGACTCCGGCACAGAGCCGCCTCGCCTCAAGCGGCAGGACGAGCCGACCGGGGACAGAGAGCGCGACCTGACCGAAGAGCGTGACGGCATGGGCATGACCGCGGAGCAAGCGATGATGCGCGCCATGCGCGAGGCGATGCGCAAACCGCAGGCGGGCGAACTGCGCGCACGCGGCGTGCTCACGCGCATCGAATGTAATTCTAAGGGGGCGACCTTCCACATACGCGTCGGCGATCAGGTGCTCAAACTCTTCGGCGGCGACATGAGCGGCATCCACATGATGGCCTTCACGAAGCAGGAAGCGGGCGGCGAGATCAGTTGCGGCGTGCGCAAGCCTGAAAGTCAGGTCGTCGTCACCTACAAGCCGCGCGACAAGAGCGGCGACCTCGTCGCACTGGAATTCGTGCCCGCCAACTTCGCGCTTGAGAAATAAACGGCGACGCGTCTGTCCGCCGCTCAATGCTTGAGCCGTCGCCGGACGCGAGGCGCGCGATAACCACAAACGAATCGAGGCTGCATGACATCGCGCTCATGCAGCCTCTCCATTTTTGATCACGCTTGCGCCCGCAGTGCGAGTGATTCAACGATACGGCTCAACCCCTGGAGGGCGCGGTCAACTCGTAGACGGCGATGGGGCGCGGAGTCGTCTCCTCGCCCACGCTCCACTTGCTGAGCGTGACCGACCAGCCGTCCGCTTCCAGCGCTTCCAAGAGGACGAGGCTCACGGCGCGAAACGGGTCGGAGAGCAACAGACGCCCGCCGGGAGCGAGGTTCGTCTCGAAGATGCGGCGCAGGTGCGGCTGCAACTCTTCGCCGTAAAGAATGTCGGAGCCGATGATCCAGTCGTACTGCTCCGTGTCCTGCCAGTTAGTCCAATCCGCCATGCGGTGCTCGATCAATTCCACTCTGTTTCGCGCGACGTTTCGCTGACAGGCCGACATCGCCAGTTCATCCCGGTCGGTCTGCACCACGCGCGCGCCGAACGTGGCGGCGACGATACCGGGCAGACCCGTCCCCGCTCCCAGTTCCAACACACGACGACCGCGCAAATCCTCCGCGCGCAAGGCCAACTCATGCGCCAGAGCGATTGACGCAGGCCAGAGCGCGACGCCGTAGGGCAAGCGTCCCTTCAACTCGCCGAGAAAGTGATTTTCGTCGGCGCGCGTGAGGACTGAGCCGACGTGCAGGATCGACCATTCACGTCCGGCCAGACCGAGTCGGTACTCGTTGAGCGGAAACTCTCCGGCCGTCGTCTTCAACACCCTTTGCTCGTTCACGGGAGAACTCATTTCAGCTTCATGCGGCCGAGTAGATTTTGGAAGCGCGGGTCGGGGCGCAGTTCCGCATAGTCGTAGGTCATGCTCAGGTAGACGAGTTGATGATCGCGTCGCTCGTAAGCTTTCTCAAGCCATTCGAGCGCGCGTGGATGATCGCCCGAGCGCGAATAACATTCCGCGAAAGTCGAAGGGGCGATGTAAGTTGATTTGGCTCTCTCGAAGTTGATCTCCAGACGCTTCTGCCAGTAGCCGTGCCAGCCTGAGAGTTTGTAAGCTTCGCCGAGCGCCACCACGTCTTCACGGCTTCGCCCCTGCAAGGTCAACTGCTTTTCCATCTCGGCCACAGCTTCGTCGTGCATTCCCTTTTGCCAGTAGGCGTCCGCGAGTTGGCGATGAGCTTCCGTGTAGTTGGGGTCTAAGACGAGCACGCGCTTGTATTGTTCGATAGCCTTGTCGAACTCGTGCGCGTAGAGGTAGTGCCAGCCGAGATGTTGGACGGGTGTGGGCGAGATCGGATCGAGTTCGATGAAACGTTTGCTTTCCGCCAGTGCTTCGTCGAGACGCCCCATGGCCGTCAGGTAATGGGCGTACATGTGATGTATCTCCGGCTGGTTCGGCGTGAGCGCGAGCGCCAGTTTGAACTCGCGCTCCGCGCCGCTCCAATCCCACTCGTCGAGGAATTCCACTTGCGCCAGAACAGCGCGGGCTGCGCCGAGAGAACTGTCGAGCGCGAGCGCGCGTGTGGCCGCTTCGCGCGCCTGCGGAAACGCCTGCTCCGGCGGCAGACCGATCTCGCCGAAAGCGAACGACTCGGCCAGCCCGGCGTAGGCCTGCGAATAGTTCGGGTCGCGCTCAATGGCCTTGCGGAAATACTCGCGCGCCATCTTCGTCCCGTCCTCCGTGAAACGGTTCAGGGAGAAACGGCCGTTGAGATAGAGCGCGTAGGCTTCCGCATCGCGCGTGTAGTGCTTTTCAACTTGCGCCAGTTCGTCGTTCGACAGACGGAGCGTCAAAGCCCCGGTCAAATTACGCGACAACCGATCTTCGACGGCGAAGATGTCCGTGAACTGTTCGTCGAAGTCGCCCGCCCACAGCGTCGCGCCGCTGCGCACATCGAGCAGGCGCGCGGTGAGGCGGATGCGGTCGCCCGCCTTGCGCACGTTGCCTTCGAGCACGGCCTCGACCTGAAGTTCACGCCCGACATCAATCGGATTCATCCCCTTGCCCGCGTAACGGCGCACCGCCTCGGTCGATCTCACGTTGAGGTTGCGGACGCTGCTCAGACGGTTAATCAACGTGTCGGTCAGGCCGAGTCCGAGAAACTCGTCTTTCGCGTCGGGCGAAAGCGTCTGGAAAGGGAGCACGGCGAGCGAATTGATCTTACTGCTCAAGTTCCCCGTCGCTTGCCGTCTCAAAGTTTCGCGCGAACTCTTGAGATAAAGGGCGATGGAGGCGACGCCGACAAGCAGAACAACGACTGCGACGATGGCCGCGAGTTTGGGCCACGAACTCTTGCCCGCGGCCATTCCGTGCACGGCCGGAGACTTCACAATCGCCCACGTACCGGACATCTTCGACAGAAGCGCCGCGCCCACGTCGGTCAACGGCAACAACTCGGCCAAGTCTCTCGTCAACTCTTTGGCGTCGCTGTAACGACGCTCGCGGTCTTTCTCCAGACACCTGTTGATGATCGCTTCGAGGCGCGGCGGGATGTCCGGGTTGAGCGTGCGCGGCGCGAGGTGCGGCCGACTGACGACTGAGCGAATCGTCTCTTCGGCCGTGTCGCCGCGAAAGGCACGACGGCCGGTTGCCAGTTCGTAGAGCACGACGCCGAGGCTGAAAATGTCCGTGCGATGATCGAGAGGCAGGCCGCGCGCCTGTTCCGGGCTGACGTATGGCGCGGAGCCTTGCGGCACGGTCGGGCTGGAGAAGTGCGGCAGTTGCCCTGTGTCGCCCGTTGTTCTTTCGATCAGTTTCGCGATGCCGAAATCCAGAATCTTCACCTGCCCGCGCGCGTCGAGCATGACGTTGGCCGGTTTGATGTCGCGGTGGACGACGCCCTTGCGATGTGCTTCGTCGAGCGCGTCGGCCAGTTGCATGCCGATGCGTATGACGCGCGTGGTCTTCAGAGGTATCCCGGCCGGAAGCGAAGCGAGACTCGCGCCTTCGACGTATTCCAAAGCGATGAAGCCGATGCCGTCGTGCTCGTTGACTTCGTAGATGGTGGCGATGTGCGGGTGTGTGAGAACCGAGGCGGCGCGCGCTTCGCGCAGCAGGAGGCTCTGCTCGTCGCCGTAGAGCGCGGAGGCGACGGGCAAGAGTTTGAGCGCGACGGTGCGGCCGAGTTTCGTGTCGTGCGCTTTGTAGACGACGCCCATTCCGCCGTGGCCGAGCCTGCCGAGCACACGATAATTGCCGATCATCTGTCCGGCCTTCAACTCGCACCGCTCCGCCTGAAGCGCACGCGCCGTGGCGCGCAGCGCGGAGGTTTCGATAAACTTGTCGGCGCGCGTTTCGTAGGCGAGCAGCGATTCGACTTCGCGGCGCAAATTGTCATCGCCCGCGCACGCACGCGCGAGAAAATCCGCGCGCTCCGGCGGCGTGAGTTCCGACGCCTCGTGATAGAGCCGCTCGACCTCCTGCCACTTCTCAGCTTCCATCCTCTCAGCTTTCATCCGCGCCTCCGGCATCCAGTTCGCGGAGCAACCATGCCTTCGCCAATTTCCAATCGCGCATAACCGTGTCCACCGAGACCGAGAGCACTTCGGCCGTCTCCTCCACGCTCAAGCCCCCGAAGAAACGCAACTCGACCACGCGCGCCTTGCGCGCATCAACCTCCGCGAGCGTCGACAACGCTTCGTCGAGCGCGACGATGCTCGTGTCCTGCCGGTGTGGCAGATCGAAGGCTTCCATCAAGGGGACGTGCGCTGCGCCGCCGCCGCGCTTTTGATAGTCGCGCGCACGCGCGAAGTCTACGAGGACGCGCCGCATCAGTTGCGCTGTGACGGCGAAGAAGTGCGCGCGGTTCTGCCAGCGCACGCGGCTCGCGTCAACGAGGCGCAGGTAAGCCTCGTTGACGAGCGCAGTGGTTTGCAGGATGTGGCCGTCGCGCTCGCCCTGCATGTAATGGTGCGCGAGACGATGCAGCTCCGCCTTGACGAGCGGGACGAGGCGTTCGAGCGAAGCCTCGTCGCCCTCGCTCCAGGCGAGCAGTAGTTCGGTGATGTCGGGTGAGTCCGTCATTCAGACGAAGAGAGGCGAAAATTTTTTACGCGGCGAAAAAATTTTCTTCAGGGGTTGCCAGTTTTGCCGTCGAGTTCACGCCTTACTGTGCGAGCAACGAGCCGCCACGCGGGCGGGCGGACGGGGTCGGCCATCAGCCATTGATCGCAGCGCCGCTCCCGTCAGGAAACATAGAGCAGGAAAGGCGGCGAGGATTATATGTTCAGCCCCGAAGAAGTTCAAAGACTTGACGCGCCGCACTTCATCAAACACTTATCCACGAAAGGAACCTAAACGAATGTCCCCCAACCTTCTGTCGCGGCTCTGCCGCATCTTCTCACTTCTCATCCTCTTCTCCACGGCGACCGCCGCCACCGCACACGCCGCGCAACAGTGCCGCCTGTACGCGACTGACTATCGCACGGCGAGCGTCCGCCAGATGGACTGCAAGACCAATCAGACGCTCGCTCCAATTACGGTCGGAGTGCAACCGTTCGGCATCGTCGCCAGCCCCGACGGCGAATACCTCTACGTCGCCAACTACGGCAGCAACTCCATCTCGGTCATCAACACGGACAGCAACGTCCCTTATTACACGGCGGGCGTCGATGGCGCAGGCCCGATCGGCGTCGCCATCTCGCCCGACGGCACGCGTCTCTACGTCGCCAATTTCGATAGTTCCAGCGTGAGCGTCCTGAACGTGGGCAGCAACACCACGCCGACCGTCATCGGCAAGATTCAGTTCCCCGACGGCAGCCGCCCCGATAACGTCGCCTTCTCGGCCGACGGCTCGGTCGTCTACGTCGCTTTGTGGGGCGCGGCCAAAGTCGCGGTCATCGACACCACGTCGGCGAACTATCAAGTCGTGCAGACGATCAACGTCGGACACTCGCCTTCGGCCTTCGTTGTCGCGCCCGACGGCAAACGCGTCTACGTGACGAACGAGTTCGGCGGCCCCAGCCCCGACGCCTACAACGGCAGCATCAGCGTCCTCGACAGCACGAACCCGAAACAGAACACTGTCCTGGCAGAGTGGCTGCTGCCTGATGATTCGTTCCCGATGCAGCAGAGCGCACTCTCCGCCAACGGCCGCTACCTCTACGTGCCCGGCGAAGGCAATGCGAGCTTGTTTACGATTGACACGAACGACGGCACGATCAAGGACACCAAGCGGATCGGCGTCGGGCCGCAGGCCGCCGCGCTCTCGCCCGACGGCGCGCGCGTCTTCGTCAGCATCGGCCACCAGATCGCTTCGATGGAGACGGGCTGGAACAACATCCTGCCCGAAGTCGTACTCGGCACTCAAACCTCGTGGCTCCTGAACATCGCCATCGTCAACAAGTGCCCGTAAGTTTCGACACGGAGTAGTCAGAGAGTTTTAAGAAACCACGCGCACGAAACGACACGAACCTCTTCTTCGTGTCGTTTCGTGTCGTGCGCGTGGTTTCTCTGTTTGACGTTCTTACTTGCGGCCGAGCAGGAAGTAGGTCGGCATGTCGCCTTTGCCTTTGACGTTGATCGCGCCGCGCGGCTCGAAGCGGTAGGCGTCGCGGAGGTGTTCGTAGGTCGCCTCGGTCACTTGAATGCGTCCGGGCGTGCTGTGTGATTCCATGCGGCTCGCGGTGTTGACGGCGTCGCCCCACAAATCGTAGATGAACTTCGACGTGCCGATGATACCCGCGACGACCGGCCCCGTGTTGATGCCGGTGCGTATGTCGAGCGAAGCGACGCGCGCGCGGTTGAACCGGGCGAGCGCGTCCTGCATGTCGAGCGCCATTTCGGCCATCGCCTCGGCGTGGTCGGCGCGGCGTTCGGGAAGTCCGGCCGCCACCATGTAGGCGTCGCCGATGGTCTTGATCTTTTCCAGACGGTGCCGCGCGGCCAGTTCGTCGAACGAAGAGAAGATTTCGTTGAGCAGGTAGACTAACTCGACCGGCGTGATGCGCGCCGACATCTGCGTGAAGCCGACCACGTCGGCAAACAGGATGGTGGCTTCCGTGAAGCTCTCGGCGATGATGCCCTGTTCTTCTTTCAGGCGTTCGGCGATGGCCGCGGGCAGAATGTTCAAAAGCAGTCGCTCGGATTTTTCGCGCTCGACGCGCAGCTGCGCCAGATACGCCTGCTCCCTGTCTCTGAGCCGCTTCTTCTCCATCGACGCTTCGACGCGCGCGCGCAGGATGACGGGATTGAAAGGCTTCGGCAGATAATCTTCCGCGCCCATTTCGATGCAGCGCACGATGCTGTCGAGTTCGTCGAGAGCCGAGATCATGATCACCGGAATGTCGCGCAGTTCGGCCGACGCTTTCAGACGCTCAAGCACCTGATAGCCGTTCAAGCCCGGCATCATGATGTCGAGCAGGACGAGGTCGAACTTGCGCTCGGCGACTGACGAAAGCGCCTCTGCGCCGTCGGCCACGCACTCCACTTCGTAGCCTTCGCGCGCGAGACGGCGTGCGAGAATATCGCGGTTGGTTTCGCTGTCGTCCACGACGAGTACGCGTCCGCCGCGCTCCTGCACGCGCGTGTGCGCGTCGTCGATGGCGTGGATGGTGCTGACGAGGTTGGCGATCATCGAA
The DNA here is from genome assembly GCA_035942855.1 of Pyrinomonadaceae bacterium. Classification (GTDB taxonomy): domain Bacteria; phylum Acidobacteriota; class Blastocatellia; order Pyrinomonadales; family Pyrinomonadaceae; genus JAIVJZ01. Next base: position 10,130 of record DASZCS010000039.1, on the reverse strand, counting down.
GAGACATCGGCGCTCGCCGGGCACAAATTCGCGCTGTTGGCTTCGAGGTCGGAGAAGCGAACGATGTCTTCGATCAGTTCGAGCAGTTGACGCGCGGCCGTCTGCGTCTTTTGCAGGTCGGCGACAAACTCCGCGTGCTCCGGGGCATCGGCAGCATCTTCGATCAACATCTCGCTGTAGCCGATGACGGCGTTGATCGGCGTGCGCAGTTCGTGGCGTACGTGCGTGCCGAAAGAGTCCAGATCGAGATCGGGCGTTTCGGTGCGCGCCGGGTGGAGCAGTTCGCTGACTCGTGCGCGGAGTTGCTGTCCGGCCGTGTAGATTTTTTCCAGGTCGGGGCGAAACACGGCCGCGTCGCCGTCGCCGCTGCCTGTGCCATCGATCAGCATCTCGCTGTAGCCGATGATGGCGTTGATGGGCGCGGACAGCTCGTGGCGTATGTGCGCGAGGAGCGCGGCGCGCGTGCGCGCTTCGTCGGCGTGATGTGTGCCGTCGTGCGTGTCGGGGTTCATGGGGTGACAGTCCGGTTCAACATCGCTTCGATCTTTTCGAGCAGGCGCGGCAGTTCAATCGGCTTCGTGTCGTAGTCGTCGCACCCGGCTTCGAGGGCGCGTTCGCGGTCGCCGGACATGGCGTGCGCCGTGAGAGCGATGACGGGGATGCGGCGGGTGGCATCCGAGGCTTTGAGTTGGCGCGTGGCCTCCCAACCGTCGAGCACGGGCAGGCTCATGTCCATCAGGATCAGATCGGGCGCGGACGCGTGCGCCATCTCCACGCCCTGCTGCCCGTCGATGGCGATGCTCACCTCGTAACCTTTGCGCGCCAGCCGCCGCGAGAGCATGTCGCGGTTCATCTCGTTGTCTTCAACCAAAAGTATCTTCTTCATCATTGCCTGTCCTTAAGACTTCAACCCTCTGGATTTTAAGTTGGAATATTTAAGACGAAAGTTTGGCCGCGCCCTGCTGTCGGCTGCGACCGCGCATGCTCATCTCGACCATCTGTTTGACGGTGCTCAGCAGGTCGTCGCGGCTGTAAGCGCCCTTCTCCACGATCTTCTCGACGTAGCCGCTCAGGCGCACGCGGTCTTCGAGCGTGATGTCTTTGGCGGTGATGACGACGACGGGGATCGAATGGCCGCCCGGCAGTTTGTGTAACTCCTGCACGAACTCGAAGCCGTCCATGCCCGGCATCATCAGATCGAGCAGAATCAACTGCGGCCGTTCGGCCTCGACTTCCGTGAGCGCGGCGCGCCCGTCTCCGGCCGCGCGCACGCGCCAGCCTTCCTGTTCGAGCGCACGCACGAGGAGAGCACGCGTCGCTTCGTCGTCTTCAACGACGAGCGCGGGCCCCTGGCTGTGCGTCGTGCGGCGGTAGCGTGCGAGCGTGGCGGCGAGTTGCTCGCGGTCGAAAGGCTTCGTCATGTAGTCGGCCGCGCCGAGCGCGTAGCCTTTGTTCTTGTCCTCGACGATGGTGAGCATGATGACGGGAATGTGCGAGAGTTCGGGGTCGGCCTTCAAGGCCGCGAGCGTCGCCCAACCGTCGATGCCGGGCATCATCACGTCGAGCGTGATGGCTTCGGGGCGAAGCGTGCGCGCAAGTTCCAGAGCCTCTTCGCCGTCCGTGGCGCATTCGACCTGAAAGCCCGCCTTCGCGAGCGCGCGGCGCAGAAGATCGCGCGCCGCCGGGTCGTCGTCCACGACGAGCACCGTGCCTGCGTCCGTCTCGGAAGAGGCGAAAGCGCCATCGCCGTCGGGCGGCACGGGCGCGAAGGGGCGCGGCGCGCCTCCCACTTCGGCGGGCAGTGTGATGACGAAGGTTGAGCCTTCGCCGCGCACGCTCTGGACGCCCATCGTGCCGCCCATCATCTCGCAGAATTTTTTCGTGATGACGAGGCCGAGTCCGGTGCCGCCAAACTCGCGCGTGGTGGAAGCGTCGGCCTGCGAGAAGGGCTGAAAGAGTTTGTTCATCTGCTCTTTCGTGATGCCGATGCCGGAATCGCGGACGCTGAAATTGACCCATTCGCGCCCGTCGGCCTCGCGCCGCGTCACTTCGAGCGCGACCGTGCCCGCCTTCGTAAACTTGCAGGCGTTCGAGAGCAGGTTCAAGAGCGACTGGCGCACTTTGGTTAAGTCCGCGTGCATCTTGCCGAGTTCCGGCGCGGCTTCGACGACAAGCGTGTTCCCGCTCTTGGCGGCGAGCGGCTTGATGGTCGATTCCAACTCGGAGACGAGCGACGGGAGATCGAAAGTTTCGAGATAGAGTTCGGTCTTACCCGCTTCGATCTTGGAGAGGTCGAGGATGTCGTTGATGAGCGTGAGGAGGTGGCGTCCGGCCGTCTGAATTTTTTGCAGGTCGGGGACGAAATCGTCCTGTCCGGCGTCGGCCGCTTCCTCTTGCAGCATCTCGCTGTAGCCGATGATGGCATTCAGAGGCGTGCGCAGTTCGTGCGACATGTTGGCGAGGAAGGTGCTCTTAGCCTGATTGGCGGCTTCGGCGTCTTCTTTCGCCAGTTGCAACTGCGCCTGCGTCTCCTGCAATTGATGGAGCGCGTTCGACAGTTCGTCGTTGGCGCGCTTCAAGGCGCGCAGCATGCGGCCACGCTGGATGACGCGGATGGCGACGACCGCCAGGAGCAACGTGACGAAGAGGATCGTGACGAGTTTGTAGAGCGTGCGGTTGAAGGAATGATTGACTTCGGCGAGTTGGCTCTCGGCCTCGTTCTTGTAAAGTTCCTTGAGTTGTTGGAGGTCTGCGCGCACCTGATTGAAGGCGGGAACGCTCGTCGTCTGATCGATCTGCACGGCGTCTTTAATGCTGCCTTGCAGGATCATGCCGATCACTTCGTCGCGCGTTTTGAGATACGTCGTCCAATCGCGCTCGAACTTATCGACCACTTGCAGCAAGTGTTCCGACTTCGCCTGTTGCCGCTCCTGCACGATCAAATTGGCGATGCGCGCTTCGGCGGCGTGAGATTGATCCGCGTATTCGACCTGTAGGTTCGGATCGTCGGTCGTGAAGGCGTAGAGCATGATGCGGCGCACTTCCTGCGTCTCGTATTGCAGGTTGCCGAGCAGGTCTATGCCCTGCGCCGTGCCGCGATACATCTGTTCGACCTGACGATTGGCGCGCAGGATGTCGCGCACGACGTACCAGCCGACGGCGCACACGGCGAGGCCGATCAACAGAAACAGGATAGAGTATCTGTAACGGTGCAGGACTCGATTCATTCGCAGAGACCTTCGGGGCGCGCTTTCGACCGCGTCGTTGATGCGCCCTTTCTGTTTACCTGATGCGATAGCCGGATTCGCCGGGGCGTCGGCCGTCAACGCTGAGGACGTTGACCTTCGAGCTATCCACCTGATCGGCGCGCACGTAGCCGATTGCGCCCGGCGTGTAATGTACGTACTGCGTCATGGCATAGGTCGTGTTCAATTCTTTGGGCGCTTGATGAATGGATTCGTTGAACTGACCCTGACGGAAATATTTTTGATAGTAGTTTTCGTCCCAACCGTAGATCGAGCGCAGGACGGCGCTGCGTTCGGGTTGCCCCGCAGGCTGGCGCATGGCGATGACGACCTTCGTGCCGTTCGGCCACTGGCCGCGCTCGGCCTTGAAGTATTTACGCAAGGTGTCGAAGGAGATGTCGCGCGTCGAATTTTTCGGATTGACGATGATCGCCACGTCGCCCCCTTGCATGGCGGGCGACGCGGCAACAGAAGACGCATCCTCCGTCTTACTTCCGGATGCTTTAGACCACAGGACGGCCGGACTCGACGCGACGAGCAATGCGAAGATGACGGCCAAACCAAAAACTCTCACCCTCATGTTCCCTTCCCCTTAAAAAGTAAACGCGAGTTGCAGGATGAGTTCGTCGAGCGCGCTCAGGCCGCGTCGCTCGGTGCGATCATACTGCCCTTTGAAGGCCGCGTAGTTCGTCACGTCGTAGCGCAGGCCGACGGAAGGCCCCTGGCGTCTGCCGATGTCGCGCAGGAGAAAATCGCGCCCTGCGGCGTTCACATATTGATAACGAACGTAGGGCTGCGCTTTGCCGAAGCGACGTGCGAACTGCGTGTAGAAGCCGGGCGTGTAAGAGGCGACACCGCCCGCGCCCGAGGGCTTGTGGCGGATGAAGACGGCCTCGTTCAACCATTCGTAGTTCGGACTTTGATAGATGACATGACCGGCCATGATGCGCTGATCGACGTTCGGCGTATTGGTCGGCCTCAGGCGGTCGCGATAGAAAGAGAAGCCGGTCTGTAGGCCGGGCAGCCAGTCGGGGCGCGCGGTCAGTCCGAGGTTGAAAGCCTTGCCGTTGTTTTCGTCGAAAGAGGTCTGCACGGAGCGGTCTGCGGCCGAGCGTGCGCTTCGTCCGTTGCCGACTTCGGCCAGATAGCGCAGGCCGAGCGAGCCGGAAGGGATGCGCCCCGTGGCGGAGACTCCGACGTTGTGCAGAGGCAGCACGCCGCCCTGACTTTCAAAGGCGAAGAGGAAAGGACGATTGGCGGCCGTGGCGAAATAAGAGCCGTGGTGAAAGGCCGTATTGTAGTAGCCGATGCCGGTGTGGTAGCGCCCGGCGCTCAAATTCAAATAGTCGTTCATCGCATAGCGCAGCAAGAGGCGATGAATCTCGAACTCGAACGAGTTGTCGCGCTTCGCCTCCATGATCAGTTCGCTGACGACGCTGAACTTCTCTGAGAGTTGCGAGGTGATGAACAGATCGAGTTGGCCGAGACTGAAAGCGTTCGTCGCGTCGCGCCCGTTCGTGGCGCGCAGGTTCACGTCTGCGAAGCCCTGAATTTTGAGGCGAGGCCCCGAAGCGTGCCCCTCGTGTTCGTCTGCGCCGATAACGGCACGCGCGCGTTCCTCTTCCGCTTCCTGTTGTGCGGCGGCGTCCGTCGCGTCCGTGTTCAGCGGCGCTTGCGGGGCGGTCGGCTGCGTCGCGGAGGCGGCGAGCGCGCCGCCCGCTTTCAGTTCCCTGACCTGTCCTTCCAGTTCTTCCACGCGCCTAAGCAATTGTTGAAGTTGCGCCTGCTGATCGTTTTGCGCGCCCCCGGCTGGCTGTTGCTGCGCCGCATCCTGCTCAGATGCGAAATTGATTTCGAGGCGGTTGAACTTCTGACTGACGCGCGGTGCCGCAGTGCCCGCGCGCAACTCGAAGGAGAGCAGCACGTCGCCCGCGCGCCGTTCGAGCCGCGCGGCGTCGAAGCCGCGCCCCTTGAACTCGCCGTGCGCCGCGGCGGGCGCGTCGGCCTTCGGGATCAGGACGTAGAAACGGCTGCCTTCCGAGTAGGCCGAATAATCGTCGAGCGAGGCGTCGGCGGCGAGCGTGACGCGCGACCCTCGGTCGGTGTCGGCGACGCGGACGGGAGTTAGATTTTTACGCGGTCGTGCGGCGGGCGTGTTGTTGAGACGCGCGGGTGCGTTGTTGTTGTCGCCGTCAACGCGCGCTGTTGTGGCTGCGACGGTCAGACGCTCCTGTGCGCGAAGCGAGGCGACGTTCGCCCCTGCGAGAAATATGACGAGAGACAGAAAGACGGGGGCGTTGAAGATTCGTTTCATGTTGAATCCCTTAAAGAAGAACAGAGAGCAGAAATTGCGACCCTTAATGGCTGGATATGTTGAACCGAAGCGATAATACGACGGACGGCCGAACGATGCCAGTGTTTTGCACAATCGCCCCCGCCCCGCGCGTGCGGAGACAACAGGCGACACGCACGGGGCATCAAAAAAAGGCGATAATTTTTCTTGAACGGAAAGCGAATAGGCGCTGGATGCAGATCTATCCAACGCTTTTTTTGTGCGGTCTGAAAGAAGTTGAAGATGAGACGAAGAGTAACTTTTTTGCTTGCGCTGCTCGTGGTCGCCGCTACGCTCGGCGTCGTCCTGACGAAGAGTCGGCGCGGCGCTGCGAGTGTAGATAGATCACATCAGGCGGGTGCGGACGGGACGGGTCAGGCAAAGTCTCATGCACATGCCGACATGGGCGCGCACATGAGAATGACGGCTGCGCGCCCCGTTCAGCCCGGCGATGAAGGGCGCGCAGAGGAAGTGGCGAAGCGTGCGCGTGCCGCCGTGGAGAAGTACAAGGATTATCGCGCGGCGTTGCGAGACGGTTATCAAATATTGCTCCCCCATGTGCCGCAGAAGATGTATCACTTCAACCACGCGGGCTATTACGCGGAGGCCGAACGCCGCTTCAACCCGGAGCATCCGACCTCGCTGCTGTACGAGAAGAGGGAGAGCGATTATCGTCTGATCGGCGTGATGTACACGGCGGCGGCCGATTTGACGGAGGACGAACTGGACGCGCGTATCCCTCTGAGCATGGCGGCGTGGCATCAGCACGTCAACGTCTGTCTGCCTGAGGGCGACCCTTTACAGAATCTTTTCGGCAACGGGACGCGGTTCGGCTTGGAAGGTTCGATCTCGAACGAAGCGGAGTGCCGCAAGGAGGGCGGGCGCTTCTACCCGCGCCTGTTCGGCTGGATGGTGCACCTCTATCCTTACGAGCGCACGGCGCGCGAGATGTGGTCGGTCGAGCGGCAGATGGAAGATGGCGGCGGGCACGCGCACTGACGAGAGAAAGCGAGACGCGCGCGAACTGTGTCCACCATCGGACGGAAGCGCCGGAAGATAGCCGGACGTTCGAGTTGCGAAGTTGTGTTCAATGAGCGAGCAAGAGATAAACGACGGTCGTTCGCGGATGACGAGGCGCGGTCTGCTCGGTTTGGGAGCGGGGCTGGTCGGTGCGTGTGTGTGTGCGGCTTTCGGTCTTGAGCGGTTGAGGGGTGAGGGTTCTTTGATGAGAAGCAAAGTTTTGGCGCGTTGGGCTGAGGGAGAGGCGAAGGGGCGTCTCGCGGCGCGTCCGCGCGAGGTGCGGACGGCGGGCGCAGCCAAGGGGCTGCAACAACTTGAACTTGAAAGCGGGCGCGACGGTTTCCTTTATGTGCCCGCCGCCTATCGCGCAGAGCGGCGCGCGCCGCTCCTGTTGATGCTGCACGGCGCAGGCGGCAACGCGCGCAACAGTCTGCCGCTGCTGCAAGATTTCGCGGACAAGACCGGACTGCTACTGCTCGTCCCCGACTCGCGGACGACGACCTGGGATGTCATCAGCGGCGACTACGGGCGCGACGTGGCATTCATCGAACGCGCGCTCGCGCAGACCTTCGGCCGCTACAACGTCGATGCGTCGCGGCTCGCTATCGGAGGCTTCTCGGACGGCGCTTCTTATGCGCTCTCTCTGGGAGTCACGAACGGCGATCTCTTCACGCACGTCCTTGCCTTCTCGCCGGGCTTCATGCTTCCGGCGAGCAGACACGGCTCGCCCGCCTTGTTCATCTCGCACGGCACGCAAGACAGAGTGCTTCCGATAGAAGCTTGCAGCCGGAAGATCGTCCCGCAGGTTAAGAGCGCAGGCTACAAAGTCCTCTACAGAGAGTTTGAAGGCGCGCACACAGTACCCAAAGACATCGCACGCGAAGCGATCGACTGGTTTCTCAAAGACAAAGGCGCGGGCGTTTGAAAGTTCGCTGCTTGAGAGTTACTGGAAAACAAGAAACCACGGACACACACACAACACGAAGAAAGTTTTAGTGTTGTTTCGTGTGTGTTCGTGGTTTCTTGTTTTGTGAACCACGCTGAATTGCGCTACGGCCTGTCTCCCCCGGCGCACGTGCCGTTCCACTCGCCGTTGGCGTCGGGTGCGCCGTCGGTCGTAAAGCTGCCTGTGAAGCTGCGCCCGTCTCGGCCGAGCGTGAAGCGGAATCTTCCCTTGCCGTCGGGCTGCGTCCACCTGCCCGCCAGCACGTTACCGTTCACCACTCCCTCGACCGTGCTGTTGTCCTGTCCTTCCCAACTATAAACCCCGCGCACGTTGTTTCCGTTGCGCGTCAGTTTCAACTCGCCGTAATCGGTCTGGTAAGTGCCGTCGAAGGGCGCGCATCCGGTCGCGGTCTGCGTCCGGGCTTTGGCCGCGCCGCGAATAGTCACTTCGAGCGTGAAGTCGCCCGCGCCTTTGTTGGCGAAGACGCTCACGTAGTAGTCGCCCGTCTCCGGCAGGTCGCCCTCCCAGTCGCGCGCCTGCACGGAACTCTCTATCGCTTCGCCGTCCGCGCGCGCGGGCACAACCTGAAAATGGATGTCCTTCTTGGCCGAACTGAGGTGGACGATCATGCGCTGCCCGGCGTTTGCGCGCAGCAGGTAGTGGCGGCCATTTGTGTCCGTGCGCCCGTTGATGACGGCGGTGGTGCGACCGCGTTGGAAGCGTATGCGTTCGGGCGTCGAGGTTTGCGCGAGAGAATTTGTGACGAATAGGAACAGGACGAAGACGAGGGCGGCGAGTTTCTTCATGTCGGGTATCCTTTCCGCAAGAGATTCGGTTGTGAGCAGAACCAACGATGCGCTCAGATAAGCACCTGAGCGAGAGCGCCGGAGTCTATCCAAAAGCGCGCCGCGGGTCAATGCACATGCACGGCCAACAGTCGAAGTTGAACGTTGACATTCACACATCCGCTGATTATCTTTCCCCGCCGACAACTTGAGCGTCCGGCCGCAATCTCCGCCGCGACCGTCTCGCTTTCGCACATCCCTTCGACGAACCCCGGCGCGCTTCTATGAAAAGACTACTCTTCTTCTCCCTCTGTTTCATCAACGCTGCTTATCTGATAGTGCTGCCGGTCGGCGCGCAGGAACAGCAGCGCGCGGTCGGCCTCGGCGGCGCACCCGCGGGACGCTATTACGCGCTCGTCATCGGCAACAATGCTTACGTCTCTTTGCAGAAATTGAAGACCGCCGAGGCAGACGCGCGCGAGGTGGCAGCGCTCTTAAAAGAGTCTTACGGCTTCGAGACGAAACTGCTCTTAAACGCCACGCGACAACAGATCATGTCGGCCTTCAACTCGTACCGGCGTGAACTCGGGGCGGACGCGAATCTGCTCGTCTATTACGCCGGGCATGGCGTTAACGACAAGGACGCGGACAAGGCTTACTGGCTGCCCGTGGACGCGACGCTCGACGACAATTCGAACTGGATCATTGCCGACGAGATCACGACGGCGCTCAAAGTCATTCCGGCCAAGCACGTCTTAGTCATCTCGGACAGTTGCTATTCGGGCACGCTCACGCGCGGCTTGGGCGAGGCGTTGCCCCGCCCTTCAGAGCGCGAACAGTTCCTGCGACGCATGGCGGCGGGACGCTCGCGCACTTTGATGGCGTCGGGCGGCGACGAACCTGTGGCCGACGGTGGTGGCGGCGGCCATTCCGTCTTCGCGGGGGCACTCTTGCGTGGGCTGAAGCAGATGGACAAGGGAGAATTTACGGCGGGCGAGTTGTTCCGCTCACACGTCGAGGAGGCTGTCGCCGGGCGCGCCAACCAGACGCCGGAATATAACCCTTTGAGAAACTCCGGGCATGAGAGCGGCGACTTCATCTTCGTGCGCTTGAAGAGAGGCGACAAGACCGTGGAAGTGACGGTCAACACGCCTTCGGTCGCGAAGGTCGATCCGGCACAACAGGAGTTGGCCTTTTGGAGTTCGATTCAGAACAGCGCCGACGCGGAAGACTTCAAAGATTATCTGGCGAGGTATCCGAACGGATTATACGCGGGGATCGCGCGCCGTCGTCTGGGTGCGCTCGGAGGGTCGCCTAAACCCAACGCGGGCGCGGCGAATAGTAATGCGCCCAACAACAAACTTGAGGCATCGCGTCTTCCCGACATCCCCAAATTGAACGCGCTTGTGACGGCGCTGCGTTTCTATCTGCCGACGCCCAACGACGAGCGAGTCTATCGCGCGCGTTTTCCCAAGGCGGAAGTCAGCTACGTCAACTGGGAACTCAATCTCAGTTTGCCTGCTCAAGACCGAGACGTGCCGCTCGTCATCGATGCGGTGATGTATCGCGTCGATGGCAGTGTGGACATCAAGAGCAAGGTAGAGGCAGTGATCCCTGCGGGGTGGACTTCGGCGCGCATCACTAAGGGATGGGGTTATCCCGATCCCGGAAAATGGCCGACCGAAACGTATCGCGTGGAACTGTTTGTAGATGGACAAAAAATCGCCGTCGGGACGTTCGATGTGTATTAACTGTCGTTAACTTGGATCACTTAAGAAAACTTGTAGAGACTAAGTGTGCCG
>DASZCS010000038.1:0-12298 GCA_035942855.1 Pyrinomonadaceae bacterium | reverse complement strand
GCTACTACCCGCGCCGCGCGGCCGGGCAGCAGTTGTCTTCCTCCGTCTCTGGAAATTTCGTGAGCGAGCAGGCGGCGCAGAGCGAACCGCCGTCCGACCTCAACCCGCCGCTCACCATGCCGCGCGAGTTGGCCGTGCGCTCCACGATCACCTTCGGCGGCCCCGCGCACGGCAGCAAGAACATGAACCCCGACACGAGCGGCGACCCGCAGCCGCGCAACGAGCGCGACGTGCGCGTCACGAGCCCCGCCGCGCCGGCAACTGTGGAAGCGAAGACCGCGTCGAACATCGCGCCGCGAGACACCGAACCGCCGCCCGTCTCGAAAGCTGAACCGCCCGACGCGAAGACGGGCGAAGGGTCGTCGCCGCAGCAGCAACAGCCAACGGACGGTGGCGACGAAGCAGCCGAACCACAGCCGACACCCAAGCCCACGCCGACCCAAGCAAACGCCCCCGCCCCAACTTCAGAAACAAACGCGCCGCAGTCGTCACAGTCACAGTCAACTCCGCAGCCTTCGCCGTCGCAGTCATCAAAGGAAAGTCCGCAAACGTCTACGCCACAGAACGGTTCACCAAACACTCCGAAGACTCCGCTGAGCGTCGGCCTGCTGAATTCAAGAGCCTTGAGTCTTCCCAAACCGATCTATCCGCCGATGGGGAGACAGTTGAGAGTCGAGGGCGTGGTCAAGGTGTCCGTGGTGGTTGACGAGGCTGGTAAAGTTATTTCGGCGCGCGCAGAGAGCGGGCACACGTTGTTGCAAGCGGCGGCCGTGCAAGCCGCGCGGCAGGCGAGATTCGCGCCCACGCTCGTCGCCGGTCAGCCCGTCGCCATCTCCGGTTTCATCACTTACACGTTCACCTTGTAGCCGACCCTAACGACATGATCGAACAACTCTTCGAGCAGTTTTTCGAGCACCTGCGTTACGAGCGCAACGTCAGCGAGCACACGCTGCGCAATTACCGGATCGACCTCGGCCAATTCTACGACCACCTCGCGCCCGCAGACCCCGGGACGGGCGCGCGGCGCGAATTCGACATCAAGCAGATCGATCACATCACGATCCGCGAATGGCTCTCCACGCTCCACGCCGCCAACAAACAGAAGACCTCTATCGCGCGTAAACTCGCCGCGCTTCGCACCTTCTTCCAGTTTCTCGTGCGCGAGGGCGTCGTCGAGATGAATCCGGCCAAACTCGTCTCCACGCCGCGTCTGGAGAAGAAACTCCCGAACCATCTCACCATCGAAGAGGCCGTCCGTTTCATCGAGACGCCCGACATCGAAACCGACCTCGGAAAACGCGACCGCGCCATCCTCGAATTTCTCTACGGCACGGGCGTGCGCGTCTCCGAACTCGTCAAACTCGATCTGCGCGACATCGACTTCAAAAACAAGATGGCGAAGGTGACGGGCAAACGACGCAAACAGCGCATCGTCCCCTTCGGCGACCCGGCGCTCTACGCGCTCATGCAATACCTCACAGTGCGCGGCGCTTTTCTCAACAACGCGCCGCCCACCGAACGCGACGAGCAGGCCGTCTTTCTCAACTATCAGGGCACGCGCATCACCACGCGCTCCGTCGGCCGCATGGTGGACAAGTACATCACGATCTGTGCGGGCGTCCACAACATCAGCCCGCACTCTCTGCGCCACTCTTTCGCCACGCACCTGCTCGACAGCGGCGCAGATCTCCGCCACATACAGGAACTGCTCGGCCACGCGCGCCTCTCCACCACCCAAATCTACACGCACGTCTCCATGGAAAAATTGATCGAGGTCTACGACAAAACGCACCCGAAGGCATAGAGGTCAGAGGTTAGAGGTCAGAGATCAGTGAAGACGGTATTAGCTTTCACTGATCTCTGACCTCTGTTTTATAAAGTTGGGATGTCGTCGAGTCCTTGCTCTGCTTCGAGGCGGGTTTGGCAGGCGGCGTCGTAGCGCGCGGTGGGGACGGCTTCGAGGCGGCGTTCGTCGATGGGCTTGCCGCAGGATTGGCAGATGCCGTAAGAGCCTTCGTCGATACGCAGGAGCGCCTGATCGATGTCGGCCACGGCCTGCGATTCGCGTTCGCCCAGTCGGAGTTGAAGTTCCTGATTGACATCTTGCAGCGACATATCGACGCTGTCTTTCACGCCGTCGTCGGCGATCATGTCGAGCGCGGCCTGCTGGTTACCTCTCACCTGTTCGGTGTGCTGGCGCAATTGCTTCGTCAGTATGCCGCGAAAATGTTCCAAACGCTCTGCGTCCATTGAATTAGTGCTCCCTGAGTTTAAAAGGAAGATGCGTGCGCCGCTCCGTCTGCGGAAGCCGCGCTCGTCCTTCCGTCGATCTTTTATTGTTTACTGGCGCGGCGGATTATAACACACGCGACTCGCGCCCTCCCGCACGCGCTCCGCTTCCGCATAAAGTTCAAACCAGGAATGATCTGCGTTCGTATTGAGCAGAGAGCGCGGAACGGAAGGAAAGAGGTTTACAATCCGTTCCGCCTACAGTAATTTTGTAATCTCCTCTCGAAGCCGCGTGCGGCCGGCTCAAGAATTTCTCAAGCGGCAAGTTACATGCTGGGCGCAACTCCCGAACGCAAAAAACCGATTGCTTAACGGATTGCTCCCGGCCGTTCTCTATCTCTGTAGCGGCAAGGCTCTCCCTGCATTTTGCCGGAAAGGAGCACTCATCTTGGACGTGCGAGTACAGAACGTAGTGACTCTCATGCGACGCGACCTTCGGGCCAAGCTCACCTTGAACGACATGGCTCGCGCCGTCAACTTAACCTCATTCCATTTCTGCCACCTCTTCAAAGCAGAGACGGGCAAAAGCCCCGCCAAATATCTCAAATCTCTCCGTCTCGAACGCGCGCGGGAATTGTTGGAGACAACTTTCCTGAGCGTCAAAGAGATCAGAGCGCTCGTCGGACTCAACGACGAGAGCCACTTTGCGCGCGATTTTCGCGCCGCTTACGGACTCACACCGCAACAACACCGCGAACACTTTCTCGGCCTCGCCACCGCCGACAGAGGACGAAGCCGTGCGGAACAAGATCGGCTTCTGAATAGCAATATCGGCCAAGAGAAAGACCTTGCTTCGCATCGCGCGCGAGAGTAAGTTAGCCGCATCTCCCGACAGTCCAAATTGATCACTTAGTCGTTCGCAGAGAACGCACCTCCGCCACAGGTCGCAAACGGGCGGCGTGCCTCTTCTCCGAACTGCTACTAACTTCACTCATGCAGTAGTTGTCGTCATGTCCGGCGGATAGTAACCGCGCGCCCGCGTCTCGCAAGCGAGACGCGCGGTTCACACATCTCGCCGGACACGAACACCCGTAGAGGCTCCCGCCCGGCTCTCATCGGCCGGTCTCGCGCGGGAACGTCTCTCAACACAGTCGCCGTCACGACGCACGCGCGCAAAAGATCGCAACGCTCAGACACTCTTTCACAAAGGCGCAGCACAGCAGTCGGCGGCTCAAACGGAAACAATTTAAGGAGTTATCAATTATGTTTGCCAAAGCCCATTCGCTGCGCCGCCTCCTGGCGCTCCTTTCCTGTATCTCCGTGTTGCTCGTCGCGCTGCCGATGTCGGCCTCAATGCAGATGCCGCAGGGGCCGCGCTCGTATGAAGAGTTCATCCGGCGCGCTTACCTCGGCGCTTACGGACGGCAGCCCACCTGCGCCGAACTACAAAACGAATACAACAACATGGTCAACGCCGCCGCCAACGGTCAACTGCTGGCGCGCGCGCGTCGTTTCGTCGCCACGCTCTTCATGACCGAAGCTTCGTATGACATGCCGCCGCACGTCTACGTCCAGACCAACACCTATAACGCGCGCAACCCCGCCGATTCGGGGCGGCACAGGGAGTTTGTCACAGACCTCTACCGCGCCTTCCTGCAACGCGAACCGGACACGCCGGGGCTCGACTTCTGGACGAACGAAGTCCATAAATGGGGGCGCAAGCATGTGATCGGGGCTTTCGAGGTCTCAATCGAGTTCGGCAACATCGTCAGCCAACTCTTCGACGGCGGCGCACCCTGCTGCATCATCTTCTGTCCGCGCGGCACCATCTTCAACCCGGACACTTGCAGTTGCGAGCCTGACGACCCATACGGCTGCGGCCCCTATGGCCAATACTGCTACTGAGACCAGACGCGCCCGCTGAACGGGTTCTCGAAAGGGAAGACTCGGAGAGACACAAACGGGCGCGGCTAAAAAAAGCATGGGCGGCGAACCTGATAAGTTCGCTGCCCATGCTTTTTTATGCGCTTCATCTGTTGCGCGCGCCGCCCGTTAGGGCGTGCGGGTGTCTAAAAGCGGAACTTCATTCCGGCCTGCACGAGCCGTGGGCTGCTCGGCAGGATGCCGCGCGAACGATCTACGATGTAGGTGCGGTCGAAGAGGTTCTTAGTCGTGACGAAGAAGGTCGAGCGCCACTCTTCGACGTTGTAGTTGAACGTGGCGTTCCAGACGGCGTAGCCCGGGATGGGGCCGAGTTGGCCGTCCGCGCGCGGCGACGTGCGTAGGTTCAGGTCGTCTCCGAACTGGCGGCCGACGTAGACGCCTTCGAGCAACGCATCTACCCCCGAAGGGTGCGAGTAGCCGATGTTGGCGTTCAGCAAATTCTCAGGCGCATAGGGCAGGCGATTGCCCTCGATGCTGACGTTTGTGAAGCCGGCGATGTTGCTGAAGCGCGTGCCCGTGAACTTCGCCGTCGGCAGGAACGTGTAGGCCACGCGCAGGTAGAAGTTGTGGCTGCTACGCAGGAGCGTGCCGGAGTCTATGCGCCCTGTCAGTTCCGCGCCTTGATGCAGGGTCGAGCCGCCGTTAGTGAGCGCCGAGCCGACGCCGCCCGCCAGAGTCGCGGGGATGATCTGGTTCTCGTAGTCCATGCGGAACAGCGTGGCCTCGAAGCGCAAGCCACGCCGCGGCGCGGCGCGTAATCCCACTTCATAGTTCCAACTCAGTTCTGGGTCGAGGTCGATGCTTCCGCCCGTCGTGTTGTTGATGATGTCCTCTGTGCGCGGCGGCGCGAAACCGCGATGCACGCCCGCGAAGAGAGTCCACTCGGCGGCCGGTTGATAAGAGACGCCGAGGCCGGGGATCACTTGCGTCAGCGCCGTGCGGCCTGAGACGCCGCGCCCGGCGTTGGCGAGACGGTTCGTGCGCTCGAACTCGACGTGCTCCACGCGCACGCCCGGCGTGATGGTGAATTTCTCGAAGAGGAAACGGTTCTGCACGAAGCCGGAATAGGCTTGATTGCGTCGCTCGTTGTTTTCGGCCACGACGCCGTCGCGCGAGTTGGGCAGGTCGCCATTCTTCTGCAAACGCTCCTGCGTCTCGTAGTGCGCGCGCACGCCGAAGTCGGTCTCGCTGCGCACGCCGAACAGTTTGTGACGGACGTTCAAATGCGGCTCGACGCCGAAGAAGTAGTATTTGCGCAGGCGGCCTTCGTTGCCGCAGGTCGTGTTGCGATCGGCGAAGCTGCGGCAATCAGGATCGACGTTCAGACGGTTCGGGCGCTGCGCGGAGTTGCTCGACTGCCGCCACCAGTGTCGGCGGAAGTAAGAACCGTAGAGCGTAGTGGTCAGCGTCGCGTTCGTGTTGAAGACGACGGCGTGCGTGGCTGATGCGCCGAAGCGGTCGCCGTAGAAGCGGTCGTTGAAGAAGGGATTGCCGCGCGGGTCGGCCGCATACTCGGCCTCCGTCAGACCGGAATAGGAGACTTGCGAACGCTCGCGGTAGAAGTTGAACTTGGTGGTCAACGCCTGCCGCTCGCCGATTGATGTGACGCTCTTGAAGTTGAAATCCGAAAGACCGGAGCGGTGTTGATCGCGCGCGCCCTCGCCCTGCTTGCGCGTGATGTCGAAGAGCAGGCCGGTGTTGCCGAGGGTCGTGCCGAAATCTGCGTGGCCGTTGAAGTAGTCGCGGTTGCCGCCGATGAGCGTGATTGAGCCGGAGGTCTTTTCGGGCGGCGTGCGCGTGATGTAGTTGACGACGCCGCCGACCGTCTGCGGCCCGTAGAGAATCTGGCCGGAGCCTTTGAGCACTTCGATGCTCTCGAAACGATCAATGGGCGGATGGTAATAAGAGGCGTTGTCGCCGTAGGGCGCGTAGGTGAGCGGGATGCCGTCTTCGAGCAGCAGCACTTTGGTCGAGCGTGTCGGATTCAAACCGCGTATGCCGATGTTCGGGCGCAGGCCGAAGCCCTCTTCGTCGCGCACGTTCACGCCCGACACCTTGCGCAGAGCCTCGCTGGAAGTGAGAACGCGACTCAGTTCGAGCACCTCGCGTTCGATCACTTCAACCGAGCCGGGGATGCGTTCGACCACTTCGGGCACGCCCGCAATGCTGCTCGAAGTGACGACGACCGCCTCGGCGAGGGAAGCGGCCTGCAAGGTCAACTCGACGTTGCTCTGACCCGCGCCGTCTTTGATCGAGACCGTCTGATCGACGATGGCGAAGCCGTGGCTCGTCGCGCGCAAGTGATAAGAGCCGGCGACGAGTTGCCCGAAGGTGAACGCGCCTGTGGAGTCCGTGATGGCCGTCGTCTCTTCGTTCCGGTTCTCACGCCTGAGCGTGACGGTCGCGCCCTCCACCGCAGCCCCCAACTGATCTACTACGTGCCCGGACAGAGAGACGCCTCTCGTCTGAGCAGCCACACCCCAGGCGCACACGCACAACCCAACGAACGCGGCGAGGCCGAAAAACGCCCGCGCCGCGCCGCTCCACACAGACCGTATCCGCATGATTTCTTCCTTTATGAGTCTTTAACAGAGATGAAAAATCTTGCAGGTCTGAAAATGAAATCGACTTTCATTTTCAGACGAGGACGGGAAATTAACTCTTTCCGCTTTTCGTGTCAAGAGGAAGTTTTCGGGGCGAGAGACAAGTGAGCAGAATCCTGACTCGCACCTGTCCTACTTTGTGTCTTTGCGTCTTTGTGGTTAGCAAATACTCCGAACGGCGCTCATCACCAAGACACCAAGACACAAAGAGAATGAAAGTTGAAATCAGGCAAGCAGCGCGGAGCAGTTAGTTGTCATCCTCGCCGCAAAGGATGGCGGCGGCGAGGAGGGGAATCATGAGTTCGTGATGGCCTGTGAGGGAGTAGCCGCGTCCCGCGCCCGCGCTCGTGGGGCGACGGACGACGTTGGTGAGCGGGCGATAGGATTGAATGAAGTCGAAATTGGCGGTGGTGAAATCGGCGAGCGGGTGGCCGAGGTTGCGCACGAGCGTGACAGCCTTCAGAAAAATTTCCGGCAGCACGACGGCCGAGCCGATGTTCAAGTAGACGCCGCCGCCGTCCAGACGCCTGACGAGTTCGGAGAACAAACGAAAGTCCGTGTGCGAGGTGTGGCCGAGACTCGCGCCGTCGGCCGTCGGGTGAAAGTGTGCGATGTCAGCCCCGATGGCGACGTGTGCGGTGAAGGGCACGCGCGAACGGTACGCGGCACAGAGCAAAGACAGGTGTACGTGCGGGGGATTCATTTGCGAAAGCTCTCGCCCCAGTGATTCGCCGAATCCTATCTGGTCGTGTGCTCCGTTATGCGCAGCTGTGTTTAAAAGTCTGCCCGTCTCTTCGGCCGCGCCGAATGCGCCCTCGCCGAGCGTGGCGTCAACGTCTTCGGAGGTCGAACCGGCGAGCGCGATCTCCGCATCGTGGACGAGCACGGAGCCGTTCGCGGCGACGGCCGAGACGTACCCGCGCGACATGAGGTCGATGATAACGGGCGCGAGTCCCGTCTTGATGACGTGGCCGCCGATGCCCCAGATGATGGGCTTGCCCAAAGCGCGTGCGCGTCGCACTTGCACGGTGATGTCGTGGAGCGAACGGACGGCGAGAATGTTCGGGAGCGTGCGTAGAAATTCGGAGAGCGTTGCACCGGGCGGCGAGGGGCGTGCGAAGTCTTCGGTCGTGACTTTGCTCGGGCGCGAGGCGAGCGGGTAGGTATTTACTTTGTCGAGGGCGAGCGGGCGCAGGTCTTCGTCGTAAATTGACACGATGAGCGTGTGTCCCTTATCCAGCGTCTGAAACTTTCTGGCGCGCCGCCTGCCCGGCGCGTGCGGCTTCGGCGGTAGCAACGACGCGCGACTCATCCTTGTCGAAGAGTCGCGCGTCGCCGTTCTGCCTCAAGGTCAGAAAATTCCGCCTAAGAATTCGTTGACGACGTTGAAGAGCGCGCCGGTGAGAAACGATCTGCCAAAGCGGTTGAAGGTGGCGTCCGTACCGATGCGGTCGTGGCCGGGCGTGCTCTGCTCCCACAAATTCGAGAGGGCGCTGGCGGAGAGTTGTCCGGCGAAGCGAGAGTAGTTGGGTTGAAGTTTGCCGTTGTCGCCGCGTGTGACGAAGACGCGGCTGACGGCGTGTGCGATGCGCTTGCCGAAGCCTGAGCCTTCCGGCGCGCGCTCGTAGCGCGTGTCCTGCTTGAAGGCCACGGCATAGACGCCGTTGCCGAGCAGATTGTAGGTGGCGCGACGGCCGAAGCGGATGGCAAAGCGCGAGAGCGCATCGGCCACGCGGTCGTCCGTATCTTTGTGCGGCAGGTCGTCTTCGCCCGCCTCGGTGATGGCAGAGCTAACGAGCGTGATGCCATACCCGGCGGGGCTGAGGAAAGCGCCCTTGAACGCGCGGCGCATCTTCTGCGAAGGGGTCAGGGGCACGTAAGGCGTCGGACTCGTCTGCGGTGCGCCGAGGCTGGAGGCTAAGGTTGTCGAGGCGTCGGAAGTGTCGAACAGCGGCGACGCGGGGCGCGCGCCCGTCTCAAACGAGAAACTGCGCGACGCGCTCGTGTTGGCCGCCCGCGCGGCGGGGAAGAGTAAAGGCTCGGCCGATGCGAGCGTCGCCTTGCCAGCGCCTGCCTGTTCGAGCACGGCGACTGTGGCGGCGGGCGTCTGCTCGCACGCTTCATCTTTGGCGGCGACCTTTTCGGCCGTCGCCTCTTTGACGGCGACTTTCTCTCCCGCTTTGACGGCAACTTTTTCCGTCGCTGTTCCGGTCGCCAACGCGGCCGGCTGTGCCGAAGGCGTCGCCGTCTGTGCCGCTTGAGAGAATGCGTGTTGAGAGATGCTTAAAACAATGAATAGCTGAACGAAGAGTGCCGGCACAAAGGCGCGGGCACGTAGATTGGTCATCGGGGAATCTCCTTGTGTACGAATGCTGCGCTCGTCGTCCCGCTCGGTAGTGAGTGGCGGATTCTGTACGTCGCGGCTAGGCGACATGCTAACCGCCGCCGCTCAGCATTTCAAGCACTCTTTTTTGCAGGCTTACGCCGCGCTCTTTTTGCCGTTCGCGCGCGGGGCGGCAGTTTTACCGTTGCGCGCCGGTTTGTGGCCGTTGCCGTTCTGTACGTGTTCGCCGAGCAAGGGCTTGAGCGCCTGTCCGGTATGGGATTTTTTGACGCGCGCCACCTCTTCGGGCGTGCCGCAGGCCACGACGCGACCGCCACCCGCGCCGCCTTCGGGGCCGAGGTCGATGACGAAGTCGGCAGACTTGATCACGTCCAGGTTGTGTTCGATGACGAGCACGGTGTTGCCGAGTGAAACGAGGCGTTGCAGCACGTCCAAGAGTTTGTGCACGTCCGCGAAATGCAGCCCTGTGGTCGGCTCGTCGAGGATGTAGATGGTGCGACCCGTAGCGCGTTTCGAGAGTTCCTTGGCGAGTTTGATGCGCTGCGCCTCGCCGCCCGAAAGCGTCGTCGAAGACTGGCCGAGTTTGATGTAGCCGAGGCCGACATCGAGCAGCGTCTGAATCTTCTGTTTGATCTGCGGGATGTTTTCCAAGAGGGGCAGAGCCTCTTCGACCGTCGTGTCCAGAAGTTCCGCGATTGACTTGCCCTTGTATTTCACGGAAAGCGTCTCGCGGTTGTAACGCGCGCCGCGGCAGACATCGCAGAGCACGTAGACGTCGGGCAGAAAATTCATCTCGATGCGCTTCAAGCCGTCGCCCTCGCACGCCTCGCAGCGTCCGCCCTTGACGTTGAAGGAGAAGCGGCCGGGCTTGTAGCCGCGTTCGCGCGATTCGGGAAGCATCGCGTAGAGTTCGCGCAGAGGGGTGAACAGCCCCGTGTACGTCGCGGGATTCGAACGCGGCGTGCGGCCGATGGGCGACTGGTCGATCTCAATCACCTTATCGACGTGTTCCAGCCCTTCGATAGACTCAAACGCACCCGGTTCGGCGAGCGAGCCGTAGAGGTGACGCGCGAGCGCGCGATAGAGTATGTCGTCGATCAAAGTTGACTTGCCCGAACCGGAAACGCCCGTGACGACCGTGAGCAAGCCGAGCGGAAAGGTCACGTCGATGTCTTTCAGATTGTGTTCGCGTGCGCCGCGCACTGTGACGCTGTGGCCGTTCGGCGCGCGTCGCTCGGCGGGCAGGTCGATCTTCTGCGCGCCGCAGATGTAGAGACCAGTGACGGAGTTTGGATTGCAGGCAACTTCTTCGGGCGTGCCCGTTGCCACAATTTCGCCGCCGTGGACGCCCGCCGCCGGGCCTATGTCCACAACGTAATCGGCGCGGCGAATCGTCTCTTCGTCGTGTTCGACGACAAGGACGGTGTTGCCGAGGTCGCGCAAGGCGCAGAGAGTTTCAATCAGGCGCTGATTGTCGCGCGGGTGGAGACCGATGGAAGGTTCGTCGAGGACGTAGAGCACGCCGCGCAGTTGCGAGCCGATCTGGGTGGCGAGGCGTATGCGCTGGCCTTCGCCGCCGGAGAGTGTGGCCGAAGGGCGGTCGAGCGTGAGATAGCCGAGGCCGACCGATTCGAGGAAGCGCAGGCGGTTGCGTATCTCGCGCAGGACGAGTCCGGCGATCTGATTTTCGCGTTCGTTCAAAGTCAACTTGTCGAAGACGGCGACGGCCTCTTCAATCGGGATGGCGGTGTACTGCGTGATCCCGAGGCCGCCGACGCGCACGGCGAGCGATTCAGGTTGCAGGCGTTGCCCCTGACACGCGGGACATTCGACGGGCGAAACCAACTCTTCCAGAGCCTCGCGCACCTTCTCCGTCGGCGCGTTGTTCATGCGCTCGCGCAGGTGTCGAACAGCGCCCGGCCAGTCGCTTTGATAAGTGTAGAGTCCCTGCCGGAAAGTGATCTGTCCTTCGAGGCCGTGAAAGAAAGCCTCGCGCACGTTCTTCGGCAGAGCGGAGAAGGGCACGGCCGCGCTCGCGCCGAAGTGTTCGGCGACGGCGATGAGCGCGCTGCGCAGATAGGCGGAGCCTTGCTTGTCGGCCGCGCCCATGAAGAGTTGCTTGTCGGCGCGCTCGTGCGGATCGACGATCAGTTTAGCCGGGTCAACTTCGAGCACCGTGCCGAGGCCGTGGCAACGTTTGCATGCGCCGTAAGCCGAGTTGAAAGAGAAAGAGCGCGGTTCGAGCGGCGGCACGTTGATGCCGCAGTTGACGCAGGCCATGCGCTCCGAATACATCTTCTCTTCGCCATCGACGACCGAGACCAGCACCGCGCCGTTCGTCAACTTCAGAGCCGTGCGGACGGATTCGGTGAGACGTTCGTTGATGCCCGGTTTGATGAGCAGTCGGTCGACGACCGCTTCGATGGTGTGATTGCGTCGCTTGTCGAGCTTGATCTCTTCGTCGAGCGAGAGCAGTTCGTTGTCCACACGCGCGCGGAGGAAACCGTCCTTGGCGAGTTTTTCGAGTTCCTTCTTGAACTCGCCCTTGCGCCCGCGCACGATGGGCGCGAGGATCATCACGCGCTCGCCTTCGGGCAAAGCCGTAACGCTCTGCACGATCTGTTCGACGCTCTGGCGCGTGATGGCCGCGCCGCAGATGTGGCAATGCGGCAGGCCGACGGACGAGAACAAGAGACGCAGGTAATCGTAAACTTCCGTCACCGTGCCCACAGTCGAGCGGGGCGAGCGCGAGACGGTCTTCTGTTCGATGGAGATGGCGGGCGACAGGCCATCGACAGAATCAACGTCGGGGCGTTCGAGTTGGTCTAGAAACTGGCGCGCGTAGGCCGAGAGTGATTCGACGTAGCGGCGCTGGCCTTCGGCGTAGATCGTGTCGAAGGCGAGCGAAGATTTGCCCGAACCCGAAAGTCCGGTGATGACGGTCAGGCGGTCGCGTGGGATTTCGACGCTGATGTCTTTGAGGTTGTGCTGGCGCGCGCCGCGCACCGTAATGCGGTCAATTGCCATTCTTCACTCTTGCGCTGTAGCTACAGACGTAGAATTTCGGGAGCGCAGAAACAGGCATTTTACGCGAGCGAGCTCCGCAGCACAAGCAAGCCCCGATTCTGACCGGAATTAGCTGGATGACAATTGAGAAAGGGCGCTGACTCTGGATGAG
>DASZCS010000037.1:0-5853 GCA_035942855.1 Pyrinomonadaceae bacterium | reverse complement strand
AAAGGCCGCGCCGGAAGCTATCAACTTCCGGCGCGGCCTTGTCTTGTTCGTGATAGAACGAACGGGTTGTTACTTGCTGCCGTCTCCACCGCCTTCACCGCTGGTTGCGGAGACGGGGCGGCCGTGCGGGTCGAGCAGGGTGATGGTGTCGGAGATGCCGAGCGAGCGCAGGCCGGGTTCGACGGCCTTGCGGTCGCCGACGACGAGGATCGCCATGCGCGACGGGTCGAGGTAGCGGTTGGCGACGCGCGTGATGTCGGCGAGCGAGACGGCGCGGACGCGCGCGCTGTAGTTGTTGAAATAGTCGTCGGGCAGATTGTAGAGCACGACGGCGGAGAGGCGTCCGGCGATCTGGTCGGGCGTCTCGAAGCCGCGCGGGAAGCCGCGAAGTATCCCCTGCTTGGCGTATTCGAGTTCGCGTTCGGTGACGGGAATCTCGCCGCGTATGCCGCGCAACTCTTTCAGAAACTCGCTGATCGACTCTTTCGTGACGTTCGTGAAGACGCCGCCCGAAGCCGTGAACGGCCCCGCGCCGCGCCGGTAGTCGAAGTTCGAACGCGCGCCGTAGGTGTAGCCCTTGTCCTCGCGCAGGTTCAGGTTGATGCGCGAGACGAACTGCCCGCCGAGCATTGAGTTCAGGACGAGCAGAGGAAAGTAGTCGGGCGTGTTGCGCGCGACGCCGACCTGACCGATCTGTATGACCGACTGCGCCGCGCCCGGTTTATCGACAAGATAAATTCCGGCGCGTTCGCGCGCGGGCGGTGTCTGCGAGACATTAGCCGCAGGAACTTGCGCGGGCTTCCAGGCGGCGAAGGCGCGTTCGAGTTTAGGTAGAAGCGTCGAGGCCGTTACGTCGCCCGCGACAATGAGCGCGGCGTTGTTCGGCCGGTAGTAAGTTTCGTAGAAGCGTCGCACGTCTGCGCCCTCGATGGCGGCGAGCGACGTTTCGTTGCCGGAGAGCGGGCGGCCGTAAGGATGCTTGTCGCCGTATAGAATCGACGAATAGACGACGCCCGCGATGGCGTCTGCGTTGTCGCGTTGCTGTTGCAGCGCGGCGAGGCGCGTGGCGCGCAGGCGTTTCAAGTCGGTTTCGGGGAAGGCCGGGTTGAGCAGCACGTCTGCGTAGATGTCGAGCGCGCGGTCGAGATGGCGCGTCAGTGTTAAGAGGTCTGCGTTCGTCGAATCCCAACCGGCGTTGACACTGAGGCGCGCGCCGATCCCTGCGAGCGCGTTCGAGATGTCGAGCGCGCCGCGCGTCTTCGTGCCTTCGTCGAGCAGGTCGGCCGTGAGACTGGCCGCGCCGGGCAACGTCTCCGGGTCTGACGCCGCGCCCGACTTGATGATCAAATTCATATTGACGACGGGCAGTTCCGTGTGACGAACGAGCAACACTTCGAGTCCGTTCGACAGACGGTGGCGTTCGACTTTAGGCAGGACGAGGCGCGGTTCGGGGCCGGGCTTCGGCAGCGCTGCCGCGCTCGCCGCTGCCGCCTGCGCGTCGCGTTTCGCGGCCTTCGCAGGCTTTGCCGGTTCGCCTCTGGCTGGCGCTTCGGTGGCGGGCGGCGCAGCTCCGGCCGGAGTGCTTGCGGCTGCCGTGGCCTTCGTGCGTTCCTGCGCGCCCGCAGGGACGGCGGCGGAAGAAGGCGTTGCAGCGGTCGAAGTTTGAGCGGAAGACGCGCCGGTCGTCGCACCGGCTTGCGGCGCACCGGCCGTCTGCTGCGATGGCGGCGCGATGGCCTTCGCAGGGCTTTCGGGCACGGGTTCGCCGGTCGAGCGCCCGCGTGCGCGCGGCGTGACGTTGACGATGAGGCGTTTGTCGGTCAGGTATTGATTGGCGACGCGCTTCACGTCATCTGCCGTCACGCGTCTGTAGCGCGCGAGGTCTTCGTTGAAGTAGTCAGGGCGATTCAGATATGTGGCGTACTGGTTCAACTGGTCGTTCTTGCCGCCGAAGCCACCGACGGTTTGCAGGCTGTAGATAAAGGATGCCTCGCGCGCGTTGTAGGCGCGTTCGATCTCCTCGGTCGTGGGCGGCGTCTGCTTGATGCGTTCGAGTTCTTCCGTGATCGCGCCTTCGAGTTCGGCGAGCATCTTGCCGGGTTTGGCCGTCGCCACGATCTGAAACTGCCCTGCGATCTCCTGCGAGTTGTTGAAGGCGGAAACGTCCTGCGCGATCTGGCGTTCGTAAACGAGCGTCTTGTAGAGACGCGAACTCTTGCCGCCACCGAGGATGGTGGCGAGCGCGTCGAGCGCGGCCTCGTCCGGCGTGTACTGTGGCGGCACAGGCCACACCGTGTAGACGCGCGGCAAAGCGACGCGGTCTTCCATGTTGATGCGTTTCAATTCGGAAAGGACAGCGGGCTGCGCCGGAACGGGCGTCAAGTCAGTGCCGCGCGGGATCGGGTTGAAATATTTCTCGACGAGACGACGCGCCTCGGCCGGATTGAAGTCGCCCGCGATGGTGAGCACTGCGTTGTTCGGCGTGTAGTAACGCCGGAAAAAATCTTTCACGTCTTCGAGCGAGGCGGCCGAGAGGTCTTCGAGCGAGCCGATGGTCAGCCAGTGATAGGGATGCGTCTTCGGATAGAGCGTCTCGTTGATCTTCGCGCCGACCAGTCCGTAGGGGCGATTGTCGTAGTTCTGCCGCTTCTCGTTTTTGACCACCTCGCGCTGGTTGGCGAGCTTCGCTTCGTTGAGCACGTCGAGCAGACCGCCGAGACGGTCGGCCTCCATAAAGAGCGCGAGTTCGAGAAAGTTCGAAGGGACGACTTCCCAGTAGTTCGTCCGGTCTGGATTGGTCGAGCCGTTGAGGTTGCCGCCCGCTTCCTGTATGGGCTTGAAGTAATCGTCGTCGTAGTTTTTCGAGCCTTGAAACATCATGTGCTCGAAGAGGTGCGCGAAGCCGGTCTTGCCCGGCACTTCGTTCTTCGAGCCGACGTGATACCAGAGATTGACGCCGACGATCGGCGTCGAGTGGTCTTCGTGCAGGATCACGCGCAGGCCGTTCGCCAGCCGAAACTCCGTGAACTTGATGGGCGGCAGAGCACCGTTCGTCGCCTGCCCTGCGCTTCCAGCGCCCGTCGTCGTGCGTGACGACTTGCCTTGTGCCGCAGCGGCCGTGGCGTTCAACGCGATAAGCGCGACGGCGAGCATAAACGCCGCGAAACGATTTTTTCTGAACATCTGCTTGACTCCTCCGTGAATGTGCGCCGGTCGCACGAAGAGCAACATGCGGGGACACGTCTGCCAGGTGCGAGCGCCGGGACGAAAACTTCAATCGTGAATAAAAGGGGATGGGAACTGTGACGGCCATTCTAACGCGCCGCGCAAAACTCCCGCAACGTGAGAATCGCAACGCCGTGCGCAGGCTCGTTGCCCGATGCGGCGGGCGCTTGTTAGAATCGCGCGCGATTTACCTATAGACACATGGATCAAGAGACAGACTTTATCGTCGTCGGCAGCGGCATCGCGGGTTTGCGCGCTGCGCTGGAGATCGCAGCAATGGGCGCGCGCGTCACGGTGCTGACGAAAGACCGCGCCGCCGAGTCGAACACGGAGTACGCGCAGGGCGGCGTGGCCGTCGCGCTCTCCGAGGACGACGAGACGGCGCTGCACGAAGACGACACGCAGGCGGCGGGCGCGGGGCTGTGCGACGAACGCGCCGTGCGCGTCCTTGTGGAAGACGGGCGGCGTTACATGCGCGAGTTGATCGAGTGGGGCGCGGAGTTCGACCGCGAAGGCGGACGCCTGCTTTTCACGCAAGAGGCTGCACACTCGCGCCGCCGCATACTCCACGCGGGCGGCGACGCGACCGGGCATGAGATCGTCCGCGCACTGCTTGCGCGCGCACGCGCCGACGAGCGCATAGAGTTTCTGGCGCATGCGGCGACCGAAGAGTTGATCGTGGAGGAAGGGCGTTGCCGCGGCGTGCGTTATCTCGATCCGCTCGTGCGCGCTTCGCGTAGTTTGCGCGCGCGCGCAGTGATCTTAGCGTCGGGCGGCGCGGGGCAGTTGTATCTGCACACGACCAACCCGCAGGTCGCTACCGGCGACGGCATGGCGATGGCCTACGCGGCGGGGGCAGACCTCGCCGACACGGAGTTTGTGCAGTTTCACCCGACGGCCTTGAACGTCGAGGGCGCACCGCGCTTTCTCCTGTCGGAAGCGATGCGCGGCGAGGGCGGCGTGCTCCGCAACGCCGAAGGCAAGCGCTTCATGCCGCGCTATCACGAGCGCGCCGAACTTGCGCCGCGCGACGTGGTAAGCCGCGCCATCGTCGCCGAACTGGAACGCACCGCCACGCGCACGGCCTTCATGGACATGACCGCACTAGAGGCGCGCTATGTCCGCCGACGCTTCCCGAAAATTTACGACACCTGCCTGCGTCACGGCCTCGACATCACGCGCGAACTCATCCCCGTCTCGCCCGCCGCGCACTACATCATGGGCGGCGTCCGCACAGACCTCGACGGGCGCACCACCCTGCCGGGACTCTACGCGGCGGGCGAAGTGGCCTGCACGGGCGTGCACGGCGCGAACCGTCTCGCGTCAAACTCTCTGCTCGAAGGTCTGGTCTTCGGCGCGCGTGCCGGTCGCGCGGCAGCCGCCGATCATTTGAACGACGCGCACGTCTCATCGTCGCCGCGTGATTCAGATGGCGACGAGGCTACGGGACAGACCGCGACGATCTCTGACAGGAACGCTGGCGAGATCGCGCTCGCCGTGCAGAAGCGCGTGCGGCGTTTGATGTGGGAACGCGTCGGGATACTTCGCTCGCGGCAGTCGCTTCTGCGCGCGCTCGGCGAGTTTGAACAGATCGCAGGGGCGCGAAGTTTGCGTGCGCCCTCGCGCAACTTCGTCACGGTCGCACTGCTCGTCGCACGCGCCGCCCTCTGGCGCGAAGAGTCGCGCGGCGCGCACTTTCGCCACGACTTTCCCGCGCGCGACGATGCGCGCTGGCGCGTCCATTCGATAGCGAGCAAAGAGGCGGGCATCGGCGCGAGCGAAACGATAGAGTTCGGCGCGCGAGTGAAGACTTGAAATGCTGCGCCGCATCTTGAAAAGAGGTTTCTGAAAGATGGCTCGTTACGAACAACTACACGATTGGAAGCTACAGCCGCGCGAGGCGGTGGAGTTGCAGAAGCGCATGCGCGAACGCGTGCGCGTCGTGCCGCACGCGGGACGGATCGAGACGGTGGCGGGCGCGGACATCTCTTTCAATAAATTCTCGCCCGTCATCTACACAGGGATCGTGGTCTTGCGTCTGCCGTCGCTCGAAGTAGTCGAAGAAGTGGGCGTCGTGGGCGAGACGCAGTTTCCATACGTGCCGGGATTGTTGTCGTTTCGTGAAGCGCCGTCAGTGTTGGAAGCCTGGTCGAAACTGAAGACCGAGCCGGACGCGGTGATGTTCGACGGGCAGGGCATCGCGCACCCGCGCCGCGTCGGCATCGCCTCGCACGTCGGCCTGTTTCTGAATCGCCCGACGCTCGGCTGCGCCAAGTCGATCTTGGTCGGTCGTCACGAAGAGTTGGACGACGAGCGCGGCAGTTGGCAACCGCTCGTCGATCCGAAGAACGAAGAGACAGTCGGCGCTGCCCTGCGCACGAAGACGCGTGTGCAGCCGATCTACGTCTCGCCCGGCCACCTCATCGACCTCGCGGGCGCAATCGAACTGACGCTGCGCTCAGACGGCGGCTACCGCCAGCCCGAACCCACACGCCGCGCACATCTACTCGTCAACGCGCTCAGGCGTGGCGAACGCGAAGCAAGTTGAAGTGTCCGTCGTAGGAGCGGCTTGATTTGGTGTCTCTTCGGCGCAGCGTTCATGTACGCACGGAAAAAGGCGGCGGGGGG
>DASZCS010000036.1:0-37054 GCA_035942855.1 Pyrinomonadaceae bacterium | reverse complement strand
CAATCAAGAGAGCCTGCGCTCTCCGGAGTCCGTTCGAGAACTCTTCTCATCCATCGTTTCGAGAAAAACCGATGTCGAGCGTGAGCGAAAAAATCGAGGTTGCAAATTACAGGGGCGGCTGCGAAGATGCGCGCATGGCGGCATCCACTTCGGGAGCGCTCCGGCGCGCGTCGCGCGGGCGCAGACTTCTCACCATCGCGCGCAACGCCTTTCGCGAAGCGGTGCGCGACCGCGTGCTCTACAATCTCGTCCTCTTCGTGCTGCTTTTGATTGCGGGCGCAATCTTTCTCGGCGAGCTTTCGGCGGCGCAGGAGTCGAAAATCATCATCGACATGGGGCTGAGCGCGATGCTTCTCTTCGGCGCTTTTATCGCCATCTTCGTCGGCGTCGGGCTGGTCTACAAAGAGTTGGAGCGGCGGACGGTCTACGCCATCTTCGCCAAGCCCGTCGGGCGCGGCGAATTTCTCGTCGGCAAATATCTGGGGCTGTGCCTGACGCTCGCAGTCAACGTTCTGGTAATGGGCGCAGGCGTCTCGCTCGCGCTTCTCTATGTGCGCGGCGGCTACGACCCGCTCGTCCTGTCCGTGTGGCCTGCGATCATTTTGATCTTCGTCGAGTTGATGATCGTGGTGGCGGTGGCGCTTCTCTTCTCTTCCTTCTCGTCGCCCGCGCTCTCGGCGCTCTTGACCTTCGCCGTCTTCATCATCGGCCACTTCAGCGCCGACATGAAACTGCTCGCCGCATCGACGGGTACTACGGGAGCGAAAATCTTCTTCGGCGCGCTCTACTACCTGCTCCCCAATCTTTCGCACTATACCGTCATCACAGAGGCGGGGCATGGCGTGATGCCTTCACCCGCCGCGTTCGGCGTCGCACTTGTTTACGCTTTCGTCTACATCGCCGTTTTGCTCTCGGCCTCGATCCTCATCTTCAACCGACGCAACTTCAAATGAGCGCCCCACGAAATACTGAAGCAGGCCACGACGCGCCGACAACTAACCCGGTCGTCGTTGCGCGTCCCGCACGTCGTTTCAAGCGGCGCGAGTTGACGCTCGTCCTCGTCGTCATATGCGGACTCGGCGCGGCCGCCGCTTTGTCGCGCTGGTTGGAATTGCAGCGCCCGACGCCCGCCGCGCAAATGGCACAAACGTCGGAGGAGTTGTACTTGAAACCCGCGCAGGCGCGTCGTCTCAGTCTCGGCTTCAATGCGATCGCCGCCGACTGGTACTGGATGCGCACGCTGCAATACGTCGGGCGCAAGATCACTTCACACAAGGGCGCGATTCAGATCGACGATCTGAGCCCGCTCAATCTGAAAATCCTCGCGCCGCTGCTTGAGAACGCGACCACGCTCGACCCGCAATTTCTCGCCGCCTACGAGTACGGCGCAATCGTGCTTCCGGCCGTAGATACGGAAGCTGCGATTAAGCTCGTCAACAAAGGCATCAACGCCAACCCGCGCGCGTGGCGTCTGCACTCTTACCTCGGTTACATCTACTGGCAACAGAATCGCTTCGAGGAAGCGAGCGAGGCATACGCGGCGGGGGCGCGCATCCCGGGTGCGCCCGCGTGGATGCAAGCCATGTCGGCGCAGATGGCGACCAAAGGCGGCAGCCGCGAAACGGCGCGCGCCATCTACCAGAGCATGTACCGTGAGACGGACGACGAGCAGATGAAGAAACTCTCGCTCGCGCGCCTGTTGCAACTGCAAGCGCTCGACGAAATGGACGCCCTGCGCGCGTTGCTCGCCGCCGCGCGCACGCGCACGAATCGCTGCCCGCTCGTGTGGCGCGAACTCGCACAGCCCCTGCGCGCCGCGCGCTTTCAGATGGATTCCAACGCCGCACCGCTCGACCCTTCGGGCGTCCCTTACCGTATCAAACAGGCCGACTGCGACGTGGAACTCGGCGAGCAGTCAGAGATCATTCGCAAGTATTAACGAGAGACGGAGCAGACGAGAATGGCAGCCGCAATCGAGATCGATAATCTGACGAAAGATTACGAAGTGGGCTTCTGGCGCAAGCGCAAGGTGCGCGCGCTCGACGGTCTTTCGCTCACAGTCGAAGAGGGAGAAATCTTCGGCTTCCTCGGCGCGAACGGCGCGGGCAAGTCCACGACGATGAAACTCCTCATGCGTCTCATCTACCCGACCGCCGGGCGCGCACGCATCAAAGGGCGCGACATCGAAGAGATCTCGATGCACGCCTCAATCGGCTACCTCCCCGAACATCCATACTTTTACGACTATCTCACCGCACGCGAACTCGTCGAATACTGCGCCGAACTGTTCGGCTACACGCGCCGCGATTGCCGAGAGCGCGCCGCCGCGATGCTTGCGGCCGTCAGGCTCGAAGAGAAGAGTTGGGACAAGCAACTGCGCAAGTTTTCCAAAGGGATGCTGCAACGCGTCGGGCTGGCGCAGGCGCTCGTCAACGACCCTTCAATCGTCTTCCTCGACGAACCGATGAGCGGTCTAGACCCCGTCGGCCGCCGCGAGGTGCGCGACCTCATCGCGTCCTTGCGCACGCGCGGCACGACCGTCTTCTTCTGCTCGCACATCCTCGCCGACATCGAAGTCCTGTGCGACCGCGCCGCCATCCTCCAACGCGGCAGGCTCGCGCACATCGGCCGCCTCGCCGAACTCCGCCAAATGGCGGGCGACACGCGCGCGATGGAGATCGTCTGTGCGGGCGCGAACCTCTCAGGTTTGCAGACTGAAGCGGAGAAACTGTCGGGCGCGCGCCTGACGCCGACGCCGGGCGGCGCGCGTCTGGAAGTTGCGAGCGAACGCGACGTTGACGCGGCGCTCGCCGCCGTGCGCTCTGCGGGCGCAACGCTCGTCTCCGTTCAACCCGTCGGCAACCCGCTCGAAGAACTGTTCACGAGTAGCAATTGAAAGAATCGCTTTTATCTCTTTATGGAAGCAATCACGGTTCACTACAAACTTTCCGAGAAGGAATATCTGGACGCCGCGCGCCTGATCTTTTTCCCCAAGCCCGCCGAGTGGAAGACGCGCGCTGCGTCGGCGTGCGCGCTGTTCACCGTTGGCTTCTTCCTGTTGGCGCTCGGCGCGGGCTTTGAACTCGTGCCCGCCGTCGCAGTCGCCGTCGCGCTCCTGCCGCTGCTCGTCTATCTCTACTTCTTCCACTTCACGGTCGTCGCGCGTCGCTACTACAAAGGCGACCGCAAGCTCCGCGAAGGCATGACCGTCACCTTCACGGATGAACACATCACCGTGCAGACGAAGTTGTTGGAGTCGAAACAGAGTTGGAAGTTATACACGGATGTGTTGGAAGGTGAGACTTGTTACGCGCTCATCTACGGGAAGGACTTACGCATGGCCGCCATGCTGCCCAAGCGCGCCTTCCGCAGCAAGCAACAACATCTGGCCTTTCGCCAACTCGTCGGCGCGCTCTTTCACAAGACTCTGCCCATGCGGCCTGCCAACGAACTCGAAGCGGGCGGACAAGAGGACTATCAACCGGCGAGCCTCGAACCGCCTGACTGGCGTTAACGATCTTTTCAAACTTCGCGCGTCCGCGCTTACTTGAATCTCACGCCGGACACTTCGATACGGATGTTGGCGCGCACGTCTTCCTTCTTGAAGCCTTCGATCATAATTGGCACTTCCATCACCTTGTTCTGTTCGAGTTCCGGCTGGCGGTCGCTCGGAATGGCGATGATCGTGCGCGAGCGAATCGGGTTGCCCGCGAGGTCGACGACGGTGGATTGAAGTTCGAGGCCATTCAGCGTGCGCCCCGTGAAGTTGCGCACCTTCGGCCGCATGGTCATGACGATGTCGCCGACGGCGCGCGTGGATTCAAACGCGTCGTCGTCAGGATTGAAGTCCACGACGATGCGCTGGCGTGCCGCCTCGAACTCAGGCGAACCTGCGCGCAACGCACCGGCGAGTTGCGGCTGCTGCCCCGCCGTGTCCGAGCCGGAGCGCGTCGCCCAGAAGACCAGGAGCGCGATCAAAAGCGCGCTCGCAATCGCCGCGCCGATAAAGACTTTTCGCCGCGTCGCATCGGCGTCATCGGTGTTCGGTTTAGCAGACATAAGACAATAGTAAATCGTGAATCGTAAATCGTAAATAGAGTCCAATCCTCTCTCTTCCATTCACGATTTACGATTCACGATTCACGGCTTTTCTCATCCCGTGCGCGCGTGCAGGCGCGATTGATTGGGGCGCGCGTCCGTTCCCTGCCCCGCGTCGTAGGCCGTCTGTCCTTTGTCGAGCGTCGTCTGGTCGTTGATGAAGGCCGTCATGGCGGCGTCTTTGATGAGCGAGCCTGTGCCTGTGCGTGGACGCGCGTTGAGCGGCCAGACGATGCGGAAGCGGCTGCCCTCTTCGGGGCGGCTCTCGACCGTGATCTCGCCTTCGAGCAGTTCGACGATCTTGCGCGTGATGGCGAGGCCGAGGCCGACGCCGCTGTAGGGACGCGTCAGGCGGTCGTCAACCTGCCGAAACTCGTCGAAGATGAAACTCAGAGCCTCGCGCGAGATGCCGATGCCTGTGTCGCTCACTTCCAGAAACCAGTGCGCGTCGTCGAGCGGCGCGGCCGTGATACGAATTGCGCCGGTCGATGTGAACTTGACGGCGTTGCTCACCAGATTCGTGATGACTTGCGAGAGCTTGTGCCGGTCGGTCGTCACGAACTGAAGCGCGGGCGAAACTTCAGCTTGCAGTTGGACGTGCTTCTCCGTGGCCTCGGCCGTGAAATTCTTGATCACGTCTTCCGTCACGGATGCGACATCCACCTGCTCCAGATGCAGGGCGGAACGTCCGGCTTCGAGCCGCGAATAGTCGAGCAGGTCGTTGACGAGTTCGAGCAGCGAGCGCGCGTTGCGTCCCATGCGGACGACCGCTTCGGACTGCAAGGGCGCGAGCGGCTGCACCGGATCGCGTTCGAGCAACTGGCACAGGCCGATGATGACGTTCAAGGGCGTGCGCAGTTCGTGTGAGACGTTGGCGACGAAGGCCGACTTCAGACGGTCGTGCTCGCGCAGCCGACCGTAAGCGCCCATCAACTCTTTGTACTGCCTGACCTCCGGCGTGATGTCGCGGAAGACCGCGACGACGCCTTCGCGCCCGCCGCCGTCGCCGTTGAGCGGCGTGGCGCTGACTGCGAGGACGCCTTCTTCTCCCTCGCCGCGTATGATCTGTACGTGCTCGCCTGAGACGTGTTCGCCGTGCGCGAAGGCGCGTCCCAGAGGCGTCTGTTCGGCGGGCAGGACGTTGCCGTGCAGATCGCGCAAGGCCATGTCGGCGATGAGCGCTTCGACGCCGTCGCGAAACTCGCCCGGCTTGCGGCCGATGATGCGCGCGGCGGCCGGGTTGACGCGGTAACGCCCGCGCTCGTCGACGATGATCACACCCTCGTCCATCTGGTTGATGACGCTTTCGAGTTCGGCCGCGCGCGACCTCTCTGCGGCAAACGCGGCCGTCGCCAGTTTCTCCGCGCGCACGCGCTTGGAGACTTCCGAGAGGATGAGGAGCAGGTCGCCGCGTTCCTCCGTGCGCTCGCTCATCGGCCACAGGATCACGTCCCAGTATTTCGCGCCCTCGTCGCGCTCGCCGCGCTGTTCGCTCGTGCGCGCGACGAGTTCGAGCGGCAGACCGTAGTTGACGAAGGCGCGGCGCGTGCGTCGCACGTCTTCGACCACTTCGCTCAAGACGGCCAGCCCCGCCGCCGCTTCATACAAACCGCGCCCCGTGAGCGTCGCGCCGTCGCGCCCGACGATTCCGGCAAAGGCGTTGTTGGCCTTGCGCACGATCAAGGCCGAGTCGAGTACGGCGACGCCGAGCGGGAGACTGTCGAGTACCTCTTCGATAAAAGCGCCCTGCGTGCGCAGTTCGTTGAACTTCGTCTCCAGACTCGAAGCCATCACGTTGAAGCCTGCGGCCAGAGTGCCGACCTCGTCGTCGGTCTCGACGGCGAAACGCTCGTGCAGTTGTCCCTGTCCGAGCGTCGAGGCGGAGGCGGCGAGACGACGCAGAGGCTTAGTGAAACGCCCGACCGCCCAGATGGCGAGAAAACTCGAAGCCATCAGCCCCAGAGCCCACGCCGCCGTCAGCACCAGATAAGCGCGTCCGGCCGGAGTGTTGTGCGCCGGAGGGACGCCGACCGCCACGCTCCACTTGTAAGTGTCGCTCTGCCGTTCGCTCGTCAGGCGCTCGACGCCGTCGTTCCACTTCTCCTGATGAATGTCGGGCGCGGAATGTTTCTCGGGCGGCGCAGCCAACGCTCCGACGGACGGCTCCGGCACGATGCGGCCTTCAGCGTCGTAGACGAGTATGGCGGCCTCTCTCTCGGGCGAGGCGTGCTGGCGCAGGCGCGCGTAGAGTTCTGTGGCCGATTGCGCGGGTAGCGACGCGCCCTGTCGGACGGCTGCCGGATGCGTCTCCAACCACGCTTCGAGCGCCCCTTGAGCGGCGACGGCCTTGATGCGCGCGATCGTGCCGGCCTGTTCGATCAGGGTTTTCTGGTAGCTGTCGAGTTGGAAAAGGCTGATGATGAGCAGGGGCAGAGACAGCAGGGCGAGCATCACCAAAAGTTTGGTGCGCACGTCGAGCGGATTGCGAGAGTTCTTGCCATCTCTGGTCACGGCGCTATCTGTGTTCCGGGAAATCCGTGCGGCGGCGTCTGGGCGGCGGCCAGTGCGAGGTGCGCGTGCGTACCTGCGGTCGCAAACTCGTCGCGTAGATCAAAATAGCCTGCGCGATCAGTTCATCAACGAACACGTGTGCCCGTCGGGAAGCGTCGCGCAGTTCCCGAATGTCTCCCTCCGTGGCGTTCTTCGTCGCCTCGCGCCACAGGAAATCGTGCAATACGCTACGCAAAATCATCAACTCTCGTGCCACTTCGTCGATGAGACAGCCTTGTTGGAAACGAGCCTGCGAGTGCATGCGAAGGGGACGCACCGCCTCGGCGATTTCGCTGTCGAGCGCAGCGCTATCCAACACCTGCGCCAGTTCCTCGAAAATGTCCGGCAGATAGTCCACGAGTTGGTGATAAGAGAGCAGCGCGGGCAAGTCCGTGCGGCGGTCTGTGTAGATAATATCGACGAAGGAGCGCACCAGCGCTGGCTCGTGCTGGCGGAGCAGGGTGGCGTAACGTTCGGCCATAGAAGCAGAGATCAGAGGTGAGAGGTGAGAGGTTTAGAGAAGACAGTTTTTGTTTTAACTGATCTCTGACCTCCGGCCTCTGACCTCTTATTTTGCTAAGAGTTTCTTTAAAAGAGCTTCCAATTCGTCAAAATCGATGGGCTTGGTGACGTACTCGTTGCAGCCCGCGGCGAGGGCGTCGGCGTGAAAATCGTTGGTGTCGTGCGCCGAGACGGCGACAATGGGGACGCGCGAGAGGCCGTCGAGTTCGCGTATGCGGCGCGTGGCGTCGAGGCCGTCGAGGCGCGGCAAACTCAAGTCCATCAGGATCAGGTCGGGGCGAGTCGTCTCGGCCATCTCGACGGCCTCCTTGCCGTCGACCGCTTCCACCACCTGATAACCGCTCATCTCCAGCAACCTTCTCATCATAAAGCGGTTATCTGCAAAATCTTCCACCACGAGGACAGTCAACTTCGCGTTTCCGTTCTGTTCCATTCACAACCTTCCCGCCGCACAGGGCAAACGCGGCGACCGCACACGGCCGACGCCGAACGTATCACTAGCAAACACTCGGATTTTTTGTTAAGATGCCGCATCGAAACGCAACACAAACAGCCGCATCGTTCGGGTTCGATTCGCACAGAGAGCGCGCTCTGCGACGCCCTCGACGCAACCGGCCGAAAGCACCCGAAGCGCGAGTCTTGTGAGCAAAATGAAGCCGATTAAAGCTACTACACACGACACGGATGCGCTCGTCGAACTCGGGCGAGCGTCCGTGCAGATCGTCCACGACCTAAAAAATCAGGTCAACGGTCTCAAACTCTATGCCACGTTCCTTCGCAAGCGCATGGAGCGAAGTGAGCGCCCACAGGACGAACTCGAAACCATCAACAAGATCATGGCCGGGCTGGAACGCACCGCCACCGACATGAACACGCTCGTGCGCTTCGGCCGCCCGCTCGAACTGCAACGCCAGCCCCGCCTGGACTTCGCGGCACTCCTCGCCTCGGCCACTGAAGGCGACTTCGCGCCGCAGGCAAACGACGGCGGCCACTATCGCGGCGACTTCGACGCGCCCCTACTCTCCGACGCGCTTAAAAGCATCCACGCCGCCGCGCGTGGGCTTGCACCAAAGGACGCCACGCCCACGGTTGCCTTGCGCCGCGAAGAGGCCGGAGCACAGGCGTCGGCTCCCTTCGCCCTCGTCGAGTGGCGCGGGCTCAAGACCGCGACGGACGACGAGGACATTTTCAAAAGTTTCAACGGAGGCGCTGGCTTGCGTCTCGCGCTCGCCGCCAAAGTTATCACAGCACACGGCGGCACAGTCGAACAGGCCGCGGACGCCCTGCGCGTCCGGCTGCCGCTAGGAAAGGATGAAGGATGAGGGATGAGGGATGAAGCAGGAAAAGCGCTCGCTCCGTTGAATGCTTTCTTTCATCCCTCATCCCTGCGTCCTCATCCCTCATTCATACCGAGGAGAGCAAAAGGTGGATCGTAAAGACGTTCGTATTTTGGTGGTTGACGACGAGGCGATGATGGCCGACTCGCTCAAGCAGAATTTGGTCGAGGAAGGCTACACGGTGGACACGGCGCTCTCCGGCGCGGACGCCATCGAACTGTTTGACCGCGGCCTGCATCAGGTGGCGATCTGCGACGTGCAGTTGCCCGACATGGACGGCCTCGAAGTGCTGCGCCACATCAAGGACGCGCAGCCTGCGACCGAAGTGATCGTGATGACCGGCTTCGGCACAGTCCAGCGCGCCATCGAAGCGACGAAGGCGGGCGCGTTCTGGTTTCTCGAAAAGCCTTTCGAGTTTGAAGTGCTCTTGCCGCTCATCGAACGCGCCGTACAGCACCGCGAGTTGATCGTCGAAACCGAGACGATGCGCCGCAACCTCTCCACGCGCACGGAGTATTTCAACATCATCGGCGCGTCGCGGCAGATGCAGCAGATTTACGAGACAATTGAGTCGGTCGCCAAGTCGGACGCCAACGTCCTCATCGTCGGCGAATCGGGCACGGGCAAAGAACTGATCGCCAACGCCATCCACTACAACAGTCTCCGCGCCAAAAAGCCCTTCATCAAAGTGAACTGCGCGGCGCTCCCCAAAGAACTGATCGAGTCGGAACTGTTCGGCCACACGAAGGGCGCGTTCACCGGCGCACACGCAGACAAAGACGGCCTCATTCAACACGCAGCGGGCGGCTCGCTCCTCTTAGACGAGATCGCGGAAATGCCGGTCGAACTCCAACCGAAACTTCTGCGCGTGCTGCAAGAACGCAGCTATCGCAAGATCGGTTCGGAGCGCACCTACGCCGTCGACTTCCGGCTCATCTCTTCGACCAACCGCCCCCCGGCCGACGCCATCCGCGACGGCCTCCTGCGCGACGACCTCTTCTATCGCATCTCGACCATCACGATTCACGTGCCGCCCTTGCGCGAACGCACCGAAGACATCCAACTGCTCGCCGAGCATTTCTTCAAGATGTACGCGCGCAAGTACCAGCGCCCGATCACGGGCATCTCGCAGGCGGCCTATCAACGCCTCTTCTCGCACGGCTGGCCGGGCAACGTGCGCGAGTTGCAAAACGTCTTGGAGCGCGCCGTGCTCTTGGCGAAGACGAGCAAGATCGAACCGGTCGATCTGCCCTTTGAGAACGGAAGCGTCCCCGAACGCGCGGCACAGGGCGCGGCGTGGGACGTGCCGCCCAATCTCACGCTCGAAGAGATCGAAAAACTCGTCATCGAAAAAACTCTCCAACGCACCGGCGGCAACAAGCAGGCGGCCGCCAACCTCCTCGGCATCTATCGCCCGCGCCTCTACTCGAAGATCAGAAAGTACAACATCGACATCGGCGCACTGGTTTCTCCGTAGGAGAGACGGGGAAGGTGGAAGGGGTAAAGGGAAAGGGTGGAAGACAGAAGCGGAGCGCAGCCATCACGTGACCCGTGGCACGCACAGCCGCGAAGCGGCGACAGTTAATAGCCCCTATCTAACGATAGGGGCACAAACGAAACCAATACATAGAAAGCCCCGAAGGGGCGACACAATAACGAATATTTGTGTCGCCCCTTCGGGGCTTCATTGTTTTTCCCTGTGTTCGAGCCCCGCGCTGACGCACGGGGCTATTAACTGTCGCCGCTTCGCGGCTCTGAGCCGTCCTTCCCCTTTCCCTTTCCCCTAATCTATCTGATAAGTCGCCACGCTGGTCGGCGTTTCGTAGCAGCGGACTTTGTAGACCTGTACGCGTGCGTCGCCGACGCGCGCCGCGACGTGTTCGAGGATGTAGCGGGCGAGGTTTTCGGCCGAGGGGTTGAGTTCCGCGTCGAACGGCGGCAGTTCGTTGATGTTGCGATGGTCGAGATATTGAACGATCTCGTCGGCGGCAGATTTGAGATCGCCGAAATCTACGAGCAGTCCGATGTTATCGAGTTCGCGCCCGCGCGCGTAGATTTCGATCTTATAGTTGTGCCCGTGCAGATTTTCGCACTTCCCCTTGTAGCCGCGCAGTTGGTGCGCGCTGGAAAAGTTGCGCTCGATCATCACTTCAAACATTCCGCTCATCGTCGTCTCACGTTTCCCTTCGTTCGCGTTTTTGCAGCGACGCTATCATCTAACAACGGCTGCGCTTTCATCAAACACGCGCGCTACCTCTCTCAGATCGGAAGTGACGCGGCAGGGCGGGAGACTCTTGAGAAACTGCCGCCCGTAGGCTTGCGTGCGCAGACGCGGGTCGAGCACGGAGAGGACGCCGCGGTCTGTGGCGCTGCGAATCAGACGCCCCAAACCCTGCTTCAGACTGATGATCGCCTGCGGCACGCTGTACTCGTAGAAACTCGAACCGCCCGCGTCTTCGATGAAACGCTGGCGCGCGGCGACGACCGGATCGGAAGGCACTGCGAACGGCAGCTTGTCGATGATGACGCAGGAGAGTGCTTCGCCCCGCACGTCAACGCCCTGCCAGAAACTCGAAGTGGCGAACAAGACCGCGTTCGGCGTCGTGCGAAATTTATCGAGCAGGCCGGACTTCGAGGCCGTGCCCTGCATGAGACATGGATAGTCGATGTGGGGTGCGACGCGTTCGTAGAGCGCACGCATGCCGCTCAAACTCGTCGAAAGCACGAAGGCGCGTCCTTCCGTCACTTCAAGAATACGCATGACTTCGGCGGCGGCGGCTTCAGCCCACTGCGGCGAACTGGGCACGGGCATGCGCGGCGGGAGATAGAGCACCGACTGGTTTTCGTAGTCGTAGCTCGAAGGCGCGACCAGTTCGTCTGTCTTCTCTTCCAACAGGCCGAGGCGTTCGCGCGCGAAGCGGAAGTTGCCCGCGCTCGCCAGGGTCGCCGAAGTCATCACGACCGTCTCGATGCGCTCGAACAACTTGTCCTGCAAGAGCGCAGACACGTCTATGGGCGAGGCGCGCAGGAAGAGGCCGCGCCCGCGCCGCTCCATCCAATAGACGTAACGCTTGTCGTCGCCCGCGACGATGAACTCAAGACCGAAACGCACTTCGCGTATGCGTCGGACGAGATTTTCCACTTCGGGCGGCTGGTCGCGCAAAGCGTCGAGCGTCGTCTCCATGCGATTCAATGCGCCGTCTAAAGCGAGGTAAGAATCGCCGAGCGCGGTCGCTTCGATCTCGCCGCGCGCGTTCCTGCGCGCAAACGTGCCGGGAAGGACGGGGGCGCGTCCTTCTTCGCCGCGTCCCTCTTGAAAGCCCTGCCAGAAGCGTTCGGCGAAGCGGGAGACGCGACCCGAAGCACGCGTCAATTCCTTGTTCGCATCGGCGTCCGTGATAGGGAGCAATTGCAGATCGCGCAAGAGGTCTTCAACCTGATAGCTCGACACCTGATAGCCGAAATACTCGGCCGCCACGTCTTCGATGGCGTGCGCCTCGTCGAAGATGACCGCGCCGTAGTCGGGCAAAACCTGTCCGTACTCGCCGCCGCGAAGCGCCAAGTCTGCGAAGAAGAGATGATGATTGACGATGACGATGTCCGCATCCTGCGCGCGCTGGCGCATGCGCGTGATGAAGCAAGGGTCGTAGTCCGGGCACTTCTGCCCCATGCAGATTTCCGTGCGCGCGTCGATGTGCCGCCAGAAGGAGAGATTTTCCGGTAGCCCCGTGAGTTCGGCGCGGTCGCCCGTCCCCGAATCGCGCGCCCAACGACGCACTTCGTCGAAGTAGTCAACGTCGTCCAGACCTTCGAGGATGGGCGCGGCTTCGGCGCGCTTGATGCGTTGGAGACAGGCGTAGTTGCTGCGTCCCTTCATGTAGGCGGCGGTGAACTTTTTCGGCAGCACGCCTTGCAGGAAGGGGATGTCTTTCTCCATCAACTGCTCTTGCAGATTTTTCGTGCCCGTCGAGATGACGACGCGCTCGCCGCGCGCCGTGGCCGCAGCAATCGCCGGGACGAGATAGGCGAGCGTCTTGCCCGTGCCCGTGCCCGCTTCGACGAGCAGGTGGCGGCGCTCCTCGAAAGCGCGCAGGACGGCCTCGGCCATCTGTATCTGGCCGGGGCGATATTCGTAATCGGGATGTGAGCGCGCGATCAAGCCGTCGCGCCCGAAAATCTCTTCCATAATTTTACTTACTGAGAACGTTGGCAGGGCGTGTTCGAGAGCCACGCCCGGCTAAAGCGAAGAACCGACGACCTAGCGTCCGCGGTTGATGCGCAGCGAATCGAAGAAGGCCGTGCGGTCTGCGTCCGTCGTCGGGTCGCTCCAGAAAGACAGGACGGCGTAAGCGCGCGCGCCGTCGTAGACCATACGGAGGCGCCCGGTCATCTTGTCGAACGTGAAATCCTGTTCGTAACCGCCGAGGCCGCTCACGGTCGCCGGGCGCAGCTCCAACATCTTCATCTGCGCGGTCGAGCCGCCCTTCTTCATTCCCTGCTCGAAGCCTTCGGCAAAGCCTTTGACGAAATGCTCGAAGAACGTGCGCTTCATCGCGGCGTTCATCACGTCGGCGGGCAGATCGTCAATGTAGGTCGCACCGTAGAGGCCGGAGTTGCCGAGACTCATGTAGTTTCTGACGGTGACGGAAACTTTCGGCGTCAGTGTCATGCGCTCCGTGCCGCCGCTTGGCGTGCCCGGCAGGATGAGACTGAAACGCGTCGGCTGCCCGATCTCGTAACGCGTCCAACCCTCAGGAGCGAGTTTATCTGCGACGGGACGCGCAGGAATGGCCGGCGGTTGGACGTTGGTGGCCGGAACCGGCGACGGCTTCGCGGTGGCACGCGGCGGAGGAGTTCTGCGCGCTGCCGGTTGCGCCTGCGCCGCCGTGTCATGTGCGAGGGCGCACAGAAGCATGAGGGAGAGAAGAGAAAATTTCGCCAGAGCGTTCGGGGAGAAGTGGGGGAATGTCTTCAAAGTTTTCATTGAGAGTCCTCGGATTTGGCCGCGCGCTCGCATGGCTTACGTTTTAGCGAGTCTGTGCGCGGCGTTGATTTAGATGCGGCGCGCGGCCTTGTAATTACCTCATGCGCGCGCTCTTCATTTGCACTCTTCACACGGCACTGCGTAGCGGCACGCGCGCGGATTGAGCGGCCGTGTCAGCGCATCGTCGGCCGGGGGATCGAGAAAGCGCCTGCCCCACGACGCGCGTGCGAGTCGGCCGTTCACAGAGATGATGTCCGACCCTTCGGCGAACGAGGCGACGGCCTCGCCTCGCGTCGCCAATTCAACGTCGCGCATGTGAATTGGCAGGGCAGCCGCGACCAACGCCTGCAAGACGAGCAGCGACACGAGCGCACAAGCGGCGGCGCGTACACGCGTCCAGGCCAGCGTCGCCGCCCCGTAGATTAACAAAAAGGCGGCGTAACGCGCATTCATTGATTTCGTCAACGCCAGATAGACCGTGCAAGCCGCGAAAGCGACGGCGAACGAGAACGCTACGACTCCGCTCGGCAAACTTTTCTCGACGGCCTTCCGCGCCCTCGTCTCCACGCCTGCCTCGCCCCGCCTCCGGCGCGGAAGAAAAATCAAACCCGACAGCGCCAGAGCAAACGCCCAGAACCAGAGCGAACCGCGCAGAGCCGTCGCCACGAAACTGAGCAACAGAGACAGGTACATACGCACGCGCTCCGGCACGGACAGGCGCGGCGCGGCGACAACCCGCGCGCCTTCGTCGCCAGTCGTCGCGTCGCCCATTGTCGTGACCGTCTGAAAGTTAGTCTGCCGGTCGCTCGTCGTCGCGGCTCGTGCGTCTGCGAAGTCGCGTCCGCCCGTCGCCGTAGTGGATGCTGCGCCGGTCAATCTTTCCGCCGCCAATTTGAAACGCTGCGGCCAGTAGAGTCCGGCGGCGGCGAGCGCGGCGACGAAGGCGAGCGCGGCGACGAAGGCGAGGCCGACCGCCACCATGCGCCGGAACCAACCGCGGACGTAAAGCGCGCTCGTCGCCAGCACGAACGGCAGGGCGATCTCGTAAGTCAGCAAAGCAAGGAGCGCGCCGCCCGCCGTGACGACCAGGCCACGCTTCGTGCCGCCGGTTAATCTCTGCCAACTGCCACCCGTCGATTCATTCGTCTGCTTGTCTGTCAGCGCCCGCGCCCATACGCACGCGCGCAGCCCGGCCGCGACGAGCAACAGGACGAGCGCGTAGTTCAAAGTGCCCGACCAGAAGTTGACCGTCTCAAGCAGGACGGGCGAGCCGAGCAGCACCCCGGCCAGGAGCGCGGCGCGTCGCCTGTCGAGTCCCGCGCAGAGGCAAGACCATACGAAGGCGACGGTGGCAGAGGCGAACGCGACGAAGCTGAGCAGTGCGGGCGAGAGTCCGCCCCGCATCAACGTGCGATTGACGAGCGCGTAGGGCAGGATGGTGAGGATGCGATAGAGGCCGAAGTCGTGCCAGTAGAGCCAGAGGCCGTCGGGCAGGCAGAGGCGCGCGTAGAAGGCGTCGTCGGGGAAGAACACCGGGCGCGGCGTCCAGGCCGCCGAAGCGTGCGCGAACAGGTAGAGAGGCACGAGCGCGACCGTCGCCGCGCAGGCCAGACGGATGGCCGCGCGCAGTCGCTCGTTCTCTTTGAACTGTCTCAGGTGAATTTTGATCTTCTTGACGACGCCTTACGTCTCATCCGTCGCCGTCACGTTTAGTCCGCGCCCATCGCTTCGACTTCGGGCGGGGCGCTGTGTCGCGTGCGATTCGGGTAGAGCGGGAAACGTGAGGCGAGTTCGGCCACTTCGCGCTTGACCTTCGTGCGCACCTCTTCGGATTCGGGCGCGTGGAGCACTTCGGCGATGAGGCGTGCGACCGTCTGCATCTCCGCTTCGCCCATGCCGCGAGTCGTGAGCGCGGGCGTGCCGAGACGTATGCCGGAGGTGACGAAGGGCTTGTTCGTGTCGAACGGGATCGTGTTTTTGTTGACCGTGATGTTCGCCGATTCCAGAGCCTTCTCGGCCACCTTGCCCGTGATGCCTTTGCCTCCCATAAACACGTCCAGAAGCACCAGATGATTGTCCGTGCCGCCGGAGACGAGGCGGAAGCCCTGCGCCTTCAATCCTTCGGCGAGCGCCTTCGCGTTTCGCAAGACCTGCTGCTGGTACTCTTTGAAATCGTCGCGCAGGGCTTCGCCGAAAGCGACGGCCTTGGCGGCGATGATGTGTACGAGCGGGCCGCCCTGCACGCCGGGAAACAGTTTCTTATTGACTTCGGCCGCGTGTTCCTCGCGGCAGAGGATCAGGCCGCCGCGCGGGCCGCGCAGGGTTTTGTGCGTAGTCGTGGTGACGTAGTCGGCGTGTGGGACGGGCGAAGGGTGGAGACCTGCGGCGACCGGCCCGGCGATGTGCGCGATGTCGGCCATCATGCGCGCTCCGACCGAACGCGCGATCTCTGCGATCCGCGCGAAATCGATCGTGCGCGGGTAGGCCGAAGCGCCGCAGACGATCATCTGCGGGCGATGTTCTTCGGCGCGGCGCTGTAGGTCGTCGTAATCGATCTGTTCGGTGTCGGGCGACACGCCGTAGTCGGCCACC
The DNA here is from genome assembly GCA_035942855.1 of Pyrinomonadaceae bacterium. Classification (GTDB taxonomy): domain Bacteria; phylum Acidobacteriota; class Blastocatellia; order Pyrinomonadales; family Pyrinomonadaceae; genus JAIVJZ01. Next base: position 20,971 of record DASZCS010000036.1, on the reverse strand, counting down.
TTGTAGCTGATGCCGGAGAAGTTCATCGGATGTCCGTGCGTGAGATGGCCGCCGTGCGAGAGGTTCATGCCGAGGATGGTGTCGCCGTAATTGATAGCCGCCAGATAGACGGACATGTTGGCCTGCGCGCCCGAATGCGGCTGCACGTTGGCGTGCTCAGCGCCGAACAACTCTTTGGCGCGATCAATCGCCAGTTGCTCCACCACGTCCGTGAATTCGCAGCCGCCGTAGTAACGCTTCTTCGGATAGCCTTCCGCATACTTGTTAGTGAAGACCGATCCCATCGCTTCGAGCACGGCCTCGCTGACGAAGTTCTCCGACGCGATCAGTTCAAGCCCCTCGGCCTGACGCGCGACCTCGTCGTTGATAGCGCGGCTGATGTCCGGGTCGATTTCGGCGAGCGGCGCGTTGTGCAGGCGGCGGTCGGTCATGGTCTTCTCTCCTCAGAAAGTTGGACTTTGCGGGAAACTGTTTTTGCTTAGGGTGCGATGTTATATCACGCCCCCGCGGCGGCGCAAAATGAGTTGTCAGTCGAATCTGGGCGCGACTAAAAGCATGGCGGCAGTCGCAGCCACGAGCAGTGCAAACACGTACATGGCGATGAAGATCAGAAGCGTGAGGAAGGCTTTCCGGCCGCGCGTTTTGAAGAGGTAATAGGGGATGAGAAACATCCAAATTAGTTGCAGGAAAACGCCTCGACAGTAAGGCCAACGGAAGCTGTGGCGGCGGCTGTCAACTTGTACCCAATAGCCGAGCGCGTAGAGATAGCCGAGATTCTTCAATAACTCGTAGGCGGCCGAAGGCTCGGTCGCCGTCACGTTAAAGAGCACGCCCGCCGCCTCCGCCAGCAACATGAAGGCAAAGAGCATCAGGTTCTCGGCTGTCAGATAAGAGCGAAAATTGGTCATCGGCTCGTCGTCCATGTCGCGTGGGGTCGGAGACGCACGCGCCATTGTCGCCGCGTGCGTGCGCGTGCGCAAGTCTCTCCGGCTGACGCCGAACGTTTGCGCTCTACGCGCGGCGTGCGCGACAATGCCTGTTCCGTCCGTCGTCGAACTTTCCAATAAGGAGACACGTTAACAACTTTCATGCGCTGGTCAAACTTTTTCATTCCCACACTGCGCGAAGTCCCGGCCGATGCCGAAGTCGTCTCGCACCGTCTGCTCCTGCGCGCAGGGATGGTGCGCCAACTCGCCGCAGGCATCTATTCGTATCTGCCGCTCTCGTGGCTCGTCATACGCCGCATCATGGACGTGGTGCGCGAAGAGATGAACGCCATCGGCGGGCAGGAGTTTTTTCTCCCCGCCCTGAACCCGCGCGAAATCTGGGAGGAGACCGGACGCTGGACGGTGATGGGCGACAACATGTTTCGCCTCAAGGATCGTAAGGGCGCAGACCTCTGCCTCGGCATGACGCACGAGGAAATCTTCACGGGCATCGCGCGCCACGAGATACGTTCTTACAAGCAACTGCCGCAGGTCTGGTATCAGATACAGACGAAGTTTAGAGACGAAGCGCGCCCCAAGTCGGGCGTGCTGCGCGTCCGCCAGTTCATCATGAAGGACGCCTACTCGTTCGACGTGGACGCCGCCGGGCTCGACAAATCGTTCGAAGACCAGCGCGAGGCGTACATCAAAATCTTCACGCGTTGCGGCCTCCGCTTCTCAATCGTCGAAGCCTCTTCGGGCGCGATGGGCGGTTCGGCTTCGAGCGAGTTCATGGTCAAGACAGACGCGGGCGAAGACCTGATCGCGACCTGCGACCAGTGCGGCTACGCGGCCAACCTTGAGAAAGCCACTTCGCAACTGACCATCATCATCGACGAGCCTGCGACGGGCGATGCGCCCGAAGAATTTCCCACGCCCGGCGTCCGCACGATTGAAGACCTGATCACATTCCCCGGCGGCGCGGCAGCCGACCGCCAGATCAAGACGCTCGTTTACGTTGCCACGAACGAGACGGGCGAGCAGCAACCAGTCCTCGCACTTTTACGCGGCGATCATCAACTGCACGAGACGAAACTTGCAGATGCCCTCGGCGCATCCGACGTGCGCCCCGCGCACCCGGAAGAGATACGCGAATTGATGGGCGCGGGCGCAGGCTCGCTCGGCGGCGTCGGCATGAAGCAGCGTGCGCGCACGGCGGGACGCGACCTGCGCATCGTCGCCGACCACGCCTTGAAGAACCGCAGCAACATGACGACGGGCGCGAACAAAGACGAACACCACCTGCGCGGCGTGGACATCGCGCGCGACATTCCAGTCGATCTCTGGACTGACCTGCGCACGGTGCAGTCGGGCGAAGCGTGTCCCAATTGCGAGGCGGGCACGCTCGAAGTCTCGAAGTCGCTCGAAGTCGGCCACATCTTCAAACTCGGCACGAAGTATTCCAAGTCGATGGGCGCGACCGTGCTCGACCAGCAGGGGAAGGAAGTGCCTATCGTGATGGGCAGCTACGGCATAGGCGTCGAGCGCATCATGGCCGCCGCCATCGAACTACACCACGACGCAGACGGCATCATCTGGCCGCGTGCCATAGCGCCCTTCGACGTAGTCGTTACAGTCACCAACATCAAGCAGCAGGAGTTGAAGGACGCGGGCGAACGTCTCTACAAAGAGCTTCGCGCCGCCGGTCTCGAAGTCCTCTTAGACGACCGCGACGAACGCGCGGGCGTCAAATTCAAAGACGCAGACCTCATCGGCATCCCCTACCGCATCACCGTCGGCAAGAAGACCACCGAAGGCACAATCGAACTCTTCGACCGCGCCGCCAAACAATCAACCGACGTGAGCCTCGACGAAGTAGTCGCACGCGTCCAACAACTCGCGCTCGCGGGATCGTGAGACAAGGTTTGAGTTAAAGATGAAGGGCAAGACGGAACTCAGTGCTCCGGCTTGCCCTTCGTTTGTTTTGAAGTGAAAGCCTGCGCCGCGCGTTTAGAAGTGGAAGCCGGCGACGAGGCCGACTTGCGCTTTCCCGTCCCGTGCGGCGATGCTGATGCCGCCGAGCACTTTCGTCGGTGCGCCCTTTTTTGTGTAGAACAGCCCTATGCCGGGCACGAAATTTCGCCCGCCCTCACCGAGATTGGAGCGCACGAAAAAGTCCAGCGCGATTCGGCCCTGAAAGCGACCGGGGTATAACACCGCGTCCGCGTTTAGCGGCACGGCGGTCGATTCTTTGTACTCACCGCGTAAGGCCTGCTGTTTGGACAGAACCCTTCGCTCCGTAGTCCCGCTCGTCGAAGTAAAAATCTGATCCTCAACGTCAACCGTGTCCAGATCGTCGGCGTTATTCCGGCGTTGTACTCCGAGTGAGATTCCGACAATCATGGAGGACGGAGTTGAGTTGTCGGCTGCGCCGGAATCCTCAGCGGTTCCGCTGCCGGAACTCGTGTCGTCATCGTCGCCGGAAAGATCGATGAGGGCGTTATACCCCAGCGTCGCCGAATAGCCGTCGAAGTTCTGTTTCCTGACCTGATTGGCGAACCGGGGATCATCGTTGAAGAGTTTGTAGCGCGAACGCTTGTAGCCCCCCTGAAAGGTGAGCCAGTCGAGCGTGACGCGACGGACGATGATTTGCCCGGCGGTGGCGGCGGTCGGCGGCTTGACGAAGACGAACCGTTTTCCGATTGAAGCGTTAATCTTCGCCTCGTTTCCCGGCACGCTACCGTCGAAGATGGAAGCAAAGTCGCCCGCGCGCTTCCCCGTCAGTTCGAGGCCGAAGTAGGGGCGGTCGTCGCCCCTGTCGAGCAGATAGCCCAGGCTGATGCTTTTATCACCGACATTGATGCGCGAGAATCCGCCGCCCTCTCGGATGAAAATACTGCTCTCGCCGGAGGCGTCCTGAAAGGCCGTCTGCGCGCGAGCGCCGGCCGAACATGACAACAGGCTGAGGGTTGCATATAGCAACATTCGTGTGAATTTGTTAATCATCTCTCTACTCCTTAACTATCTTTACTCTTTCCGACACTCTGCTTCGCCGGAAGCGGGATAGCCTGTTGCAGGACACTCTGATTGTGCCTGCCGATCATTCCCTCATGCTCGAACAGAGGCTTCTTTGCGCCGTCTAAAGTGAGAGACAGTTTCCACTCCGTCGGCGGGACGCCGAAGGCATGAAAGATGAGGTCGAGGGGATCGTTAATCTCAAGCGTTTTGCTGCCTTGAAAAGTGCCGTTGCCGTCACTGTTCAAATTCTTGACCTGCTCTCCCTCCAAAAAGACGAAGACCGATAAGAGAGCACCTTCGACCACGACTTCTACTCGATGTTTACTCATGTGAACGATGAACCTCCTGAAATGCGGATGTGGGGTTGTTCATAAATCTCGCAGGGTTTCCTGCCGCTGCATGCCAGACGAGAGGCGGACTCGACTTCCGGCTCATACGGTTTGCGCCTGCTGTCTTGACGAGGCTGTCATTAAGCTATCGGCATGCCATGTCGTCGGCACTGTCGTCGGCACTGTGCGATGAAGCGCGCTTCGGTGCGTAAAGTTATAGGGAGGTGCGGATTAGCTTTTGCTTGGGGAACGTCGGAGGCGAGGCGGGACGGCGGCGCAGGTGCTCTTTGAAACTATCATTCCGGATAGCTCGACTATCAAAAGTGATGGCCGGCGAGAGCGATGAGTCAGGCAACGGCGTCTTAATCGTTTTGCTCTAGTTCATCACTTCGTTAATCAATAGGGTGAGGGCGTTGTCCTGTAGGGTCTTGTTGTTTTGGAGTTCGCTGTGGAGGTCGCAGGCGAAGACGCCGTAGGCGATGGGGAGCGGCGTGTCGAAGAGGGGGCTGTGGCGGGGCGCGCCCGCGCGCTCGCCGAGCAGAGAGCGGCGCGTGACGCGGCCGTCGCCGGGTTCGTACATGGCGCGGACGACTTCTTTGCGTTTGAGTTTGCGCCCCGTCGCGTCGCGCAACTCACGCGGCGCGACGAGCGTGAGCCAACGGCTGCGTCGTTCGTCGCGCAGGATGACGGGCGCGCTCAAGGTCTCTTCGCAGTCGCCGCCGAAGGTGTAGAGCGCGATGGGCGGCGGCGCTGTGGAGTCGTGCGCGGCGTCGAGGGCTGCGTGGAAGCGGCGCGCGCGCGCGAGTGCGGCGGCGAAATAGGCGTCGAGTTCGGCGAGCGTGGCGCGTTGGGGCGCGGCCTCTTCGTCGCGTATCAGGCCGCGGCTGAAACGCGCGCGAAACTCTTCGTCGTGGATGGGCGACCACTTGTACGTGCGCCAGGTGTCTGGGTTGTAGAGATCGACTTCGAGGGGCGCGAGGTTCTGGTCGAGAAAGCGGACGGCTTCCGGGTGCGGGAGCAGTTGGTAGAGCGCGGGGATCGTGACGGCGTCTTCGCGCGAGAGTTTGTTGAGCAGGCGGAGGCGTCGGCGCAAGCCTTCGTTGATCGAGTAGCCTTCGATGAGCGTGGCGAAAGCCTCCATCGTGCCTTCGTTCGGCGTGCCGAACATGAAGATTTTTTGGATGTGGCGCGCGCCCGCCCAGGTGGGTGCGGGCGGCGTTGTCGAGTCGTTCGCGGGTAAGTCCGCGTCTCCGTACATGGCCGCGTAGCGCGAGACGAGGCCGCCCATCGAATGCGCGACGATGTTGAAGCGCAGGTCTGGGCGGCCGAGTTTTCGTTTCAACTCTTCGATGCGACGGACGAGCAGTTGCGCCGACTCGACGTTGTCGCGTCGCCAGTCGTACGGGAAGACATAGAAGGTGTCGCGGTCGCCGTCCGTGGGCGGATTGTCCCAATCGCCGTCGCGATAGTTGCCGAAGCGACGCAGGGCGTTCAGTAGTTCGTAGTAGACGTAGATGTCGGGCGCGAGGCGCGCGAGTTTCGCCGTCTCGACGATGCGTTCGGCGACGAGCTCGTCGCGGTTCGCAGTAAGGTCGGGCGTCACGGGCAGACTAAGGCCATCGGTCGAGGAACGAAAGGCCGAAGGCCAGACCACTTCGCGCGTGCGCCGGTTCATCAGTTGCGAACCGAGTATGCCGGGGATGACGATGACGGGAGTTTTATCTTTGCGCGCGCGTGCAGAGGCGAAGATGCGTTCGAGGTCGGGCGTGCGCCGCGCGCCGCAGCCGGGGATGATCATCGCTAGCGCAATAATCAAAAGGATGAAGGATGAAGGATGAAGGATGAAGTAAGAACCGCTATTTCGTCTCTGTTGATTTTTCATTCTGCGTTCATCGTTCATCATTCATCGTTTCGCGTTCATCGTTCCACTTGCGGTTGATCAGGCTGGCGACGAAGCCCGCGCCGAAGCCGTTGTCGATGTTGACGACCGTGACGTTCGAGGCGCACGAGTTGAGCATGCCAAGCAGGGCGGCCGCGCCGCCGAACGACGCGCCGTAGCCGATGCTCGTCGGCACGGCGACGACCGGCACGGCCACTAGTCCGCCGACGACCGAAGGCAGCGCGCCCTCCATCCCGGCGGCCACGACGACGACGCGGAAAGAGCGCAGACGCTCGCGCTCCGCGAAGAGACGGTGAATGCCCGCCACGCCCGCGTCCCAGATGCGCGCGACGCGATTGCCCATCGCTTCGGCCGTGAGCGCCGCTTCTTCGGCCACGGGGATGTCGCTCGTCCCTGCGGTGACGATTCCGATCTCGCCCGTGCCGCGTTCGGACGGGTCGCGCCGGATGCGAATCAGGCGCGCCGCTTCGTGCCATTCGGCATCGGTCGCAATGTTGCGCACCTCGCCGTAAGTGTCCGCGTCTGTGCGCGTGACGAGAACGTTCGGCGAGCGCGCGACGAGGCGTTCAACGATCTCGCAGATTTGCCTGCGCGACTTGCCCGCCCCGAAGACGACTTCCGGAAAACCCTGTCGTTCGGCGCGCGCATGGTCGATGCGCGTGTGCTCTATGTCTTCGTAGTGCAGGTTGGCGAGTTTGCGCGCCGCCTCGGTCGTCTCCAATTCGCCCGTCCGGTGCGCGCGCAGCAGTTCCTCTATTTCGCGTAAATTCATCTCGTCAACAAGCTCTCACTTTCACGTCCGAACAATGGACGCGGCATTCTAGCATCTGAACCGAACACGCCCGAAACTCGCCCCGCTTGCGCTCACTTGTGACGCCTCGTAAGATGCTTGAGAGCAGTGACGAGTGACAAGCGACGAGTGGCAAGTTAAGACACAGAACTTGTCTTTAACGTGTCTTCAACCCGTTTTCAACTCGTCACTTGAAGACAAAGAACTTGTCTTCAACTCGTCACTTGTCACTCGTCACTCGTTTATGGAATTGACTGTCGCTATCACTGGAGCATCGGGCGCGTTGTACGCGCATCGCACGCTCGTCCATCTGGCGTCGAGCGGCGTGGTCGAGCGGATCAATTTGATCATGTCCGGGGCGGCGCACACGGTGGCGCGCGTCGAACTGGGCGCGAACCTGCCGCCGGGCGACGCGCGCGCCGTCAACGAATGGGTCGGACTTGCGCCCGATTCGAAGTTGATTCGCGTGCACCGGCTTGACAACATGGCGGCGACGCCCGCATCGGGGTCGCACCCGCAGGCGGGCATGGTGATCGTTCCCTGTTCGATGGGCACGCTCGGCGCAATCGCTTCGGGCGCGGGAACGAACCTGATACATCGCGCGGCGGACGTGACCTTGAAGGAGGGGCGCAAGTTCGTCATCGTGCCGCGCGAGACGCCCTACAACACGATTCATCTGGAGAACATGCTGCGGCTCGCGCAGGCCGGAGCGCGCATCCTGCCCGCCAGTCCGGGCTTCTATCACCGGCCGCAGAGCATCGAAGAGTTGGTGGATCATCTGGTCTTCCGCGTGCTCGACCAATTCGGCGTGCCACATTCGCGGCGCACCGCATGGAAGGGCGATCCGACGACGCTCGCAAGCGACGCAACGGTCGTTGCGGACGGCGACTGAGAGAAACTTAAGAGCAACTGTTTGCGACTGAGAGCAGCGAGCGAGTTTTCGAGATTTCCACACTGACGCCACACTGACGAAAGTTCGATGACTTCCCCAACGACAGACACGACGGCGACGCAGAGCAGCCTCCGTACCACGCTCGAAATGATCAAGATCGAGCACACGCTCTTTGCTTTGCCCTTTGCGCTGCTCGGCGCGGTGCTCGCCGCGCGGGGCTTGCCGACGCTACGGCAACTGCTCTGGATCACCCTTGCGATGGTGGGCGCGCGCTCGGCCGCGATGGCCTTCAATCGCATCGCCGACCGCAAGTTCGACGCGGCCAACCCGCGCACGAGCCGTCGCGCCATCCCGGCTGGGCTGCTCTCTCTGAAATTCGCATGGGCGTTCACCGTCGCCTCGGCCGCGCTCTTTTTCGTCGCGGCGGCGATGCTGAATCGCCTGACGCTCGTGCTCGCGCCGGTCGCGCTCGCAAGCGTCCTGCTCTATTCGTACACGAAGCGTTTCACTTCGCTTTCGCATCTCGCGCTCGGCTGGTGTCTGTGCATCGCGCCGACGGGCGCTTGGATCGCCGTGCGCGGGCAGATCGATAGTCCCGTGCCCTTGCTGCTCTCGCTCGTCGTGCTGCTCTGGACGGCCGGGTTCGACGTGCTCTACGCCTGTCAGGATTACGACTTCGACCGGCGCACGGGCTTGCGCTCGATCCCCGCGCGCACGGGCATCCCCGTCGCGCTCTGGATCGCGCGCGTGCTGCACGCTGGAGCGTTCGCCGCGCTCGTCGCGTTATACTCCGTGGCCGCGCCCGGCACGCTCGCGCTCGCCGGCGTCGTCCTGGCGGGCGCGCTGCTCGTCTATCAACACTCGCTCGTGCGCTCAGACGACCTCAGCCGCCTCAACGCAGCCTTCTTCACCACGAACGCCTTCGTCAGCGTGATTCTCTTCCTCACCTTCGGCGGCGCGATCTTCTACGCCAGGCTGTGAGGGTGCGGATACAGTTTGACCATCAGGCTCAAGGTAAAAAAATATGAGCACCACGACAACAACCTCAACGATCACTGAACGCGAACCGCTCGTGCTCCATTTCGCATTGCCCCTGCGTAAGATGACCGAGCAGGAGTTCTACGAGTTCTGCCAACTCAATCGTGATCTCCGCCTTGAACTCACCAGCGAAGGAGACCTCATCATCATGCCTCCGACCGGCGGAAAGACTGGCATACGAAATTTCAAATTAAACTTGCGGCTCGGAATGTGGACGGAGCAAGACGGGGCGGGGCAAGGGTTCGATTCCTCCACCGTCTTTGCGCTGCCCAACGGTGCGAAGCGTTCGCCGGATTTCTCGTGGGTCAGGAACGAACGTTGGAACGCTTTGACCGAAGAGGAACAGGAGCAGTTTCCGCCGCTCTGCCCCGACTTCGTCGTAGAGTTGCGTTCGCGCACGGATACGCTCAAAAATCTACTGCGAAAGATGGAAGAATACATGGCTAACGGCGCGCAACTCGGTTGGCTCATCGACCCGCAGGAGCGTCGCGTTTACGTCTATCGCCCCGGCGCGGCCGTCGAAGAGTTGGACGACCCGCAAGTTGTCTCCGGCGCTCCCTTGCTGGGCGGGCTTGAGTTAGAGTTGAAAGAAATTTGGGATTAACGAATCGACATCACGAACATGAATTTTTCACACGACCCGAAACTGAACGCCATCGCCGAACGAGTTGAAGCAGGCGAGCGCCTGTCTTTCTCAGACGGGCTGGATTTGTACGCGACCGACGATCTCTCCGCGCTCGGCAAATTGGCCGACACCGTGCGCCGACGCCTGCACGGCCGTCGCACCTACTTCAACGTCAACCGCCATTTCAACTACACCAACGTTTGCTACGCAGACTGCAAGTTCTGCGGCTTCTACCGCACGCCGCGCATGCCCGATGCCTACACGCACAACGTCGATGAGGCCATCCGGGTGGCGGGCAAAGCCGTCGCCGAAGGCGCAACTGAGTTGCACATCGTCGGCGGGTTGAACACGAAGCTGCCGTTTCGTTACTACACCGATCTGCTGTCGAGTTTGAAACGCGCTTACCCGCAACTGCACCTGAAAGCCTTCACGATGGTCGAGATCGACCACATGGCCGACTTCTACAAGATGCGCGACGAAGACGTGATCGAGGAGTTGAAAGCGGCCGGGATGGATTCGTGCCCCGGCGGCGGCGCGGAGATTTTTCGCGAGCCGACGCGCTCCATGATCTGCGCCCACAAGACGGACGCCGAGCGCTGGCTCGCGCTCTCCGGTAAAGTCCACGCGGCCGGATTGAAGACCAACGCGACCATGCTCTACGGCCACATCGAATCGGTGGCAGACCGCGTGGATCATCTCGTGCGCCTGCGCGAACAGCAGGACGCGTCGGGCGGCTTTCAGTGTTTCATCCCGCTCGCTTTCTACCCGGAAGGGACGAAGCTCGCACACTGTCCGGGGCCTTCGGGAGTCGATTCGTTGAAGACCATCGCCGTGTCGCGCCTCTTGCTCGACAACTTCGCGCACATCAAAGCCTACTGGGTGATGCTCGGCAAGCGGCTCGCACAGGTCGCACTGCACTACGGCGCGAACGACCTCGACGGCACGATCACCGATGGCGGCGAACTGACCGAAAGCTACTCGGTCGAGTCGAACAACGAAGTGCGGATGAACAAAAACGAGATCGCCGCGCTCATCGAAGACGCAGGCTTCGAGGCCGTCGAGCGCGACACGCTCTACAATCCCATCGGAGAGATGACCGCCGCCTAGCTCAGTCGTTGGCTGGCTTCGCCCTCTGAACCTTGAAAGGGACAAAACTCATGGCTGTTTACACTATTACCTATGAGTGTAATGAATGTGGTGAGCGACATCTTACGGCGTTCCGTGTTCAATTCTTCGGCTCGGAGTACGATGGGCAGCCTATCAGTGTTGCCTACGCAGGCCACACGCTATCCTCTAACATTAAAGTCATGCAAGAACCAAACAAGTTACATTGTCCCACTATGAATCGGGCGACATCTCAGCCTGACTTGGAGAAGATTTTTCTGTCACTTGCCGCCTAATTCAAGCCTTGTGAGTATGGACGCGACTATATTTGACGCCGAGCCGACGAAGCGTTTTACGAATCGCGTGGAGAACTATGCCGCGTACCGGCCGAAGTATCCGGCGGCGTGCGTGGATTTTCTGCGCGCGGAGTTGGGACTCGGCGCGGAATCCGTCGTCGCGGATGTCGGCGCGGGGACGGGCATCTGGACGGAGATGTTGCTCGTCGAGGGCGGCTGTCGCACGGTCTACGCCGTCGAGCCGAACGACGCGATGCGCGCAGTGGCCGAAAACTCTCTCGCCAAGTTGCCCGGCTTCAAGAGCGTGCGCGGCACGGCCGAGGCGACGACGCTCGACGGGCGAAGCGTCGATTTCGTCACCGCCGCACAGGCTTTCCACTGGTTCGAACGCGCGGCGGCGCGTGCGGAATTCGCGCGCATACTCAAGCCGGGCGGATGGGTGGTCTTGCTGTGGAACATGCGCCGCGTCGATACGACCGCGTTCCTGCGCGAACTCGAAAACATTCTGCGCACCTACGGGACGGACTACGAACGCGTCGCCGCAGACAATCCCGGCCGCGAATTGATGGACGAGTTTTTCCCGCAGGGCTACGGCACGCGCAGTTTCGCGCACGAGCAGATTTTGGATTACGAAGCCCTGCGCGGGCGCTGGCTGTCGGCCTCTTACGTGCCGCTCGTGGGCCATCCCGACCACGAGCCGATGTTCGCCGCGCTCCGCAGAGCTTTCGACGCGCACCAGCAGGACGGCACAGTCGGCATCGAATACGAGGCGGTGGTTTACTACGGCCAACTCGCTTGACCCATCGGCCTTTATCCTCGTTTCTTTGTCTTCCCTCGACTTTTTTTGAGTATGACGAGAAGATTCAATTTACACGTTCGTGCGGTGCGTGGCGTTGCGCTGTCTTTGCTCATGACGGCGTCGGCCTCGGAAGCGCTCGCGCAAAAACGGGCGGGATCAAAGGCCAGCTCCGCGCGTGTCGCCCGTAGCGCGCCGCTGCGTTTCAGCGATTATCCGGTGAAGGAAATTTACAGAGGTCGCATCGCGCCCGTCCGTCTGGATACGCGGCGTGCGCGCATGTTTCGCACGCGGCTCAGAGAAGACTCGCGTGCGGGCGTGAACTTCGCAGGCCATTACACGGTCGTCTTCTGGGGATGCGGGACGGGTTGCGCGCAGTTGGCCGTAGTTGACGCCCGGACGGGGAGCGTCTACTGGCCGCCGCTCGAATACACGGACATCCCCGAGAGGCCGGAGGAAGGCGAAGACGTGGCCGCCTTTGCGGCGCGGCATCGTAACTTCCGCCCCGACAGCAAACTGCTCATCCTCACGCGCAATCACTACGACGGACGCGGCAGTTACACGGCCTACTATTACCTGTTCGACAAAAACCGCTTCCGCCTGCTTCGCCAAGCGGAGGAGAGACATCCCGACGCGGAAAACGAAACGGAAAACTAGACGCAATAATATTTCATCCTTCTTTGGAGCAATCAGATTCACGCTTATGACCACACAAACCATCACGGTCGCACACTCGCCCGACTCCGACGACGCCTTCATGTTCTACGGCCTCGCCACCAACAAACTCGACACCGGACGTTTGCGCTTCGAACACGTCCTCGAAGACATCCAGACCTTGAACGAGAAGGCCATGCGCGGCGTCTACGACGTGACGGCCATCAGCTTTCACGCCTACGCCTACATCGCAGACAAGTATGCGCTCCTGCCCCACGGCGCGAGCATCGGCGACAACTACGGCCCCATCGTCGTCTCGCGCGAGAAGTACAAGCCGGAAGAGATCGCTTCTATGAAAGTCGCCGTCCCCGGTAAACTGACGAGCGCCTTTCTCGCGCTCAGCATCTTTTGCCCCGACTTCAAATACGAAGTCGTGCCATTCGACAAGATCATCGACGCCGTGCAGGCGGGACGCGCCGACGCCGGACTCCTGATTCACGAGGGGCAGCTTTTCTACCAGACGCTCGGTCTGCACAAAGTCTTAGACCTCGGCGAATGGTGGCACGAGCGGACGGGACTGCCTTTGCCGATGGGCGGCAACGTCATCCGCCGCGACCTCGGCGCGGAAGTGATCTCGCAGGTCTCCAAGTGTCTCCACGACAGCATCCGCTACTCGCTCGACAATCGCGCCGACGCGCTGGAATACGCCATGCAGTTTGCGCGCGACATGGAGCCGGACCTGGCCGACCGTTTTGTCGGCATGTGGGTCAACGAACTGACGCTCGACTACACGGAGCGCGGCCGCACGGCCGTCCAGCGCCTCCTCGACGAAGGCGCGGAACGCGGCGTCATCCCCCGCCGCGTCGCGGTCGAATTTGTACAGTAAGCAGTCAGCAAGTGAGCGGTAAGCAGTAAAAAAACTGTCTTTAACGATTCACTGCTTACCGCTCACTGCTTACTTTCCTCTGGCAACGAGCGGGCGGGGATGTCGCATCTTAAAATTTTCGCAAAAGCGTCCGCCGAACCACTTTTCCGTCGGGCGGCCGTGGTTAATCCCTTAACACTTCCTCAGAGAAAATTTATGAAAATCTCTCGTCTGTTATTCCCCGTTCTGGCGTCTGTCGTGCTCTCGGCCGCCCTGTCCCTGACGGCTCTGGCGCAGCAGGTTTCGACGGCCTCGACGAGCGTGCCCGGCGGTTCGTCGTCCGCGGGCGTCGATGTCGAACGCATCATCCGCGAGTTTACGACCAAAGAGGCGACCTTTCGCACCGCGCTCAACCAGTACAGTTTCAAGCGCGAGGCCATCGTCCAGACCATCGGCATGGGCGGGCAGATTTCGGGCGAGTATAAACGCGTCTCGCGCTTCGTCTTCGACGACAGCGGCAAGCGCTACGAGAAGATCGAACAGTTCCCGATCCCGACCCTCACTGAAATCGAACTCTCGGCCGAAGACCTCGAAGACTTGAGCGGGGTGCAGACCTTCGCGCTCGAACCTGCGAAGATCAACTTCTACAACATCAAGTACGTTGGCAAAGAGAAGATCGACGATCTGAACCTCTACGTCTTCGACGTGGAGCCGAAAGTGATGCCCGATCCGAAGAAGACCAAGGAGCGTTTCTTCAAGGGGCGCGTCTGGGTTGACGACGTGGATTTGCAGATCGTGAAGGTGCGCGGCAAGGGCGTGCCCGAAAAGAAGAACGAGCGCTACCCGACTTTCGAGACCTACCGCGAGCAGGTCGACGGCAAGTTCTGGTTTCCCACTTACACTTACGCAGACGAGGAGCTCGTCTTCAACAACGGCTCGGTCGTACACATACGCATGCGCATCACCTTCTCCGACTTCGCGCGCCCGCGCGCCAAGGTGAAAGTCCTCGACGAAGGCCAGGACATCATCCCTGAGCCTAGCCCCACGCCGACGCCGAAGAAGCCCTGAAGCGTCGGGCACAAATTTAAAGACCGAGGCCGACGGAAAGTGTGTGAACTTTCCGTCGGCCTCAATCTTTTAACGTCGCAGTTCCCGGCGGTCTTTCTTCTTTCCCTGCGTCTCGCTTCCCTATCGTTCCAACTCTTCGGCGATGCGCGCGCGGGCTTCGACGGAAAGTCGTCTGATGTCTTCGTCGGTCGAGAGGCCGGCCGTGTCGATGGGCGGCAGGATGACCATCTCGATTGTGCCGGGACGCGCCACGCTCTCGCCCTTACCCATCAACACGTCCGTGTGTTTCATCGCTACGGGGACGATTGCCGTGCCCGTCTCGACCGCCATGTAGAAAGCGCCTTTCTTGAACGGCAGCAGTTGGCCGGGGCGTGCGCGCGTGCCTTCGGCGAAGACGCCGAAAGAGACGCCGGAGCGGATGCGCTCGGTGGCCGCACGCACGGTGGCGAGCGCGCGTTCGCGGTTCGAGCGGTCGATGGCGAGGATGTTGACGTAGCCCATGCCGTAACCGAGGATGGGCACTTTCAGCAACTCCTTTTTGGCGAACAGGCCGATGCGGCGACCGAGGTGGCAAAAGAGCGTCGCCGTGTCGAGATACGAACGATGGTTCGCGGTGAAGATGTAGGTGCGCCGCGGGTCGAGTTGTTCGAGGCCACGCACGCGGACGCGCATCCCGCTCAGACGCAGCCATTGTCGCCCGCCCCAGAGTGCTATCGGATAAACCCACTCGCGCCTGCGCGCCAGCCACGACACCAAAAGAAAGGGCGGCCCGAAGACGAGCAGCAGCGCGCCCGCGACGAACAGAATCCACCAGTAATGCAGACGGCCGAGCAGCGTCGGGCGCGATACGGACGCGTGCCGCGTGCGTGCGGCGTCGTGCGAGGCGTGGGTTGCGTCTGCCGCGTCATCCCGCGTCGCTCCTACAGTGGCGGCGGTGCGCGACGCGCCCGCGCCTGTGCTAGACTCGACGCCCGCACCGACACGTTCCGTCTCAAACAATTTTGGTGAAAGAGAATCAGGCATGGCTCGCTCCGTTCTCCGGTTCGCACTCTCTATTTTTGTCGCCGCGCTCTCCGTCGCGGCCTTCTCCGGCACGACGCACGCGCCGTCCGCTCAAGCCCAGACGCGCCGCACGCCCGCGCCGCGCGCCGCCAACTCCGCCGCGCTCCCTTCGCCCACATCCGTGCTCGGCTTCAAACCCGGCGACGACCGCACCGTGGCCGACTGGCGACAGATCACAGACTACTTCACGCGCCTCGACGCGGCGAGCGAACGCGTCGAGTTGCGCACCGTCGGCCGGACGACCGGCGGCCGCTCGCTCGTCGTCGCATTCATCAGTGCGCCAGAGAATATACGCAATCTGGCGAAGTACCAAGAGATCGCGCGCCGCCTCGCAGACCCGCGCCTCGTCCGCACCGATGCCGAGCGCGAACGACTGTTGCAGGAGGGCAAGGCAATCGTCGCCATCTCCTGCTCGATCCACTCGACCGAGATCGTCGCCTCGCAGATGTCCATGCAGCTCGCCTACGAACTGGCGTCGGCCGAAGACGCGGAGACGCGCGAGATTTTGCAGCACACGATCCTCCTGCTTATCCCTTCGGCCAACCCCGACGGCGTTGACATCGTGGCCGACTGGTATCGCAAAACTCTCGGCACGCCCTACGAAGGCACGGAGCCGCCGGAGCTTTATCACCACTACGCCGGGCACGACAACAACCGCGACTGGTTCATGCTCAACCTGCGCGAGACGCAACTCATCACGCGTCTCTTCTGGCGCGAGTGGTTTCCGCAAGTCGTCTACGACGTGCATCAGCAGGGCGCGACGGGGTCGCGTTTCTTCGTCCCGCCCTTTTTCGATCCGCCGAACCCACACATCCCGCCGCTCCTTCTGCGCGAAGTCGGCCTCGTCGGCCACAAGATCGCGGCCGACCTGCAAGCGGCGGGCGAACGCGGCGTCATCACCAACGCGCTTTACGATACCTGGTGGCACGGCGGCTTTCGCACCGCGCCCTATTATCACAACTCGGTCGGCATCCTCACAGAAGCGGCGAGCGCTCGCCTGATGTCGCCCGTCGAAGTGACGCGCGAACAACTCGCGCGCAGCAGTTCGCGCGGCATGCCTTCGGCCCTGCAACCGGCGACTAACTTTCCAGACCCCTGGCCGGGCGGCACTTGGCGTCCGCAAGATATCATGCGGATTGAAATGACGGCCTCGCGCGCAGTGCTCTCGATGGCCGCGAAATATCGCGAGCGTTACTTGCGCAACTTTTACGAACTCGGACGGCGCGGCATCGAAGGCGCGAGCGACTTCGGCGACGCAGCAATCGGCTACGTTATCCTCGCCGGTCAGGGCAAAGACGCAAACGTAGCGAAACTCGTCTCAGCGCTCGTCGAACAGGGCGTCGAGGTGCAGCGCGTCGAACGCGAGTTACACCTGATGACGATGAGCACGCGCGGCACGGTCTACAACGATCAGGTGCAGAACCCACCCGTCGTCCCCGTGGGCAGTTATCTTATCTTTCTCGCGCAGCCCTACCGCGCCAACATCAAGGCGCTTTTCGAGAAGCAGGTCTATCCGGATCGACGCACCGCCGGGGGCGAGGCCGAGCGCCCTTACGATGTGGCCGGGTGGACGCTGCCCATGCAGATGGGCGTGCGCGCGCTGCCTATCCACAGCATCCGCGAGGCCGCGTCCGAACGCCGTCTCGCGCTCGTGCGCGACGCGGCCGAAGCGTGGCGCGACGCGGGCTTGAAGCCCGACGCAGGCGCTGCAACGTCGCCGCTCAAAAATCCGCTCACGCGCAACGGCGTCCGCCTCGCGCTCTATCGCAGTTGGACTAATTCAATGGACGAGGGCTGGACGCGCTACGTCTTCGACACGTTCAACGTGCCCTTCCAGACCTTGCGCGACCGCGACGTGCGCGCCGGAAATTTAAACGCGAAATACGACGTAATCGTCTTGCCTTCGATGCGCATGCGAGAGATCGTGGAGGGACGTAGTAAAGACACTGCGCCGCCGGAATTCGCGGGCGGGATGACTGAAGCGGGCGTCGAGAATCTGCGTCGCTTCGTGGAAACGGGCGGCACGCTCGTCTGCTTCGACGCCGCTGCGGAACTCGCCGTCAAGCGTTTCAAGTTGCCGCTCCGAAACGTCCTCGAAAACGTGAAGACTTCGGAGTTCTACGGCCCCGGCTCGATTCTGCGGCTTGAAGTTGACACCGCGCACCCGCTCGCGCGCGGCTTCGGCCGCGCCGTGGACGCCTACTTCATCAACAGTTCCGCCTACGAATTGACGGACGCGGGCGCAGGCGGGGACGGACGCGTCCGTGTCGTCGCACGCTACGCCGAGCGCGACGTGTTGCGCTCCGGCTGGCTGCTCGGCGAGAAGTTGATCGCCGGCAAAATCGCGCTCGCCGAAGCGACCTTGGGGCGTGGCCGCGTCGTCCTCTTCGCCTTCCGTCCGCAGCACCGCGCGCAGACGTGGGGCACGTTCCCCTTCATCTGGAACGCGATAGATTTAAAGGGATGAGGGCGGAGGGATGAGGGATGAATCAGAAAAGCTCTCGCTTCAACATCCTCTCTTGTTCATCCCTCCGCCCTCATCCTTCATCCCTTTTTTCCGGGCATCCGTGGGGCGGGGGGCGCATCAAAGGTTAGTCCGCGCCCTCGTGGTCGTTGTATAATCGGTTCGTCTCTAAAGGAGTTGAAAGGCCATGAGAAAGTTCGCCGCCTTGCTCGTACTCCTCTCCCTGCTGGCAATCTCGGTTTCTCCATTACATGCACAGACGCGCCCGCGCCGCGTCGGGCAAACGACGCCCTCCGGCAACGTGCGCCCGAATGATGCGCCGCGCACTGACACGCAGACGACCGGGCGCGACACGCCTGCGCCGCGTCGCCCGCCCACGCTCGGCGGCGCGATCGACCCGGACGCCGGACGCCGCGCGGAAAGCACGCGCACGGACGATTCTCTGGAAGTTGACGAGAACGAAGTCGTGCGTGTGAACACGTCGCTCGTGACGATTCCGGTGAGCGTGATGGACAGGGCGGGTAAATACGTGCCGAGCATCCGGCAACAGGAGTTTCGCATCTGGGAGGAAGGCGTCGAACAGGAGATCGCTTATTTCGCCACGGTCGAAAAACCTTTCACCGTCGCGCTCGTCATCGACACGTCCGGCTCGACGCGTTACCGCCTCACGGAGATTCAGGACGCCGCCATCTCCTTCATCAATCAACTCAGACCCGCAGACCGCGTGCTCGTCGTCTCCTTCGACGACGAAGTGCGCGTGCTCTCGGAAGCGACGAGCGATCGGCTCCGTCTGCGCGACGCTATCCGGCGCGTGCGTCCCGGATCGGGGACGAAGCTCTACGACGCAGTCGATTTCGTCATCAACGAACGCTTCAACCGCATCGACGGCCGCAAGGCCATCCTCCTGTTCACAGACGGCGTTGACACTTCCAGCCGCCGCGCCAGCTACGAGACGAACGCCGAAGACGTGGAAGAACTCGACGCCCTCGTCTATCCCGTTCAGTACGACACCTACGACACGCAGGCGTCTTCAAGACAGGGCGGCGGTGTCTACGGTGGTGGCGGCGGTGGTGGAGGCTCGCGTCGCAGGTCGGGCGGCATCACGGACATACTCGCCGACATCATTTCCGGCGGAAACATACGCATCGGCAAAGGCGGAGGCGGCGGTGGTGGCGGCGGCGGCAACGGCTGCACGGGCTGCACGCGCGAAGAGTACGAACGCGGCGACCGTTACCTGCGCGACATGGCACGCCTGTCCGGCGCACGCGTCTATCGTGCCGAAACCACGCGCGACATAGAAGGCGCGTTCTCGCTCGTCGCCGAAGAACTACGCCGCCAGTACAGTCTCGGCTATTACCCGAAACAGCAGGGACAGCCCGGCCAGCGACGCCGCATCAAAGTTCGCGTCATGCGCCCGGACCTCGCCGTCCGCGCACGCGACAGCTACATCTACAACCCTTCGGGCACGACCAACCAAAACACCGCCGACACGGCGCAAGACGATAACCGCCGCACGCAACCCGTCCTGCGCCGCTCGCCGCTCGCGGGAAGATGAAAGTGGTAAATGGTAAATAGTAAATGGTGAATGGAAGAAACCCGGTTCTTTCCATTCACCATTTACTATTTACCACTTACCTTTTTAAACGACCGTGCCGTCTACGACTGTCGCGTTCTTGGGCACGATGATGATGCCGTCGCGTATGTAATAACCGGCGGCTTCGTTGTCGAAATTCTGGACGCCCGCTTCGTTCGTCAAGCGAACGTTCGCGCCGATGCGCGCGTTCTTGTCGATGATGGCGTGGCGGATGACGGTGTCGCGGCCGATGCCGAGCAAGGGGCGTCCGGCGGCAGCGTCGGCGCGCAACTCTTCGATTGACTGGTAGTAGTCCGCGCCCATCAGGTAGGTGTCTTCGATGCGCGCCCCCGGTTCGACGCGCGCGCGCAGGCCAATGACCGAGCGCACGAGCCGCGCGCGGTTGATGATGCTGCCGTCGCCGATGATCGAATCCACGATCTCGCAGTTGTGCACTTTCGACGGCGGCAGGTAGCGCGGGCGCGTGTAGATGGGCGCTTCCGTGTCGAAGAAGTTGAACTGCGGCAGGAGCGAAGTCATGTCGAGGTTGGCCGAGTGGAAGGCCGAGATCGTCCCGATGTCTTCCCAGTAGTCGTCGAACAAATACGACTGCACGTTGTAGTCTTTGATCGCGGCGGGGATGATCTCGCGGCCGAAGTCAACCCACTCCGGGTTCTCCGCGAGCAGTTGACGGAGGCGTTCGTAGTTGAAGACATAGATGCCCATCGAGGCGAGGAAGGGGCGGCGCTCGGCCTCTTCCGGCGACAGGCCGAAGGCCGTCGTGTCCACGCGCATCTCTTCGAGCGCCTCGCCTTTCGGCTTCTCGCGAAATTCGAGAATGTGCCCCGTCGGGTCTGCCTTGAGCAAACCGAACTCTTCGGCCTGCTCGCGCACGAAGGGCACGACCGAGACGGTCACGTCGGCCTTCGTCTCGTAGTGGCGCGCGAGAAATTTGCGATAGTCCATCCGGTAGAGATGATCGCCTGAGAGGATGAGCAGCGTGTCGATGCCCCAGTCGTGGATGTGCGGCAAGACCTGTCGCACAGCGTCGGCCGTTCCTTGAAACCACTGCGGGCTTTCGGGCGTCTGTTCGGCGGCGAGGATTTCGACGAAGCCGTCGGAGAAACCGCTGAAGCGATAGGTGCGCGCGATGTGTCGATTGAGCGAGGCGGAGTTGTACTGCGTCAGGACGAAAATCTGCGTGATGTCCGAGTTGATGCAGTTCGAGATCGGAATGTCCACAAGTCGATACTTGCCGCCGAGCGGCACGGCGGGCTTGGAACGCTGGTGCGTCAGCGGAAACAGGCGCGTGCCCGCGCCGCCGCCGAGGACGACCGCCAGCACCTTATGTCCAGAAGGCATCACATTTCACCGTCGATTTTTAAACTGGCAGAACTTTGTCTGCGCCAAGCATAGACGCAAAGCGACGCGCGTTTCAAGACGACAGCACCACGCAAGGCTTCGAACAACCATCCGCACGAGCCGGGCAAAATCACACAGTGGCGCGGCCTGACCGTCGTTCTCGCACTGCCGTCAAACGAAGAAGCGCACGTCGTAATAGCTACGACGTG
>DASZCS010000035.1:0-7841 GCA_035942855.1 Pyrinomonadaceae bacterium | reverse complement strand
TCCCGGTAGACGAGTCAATCAAGGAGGACGCGGCGGCGGCGGCGGTCGTCGCCGAGTTCGAGAAGAGACTTTCGGCCGAGCTGGACGGCCCCGTCGGCACGACGCGCGTCGAGCTGGACGCGCGGCAGGAGACGAACCGCTCGCGCGAGACCAACCTCGGCTCCTTCATCGCCGACGCCTACCGCCGCCAGACCGGCGCGCAGGTGGCGCTCTTAAACGGCGGCTCGATCCGCTCGAACACGACCTACGGGCCGGGCGCGCTCTCGAAGCGCGACGTGCTCTCGATCCTCCCGTTCGAGAACTCGATAGTCAAAATCGAGGTGACGGGCGCGACCCTGCGCGCCGCGCTCGAACACGGCGTCGCGCGCGTCCGCGAGGAGCCGGAGGCGGGCCGCTTCCCGCAGGTCTCCGGCCTCAGCTTCAGCTACGACGCGCGCCGCCCCGCCGGCTCACGCGTCACCGCGGTCGCGGTCGGCGGCCAGCCGCTCGACGACAAAAAAACTTACACGCTCGCCCTCAGCAACTTCGTCCGCGAAGGCGGCGACGGCTACACGATGTTCAAAGACGCGCCTCTCCTGCTCAAGCCGGAAGAGGCGCAGGTCGAACCGGCCATGCTCATGAACATCATCACTGCCGCGGGCGAAATCGCTCCCGCAGTTGACGGCCGCATCGCAAGAAGTGACAAGTGACGAAAACAGTGACGAGTGACAAGTGACGAGTTGTAAAACAAATGATTCAGAGACGGGCATCACGCGCTCGTCCTGTAAAGAGTGACAAGTTAAAACAGCGATCTTGTCTTCAACTTGTCACCCGTCACTAACTCATCACTTGTAACCAACTCGTCACTTGTCACTCATCACTTGTCACTGCTTTATCATGTTTGAAGAAGACGAAATTTCCGGCGGGGCGAAGCGCGAGGCCGTGGAGTTGTTCCGGCGCGCGTATGAGGCGCAGCAGGCGTCGGCCTACTCGGAGGCCATCGAGTTATATCGTCGCTCCATCGACGTTTACCCGACGGCCGAGGCGCACACCTTTCTCGGTTGGGTCTACAGTTTCCAGCAACGTTACGACGAGGCGATTGACGCTTGCCTCGCCGCCATCCGCGTCGATCCCACGTTCGGCAATCCTTACAACGACATCGGCAGCTACCTCATCGCCAAAGGCGATCTCTACAACTGCGTGCGCTGGTTCGAGCGCGCCCTCCGCGCGCCGCGCTACGAGTCTTACGCCTTCCCGCATTTCAACCTGGGGCGCGTCTACGAACAGCGCGGCCAACTCCTGCGCGCCGCGCGCCACTACGGCCTCGCCCTCCAACAAGCGCCCGACTTCGCGCAGGCCAACAAAGCTCTCCGCCGCCTGCAAGCGCGTCTGAATTAAGAGCGCACTCGAAAGTGAATCGTCGTCAAACAAAAAAGAGACTCAAACTTTATGAGAACTATCTGAGCGTCGCCGTCAGGCAATGCCTGGATTCTCCTTTACAGAGACCGACGGGCGAACACTCCGAAGCGGCCTGGTTACTTTTGCGGCGCGTCAACGAGATCGTCTACCTGCACCTGCAACTAGCCCGCACGTGGCCGCACAAGGGGAGATTCCTCGAATACCTCGACGAAGAAGTGCTGACGCGATTGGGCGGAGAAATCCTGCTTGAAGGAGAGTTCAGTTGGTGGCCGACACGCGCGGCCGACGCCCCGGCTGAGTGGTGGCCGGACGACCGCATCCCGCGCACGACGAAGTACGGTGGCAAATACCTCTCGGAACCGTTCAAGGCACGGATGCGATTTCTTGAACGGCCGCAACGCCCCTTCGTCTATCAATTTGAATTCGGCGTCGGTAAGACGCGGCGCGTCTTCACAAATCTGCGGGGCGCAAATCGCCGTCTATGAAGTCTCGTGCTGTTCGATTGAAGAGGTGTCGCCCTTGATGAGGTCTCTATTGATCCGCATCTTGCGGCGGTTGGCGTCAACTGCAACATAGACCACTTCGGCCTCTGTCACCTTGATGCGCTCGGACGTACCGCCGTAGCGTTCGGCTTCGACGACGACGCGAATGGTGATGGACGTTGTGCCGATGCGGACGGTGCTGGCGTAGAAGCTGACGAGGTCGCCGACGAAGACGGGCTGGTGGAAGATCACTTCGCGCATCGCCACGGTGACGAACCGCTCGATCTGCGTGCGCCGGTGCGCTTCGACCGCGCCCGCGATGTCGATGTAGCTTAAAATGATGCCGCCGAAGATCGTGCCCTGCGGGTTGGTGTCGCGCGGCAGAAGCGTCAGGCGGATGGCCGGGTCTGTGTATTCCATGAAAGTTTCAAAACGCGCCGGACGCTTTCACAAACGCCCATAAGGGGCGTCCGGGTCGGCCGCGAGAAGTTCCTCAATCCTTGTCAGATTCTTTACGCCAAACGGAAGCATGAACGCGCCTTCCGCCCACTGTCAAGCGGAGCACGAAAAAGCCGTGGCAGAGCGCTTTTATTCGCCCCGCCCGTAGCCAACTCCCGCGCCTCCCCCCCACATCTAAAAACCTGCCGCGCCGTAGAATATCGTCTCAAATGGGATTTTCCGAAACGAGGGCGGTGACTTGTGCACCGGCGGGTCGCTCAGAAAAGCCGCCCCGCGCGTCGGCCGTCGCGCCATGTATAATGGCCGCAAAGTTGAATTTAAGAGCCGTCCGTCCAGAGAAAGATTTTATGTCAAACTCCCTTACGCGTTTTTCCGCCGCCTTCGCCGCGCTCGCCTTCGTGCTTTTCGCCGCCTTCTTCGCGCCCGCCGTCGTCCACGCACAACAGCGCGGCGGCACGCGCTTCGACGTAACGCACTACCGGATCGAAGCCGAACTCCGCCCCACCGAACACATCCTGCGCGCCACGGCCGACGTGACTTTTACGCCGCTCGACACGACGCGCTCGGTCGTCTTCGAACTGAACGGCGCGCTTAAAGTCGATGGCATCGAGCGCAACGGTAAGGCTCTGACGAACTTCGTGCAAGACCCCGCAGGTCTGGAGTCCATCGGCCCGAACGTGCGCGTTGACCTCGGCGAAGTGGTGCAGGCTAATACGCCGATCACCTTGCGTTTCAAGTGGTCGGGCGCGCTGGTGACGGCCGAAGGCGGCCCGCTCGTTACGCGCCGTCTCGCCTACGTCGGCAACGAAGGCTCTTACCTGATGTACGCCGCGCGCTGGTTTCCCTTCCACGACTATGCGGCCGACCGCGCCACCTCGGACATCACCGTCATCGTCCCCAACGGTTTTCAGGTCGCCGGATCGTCGGACGAACCGCCGACGCAGACGCCCGGCGCTGCCGGGACGACTCGTTATCGCTTCGTCCACCGACAGCCCGCGCTCATCGGCAATATCGCCGCCGGTCGTTACGTGACGCGCACGCTCCGCATCGGCGGTTACGAGTTGCAGTTCTTCGTGCAGCCGGGGAGCGAAGCGCGCGTCGAACGTTTCGGCGAAGTGATCGGACAGGCTTTGCAGTTCTACACGCGCCAGTATGGCACGCCCGCCTTCGGCACGCGCTACACCATCGCGCAGATCGACGACGAGAGCCTTGAAGCCTATGCCGCGCCCGGCATGCAATTCCTATCCGCCAGTTTCTTCGACACCGCGCGCACAGCCAAAGAGGAACGCCTGCAACGCGAGGCCGCTTACCAGTGGTGGGGATTTACGGTCGCTTTGAAATCTTTCGACGACGCCTGGCTCTCGCAAGGGCTGGCCGAGTGGAGCGCCTTCGCCCTGCGCGAATCGACGCTCTCCGGCGCGCAACTCGACGCCGCGCAGCGCGACATGCAGGAGCGCGCATTGATGTTCGAGCAGTCGGCCTCGATCCTGCGCGCCCCTTCGCAACTCGACGACACGTCGCCGCAGTATCAATCCGTCGTCTTCTACAAGGGCGCGATGGTCTTTCGCATGCTGCGCGAAACTATCGGCAAAGAGGAATTCGACCGTCTCCTGCGCTCGTTCTACGAGCAGCATCGCGGCAAGAGCGTCTCGATTGACGACTTCGAGCGGCTCGCCACGAAAGAGGTCGGCAGGAACATGCGCTACTTCTTCGCCCGCTGGGTGGAAGGCACGGGCGTTCCCGAATTCAGCGTCGACTACCAGATCATCCGCACGCGCACCAACAAATTCCGCGCGCGCGGCACGGTCAAGCAAAACTTCGAAGGCTTACGCATGCCCGTCGAAGTGATGCTACGCGCTGAGGGCGACAACCAGAACCAGATCGCCACCGTCCGCATCGACGAAAAGAGCGAGGACTTCGATTTCGAGTCGCAGGGTGCGCCGCTCGAAGTGATCGTCGATCCGAACAACAAAATCCTGCGCCTGTCGGAAGACCTGCGCGTCTCGGTAGTCGCACGCCGCGGCATCGAACTCTACCGCGAAGGCCAGTATGCCGAAGCGCAGCGGCAGCTCGAAGAAGCTCTCAAGCTCGACAAGTCGAACTCGTGGGTCTACTACAATCTCGGCCTGCTCTATCTCGAACAGCGCAATTACGACCCGGCGCTCGAACACTTCGAGGCCGCTCTGAACGGCAACCGCAAGCCTTCCTGGATCGAGGTCTGGGCGCACATCAAACGCGGCAACGCCTACGATGCCAAAGGCGACCGCGCACGCGCCACCAACGAATACAACAAGGCCATCGAAACTGGCATCAACTACGACAACGCGCAGACGGTCGCCAAAGGCTTCCTCGCCACGCCCTACGACCCACGCGCCGCCACGCAGCAACAAGCTTCGAGCAACTAGCTAGAACAACACAGAAGGAACAAACCAACAGGCCGCGTGCAATCGAATGGATTGCACGCGGCCTGTTGGTTTCTGATGCTTCGAGGTATGGGCTATCGCCAGTTGCCGATGAGGATGAAGGGAGCCCAGAAGAAGGGGTGTGAGAAGTTGTTCTTGCCGGTGACCGAGGTTGTGCCAGCGCCTTCGATGCCGCGTTGAGGCGCGCTTGCGCTGAGCAGGCCGCGACGTTCGATCTGGCCGACGAGTTCGGTCGCTTCGCCGCGCAGCAGTGACACTTGCGCGCGGCGCAGGGCTTCGGCCTTGAGCATGCCGGGCTGCGCGTTGCGGATGCGATAGAAACTCTGCATCAGTTGTTTGGTGCTGGCATCGGCCACAGGCCAGAGGCTTGCCATGACGGACTTCGCGCCCTGACGCTGCGCGTGGACGGCGAAGCTTTCCACCTCTTTACCGTCAGCATTCGTGCCGCCCGTCGCCGTGTCGCAGGCCGAGAGCGTCAAGAGTTCCACGCCGCCGAACATGTTCACGCCGCTTTTGATCTTGGAGACGGGCAAGTGGCTGCCGTCGCCGAGCAGCAGGAACGAATCGGTTTCGTTGCCGGGTTGCACGGCGAAGTGGCTGGCGATGTGGACGACCGGGAAACGCTGCCGGAGCGACGCGCGGAAAGTCTCTTCCGTGAAGGCGTCGTCCAAAAAGACCTTACCCATCAGCGCGCCGCTTTCGCCCTCCCCTTCGCTGATGATGCCGTGCAACTCTTCCGGCACGCCCGGCAGCGCGCTGAATCCGGACTGCGCCTTCGACACGCCGAGACCCAGCCCGCTCCACTTCGCGCTCGGCTGATCCTTCAACCGGCTGTTGCTCGCGGGCGTGAAGACGGTGTTGCGGAAGCGTTCGACCATGTAGCGTTCGCCGTCGTAGAGCGCGCTGACAGGCAGGTAGCGCAGCACGCCGTCGAGCGACCACATGAGCGTCTCGGCCTGTGCGTCCGTCAAATCTTTGGCGATGGGGCCGACGATGATCTTGTACAACTCCGAGGCCAGCGGGCGCGCGTCTTGTCGCGGGTTCTGCAACACTTCACGGAAGGCCAGAACTTTTCGTTCGAGGTCGGCCGCTTTGATCGTGTACTCGGCGGTCTGCTGCACGTCGGGCGTGACGAGTATGACGCGATACTTCTCCGCGCCGACCACGGTGTAGAGCGCAACCGCGCCCGCTCCGAGTTCGCGCAGGTCTTCCATGAGCGCCTGCGACTCGCGCAAATCCTGCACGCGCGCAGCCTGTTTCGTGTTGCCCAGTTCGTCACCGAGGCGGTCGAGAAATGTCTGAAAAGCCTGCCCCGCCGACTGCAAGTCGGTCTCCAAAGCCGCGAGCCGTTTCTCTTCTTCGGGCGTGCGTCCCTGTTTCGAGATCAGGATGCCGCGCTCGCGCCCGCGCAAAGTTAATTGCGAAGCGAGTTGTTCCTGATTCTTCTCGACGTTCTGTTCGGCGGGCGTCAGAGAGGCTTTCTTCGGCGCGTCGCCCGTGTCTTCGCCGCTGCGCCGCACGTATTCGAGATACTCCTGCTCTTTGAGCATGGAGATCACCTGCTGCGCTTCGAGCAGACGCCCCTGTGTGATAAGCAGGTCGGCCAACTCTCTGTAAGTGATCTCTTTCTGACGGATGAAACTACGCTGCGCCATCAAGTCCTGCGCGGGCAGACTTGCGCGCACTTCCTGATACGCGTTGACGGCGCGCTTGCCGAAAAAGACGGCCGCGCCCGCTCGCCCCGCGCCTCTGAGCGCATACATCAAGTTGGCGGATGCGTCGCCCTCGCCCGCGCGGTCGCCCAACTCGCGGAACAACGTCAACGCTTGCCGCAGGTGAGAAAGGGCGCGCGGTTGATCGCCGATTGAGTGATAGACGAAGCCCAGATTGTTGAGCGTCGTGGCCTGCCCCGAAAGGTCGCCGAGACTCTGTTGCAGCGTGAGCGCTTGATTCAGATACCCAAGGGCTTTCTGCTTGTCGCCCGCTTCGAGCGAATCCCAGGCGAGGTTCGACAGGGCGGGCGCGAGTTCGACGCAGTTGTCCATGTTCTGGATGAGCGCGACCACTTCGTCGTGCGCGCGTTGCGCTTCACGGTGTTGGCCGAGCGAGTTGTGGACGAGGCCGATCTGGTTGAGCGCGTAGGCTTCGCCGCGCTTGTCTCCGGCCGCGCGCAAGGCG
This sequence comes from Pyrinomonadaceae bacterium, assembly GCA_035942855.1. Classification (GTDB taxonomy): domain Bacteria; phylum Acidobacteriota; class Blastocatellia; order Pyrinomonadales; family Pyrinomonadaceae; genus JAIVJZ01. The sequence continues at coordinate 901 of DASZCS010000035.1, read as the reverse complement.
GCGAGCGCCGCTTGAAAATCCGAGAGCGCTTCACGCTCTTCCGTCATCTCGACGCGCACCAGACCGATGTTGGCGAGCGTGTAACCGGCCGTGCGTTCGTCGGCGAGCGCACGTGAGAGTTGAAGCGACGACTGAAAATTCTCGACCGCCTTCTCTTTATTGCCGAGCACGAAATAGATCTGCGCGATGTTACTTAAGACTCTGGCTTCGCCTTCGCGCTCACCAGCCGCGCGCAGAAGCGGCAGGGCGTCTTCGAAGTAGACGAGCGCGTTCTGGCTCTCGCCGAGCGCCGACTTGATCGAGCCGATGGTGACAAGCGTCGTCGTTTCGCCGCGCTGGTCGCGCGCGAGGCGAAACATGCTTCGTGCCTCTTCGTATTTTCCAATCGCCTTGCGGTAGGCGTCGCTCGTCTGTGCCGAGAGCATACGGGTCGCCTCTGCGAAGACGCGCTCGGCCGGGAGGCTGCGCTTGTCCGCCGCCGTCAGGCCGCGCGTGTCGAGCGACACGGCATAGCTACCGGGCGGGGCATTGATTTTCACAGGGCGGACGACGAGCGTGTATTGGCCGCCCCGCTCGACTTCAAAAAAGACAGGCTCCAGCCCCCACGCGCCGACCGGATTGTTGACGCGCAAAAGCTCTCGCCCCGTCGCATCCATGAGCGCGACTTCCACGTCGAGGCCGCGCTGGTCGAAGACGGCGCGAATGAATTGACCCGGATTCAGAGTCAGGCGATAGGTGTGCATCAACCCGGCCGACAGTTCGCGGACGAGCGGTTGCGCGGCTGTCTGCGCGCGTGCGCGCGAGGGCGCGCGGTCGCCGGAAGCGGCGAGCAGGCAGAGCGATAGGCAGAGCGCAGCGAAGAGGCGGAAGGCCACTGTCGTCAGGCGTCCCCCCCCCGGCG
>DASZCS010000034.1:0-156381 GCA_035942855.1 Pyrinomonadaceae bacterium | reverse complement strand
CGTCTCGATGGAAAAACTGATCGAGGTCTACGACAAAGCCCACCCGAAAGCGTAAACAAAGAGGCAACAGGCGAAAGTAAAAAGGCGAAAGTAAAAAGGCAAAAGTGAAGATGAGAAGGAGCGTCCCTCTTATCTTCACTTTTGCGTTTTACCTTTTTACTTTTGCCTTAAATCGATCCGTCTTCGGTCTTCGAGCGCGGGTCGAGTTCGAAACGCTGGCGGTCGCGGCGGTCGATCTTGTCTATGAATTCGAGTTCCTCGTTGTCCTCGAAGTTGACGCCGACGGCGTGCGCGTTCTCTTCCACATCGGACTGATCGGGCGTCGGGTTGTCGCCAGAGACGGATTCGGTTCCGCTGTCGTTCACGTCCTCCCAAGAAGCATCGAGGTCGCCGCCCGCGTCGCGCGGAGAGGCGGCCGTGTTCTGGCGCAGACGCTCGGCGAGCAGTTCGGGGTCTTTGGGCGCGCGTGCGATCTCCTCCTCCATAAACTCCTCGATCTCCGGGTCGGGCACAAAGTTCGGATCGTTGCTCAGGTACTCGAAATCTTCCGGTCTCTTCTTCGGCATCTTTGAAATTCTCCCCGTGCGATGAACGGGCTGCACACGCGCCTTTGATGCACGCGCCACGCGCCGCCCCACTTCGGAAAAGCTCGCACTCGTTGGTCGTTTTGTTGAACTGCCGAGCAATATAACAAATGCCATCACGTCGAACAAACAGACCACAATGCCGCACGCCGAACGGAGCGCGAAAAAAGTGACGCGCTTGACGGAGCGCGGGAGGGAAACTTAAACTTAAACGTATTAGATTTTCGCCATCAATTTGAGCATTCGCGCACGTGTCAAGCGTGCCTCGTTCGGCGTGCCAGCGTGTGCGCTCTGTAATCGGCCGGGGAGTCCGTTCGGCCGCGAAGGAATCTTGAAAACTCCTATGACTCATAATCTCTTCAATTCGCTCCAACGCTTCGACGCCGGACAGTTCTACTCCCTGCCCCAACTGGAAAAAGGGGGCGTCGGCCCAGTCTCCAAGTTGCCCGTCAGCATCCGCATCGTGCTCGAATCGCTGTTGAGAAACTACGACGGCAAAAAGGTCGAAGAGGAAGACATTCGCGCGCTCGCCAACTGGCAGCCCAATGCCGAACGGACGGAGGAAATCCCCTTCATCGTCGCGCGCGTCTTGTTGCAGGATTTTACGGGCGTGCCCCTGCTCGTCGATCTCGCCGCGATGCGCTCGGCCGTGGCGCGCATGGGACGCGACCCGAAGATCATCGAACCGCTCGTGCCCGTCGATCTCGTCATCGACCACTCGGTTCAGGTGGACGCGTGGAGCACGCCCGATGCGCTTGAGAAGAACATGGAGATGGAGTTCAGGCGCAACCGCTCGCGCTACCAGTTTTTGAAGTGGGGCACGCAGGCGTTCGAGAGTTTTCAGGTTGTGCCGCCGGGGATCGGCATCGTGCATCAGGTCAATCTCGAATATCTGGCGCAGGGCGTCATCGAACGCAGCGGCGTCTACCTACCTGACACGCTCGTCGGCACGGATTCGCACACGACGATGATCAACGGCCTCGGCATCGTGGCCTACGGCGTCGGCGGCATCGAAGCGGAAGCGGGCATGCTCGGCCAGCCCGTCTACTTTTTGACGCCCGACGTGGTGGGCGTGAACATGACCGGCAGTTTGCGCGAGGGTGTGACGGCGACCGATCTCGTCCTGCGCGTGACGGAGATACTGCGCGCGGCGAAAGTGGTCGGGAAGTTCGTGGAGTTTCACGGCGAGGGCGCGGCGAGCATTCCGGCCTACGACCGCGCGACCATCGCCAACATGGCTCCCGAATACGGCGCGACCGTCGGCTTCTTCCCCGTAGACGAAAAGACGCTCGAATATTTCCTCTCCACCGGACGAAGCGAGGAACACGTCAAAGCGATTCGCAGTTACTACGAAGCGCAGGGCATGTTCGGCATCCCGCGCGCGGGCGAATGCCAGTACAGCCAGTTGATCGAATTGAACCTTGCGGAGATCGAGCCGAGCGTTTCGGGGCCGAAGCGCCCGCAGGATCGTATCGAACTCTCAGACCTCAAAGAGCGCTTCACCGAACTGCTGCAAAAACCCGTCGGCGAAAACGGCTACAACAAGCCCGCAGACGAACTCGACGCGCGCTTTCCCGTGAACCTGAGCGCGGGCGCAGCGGCGGCGGCAGCAGGCGGCAACGGCCGCTCGCTTCCCGTGCTCGCGGGCGGCGGTCATCAGGAGCCGGAGTCCATCCCGCAGGGCGAAGGCAACGACAGCGTGAAGAACACGAGCGCGCTCACAGAGATCGAGATGATGAACAATCGCCCGACGCCCGACCGCGTCGAGGACGACGACACGGATGCCAGCAAGCAGCCCGACCTGCAACGCAACGCCCTGCTCGGCCACGGCGACGTAGTCATCGCAGCGATCACTTCATGCACCAACACTTCGAACCCTTCCGTGATGCTCGCTGCCGGAATACTCGCCAAGAAGGCCGTTGAGCGCGGACTGAGGACGCAGCCCGCCGTCAAAGCGTCGCTCGCGCCCGGCTCGCGCGTCGTCACCGAGTATTACAAGAAGACCGGCTTGCAGCCCTTTCTCGACCAACTCGGCTTCAACCTCGTCGGCTACGGTTGCACGACCTGCATCGGCAATTCCGGCCCGCTCGACCCGCGCATCGAGACGGTCATCAACGAGCATGATCTGGTTGCGGCGAGCGTCCTTTCGGGCAATCGCAACTTCGAGGCGCGCGTGCATCAAAGCGTCAAGGCCAACTTTTTGATGAGTCCGCCGCTCGTCGTCGCCTTCGCGCTCGCCGGTCGCATCGACATCGACATGGCGAACGAACCGATCGGGCAAGGGAAGCGCGGCGAGGACGTCTTTCTGCGCGACATCTGGCCGACGCTCGAAGAGATCGACGAAGGCTTGCGCGTCGCGACCGACCCGGAAACTTACCGACGCCTCTACAGCGACTTCGCCGAACAGAATCCTCTGTGGAACGAAATCCCCTCGGTCGCGGGCGACGTGTACGATTGGGACGAGCATTCGACCTACATTCAAGAGCCGCCCTATTTCGAGAAGTTCGGCATGGAGCCGGGGCGTTTTTGCGACATACGCAACGCGCGCCCGCTCGCCATCTTCGGCGATTCGGTGACGACCGACCACATCAGCCCTGCGGGCGCAATCAAACCCACTTCGCCCGGCGGCGTCTATCTGCAACTGCGCGGCGTCAACGTCGAAGACTTCAACTCTTACGGTTCGCGGCGCGGCAATCATCAGGTGATGGTGCGCGGTACGTTCGCCAACGTCCGCATCAAGAATCTGATGGTTCCCGGCACGGAGGGCGGCGTCACCTCCCTGCAACCCGTCAACCAGCAGATGAGCATCTACGACGCTTCGGTGCAGTATCAAGCCGCGGGGATTCCGCTCATCGTTCTCGCCGGACAGGAATACGGCACGGGCAGTTCGCGCGACTGGGCTGCGAAGGGCACGCGCCTGCTTGGAGTGCGCGCCGTCATCGCGCAGAGCTTCGAGCGCATCCACCGCTCGAATCTCGTCGGCATGGGCGTGCTGCCCTGCCAGTTCAAGGAGGGGACAAACGCTAAGACGCTCGGCCTCGACGGCTCGGAAGTCTTCGACATCACCGGACTCGAATCGGACGAGATCAAGCCGCGACAGGACGTCACGCTCGTCATTCGTCGTCGCTCCGGCGAGACGGAAGAAGTGCCCGTCACGCTGCGCATCGATACGCCGATTGAGATCGACTACTACCGGCACGGCGGCATTCTGCCCTTCGTGCTGCGGCAACTCATCACGCAGGCGTGACCGTTTTTCTGCTCAACGCCGCGGGACTCGCCATCCTGTTGTTCGTGGCCTACGACGTGTACTCCACGATCCTCGACGCGAGCGGGCGCGCCGGCCCACTCAGCGATTGGTTGAATCGCGGTGTCTGGGCTGTCACGCGCGCCTCGGCCTCTCGCTTTTCGCGCCCGCGCCGTCATCGCCTGCTCAACCTCGTCGGGCCGATGTTGATGCCCGCCCTGGTCGTCCTTTATCTCCTGCTGCTCATCGCCGGCTTCGCGCTCATCTACCTGCCGCGCATGCCCGCCGAGTTCAATATCGACCCACCGGCCGAAAGCGCCGCGTGGATCGAGTCGCTTTACTTCAGCGGCACGTCGCTCATCACCATCGGCTACGGCGACATCACGCCGCGCACCCTCTTCGTGCGTTTCTTCGCTCTCGTCGAAGGCGCGAGCGGCTTCGCGCTCATCTCGCTCACCGTTACCTACCTGATCACCGTCTACAATGCGCTCGAACGCAGACGCGTCGTCGCGCTCTCTTTCTATCATCAGGCGGAAGGGGGCGCGGACGTGGCTGGCTTTATCGCGCACCACTTCTTCGGCGGACACTTCCACGGCCTCGACGTAGTGTTGCGCGGGGCTGCGCGCGACATCAACGAGCTACAGGAGTCGCACGCCGAACATCCCGTCATACACTATTTTCACCCGGTCGCCGTCCATAAAAGCACGCCGCGCATCTTCTTCCTCATGCTCGAAACCTGCGCCGTCATCAACAGTTGTCTCGACGACGAGGAATACACAGACACGTGCAGCCACCCCGAATTGCGCACGCTCGAAGCGAGCGGCCTGCACGTGCTCAACCAGCTCATCATGGCGCTCGGTCTGCAACCTGAAAGCCCGGACGAAAACTCTGCGGAAGGGTTGCGCCGCCTGCGCCGACGCTACCGGCGCACCCTCAGGCAACTGAGCGAGGCGGGCATCAAGACGCGCCGCGACACGGACGAAGGCTGGAAACTCTACCGCGAGCAGCGCGAGCGTTGGGAGGCAAAACTGCACGCCTTCTCGCTCTATCTCGGTTACGATTGGGACGAAGTGACGGGCGACGAGGATTTGCGCCTCGCCGCCGACGAAGACGCGGATGAATTGCAATCGTAACCTTCGCTCCAACGTTCCCGCCTTCTGCGCTTCCCGCGCGCTTCACGAAAATTAATCTTGCCTCCTGATCCCTTTCCACTGTCCCTCGCGCGTTACTAAACGAGAGGCGAGCCGGGCATACTCACGAGACTCCGGCCTCAACATCCGGCCTCCGTCGCATTTAACGCTTTGCTCCGGCACATCCGGGGATTCACCGGAGCATTGAGAGAGGCGGCCGCCTTGGGCAAGGACGGCCGCCTCTTTAGTTTCAACCCATGCGCTCGATTTATCCCGCCGCCTCCCACGGCAAAACCTTAAACCTACGCCGGATGCGCTCGTTTAGACTTCGCCCCGCGTAGGTGATAAAGTAAGCGCCATGCACGAAGTTCAAACCAGACTCTCCAACACAATTTTTTAAGAATCCGAAGCTAAGGAGTTTCTCTTATGTCCTCCTCTCAAACCGCATCCGAATCGCCTCGTCGTTATCAACTGCTCATCGACGGCCAGTGGGTTGATGCCGAGTCGGGCAAGACCTTCTCGACGCCGAACCCCTCGACGGGCGAGACGTTGGCCGAAGTGGCCGAAGCGGACAAGGCCGACGTGGACAAGGCCGTCGCCGCCGCACGCCGCGCCTTCGAAGGCAAATGGTCGCGTATGAGCGCGCGCGACCGCGGCCGTCTGCTCTACAAACTCTCGCAACTGATCGAAGCGCGCTCGCAGGAACTCGCCGCCCTTGAGACGGCCGACAACGGCAAGCCGATCAAAGAATCGATGTACATAGACCTGCCGGGCGTGGTTGAGAACTTCGAATACTTCGCCGGGTGGGCGACGAAGATCGAGGGCGAGACGATCCCCGTCCCCGGCCAGTTCTTCAACTACACTCTGCGCGAACCGCTCGGCGTCTGCGGCCAGATCATCCCCTGGAACTTCCCGCTCCTGATGGCCGCCTGGAAACTGGCCCCCGCGCTCGCGGCCGGTAACACCATCGTCCTGAAGCCCGCCGAACAGACGCCCGTGACGGCTTTGGAACTCGGCAAGTTGATCCAGGAGGCGGGCTTCCCCGAAGGCGTCGTCAACATCGTGCCCGGCTACGGCGAGACTGCGGGCGCGGCTCTGGCCGGACATCCCGGCATCGACAAGATCGCCTTCACCGGCTCGACCGAGGTGGGCAAGATTATCGCTCGTACGGCTGCCCAAAATCTCACCAAAGTCTCGCTCGAACTCGGCGGCAAAGCACCGAACATCGTCTTCGCCGACGCGGACATTGAGCAGGCCGTGAGCGGCGCGATGATGGGCATCTTCTTCAATCAGGGTCAGGTCTGCTGCGCCGGTTCGCGTCTCTTCCTCGACGAACGCGTCAAGGACGAATTCCTCGCCCGCTTCAAGGAGAGAGCCGAACGCGTGAAGGTCGGCGATCCGATGGACAAGACGACGCAGATGGGGCCGCAAGTCTCCGAGGAACAACTCACGCGCATCAAGAGCTACGTGGACATCGCGCGCGGCGAGGGTGCGACCGTCTTTGCGGGCGGTGCGCCGCCGGAACTCGAAGGCAACTTCCGTAACGGTTACTTCTTCCGTCCGACCGTCTTCAGCGAAGTGCAGAATTCGATGCGCGTCGCGCAGGAAGAGATCTTCGGCCCCGTCGTCTCCGTCATCACCTTCACGGACGAAAAGGATTTAGTCCGTCAAGCCAACGACACGATCTACGGGCTGTCGGCGGGCATCTGGACGAAGGACATCACGCGCGCCCATCGCTTTGCCAAAGAGGTGAAAGCGGGGACGGTCTGGATCAATACCTTCAACATGATGAACGCCGCCTCGCCCTTCGGCGGCTACAAACAATCCGGCTACGGCCGCGAGATGGGGCGCCACGCCCTCGAACTCTACACGCACGTTAAGAGCGTCTGGGTCGATCTCTCAGGCAAACCCATCGGCTGGTACGGCAACTAAGGGGAGGGATGAAGGATGAGGGATGAGGGATGAATTAGAAAAGCACTCGCTTTGTTGAATGCTTTCATTCATCCCTCATCCCTCATCTCTCCGCCCTCTCTTCCGCCTCTCCCAAATATTTCAAGATAAGAAGGAGAAGCCATGCGCTCACGTCGGAAAATTTCTGTTCTCGTTTTAACTCTCCTCTGCGTGTTCCTCTTCACCGCGTGTCCGAACAGGACGAACATCGGGAAGATTCTGGATAATCCGGACAAGTATCGTGATAAGGAAGTCGGCATCGCCGGGACGGTAGAGGACGGTTACGGCGTGCCTCTGGTCGGCGGGGCCTATAAGGTTGACGACGGGACGGGCGAAATCTGGGTCGTCTCTCGTCGCAACGGAGGCTCGCCGCGCAAGGGAGCGCAGGTCGGCGTGAAAGGGCGTGTCTATCAGGGCTTCAGTTTCGGTGGGCGCAACTTCGGCACGGTCATTGAAGAGTCCGACCGGCGCAGTAAGTAAGAGATGGATTCGTTGATTCGACGGTTCGTCGGTTCGTTGAATCAACGAATCATCGAACCAACGGCTTGATGAATGGATTGCTTTCATCTCTCGACGCACAGTTTGCAGCGCTGCACGCGCGCTCCGGTGCGCTGGTGCGCGTCGTGCCTGTGGAGATACTTTATCGACAGCCGCGCACCGCGTCGCCGGGCAGTCCGCCTGTCTATTCGTGCGGCGAACACATTCTGCGCAGCGCGGCATGCGTGGAGCAGACGTTCGGCGGGCTGACCGCGAATTTGTGGGACGACCCGTTCGAATGGACGCTGCCGGAGACTTTAGCCAGTCCTGCGCTCGTCGCGGAGTATCTGGCCGAGGTTGAAGCGACGCGCAGGCGCGGCTTCGCGCTCGTCGAAACGGACGACGCACTGTCGAAAGAGATCGCCGTGCCTTCGGGCGAGACGGAGACGCTGTTCGCGCTTTTGACGGCGACGCTCGTGCGCGCCGCGCATCATCAGGGACGCGCCTTCGCCACGTTCCGCCTGTTTTCGGATGAACGCCTTCCGCCGCTCTGAGTCCGGCGGTGGACTTTAATGAGCCGACGAACGCTTCGAAGTTCGACCGCGCGTCGAACTTCGGCGGCGCGCAGAGCGTAGTCTATGAGCGCGTGTGTTGACAGGGATACGCGCCGCCAAATTTTTTAACGACAGAAAGGTGCTCCCCAATGTATTGCCCGAAATGCGGCCAGTCGCAGGTGAGCGCGGACGTGCGCTTCTGTTCGCGCTGCGGGTTCCCGCTCGTCGTCGTCGGAAATTTGCTGTTGACGGGCGGCACGCTCCCAGCCCGCGCGACTGAGAGCGAAGCGATGGGCGCGCGTCCCGTCTCGCCCCGTCGGCGCGGCGTAAAGCACGGCGTCGCCGTGCTGCTCGTCAGTATTCTTCTCATTCCTTTTTTCGGCATCATGCACGAAGCGATAGGAATGCCGATTGAATTTATGACGTTCGGCGCTCTTGGGATTCTTGCCGGTTTCATCAGGATCATCTACGCGGTCTTTTTTGAAGACGCTGCGCCGCGCCCGCCGAAGGTTGCTGCGCCCCCGCCCGAACTCTACACGCCGCCTATCCATTCGCGCCTGCACGCTCCGACGCAAGGCGCTCTGCCTCAGTCGCAGGGCATCCCCGTCAACGATTACCGCCAGCCGCAAGTGCAGACGGCCGAACTCATGCATCCGCCAAGCGTCACGGATCACACCACGCGTCTCTTAGACAAACAACCCGACTCCGCCGAACAGTAAAGCTGTGCCATGAGTGCGCCCGGACAGACGACTCTCGCCGCACGTCTCCGCGCGAGGATCAGGCGCGAGGGTGCGCTCTCCTTTAGCGACTGGATGGCCGCCGCCCTCTACGACGAGCGCGAAGGCTACTACCAGCGCACAGACCGCACGCGCTGGGGACGCGCGGGCGGCGACTATCGCACCAGTCCCGAACGCAGCCCACTCTTCGCCGCCACCTTCGCGCGCCACTTCGCCACGCTTCACACGGAACTCGGATCGCCCGACCATTGGGCGCTCCTCGAAGCCGGAGCGGGCGCGGGCGATTTCGCGCGCGTCGTGCTCGAAACTCTGGAACGCGACCATCCGCGTGTCTTTCAATCCACGCGCTACTACATCGCAGACGTGAGCCGGGACGCGCGCACACGCGCACGCGACCAACTGGCTGCGTTCGGAGAACGCGTCGAGTTTTGCCCGGACGATCTGCATGGTCTTTCGTTCGCGGCGGGCGTCATCTTCAGCAATGAGCTGCTCGATGCCTTTCCCGTCCATCGCGTTGTGATGCGCGACGGCCGCCTGCGCGAGTTGTGCGTCGGCGTGGACGAGGCGGGCGAATTTTGTTGGAGCGAACAAGAACCGACCACGACTTTGCTCTCCGAACACTTCGCGCGCCTCGGCTGCACGCTCGCCGAAGGCCACACGGCGGAAATTAATCTGGCGGCCGACGCATGGATCGCACGCGCCGCAGCCACATTGGGGCGCGGTTACGTAGTCACGGTCGATTACGGCGCGGAGGCCGAAGAACTCTATCAAGCAAACGCACGCCGCGACGGGACGCTGCGCGGTTTTCGCGCGCACGAATTCGTCGCAGACCTGCTCAAGCATCCCGGCGAGCACGACCTGACGACGACGATCAACTGGACGCAAATCAGGCGCGCGGGCGAAGCGGCCGGGCTCGAAACAGTCTCGTTTGAGCGTCAAGACAAGTTTCTGCTGCGCGCAGGTCTGCTCGACGCGCTCGAACGACACGCTTCAGGTCTCCAGAGCGAAGCCGAACGCCTGCAACTCGCGCTCGGCGCACGCGAGTTAGTTCTCCCCGGCGGCATGAGCGAAAGTTTTCAGGTGCTCGTCCAAAAGAAGCGCGTGGCTTGAGATGTGCGCGGCCGACGCCTTGCAAGTGCGCGCCGCTTCACTATTGACAACCTTCCGGCAGGTGAATATTGTACGAGCGTTCATGTTCTCAATTAACTGACGAATGATCTCCGGCGCTTCGCAAGCGAACTCGTCAAAGCGGGTGGCTATCTCCGCACCGTCCCACAGCCGCCCCGCCTTCGCCGAACACGGGTAACTTTCACCTTACCTGATTAAACCAGCGAGATTTGACATCCGAATCGAGAGCTTCCGAAGAGACTCGCGGCGGACGACTGCGCCTTTCGCAGGCGCAGCCTCGCGTTCCGTAAACCTGTCGGCGTGCGCAACAGTTCTTAACGCACGCCGCGCCGTCCCTCACCACACAGAAACCACGGAGGTTTGCATGAGCAAGAACAGTAAATCTAAAAAGAGCGCAAGCAAGAAGGGTGACGCTTCCTCTCCAAGCAAGAAGGGCAGCGCTTCGTCTCCAGGCAAGAAGGGTCAGACTTCCGCCAAGGGTGCGAGCAAGTCGGTCGAGCGTCGCAACGCGAAGACGACGACGACGCAAGGCGTCGCGCCGCCGATCTCGCCGCCGACGGGCGACTCATGCTCCGTCTACCCGACCGTGCCCGGCATCACTTGCAGCAAGTTTCAACTGCCACCCACGGGGATGAGCGCCACGCAGCGCGCCGATGCGCTCGCAGAGTTGGAGCGTTACCTGTCTGGACAGAAGGCGAACTTTCTCGGCTATCAGGCGAATCAGGCGCTTCGCTATGAAGAGTTGAAACGCTATCTGGATTATCACGTCAACAACATCGGCGACCCGTTCCAAAGCGGCAACTTCACGGTCAACAGCAAATGGATGGAGCGCGCCGTGCTCGACTATTACGCCGCGCTGTGGAATGCGCGCTGGCCGTACAACCCGAAAGATCCGGAGTCTTACTGGGGCTACGTCCTCACGATGGGTTCGACCGAAGGCAACCTGTACGGCATGTGGAACGGGCGCGACTATCTGGCCGGAAAGTTTCTGCTCGAAGACCAGAGTGCGGCCGCAGAGGCACAGGCGGCGAGCGCCGACGGCGGCGAACCGCAGAGCGTCCCGCGCCGTCTGCTCTACGTGCAAGCGCCCACGCCCGAGGACAACCCCAACGCTTTCACCCCGGTCGCTTTCTACTCGGACGACACGCACTACTCGATCATCAAGAACGGCATCATCCTCGGCATTCAAACCTTCTACGAACTGGGCACGGCGCTCTACCCGAACCAGAACCCGCTCGCGCCGGGACAGCCGTGGCCGAAGGAAGTGCCTTCACAGGGCGGCAACGCCGGGCCGGGTTCGATTGACGTCAAAGCGCTCGCCACGCTCGTCGAATTTTTCGCCTCGCGCGGCTACCCGATTCTCGTCATCTTCAACTACGGCACGACCTTCAAAGGCGCGTACGACGACGTAGAAGCGGCGGGCAAAGCGCTCATGCCGATACTTAAGAAGTACGGACTCGACGAGCGCAAAGTCTATTACGACCCGAACAACCCGTCGAAGTTCGACGTGCGCACCGGCTACTGGTTTCACGTTGACGGCGCGCTTGGATCGGCCTACATGCCCTTCATCGAAATAGCTTACAGGGAAGGCCGGATCAAGCAGCGCGGCCCGAACTTCGATTTCCGCCTGCCCTTCGTCCACTCGCTCGTGATGAGCGGCCACAAGTGGATCGGCGCGCCGTGGCCGTGCGGCGTCTTTATGACCAAAGTTAAATATCAACTCGCGCCGCCCGACGATCCCGAATACATCGGTGCGCCCGATACCACCTTTGCCGGTTCGCGCAACGGTTTCTCGGCCATGATTCTCTGGGACTATCTGGCGCGCACTTCCTACGGCGGTGAGATTCGAAAGGCGATCTACACGGAGGAGATGGCCGATTACGCCCACTTCCGCCTCAAAGAACTTGAGAATAAATTGAAGCAAGACCTCTGGGTGTCGCGTTCGCCGCTCTCGCTCACGATCCGTTTCAAAAAGGCCAACCCTGACATCATCTTCAAGTATTCGCTCTCAGGCGAAACCTTGTACGTGAACGGGCAGCAGCGCGGCTACAACCACATCTTTATGATGGAGCACGTCACGCGCGAGCGCATAGATTCGCTCATAAAGGATTTGAGCCAGCCCGACGCATTCCCGGTGCAGAAAGTGACGAGCACGACCGCAGACGAGAAAGACATCGCACGCGGCGCACGCGAACTAGTACATTTCCCGCACATCGGACGCGGCTTCAAGTAAACGAAGATAAAAACCCGAACCGTAAAGTCGGCGCGAAAAGAGAGAACAAGAGAGTCGGATGTTTTCTTTTCGCGCCGACTTTGCGCGTTGCGGTGCGGCCTCAACCCGGCCGTCTCCGCGCCGTCTAACACCTCCGCGTCGTCCAACATTGGTATTGATTTAATCCGAAGCAATCGGTTATGCTGGATTGCGAGGGCGATCCTCAAAGTTTTTCGCCCACCCGCCAAGAGTCAGTAATCAAGCACACAAAGACAAACGCCCGCGCACGCCCCGCCCGGCATGAAGGAGTCTCAATAAATCACATTATGATCGAATCCGGCGCATTGCTCCAAAATCGTTATCGCGTGACGAAACAGATCGGGCAAGGCGGCATGGGCGCTGTGTACGTCGCTACGGACGAACGTTTCCACAGCACCGTCGCCATCAAGCAGACCTTTTTCGACGACCCGACGCTGCGCAAAGCCTTCGAGCGCGAGGCGCACCTGTTGAACCACTTGCGCCACGTCGCGCTGCCGCGCGTCAGCGATCACTTCGTCGAAGGCGACGGTCAGTTCCTTGTCATGGAGTACATCGAAGGCGACGATCTGGCTGAGTTGCTGCAAAGGCGCGGCGCGTTCCCGCTCGCCGAAGTCATGCGCTGGGCTGACGAACTACTGGATGCGCTCGACTACCTGCACACGCACGAACCGCCCATCGTCCACCGCGACATCAAGCCGCAGAACATGAAACTGTCCAAGCGCGGGCAGATCGTCCTGCTCGACTTCGGGCTGGCGAAGGGCGCGGCGACGGGAACGCGCGCCAACCAGACGGCCAGCGTCTTCGGCTACTCGCGCAGCTACGCGCCGCTCGAACAGATTCAGGGCACGGGCACGGACACGCGCAGCGACCTCTACTCGCTCGCCGCGACGCTCTATCACTTCCTGACCGGAGTTGTGCCCATCGACGGGCTGACGCGCGCCAGCGCCGTCATCAACAACCAACCCGACCCACTTCGCCCCGCGCATCTGGCGCACGCGCAAGTGCCCGAAGCGATCAGTAAAATTCTCCACCGCGCGATGAACCTGAAAGCCGCGCTGCGCCCTGCGACCGCCGCCGAGATGCGCACGGCGCTCAGACAGGCCGCCAACAACGCCTCGCGCACCACGCCGCAAGCAGCCGCCGCCTACACGCTCGGCCAACCCGCGCGCGACGAGGCCACTATGGTTGACGGCGGGACGCATGTGTTCGGCGCGCAACACGTCGCACCTTCGTCCGTCTCGCAGACGCGCGTGCGGCCGCCGCTCTCGCAGACGCAGAGCGAAGTCACGCTCGTCGATTCGTCATTCGACGCGACGCGCCCGTCCGTCAAATCTTACTCGCACGCGTCTTTCAACGAGCCGTCTGAACCGCCCGCGCGCAAGAGTTCGACTGCGGTGATCGCAGGCGTCGCCCTCGCCGTTATCGCCGCCTGCGCCTTCGTCGCCTTTCCGCTGCTCAGTTCCAGGTCGGATGCGTCGGCGTCTCCGGCCAACTCCGAAGCGCAGACCATCGCGCTGCCCGGCGCGGCGCAGCCCTCCGGGTCGGACGCGACGCAGACGGAAGCCACGCGTCAAACCGCAAGCCCCACAGTCGCCTCCGAGCGACAGTTTTCACAGTCAGACCAACGCCCCACAGTCGAGTCGCAAACTCTGTCGAGCCAGCCTTCTTACACCGAAGGAGAGACGGCGGGAGGGTCTGCCACAAACGCCGACGGGACGAAAAGCACTTCGCCAACCGTCGAATCTTCGGGCGGCAAGTCCGGCCTCGTGATTCAAGCGCCCACTTCGAGCGCGCCCGCGGGCAACACTGCCGCCGCCGAATACGACGCGCAACGCGCAGAGGAACTGCGCCGGAGAAGGGAACAGCAGGAGTTGGAACTACAGCGGCAACGCGAGCGTGAGCAGTTTCGCCCGCCGCCTCCGCCGCACCACGAAGGCGGCGGATTCCCGCCGCCGGGTGGGCCGCATCGCCCGCCCCCGCGCCGCCATTAGTTTTCTTCCGGTGAACGGGAAGCAACGGTTGTGCAACTTGCAAACGTCTTAGTCGAATCAAGCTCTCTTGGTTCGACTAAGACGTATCCGCTCGCTTACGTCGTCGGGCTACGGACGACCTGTCGCGTCGAACCGACTTTTCTACTATTGATGGAGTTCTCTAATGGCTGTTCTCCAGATCGAAGACGCCGCCGGCCGTAAATGGCAACACGCGCTCAACGGGCAGGGACAATGCACCATCGGGCGCGCGGCCGAGAACACCGTGGCTCTCGACGACCCGCGCGTCTCGCGCCAACACGCGCATATCATCTTGCGCGACGGCGCGTACTTCGTCGTTAACGGCGTCTTCAACGGCTCCGTGCTCAAACGCAGTTCCAACGGGATACTGGTCAACGGCCAGCAGCGCGACGAGTGGCGACTCGCACACGGCGACCGCATCAAAGTCGGCACGAGCCTGATCCGCTTCTTGCAGGATGAACCGGCCGAGCGCCCCACGTCGCTTCGCTACGAAGATGTCGCAATGGGCAAGACGCAGATCGCCGTGCCCGCGCACGCGCTTCCGCACGAGGCTGCCCACACGTCTGTAAAAGGTCAGGATTCGCTCTCCGAGCTACAGGTGTTGCGGCGCAAAGCGGACATTCTCGCCATGCTCTACGAGTTGAACAAGACCTTTAACTCGGTCTTCAACCTCGCGGCCATCTTCGACAAGGCGACCGACATTATTCTGCGCGTGACGCCCGCCGATCGCGTCGTCGCCCTGCTCGGCAACGAATCGCCGATCACGAGCGGCTTCGACAACCTTAGTCCCATCGGCATCAAAGCGCGCCGCGAGGAATATCACACGGGCACGAAGCCGCTCACGGTCAGCCGCACGATCCTCAACAAAGCGCTCGGCGAGCGCGTCGCACTGCTCTCGCAGGATGCGACGGCCGACGCGCATTTTGCGCAGGCCAACTCCGTCATCGCGCAAGGCGTCCGCTCGACCATCTGCGCGCCGCTCCTGACCGAATCCGGCGTCCACGGCGCGATCTATGCCGACCGCCTCGACCCCGCAGCCGTCTTCACGCGCGACGATCTGGAATTCCTCACCGCCGTCGCGTCGCAAACCGCAGTCGCCGTCGAGAGCGCACGCGCGCACGAACGGCTCGCGCGCGAAGAAGTGGCGCGCGCCAACTACAGTCGCTTCATGCCCGAATACGTCGTCCGCCAGATGCTCGAAAACCCGGAGTCTTTCAAACTCGGCGGCGTCAACCAACGCGTGACAGTGCTTTTCGCAGACGTACGCGGCTTTACCGCCATCTCCGAACATGCGCCGCCCGAACGCGTCGTGCAAATTCTCAACCGCTACTTCTGCGCCATGACCGACATCATCTTCGAGCACGGCGGCACGCTCGACAAGTATATCGGCGACGGCCTGATGGCCTTATTCGGCGCACCCACGGCCACGCCCGAAGACGCCTCGAACGCGCTCGCGGCGGCGATCGCCATGCAGCGCCGCGTCGAACAACTCAACGAAGAACTGCGCGCCGCAGACCTCACCGAGATCGGCGTCGGCATCGGCCTGCACACGGGCGAAGCCACCGTCGGCTATATCGGCTCCGAACGCCGCTCGGAATACACTGCCATCGGCGACACCGTCAATCTCGCCTCGCGCCTCGAATCCCGCGCACAGGGCGGACAAATACTCTCAAGCCAGGCCGTCGTCGAAGCCGTCGCCACACACCGCTTCACACTTCGCCCCCTCCCGCCTATCAGCGTCAAAAATCGCCTCCAACCCGTCCACATCCACGAAGTCGTCTGGCAACTCTGACACCTTCAAGTTCCAACTAAGAGTGGAACACGAAGACACACGAAACAACACGAAGAAGAGTTAGTGTTGTTTCGTGTGTCTTCGTGGTTTCTTGCTTTTGTTAGGCGCTCTGGGTGGACGTTGATTCAGTCGCCCGGCGAGAGCGCGGCGTGCGGGAGAATCGTTGAAGGGATGGGTGCGAGAAACCGCGAGACGACGGGAAAGGAATCACCGTCCGCGCCGCGGTAAGGGTTCAGCGGATAGACGAAATAGAGATGCCGTTTCGCACGCGTCGCGGCGACGTAAAGCAGCCGCCGCTCCTCCTCCAAATCGTCAAATTCATCCGCAGAGCGTGAGGAAGGGAACCAACCGTCCGTCATCCAGATGACGAACAAGGCGTCCCACTCCAGGCCCTTCGCCGAATGCACGGTCGAGAGCGTGACGTAGCCGCCGCGCGGCTCCCTGTTTGAGTGGGACGCGTCCGACGGATCGAGCGCAACGTCCGACAGCAACTCTGCGGAGCTTTTGTATCGTTTCGCGATCGTCTGTAAGTGTTCGAGGTCGCGCGCGCGCCGCGGATGGTCGTCATAACGGGCTTTTAAAATAGGCCGGTAGAAACGGAGCACGGTCGAGAGTTGCGCGCTCGGCGACTTGTTCTCGACGAGGCTCGCCCACATGCGCGCCAGCCGGATCAAATCGTTTTTGTAGGCGGCACGCGCCGGAAAGCGATGCAGCTTTTTAAAGAGGCTCTCTTTCGAACGCGTCGCCCTGAACTCTTTTCGCTCGACGCCGAGATAGTCGAGTATCTGGTTAACCGTCGCGTCGCCGATGTGATCTAGAAGTTTCAGGGTGCGGAACCAGGAGAGCGTGTCCGATGGGTTGGCAACCACACGCAGGAAGGCCAGGGCGTCTTTGATGTGCGCCGATTCGGCAAACTTGATGCCGCCGAATTTGCGAAACGGGATTCCGTGCTTGCCGAGTTCGATCTCAAGATCGAACGAGTGGGAACTGGCGCGGAACAAAACGGCGATCTCGCCGAGCGGCACGCCTTCCTCGCGCAACTCTTCAATTCGCTCGGCGACGAAACGCGACTGCTCGTTTTCGTCGCGCGCGCTGACAGCGACGGGCGGCTCACCTCCGTCGAGGCGCGAGAAAAGTCGCTTCGCGTAGCCCTCTTTAACCTCAGAGATGATCGCGTTGGCTACGTCGAGAATCGGTTGAGTGCTGCGGAAGTTCTCTTCGAGCTTGATGACCTGCGCGCCCGGAAAGAGTTTCGGGAACTCAAGCATGTTCTCGTGGCATGCCCCGCGAAACGAATAAATCGACTGGCATTCATCTCCGACGACCGCCACATTCTCGTGCGACGCCGTGAGCCGTCGCACGATCTGCGCCTGTAGTTTGTTGGTGTCCTGATATTCGTCCACCATGATGTAGCGATACTGCTCGGAGAGCCGCCCGCACAATTCCGGGTTCGCTTCGAGAGCTTCGCGCAGACGCACGAGCAGGTCGTCGTAGGTGAGCATATGCCGCGCGCGCTTGAACTCCTCGAAGGCGTTGAACATTTCTTCGAGAGCGGGGCGCTCGCCGGCAAAATGCGGGTACGACTGCCTGAGCACCTCTTCCAACGAGATGACCTTGTTGATCATCATGCTGAAGATCGCGCAGATAGTGCGCTTGCGCGGGAAAGTACGCTCTCTGGTCAGACGCATCTGCCGCCGCAACAGGTCAATCAGATCTTCCGTGTCGCAACTGTCGAGCACGGTGAAGTTGCGCCCGACGCCGCTCTCCTCCGGGAACTTTCTGAGGACTGAGTGACCGAGCGAATGAAACGTGCCGCCCGAAACTCGCTGGCAACGCGCATCGGCCAAATTGGCCGCGCGTGCGAGCATGCTCGTCGCCGCACGCCGCGTAAAAGTCAGCAGCAGCACCGACTCAGGCCGCACGCCCGTCTCCACGAGACGCGCCACGCGATACACAAGCGTCCGCGTCTTGCCCGTGCCCGCTCCGGCGACGATCAGCAGCGGCCCTTCGGTCGTCGTCACCGCTTTGAACTGGGTCTCGTTCAGTTCTTTCTCGTAATCTATCCCGTAAGAGCGCGCGGCAAGCGTGACGCGTTTTAAGACTAGCCTTGTTTTAACCTGGGTGGGCGCAGCTTGTCCGAGTTCGAGGCCGCGCTTGAAAGTCTTGAGTTCATCCACGAAGGCCGCGACCGTTTGATAGCGCTGCCTTGGCGTCTTTTCCAGAGCCTTGCAGATGATTCGCTGAAGCTCTGGCGGCAGTGGAGATTTGGCGGCATCCGGTAGTCTCGGTTCCTGGTGCAGGATGGCGTGCATCGTATCGATCTGGTGTTCGCCCTCGAAAGGATGCATGCCCGTCAGCATCTCGCACAAGACGACCCCGAACGAGAAGATGTCGCAGCGCAGGTCGACGGGCTTGCCGAGCAACTGCTCCGGCGACATGTAATTGACCGTCCCCATGATCGTTCCGGACTTCGTCTCGATATGAGTGAGAGTTTTCTGCGCGCTATCGACGGCGAGCGCGCGCTCGCGGCGAGGTACGAGTTTCGCGATGCCGAAGTCCAGAATCTTCGCGTAGCCATCGCGTGTGATCATCAAATTTTCCGGCTTGAGGTCGCGGTGAATGATGCCCACTTCGTGAGCCTTGGCGAGACCCCCGGCGATCTGTATCGCAATATCTAAAGTTTCTCTTATGGGGAGAGTGCGCGCCGCGATCTTCTGACGCAACGTCTCGCCGTCCACATACTCCATCGCCAGGTACGGCTTGCCATCATCCTCGCCGAATTCATAAACCGTGAGAATGTGCGGATGATTCAAGGCCGAAGCGGCGCGGGCTTCCTGTAGAAAGCGGCGACGGCGTTCTTCCTGAGAGATGTATTCCGGCGGCAGGAATTTGAGCGCGACAACGCGATGAAGCTTTTCATCATACGCCTTATATACCGCGCCCATGCCGCCCGCGCCGAGCGGCTCCATGATTCTGTAATGCGCGACAGTCTCTTTAGTAATCAGTTTCATGATCGGGGGAACACCGACGTGCTTAGTCTAATCCAAAGTAAGAATCCGAAGAAACTCATCACGCAGGCGCTTTACACGATGTTCCTGCGGCCTTAGATATCAACTCGGATTATCGGTGCGTGAAGTCACCATGAATGCTTGAGGATAAGACGGCCGGAAGCGACTCGGCAAGGCAACGCTTCAACTTGCGGCTAAGATGGTCGTCCCTGTTCTGCCCCTTAAGGGAACAACTTAATTTCTCAGAGTAACAACTTAATTTTCCATGGACACAACCTGTTCACGAACAATAAAGTCCTTCCCTGAAGATGGTATAAGTACCTTTATTTGAGTGGGTGATGAGGGGCGGATTAGGAAATAAAGTTCTTCCCTAGAACCTCTTCTGAAATCGATGCACAGAATTGGGTGAACAATAAAGTTCTTCTCTAAACAGCTTGCCCTTGAAGTTAATAAAAGACCATACTTTATTTCTTTAACATAAAGTCTTCCTGATGCTAATGCCTTTTCGAACGTTTGTTTAAGAAATATTTCTTCTTACCCGCTCCGGGCGCGTACTTATTATTCGCACGGCTGCGGACAACGCGCAGCCGATTTATGAAGTTGTTAATAGATTGCGACGTGCGAGGTGCTCTTACTCCGGCCTTCATACTGACTAACTGCATCTCCCAACGCCTATATATATCGAGTGCCATACTTTCAGGCGGGGACGCCTGTTCTAATACCTCCGCGATAAGATCATCATACTTACCGGTGCCTTCTTTCACCCAGCCTGCCAAAACCTTGAGAGCACGGTCTGGTTCTCTCATGAATACCTGTCGGAAGGCACGGCTGATGGTGCTGGAAGCTTTTGTTACTGTTGTTTCTGACCAATCCGTGGCTGCTGTAGAAAGATGTACAACTGAGAACTGACTTAACAGGCGTGCCGCAGCTTCCTGATCCCTCTCATCGTCGCTGAGTAGCCACAAACCCAACTGTTGGTAGGTCTCGGTCTCACTGAACATCGCAGTATATGATTCGTTCATGCCGATGAGATAGTTGCTCGTCAGGGCAAGGATGCCGCCCTCAAGAGTCCATGCCTTTATAACTTCCCATGCTTTCTCATGTTCGGAACTGAACAGAGACTTTATACACCTGGCAGCGGCATCAATCGCGTTGTTTGCTAAATTGTCGGGTGATTGCAGGTAAGACATGTCTAACTGTCTTAACCTCCACAAATAGTCGTGTAGTCGCCAGTGACTGGTCTGGCCTGCTCTCTCGTAGGTTATAAAAATGGGTGGTTGAAGTACACTGTTGAAAACCGTCCTCATCAAACTATCCAGCACTAAGACAGGCTCTTTAGTCTCTGCATCTCCGCGTTCTTGCGGCTCGACCTGTCTTGATATTTGTATAGGAGCGCTTGTTAATAGCTTGTCATATAGCTCCTCCTGATCGCAGTCGCGAATCAGTTCTGCGGTTCGCGCGAGAGAATGATCGGCATTACCCTTTCCACTTGCCTGCTTGTCACAGGTGAGAAGACACCAGCGCAATACCTCTATAGCCCAATCGGTGTTTTCTCTGAGTTTAGGTAGCAGGTTGCACAAAATCTCATAGCTGCCGAGCCGGGCGAGCGCGGCACATTGTACGCGGTGCATTCCCTTACTCTCACTAAGGAGCACCAGATACTCGATGATGCCGCGTGCCTGCTCGAACCTTTGAGATTTCTCGAGCAAATCCAGAATATCGAGAGTTACCTCGCCGACATTCTTCTGATCCCACATGTGCTTGCGCACATAGTTGACCGCCATCACATAGTCATAGAACTCGTCGTACACGAAACTGACACGGCGGGAGTGATATGTGGCGTCGAACGCCTGGCTCGGCGGCTGCTCCTCAATGATTATGTCCTGGTCGAGCAGGTGTCTGTACAATGACTTGTCACTGTCTATGTCACTGTCGCCCGTCACCCGCGGAATGTCGCCGACGCGGACGCGTGAGGTCAACTCCTGCTCCATGTAGTCGAGCAACCCGAACAGGAATGCCTCGATGCGCCATCCTCCGGCAGAGCCGAACCCCAGTGCCTCTGCTATCTCCTGCCTCTTTCTGCACCAATACACGTCGAATAAATCTTTCAGGCGCAGGTCTTTGATGCTTCTGACATTGCGGTTGCGATAGGCTTCACAGAAGAACCGCAGTAAGAGCGGGTGCCGGCACTGCTTACGCGCGTCGCCCCTCAAATGCCCAGTGATTTGGTATGCGCGGAAGTAGCCCTCAATGGCCGTGTCAACAACTTTGCCCTCAAAACCCGGTAGATCGAAAATCTCACGTTTATAAAGGAACCTGCTCCACTGTTTACTGTCGAAGAACTCCCAAAATATGTCGCGACATGTCACCACAAATTTAATCGGTAGGCTATTCAAATTTGCGAAGGCCGCAGTCAGAGCTTCGTCCAGAGCCCTCAAATCTCGGTTTTCGTTGATGCCGTCTAAAAAGATGACAAGTTGCATTCCCGCATCTTTAATTGCCGCCGCTACCTCCCGAATTAACCTGTCAGAATCAGTCGGGAGGGCGTATTGATTATCGCCGGGCGCGAGTTGGGCTTCGATTTCAGTTCTGATTGCAGCGGCGATAACTTCTTTGAGCGAGCCGCTCCGGGGGAGGTCAAACTTGCAAGACAGAAACATTGTTACCACGCCCACGCCGTGATGTAGCGCCGCGTGACACAGGAGAGTCGTCTTACCACTGCCGGCGCGGTCTTTGATGAGGAATGTATTTCGCCGGAAGCTACGGATTCTGGCGGAAAGTTCCTGTAAAACTGATTTCGTAAGTTCGTCCGCAACACTGTTGAGCCTTTCGAGTTCCGGCTCGACTTCGGCCCAACCGGTTGCCTCTACTAACGCTTGCACGGCACTCGCCCATTCTTCAGCCACCCCGTCGGGTAGCTTCGGCACTACAATGTGTCTTACTTCATTTTTGAGTTCTTCTAGTTGAGATTGATCCAGATCCAACTCGATGAAGGCGCGGATGTCATCCTCTATAGGACGCGGCTGGAAAAGTTCGGGTAAATATTTGCGTCCAACCCGCCTCTCAATCTCTCTCCGTACCTGCTGTTGAAATGCCTTGAATATCGTATCCGGTCGAAGCCGAGCGCCGGCCATTGCGCGCGTGCCCCTTTCATCAGCGGCGGTTAAAGTTTCGTCCGCAGCCCCGAACTTAGGGGGCGCTTGCAGGGGCAATTGTGGGGCGGACCACGCGGGCGCTGCTACTAATGCGGACGGTAAATGCTCAGCAACGAAAGCTCGCAACATAGGGTTAGTTGGACTCTCCCGGTGCGCTTTCACTATAAGCTCTTCACCACGCCCCTGTGTCTTGGCCCACTCGATTAATCCGAAGGCGACAGCATTCATGTCTCCCGGCGCGACGATGCTCGCGAGACGCACCTCCAATTGGAACGACACCATCTGTGACATGGCTTGGTAGTCGGGGAAGGCGTTCAACAGGGAATCACGTAAATTACGCAGCAGCGGCCCTTCTAATTTCAATGCCGGAATCTCCTCCACAACACCGCCTCCTGTTTACGTCGATGTCTAGCTCAAAATTAAAGCTCCGAATGCCCGATAATACTAATTGTGGCCCTAAAGAAACAGTGATACATTGCGCCAATAAAGATGAGTTCAGACCCGCGGACGAAGATCAATTGAGAGTAATCATTAAGGACAATAAGGTTTACGCCGGGGAAAGGTTGGCGATCTCTTTCCAGCGCACATTGCGCATACCCGACGACGGCAAACCTTACCCGCTGCCTCCGGGAATGGGAGAATTTCCAGCCCTTGATCTGGAAAATTACGAAGGCCCTGTTCCACAGAGCTGGAGGCAATACGGAAGTGTGCTTATCCCGATGTATCAAGGAGAGGCTCTGTGGCTCGCCTTTGACGCCGCATATTGGAAGCCCAACGCCATTAAAATCGGAGTTGGCAAGATAAATGCCGTTTCAGGGCAGGACTGGGATTTTGAGCTGCGTGATAACCCGCAGGATTATATCGTGTGCCCGGAACAACCGTGGCTGGATGGCATCAACGCTGGCGACGGTTCTGTCCGGCAATTCGTCGCCATGCCTTTAGGCTCGGGCTACACGCTGGAAGCGCTGCTGAGCGGGAGGGAAGAGTATGGGGGAATCCAGATCGCCGTATTCGACCCTAAAGCGGGACTATTCCCCGATGATGCTCCGGTAAATGACTTTGAGCTGGAATCGGCGCGAGGGCTGGAGTCGGTTTCTATGGGCGAAATGGGGCTGGGTGTGGGCGCGCAGATAAAGCAAAAAATTTATCCTGACCCATATGGCATTGATACATGGAATCAGGACGAGTACGGTTCAGTCTTCATACACATTGTAAACAGTGTGCAGTACGAACAGATCACCGGCCACATGCCGCCGCCGCCGCCAATCAGCGCGCAAATTTACGCAGAGCACCGCCTGCCGTGGTTCGACCTATATGACGAAGATCGGGGTGATGTCGCACCTGCTGAAGAACTGAAGAGCGCCAAAACCATTTCGCAGCTTGATGCAGAGAAAGGCAATAGCCCAAACACTTCGGAAGTCTCTATCCAAGAGTCGGAGATTAAAAAACTGCGTCCCGCAGAATCAGGCAAGATAAAATAGTTCATTGGGTCCCCGACGGCTCCCGCCGGATGACAGTTTCCAGACGCCCGAACAAGAAGTTAACAAGATGGAGCGGCTCGGTCGGGTGGCTCGAGAAAAGGGAATCCAGGTAACTTCTCCTGTACGCTATCTTCACCTAACAAAGGAGACAAGTGATGAGTAAGAGTCCAAGTTTGATCGCACGTGCGATGAACCAACTTCCCGATCTGAACCGATTAGAGGAACGGCTGAGAGACGACCCCGTCGCGGTTGCTGCCCCCGCCTTAGGATCTTCCAGAGCCTCTCTTGAGGCAGGGTTCGAATCAGTAAACATAGAAGAAGAAACGTTGGAGTTGAACAAACCGGAAGCCGAAGAGGTACTGGTGGCCGGCACGCGCGCCGTCACCAAAATCAACGAGGAGGGGGAAGGCGCGGAATTGACTGCGGATGAGCAGACCGGGCTTGAGGCCATCATCTTAGTGTTCGGCCGCCCGGCCATTCTTATTCAGAACGGAACGTTTGCGGCGGCTCCGCAAGGTTGGGAGGTTCTGGAAACCCGTCGCAAGGCCATCGAATCTACATTTCCGAGCGTCGGGCGGATTGAAGAGAAGAAAGTGCTTCAGGGCGGAATGGTCGGGACGGGTTTTCTGGTGGCGGACGACGTGATTATGACCAACCGTCACGTCGCGCGCTTCTTCTCCATCGAGGGCTTGAGCAATAACTGGAAACTCAAGCTCGGCATGAATCCGGTTATTGATTATGTTGAGGAGTCGGAGGCGGCATCTTCTGCGGAATTCCGCATCACTGAAGTCGTCGGAATACACGAGACGCTCGATCTGGCGTTGCTCAGGGTAGAAAAGAACGCGCAAATCTCGCCGGGATTATCTCAGCCAAAGCCGCTCAGCATTGCGTCGTCGGAGCCTGACCTGAGCGATGTGCGTAAGGTTTATGTCGTCGGATATCCGGCCACGGACAATGGCGGCGTGACGCCCCCGGAGGTCATCCTGCGCCTCTTCTCCAGCATTTTCGAGGTCAAGCGGCTGCAACCGGGCGAAATCCAGGCGGTCTTCGACGAGAAACCGATCATGGCTCACGACTGCTCTACGCTTGGCGGCAACTCCGGTTCCGCAGTCTTCGATCTCGAAACCGGACAGGTCATCGGGCTTCACTTCAGGGGGGAATTCAGAAAGCAGAACCACGCTGTTGCCCTCTGGAAGTTGGTCGATGACCCATTACTCAAAAAGGCCAAAGTGAACTTTGTATAAGACGCCGCGGCCGATTCGCCGGAAAATCTGTCAACGTCTTGGCCTCGCGGCTAATCAGAATTCAATGTGGTGATATGCGTACGACGGGGCAATCAGGTGATTGCCCCGTCGCTTTTCGTTTAAAGATAGAGGTTCAGGGGAAGACAGGGGTTAGCCGAAACTCGTGTCGCTTCGGCTTTACCGGACGGCCGGGCGAGCGTCAGAACTGTATTTCCCTTAATGACTCAAGCTCTGTTGGAATTGGGCTCTCCTGTCCGTTCAGCGGATCTGCATCCCTGAGCTTGCCGAAATCAAGCCCGGTCAGAGACTCGATTCTGGTGACCGGCACTTGATACGTCTTGTACTCTCCAAAAGAAAAAACTCCTTCGAGTCCTTCGATCAGATTTTCCTGACTCAAGAGGTAAGCTGTGGCAGACAGTTTCTGGTTCGATTTGACCATGACCACGACCTTCCAAAATTGTTTGGGCAGTAATACCCCTTGGAATTCAAAGTCAGAGTCGCTAAAGACTGGGCCTGAAAAGACGGAGATTTTAATGTCCTCCGCATCCGCATTGTCGAGGACGTAATCTTCCAAACCGGCCCAGGTCTCTTTGTTCTGGTTGAAGTCCTCGTGCTGCGGGGCGCAGTTGGTGAAATGAAAGGTATCGTCGTTGGCAACTTTGGCGATTTTTTTCGACGTTCCCCACGCCGGGTCTAACCTGCGCACGAGGTGGCCTCTGTCCAGAGGGTTGTTTGCGTAAGCCTCATTGCCGGTCTGCTCGCTTTTTTCGATGCGTGGGTCATAGAACCACTTATCCGGGTCTCTCTTGATGCGGTGATGTATGCTCCCGTCGATATTGACCGCAGTGAAGAAAGCCAGCCGCCGCTCCTTGTTCATAACGACACTATAATGGTGATAGGGGAGGACGTGCGCGTTCGCTCCGCTGGCATTCTTCCGGACGGCGACCTTCTCCATCAACTCGCCCGAGAGTGTAGGTAAGGGAACTCTCGCCGCGCCCGTCCCGAGGAATATCGGGCTATAGCCTTCACGGTCGCTGTAGTCCGGATTGATGCTGATGGCTTCTTCGCCGCCTTCAAAAGAAATTGATTCGAGCGATTCGTCAAACGCTTCTTCAGCCCGCGCCTGTGCGCTCACCGCGCCGCCGAGTTTCAGTGTGATGTTCAGGGGAACAGTTATGCTGATCGAGTTGTCTTCTGAATTCAGCCGTGTCGAGAGTGAGAGAGTAGTCTCCATGTCGCTGGAACTGTTTCTGTCAGTCATTGTTGCTCCTTTCGGAAAGCAGGGGGTAAGGTTAATTTCAAAATGACGGCCGGGGCTGCCGGCCATCACTAAATCGTATGAACTGCCGTTAAAGATTGAGAGCCGCACGCACATCCGCGGGCCCTAAGATTTCGGAGACCACCATGCCGGTCTTGACGGCCTGAGCCCCCCAAAGATGTGATGGAGCGGGTGCCGAAGCGAGAGAGCTAGCGTAGTAACTCGACATTCAGGCCCTGTAGAATTCTATCAATGGGTATGACGATTGACTTCTCGCCACCGCCGCCCCATAAGATACCTATCAGCCTGCCGTTTTGGTCGAGCACGGGAGCGCCGCCGTCACCCCCACTTGATATTCTGTCAGTGACAATGACACCCTCCAGTCTCTCAGCAGATGAAATTGCTATTGTCTCATCTGTTGCTATGACCCTTCCCCTAACGACACCGGATGTTCTGCCGACCAACGTAACTACATCGCCCGGTTTTGCCGGGGGGCCGACTTCGGTGACTTTTCCTATGCCTGGAATATTATTGTCGGCCTCGACGCCCGGAAGGAGGCGTGCGATAGCCGCGGAAGTGTTATTAGTTAAGGAAGACACTACTGCTACCCTCTCTCCATCCGTTCCGCCTTCGCCATCAATCAAACTCG
The DNA here is from genome assembly GCA_035942855.1 of Pyrinomonadaceae bacterium. Taxonomy (GTDB): domain Bacteria; phylum Acidobacteriota; class Blastocatellia; order Pyrinomonadales; family Pyrinomonadaceae; genus JAIVJZ01. Next base: position 129,730 of record DASZCS010000034.1, on the reverse strand, counting down.
GTTGAAAAACACTCTCGCCAACTTTACCTTTAATCGTATAACCCATAGACAGTAAGTATTTCTGGCCGGCCGAGTCGCGCACAACACAGCATAGCGAGCCGGCGGTGGTGGATGACGAACTGATGCTGACCCCGGGCCGGATCGGCCGGTTGCGACGTCGCAGGCCGAGGTCATCCGCACTCTTTATCTGGATTTTAGATGAACCCTGTAGAGTCTGGACTGCGTCAGTCGCTTCATCGGCCGCTTTCCGTGTTTCACGGGCAACCGCAAGATAACCCTCAGCCTTCGACCTTAATTCTTCTTCGAGCCTTTCTGCGGCCGCTAGTTGGGCGTCCGTCTCGGTTTTTATGCGCCGGGCCATTGCTTCATATTTTCCGATGACCTTTTGCGCTTCCGCCGCCTTCGCTTTGTAGCCTTCGAGTTTGGCTAACTCATCCTTTGTTTGCTTTTTGAGCTGATCGAGTTTTTTGTCAGCCTCATCGTTAATTCTCTTAACCTCAGCGGCCGCATCGTCTCTAGTCTTATTAATCTTTCCGGTTGCTATCTCAGCCGCGGTTTTCGCTTCATCAGCAAGACCTTTTGCAGTTAACGCGTTACCTTTTTCCCGCTTCGCTTCTTCGCTGGCGGCATATGCCTTTTTTGTTTGCCAGAGCGCCAAAGTGAGCAGGCCGATGGCGATGACAACGAAGATGCTGCCGATAATTAGTTGTAACCTTCGTAGCGCATTGATGCGCTGCTGATGTCGCTGCTTCTCCCGCTCGACTTCTTCGGCTGCTTCTTGGCTCGCGGTCACGAACTCTCGTTCGAGTACGTTCAGGTCGTCGTAAGTTAGTGCTTCGGCGAGCAGCGTGCCGCCGAGCAGGCCCCCGGGATCACGTCGATGCTCCGCCCATTGCTGCGCGGCGGAAGTCAGTTGCAGCCGCTGTCGCAGATGGACGCGCTCCTCTTCCACCCAGGCCACTAGCTTCGGCCAGTTGCGGATCAAAGCCTCGTGCATGACCTCAATCTGGTCATCCTCTCGTTTAGCCGCCGGGGTGACGCGCAACAGCCCCGCGGCCGCCCAGATGTCCAGCACGCGGTTGACGTTGTCTCTGGCTGCGACGGGATAGAGCGACTCGCGGCGCACGCGATTGCTGGTCACGTCCAGACCCGCGCCGGGTCGGACTAAACGCAGCATGATGCGGCGACTGATGTTTCGATCCTCGATGATGTTGAAAGATTCGTAAGTCGCGTCGGCCACCCTCGCCAGCACTTCGCGCGGGCTGCCGCCTAGTTCGCGGTAGATCGCCCAGGTGATGTCCTTGCCCTGTCGCTTCTCCCAGAGCTTGTAAAGGGTGAATTGAAGCAGCGGCAGCCCGGCAGGCTCGCCCAGCACCTGGTGCACCAACTCCTCCACCAGCCCGGCCTCGAAGTTCAGTCCGCTCCGCTCGGCGGGCTTTTCGATGGCTTTGCGCAAGTCCGAGGGACTCAGAGGCGAGACGCGTATCTGCGCGCGCTCGAACAATTCCTGAAGTTCCGGGAGGCGCGCGACGTAGGTGTCAAACTCGCTCCGCATCGTGATGATGACGATGTGGCGTCGGTCGGGAGCCTTCGTCAGACGGATGAGGTTTGCGACGAAGGCGCGGCGCTCGGCTTCGTCTTGCGACAGCGTGAACAGTTCTTCAAACTGGTCAACCACCACGACGGCAGTTGTGCCCTCGCCGGACACCAGCCGGAGAAGATGCCCGTCATCGCGGAGAAGCTGTGGTGCGTGCTGCTGATACCACTGTTCGGGCGCCGCGCCTTCGGGTCGAATTATCTCGGCGAGGCTTCTCAGAGGCTCTGGGCCGGGTACGATGGTGTCGTAGTAAGTCCACGATTCGCTGTCCGACAGCGCCCCCTCTTGCAACGCGGGGATCAGACCCGCCCTGACGATGGATGATTTACCGCTGCCCGAAAGCCCCACCACCGCGAGAAAATTTTCTCGCTGAAGCCAATTCGTCATCTCCCGCGCCAACTGCCTGCGGCCGTAGAAGTAAGGGCGATCTTCCAGATGAAACGCCTGTAACCCGCGGTAGGGGCAGCGTTCGCCCACCTGCCGGGAGGCAACTTCCTCCTCGAAGTTTGCCAGGACGGTGGGGCGGGGCGTTTGGCCTGCGTTGTAAAGTACGGTCGTCCAGTAGTTCAGCAGCGCCTGCGCGTCCGCGCGGTCTTCATCTATGTCGAGCAACGCCCCGCTGCTGCTCGCCCGTTGCAGAAACAACTCCACCTCTTTGACGAACGAGTCAGGGAGTTTATTTTCGTCTTCGTCGTCGTCATACTTTTGGTACTCCTTGAGGAGATTCGTGTGCGCACTGCGCAACGCGGTTAACGACTTGAAGAGAGGGGGCATCGTATCGAGTGGGAGGGACGGGCTCATTGGCTCACTCCATTACTTGTAGGACGGCATCTAATTCGCGTCCGATGGGGCGCAGTTTCTCGCACAACTGTTTCATCTCTTTATCCACATTGTAGAAGCGGTCGCTGGCGAGAGTTTGCAACTTGGTGAAGAAGAGAAAAATGGCCGAATATTTTCTTTCTCGTATCGCCTGATCTAATAGGTCGCCGACAGCTGTGATCTCTTCTGCCCAGTCGTCAGACACGTCTTTGCAAACGACGGTAATCTTCATTTGGAGGATTTTCCAAGAGGCTTCGAGTTCGTCAATCTGCCTGCTCAGCGCGGCCTCGACCAGACGGAAATTGTTATCCACGGCCTGCCACGCGCGGTGGTTGCTCATTTGACCTTTCAGTTCCGCGTCCAGCACGTTGAGTTGGGTCACGCCCTTGTTAAACCATGCGAGTTGATTGTCCTCCGCCCCGAGCGCCTGCAAATTGATCGATACCTGCTGCAATCTTGAGTGGAGCGTCGGCAGATCCAGATCGCGCACCGAGCGTAGCAGGAGGCTGTTGATCAGTGTGGGTTGGAGCTGCATGACTTCGGCCAGCCTCCCGATGGCCGTTTCCAGCTTGGCCGAACTCAACTCCGCAACGGCCTCGTTGAGCGCGAGCCGCGCCGTCTCCAAATTGTCCTCAATCCAGAGAAAGTCGTTGGCATCAAGGGTCGGCCTCAATACGATGGCTCTTAGTTGACGGATGAGAGTGTTCAGCGTTCGGGAGTCCAGTGTCAGTTGGGCGCTTGTTTCCCCTTGCGGGAAGTCGCGCCGGGCGCTGAGAATCGGGCTGTAGCAACGGAGTTGTAGCTCGTGCAGGCGGTCGTGCAAATCTTTGTAGTCGCCGACCATGTGAATCTTACGATCCGCCCCTTCGAAGACGACTCGAAATGCCTGGAGTCCTGAATTAACCTCCGGGTCGCGCAGCAGTTCGGCCAGCACGCGGAGACCTGTGCGGACGGAGGCGGCAGCTTCGCCGGGGGTGTCGGCGGCGTCCGGTGCCCAACCGAGTTGAGTGGCAATGCCCCACAATCTTTGATCCGCCGGCACGTGGCGGCAGGCCGCCTTCACGAGCATGGGGAGTTTCCCTTGCGCCTCCATCACGTTAAACAGCAACTCGAAAATCACGTCAGACATCCCGCCGTCCCCGACTAAAGCCGCGAGCCTCAACCCCATCTGAAAGAGCAACATTTGATCCAGCTTCTTCCACTGGTCGAAGGCATTCAGGAACGCCCCGTGCAGTTGCCGCCGGACTTCCGGTGAAAGCTCAAGTTGTTTGGCGGGAGTGACCATGTGAAGTTGTAAGCTTATAGATGGACAGTAGTGCTACTGCTTGATCGCCTCTATTTTGTTGCCGCGTTCCAGTTGCTGCCAGATGTAATTGATGGGTATGCCCATATTGCCGGTCTGCTCGCCGTAATGGTGTAACGCCACTAATTTCCACCCCAGCGTAAAGACGGGCGACCCCGAAGATCCACGCTCGGTGTTGGCCGTGTAAGTCACTCGTTTGTGCAGGGTATTGATGGCGGTCACGACGCCGGCGCTGAGATTGAGCGGGGCGGCTAAGGGGTGCTGGAGGATGAGTTGTATTTCATCGACGGCGAACTGATGCTGTTTGTAATCCAGCCAGCCGCGAGTCTCGCCGTTTTCACCCACCGCCTCCCTCCCGGGAGCGCCTGCGATGCGCACCACGGCGAAGTCCAAATCTTTTTCCATACTACTGTCAATCAGCCAGTCGGCGTCGAAGTGGTAAAACTGCCCGGCCGGTACAGTGATGCCGTCCGCCCCCGCCGCATAGTCGAAACGCACGCCCGCCCGCTCAGGCTGGAGACCTGTCTGGTTAAGAATCTTTGCAACGTGCCAGTTGGTGAGGACCGCGCCGGGGCCGATGAGGAATCCGGTTCCCACTCCGGTGCCTTCCGGTATCTCCACCCGGCAGACAGTCCGTTCCATGTTGATCATGCTCGTCCGCCACTGATTCACTTGCTGGAAGGGGACGGTCTTGAGCACCATCGCTTCCAGTCGCCCCTGCGGCGGCGCGTCCGAAGTAAGAGAGACTTCGACCGCGAATTGTTGCAGCGCCAGATTGCCGGGATTTTGAGCGCGCGCGCCCGCTATCAGTGCGTCCAGCTTGCCATGTGCCTCGGCCCACTCGATCAAGTCTGCCGCGACTTGATTCATGGGACCGGGCGCGACGTGTTTTTGCAGTCTTTCGTCCAACTCGAAAAGCAGCATCGTTTTCAAGTCGTTATACTGGGGGAAAGCACTGACCAGAGCATCACGTAGGGCTGCCAGTTGTTTGCCTTTGAGATTGATAGGCATCGAAGATCTCCAGATTTGAGGGTTTGAGATACCGACATACAAAGCACGCTTGGCTAAGTAGAATGGTAAGGAGGTATAAATTATGCACTGATATAGATTATGTCAAATTTTAAGTAGTGGGTCAGTTTCGCCGTCCGACGCAGAACTCACCGCCTCTCATTCCTTAAAGAATAAGAGTTAAACCTCCAGCCGGTATGTCTATCTATAATGTGGTTTCGGCCAAAATATTTCAGGCGACTGAGGCCGGAAGTTATGAAACTCCAGGCGATGTAAGACGAAACTGACCCACTACCCAAATTCGAGGTCTGGAATAGACATCGTTTGAGTACATGAGACCCTAGAAGGTCGAGTGGTTATCTGAATTAGTATCTCACCCCAGGTGTTGAGGCGGCAGACGCAGGATGGATGGCGGGATCGCTGCCAGTATCTCAGTTAACCTCCCTTGCGCTTCAGCCCATTGAATCAAGTCGAACACGGCCGTTGAGAGATCGCCGGCCCCTGTCACTTGGTTGAGGTTTACGTTGAGCCTAAAACTGACTAATCTCTCTAGTTCTGGACGTGTGGGGCAGTGAGTCATCAACGCTAGATGTAACTGCTGACGATCTTCACCAGTCTTGATCCGGAACTCTTCCATGTTTGCCCGCACAGCATTGTCTGCCTGACCATAGTTGATCCGCTCGACGCCTTCCTCGGGGCTGCCCCCTTTCTCGATGACGCTATGTTTATCATCCCTCACCCGTCCTTGTGATTTATCGGCCCCGTAATTTGGCGGTGACGAATCTGCAGTCTTTTCATCACCCTTTGTCTTATCAGAAGTTGGAGAGGAAGAGTGGACGGTAGCGGAGGCACTGCTACGCAAAATAGAGACGATATTTACCATGCGTCCCCCCCGCCCCTGCACCTTCCCTCTCGTTTGAGAAGGCACCGACTCGATGACCGGCGTCGTTAAAAAAACTTCTTGAGGGGCTTTCGGATCACTTACCTGAATGTCCATAACACACTCAAAGACGTAATCGACAGCTTTCAAATCTGTATACTTAAACACGCCAACGGAGCAGTTTTGCATGTAAGGCGTGCTGGCATCCGCGTAAGAGAACTTCATGGCACGGCGCGTGGCCTCGCTGTTGAATGTAATGTTCCAATCGCGCCGGTGCGCGTCGTCAACGACGGCGCACCGAATAACGCCCTCACCATTAGCCGGGAAGCTATCAGTGTCTACATTCTCTGAGTTTTCGATGACTGTGAGGATGCGGCAAGCATGCCAGACCGAACTGTAAATATGCTTGACGTGAGGGGCTTTATCCCACATGTGGTTGAACCAGACTGAACGATCCACTTTGCAGCTGTCTCCTTTCACCCAAGCTCTTGGCAAATTTCTTGATACGACCTTCTATGCGCTGGAAATCCCGGGCATATTCTTCTAACAACGCAGCGATCATCTGCGTCGGCATTGGAAGGGTTGAGGTCTGTTGAAAGAGGTCTGCGACGAGTTGGTGAAGATGCGGCTTCTCATACATTACAGCTATTTCAAGGCTGGCCATCGGATCAGGCGGAACTACATCAGAGAATACTATGCAAGAGCTTGTTTCTATGCGTATGTAGTTCGGAGCAGGGGTAAAGCGAAGGATTGTATCGAGAAGTTGACCTTTGGATAGATCAGCATTGATCGTGACCTGCTTGAATAAGTTGTTGGCGTAAATTTTTAAGGTTGCCGTGCTCTCCCTCTGGAATTCACTGTGGGCTTTTATTAGAAATGAGCTGATGCAGTCCAATAATTCTTTGATGTTTGTGTCGTACTCCCAACAGCAGAGTTGGGCCGAATGTCCAGCAGTGCGTTCCCAATAAAAGAGCAACTGCTGGGCGTGGGCTAGGTGCACCGCAGTTCGAAGAGTGGGGTCAGGCGCAGCGAAGACCTCACTCCGCTCCAGGATCATCTGGGCATCACGCAACGATTTCAAAGTGATCTCGTCGACGCTTCGCTGAGCTTTGTGCTGAAACACCAGGTGTGAATCAACCAGCGACGCTAGATGCGACCACTTGAACGAGGAGGTTATTTCGCTCACGGATTCATTTGCCGTCACCAGTCTGTCATTTAGTTGATACTCCTTAAAGTCCGCCAGGAGGCGCTGCTTTACAAGAGCGTGATTTTCACTTAATTGCCTATCAGCCCGGGTAACGTTAAAAAATATAGACCCCACTACAGCATCAAAGTACTTCTTCCAAGTGGTGTAAGACTCGCAAAAGCCACTAAATGATTCAAGAGCATTAAATTGTCTGAGCGGGATGGATTTGAAATATGATTCTATGTCACTTTGTTGAGCCAACGGTAAGGTCAATGTTACTTCGTTCCAAAATCTTCCCCAGCGGCGCTCCAATTTTTGTATGCCCTTAAAACCGTTTTCCGCAATACTTGATAGTACCGGAAGCGCATACTCAGCATAATTCTCAAGGGCCGTAGCAAATGCTAGGTACTGGATGGATACCGGATGAATAACTTCTTCAAGAAGCGATGGGCGGTGGTAATCTTTTTGACCTATTGAAGGAGGAAGATTCAAAATAACCCGCGTCCCACTGGCGAAAAGGGGAGAGAACCCCACAGGTGACTTGCCCGACGTTCGCGCCTTGGATAGTGCGTAGTAGGACGCAACATTAAGCGCATCAAGATAATTGCTAAAGTCTTTTTCCGGGTGAGTGCGATCAGCCTCAAATATCTTCCAGAACCTAAAAACATCTACAGGATCGGCTATCGCACCAGCTTTTTCCGCAATCTCTTCCCAGGGGCGGTAATACGGATGCTCAAGAATATTGTTAAGCCCTTCGAGTCTTACACCGATTTCTATTAACCTATCTACCTCCTGTTCGCACTCTACAGCCATATCCTCCAAGGTCTTGATCGCAGTGAAGGTGTTATGTTTCTGGTTCCCCAGTTTCGTTCCATGAAGACGTCTGACCGCATTCATCATCCTCTGAAGTCGGCTCTCCGAGGAATCAAAACTACTGCGAAGTTTATTTAAATGATAGGACAATTCGTAAAATGCACCGGGGGGGATGGTAAAAAGAGATTTAGTATCTCTGAAAATAAAAGAGGCGGTCATGGGGAAGCCCATGCGTTCTTCAAGCGAGAGAGGATTCTGCACCTCGGCGGGCCAAATGGCGGGATAAATCAGATCGAAATCCAGCACCCTGATCGACTCAAATTTACCCAAGCGCCTCTGTATTTCACCATTGAACACCCACCAGTAATGGTGTAGCTGTGTCCATAGATCTTTAACGTAAAGCAGATCCCATAAACTCGGCTCCGCGCCTGCTAAGACGGTTAAATGTTCGAGGGTATAGTCTGTGGGATTTTTAGACACCGTCCGTGCTCCAAGATGTTCTGGTCTGTATTCTAGTCATTAGCCAGAGCGGGGAACTGGCTGGCGCTTTGCTCGACACGCGTCATAATCTCTGGTGAAGGTAATGAAAACACAGATCCAGAGAGTGCGAACAGAAGCGCGCCTATTGCCGGCCTCATTGTGCCGCTATCGATCGGAGTTATTATCGTAGTGAGTGGCAACTTTTGGCCGATTTTCTCCCGCACTAAGTCACAGAAAGATCTATTGTACCTAAAAATCCCTCCCCACAGCACCAGAGGGATTCTTTCCGCATGTAAGTCAGCACGAGCCACGGCGCTTTCTACTTGTTCTACCAGCTTGTCCGCAGCACAAGAGATGATCTCGCGGGTGAATTCATCTTCTGGATGCTCGTCAAAGATCCTGAAGGCGGCTTTAGCTAAATCGCTAACAATATATCTGTATTCCTTTGTATCTCTCGTGCGCTGAGCTAGTAATACAAACGCGTCAACCCAGTTACAGTTACGAAGGGTCGCATATTGTTTGGAAATCTCCTGCCATGTAGGACAATTTTGAAGTTCTTCTCTTACGTATTGTGGAAGTTTAGTCTTTGACGTGGACGATAATCTCCCATCTCTTATGCGACATAACGTATTAATAACCTGCGAGCCGATCCAATAACCACTGCCCTCGTCCCCGATCAAAGGCCCCCATCCTCCAACACGGCGAATTGCTTGCTCTGTTCGAGCCATGGCGACTGATCCGGCGTGACATGATAGAGCCGCGCCGCATAGCAAGCGTGTAGCTCCAGTGAACTCGATCTCTATACCCCCAGTTGACATGACCTCTGCTTTGTTAAGGCTCGACGCTTGCCACACATCTCGCATGCCTATCAACCGATCATATTTCGTCGTAACGCCTGTGATACCGGCACAAATTTTACCTTCGTTTACACAAAAATCCGTGACGCTAATACCGCAGGTATCTAGAATGTGTTTCACAAGATAATAAAGTTCTGCGCCCAAAGCAGTTTTAGTACTTTCATGATAATTAAGTCGATTCTGGAACTTCTCTGCCGCTAAAACCCTTCCTGTCATATCTGCAACAGTAAGCACTGACACACTCTTCCCGCACGCTTCAATTCCGATACTATATCCAGCCATCATCACTCTCCCAATAATTATATTTGGCGTTCGCCAGTGGCTTTTTTTCAAATTGAAGCTTAGGAGAAAGCTTTGTTCTTTGGTTAGGCGCGTCGGCTGGTCGAATTAGTAAAGTGAGGCCGACACCAGAGTTTGCATGCCTGAGGTCTGGGACATGCAAGATATTCTCAAGGTTGTATGATGTCAAGGCTAAAGTTGCATCGGGTAGAGTCTGAGAACCGGCATTATGTTAGAGGGCTTGCGGACGGGGTGGTGGGATGCTCCCTGTCGCTCATATTCCACACAGCGGAAGTTATAGTGGGATAGTTCATAGCACACGATGTTTACTTACCTCATCGTGCATAACTCTCACAACGGATTTTGTTGTGGGTTACATACCTGACTGTCTGCTAGATCAAAAGAAAGTACCTGCCCTGCCCCACATGCCCCACGCTACGCCACGGCAACCGCGTAGTGTGTTCTCGCCCCTTACCTCAATGCCTCCAAACCACAGCGAGCAGAGTAAAACACAAGCTCTTTGATGCAATAGCTCCCACAAGTTTATCCGCATGCCCTGTTAGATATGAAGACCAGTTGACAGGTTCATCGCGAACCGAGAGTACCTCACCCGGCTACAACCGGACATGGGACAACTTTATTGTTTTGGGAAGGACTTTATTATTTTGGGAACAACGTCATTGTTCGTGAACACAACCTGTTCACGAACAATAAAGTTCTTCCCTGATGAGGGCGTAAGTCCTTTATTTTCGACTGCCTGGAAGAGCATGTTTGGAAATAAAGTTCTTCCCTAAAGGCTGATTTGCTGGTGGTGTGAAGAATTGAGTAATCAATAAAGTTCTTCCCTAAGGGTATTATTTGAGCTTTGTTGTCATGTTCGAGGCAAAATGGAGTATGCCTAAGCCATAACATTTTCATAATGAGTTTTTAAAGGAGATATCAACTCGTTCTGCACGCCATTCTATTTCTGCGAAAAATCTATACAACCGGAGGTACATACTTGAAATGGATAAATCATAAAAGGACGCCAACCCGGACTCACGATGTGGTGATAATATATTTATAGTTTGGCGTAATTCATCCTTAGACATAGGTATTTCCCTTACTTCATGAATACCACTCTCACTGAATCTACCCTCATATACGAATAGTTTGGCTAGGTCATACATTGGGCTATACAAAGGTTCATCATGTCCAAAAATACGTCCTAATTCAGCAGCAAACATTATAAGAGGGTGGATACCCCTATCTCTAAAGCTATCTCGAATAAACGTGATGTCAAATAAATGCTCAAAAACTCCATGGGCCACGACCCTAATGTAACGGTCATTATAAATTTGGAACTTGATTATTACGGAGTCTTTGAAAACCTCAATGAGTTCCTTGGAAACAGGTGTGCTATCTTCCGGGTTTGAGGGAGACAGTAAAGAGATAGCATAAATAACGCGAGGATCATCGGGGTTAGCTTCAACTAGTAGTTCGAGATGTTGTTTTAATGCAAATGCATTTTCTGTTTTAATGCCTAGCTTAAAATATGTCAGATAAAGAGGTAGCCAAGGTTCTCCGATAGCTAAAGTAAGCCAATCAACCTTTTTTATAAAATCATTCTGGTCTCTGGCCGCAAGAAAAATTTGCGCTCCGTAGTATCGCGAAGCTGGATTCATGCTTTTTAGATATCTACGAGCTTTAATTAGTGGTACTGGATTTGTCTTTGCTTGTAGGACTATCTGGTTAAGGTCACTTGTAAGATGTTCAGATTCTCGAGATGAAAGGCTTAGCAGTAAAGATGGTCGAGTTAGAAATAAGATGTATAAACTGAACACTGCGCCACCAATTAATGAGAGTACACCTTTCGTTTCAAATATTAACTTTTCATCAAATGTAGAAAGGGCTACATAAAGTAATGCGGCATTAATCGAACTGAGAACCACGAATCTAGTTAGTAAAGTTTGCCTCTCTTTCGATTGAAGATTCTCTCCGCGTTCTTGCTGACGGACATGCTCATTTTCTGCTCTCTGTTTCAACTCTATTTGACGCTCTTCCCACCTCTCCTGATCTTGCTTGAGCCAATTTTGCCATTCCTGTTGCTGCTGAGAGTTAAAACTCCTTTCTCTCTCCCTAGATTGTTCAAGAATGAGCCTATCTAATCTAGCACTTAATTTCTTTAATTCTTCTTCGCGAGAATTGATCAACTCCCCGAAAGAATTTCTTACGCTATCAATTAGTTCAAGTCTTAAATGCTGGTCTACTTCATGCGTATTTACTTGACGGTGTTCAGATAGTATCGAATCTAGGATTAATTCAAACTTACCTCGAAATTCCTCACCCTCATAAACAAGGCAATAGTCCACCACTCCATTTAATTGATTAAAGACCTCAGAGCTTACATAACCAATTATGATTGTTATTAACTTGGTTCTCGGAAACTTGCGCACTAATTCAGCGCTAAATAAAATGATATCTAGCGCTCTTCTGGCCTCCTCTACATAGAACAACGCATCAGATATTTCTACAACAGCTATAGGATCTGTTTCTTCGCCAATAAGAATATCAGGTTTATATAAAGGAGTTAGATTTACTTGTTTATCAAATTGTAAGTTCTTCTTCCTGATGGACAAGGTTATGTCATCTACTACTTTTTGATGATCAAAGTAAGCCTTCTCGTCTGTTACGACTTGTCTAATTAGCTTAGAGTCTATAGCTAAATGTCCATCGTCCAAATACTTTTGATAGGCATCATGGCACGTTTGCAAAAAACGTCTCCTATTACCCCCGCGCAATTTTAAGATTTCATCAACTGCATCTAGTGTGAATGGGGCAATTTGAATTGAATCGGTGTAAGTTGTGTCGTTAGTTCTATTGCTCACATATACATTTATAAGTTCTCTACTTTCCTTGATAGAAATTTGCTGGAGAACAATCCCGGTAGGTCCGATTCGCCCCCAAAAATCTTTCCTCAGTAAATTCCACCCCTCGTCTGAGCCCGCAAGTGCTAGAAAAGCCTTTTCCCGTGGAAAGAACTCGGCTAAGGAGTGTAAGTAACCAGCATTTACTTCCGATATTTTTGAATCTGTCCCGAACAGTAGTCTTTCTACTTGATCGATATACATGAGGAGACGGATCTTTGAATACCGGAATAATGTAACTAAAAGTCTAAGGGCAGATCTGGCTTCATCGGCAGTATTTAATGGCCCGCTCACTCCAATCTGTCTTAGTTCTGTTTCAGTCATGTCATCCATAACAAACCACTTATAAGCTGTCTTACCAAGGTCTATGCTGTCTAAATAAAAAAATGCTTTCTTGAAATTCTCCCCAGCAATTGAATTTAATTCTGCTGCGCGTCTGTCAAGAATCGCTTCAGGTTGAAGCACTAAACTATCGAGATAGGTGTAAACAGTCTCAGGGTCGGCATCGAAATGTTCCTCTGTTTGCAGCTTTGATTCTTCAAAAATAGACTGGACATCCTCTTTCCTATCCTCTGAAATCAACGTTAATAACATCTCTTTATCTTCATTTTGTTTGTGTAGCTCTTCTGTAGCGATAAATCCTAAGAATCTGGAGTTAACTTCCCTGAGCAGCGAGTATCCTATCTGACTTACAATCTGTCGGTATAATGCAATGAAATCGGCGCTCTCCGTTTTTGCATATATCTGTACGTATCGCGTAGCATTATTCCTCTTTGAGGAATAATCATGCACTGCTTCCATCATGTAATACACAAGGTGCGTCTTGCCTGAACCATGTGAGCCAGAGATCGTTATGACTTGACCTATACCCTCAGTAATATACCTACAAGCTAGCTCGGCAGATTTAATAAACTCTAACGTAGGCAGCGTTCTTAACTTCTGCTCAGAGGCACCAGCTACACTTACAACACTTTTATTGGGGAATGGATTTTTAGCTTCACTTATCATCTGATTTCTCTCTCGGGGAATTCAGCTTCAAACCGTAGAAGAAACTCAGCAATCTCTCCTGGTTCCAGCTTTAAGGAGTTATCCTCTGGCCAACAGCTCTCTCCTTTCTCAATCCTCTCAATTTTTTTTAACATCATGAATTCTAGCGCTTTTACTGCTCGACGAATCGGATATGGCTTAATGCTAAATACTCGCTTGACCATATCTTCATCAAAGGGCGGAGGAGAAGCAGGGTTAAATTGTCTCCATCTTTGTAAGATAAGGCTAAATACATCATCACCGGTTAAATGCCTTAGCTTGATTGGTGGAAGGCCCATCGGCATGGGGTTTAATTTTAGGAAATCAGAGTTCATACTTTCATCTGATGTGGTGAAGATAACCACAACATTCTCTTTATGGGGATCATCAGGGGGTACCAATACTTCCTGTGCGAATGTAAATAATTTCGGATTTACTACGTTTTCAAAAATAGCTACTAAACTTCTCTGTTTCTCCTCTAGCTCTCTTAGAACATCATAAATAATGTCTTTATAAATGGTCGGATCTTTATAAGGCTCTTTAGTTATGATCTCTTCTTTGAACCTACTTATAATGCTCTGGTGGAGATCTACTCCCTGGCGCCTAGATTTGGTCACCAACTCTTTCATCCAGATATGCATTGACTCAACGTGATAATCATTAGCGACCCGTGTAATTACTTTAAGAGGCGGACCATAAAGGCGGAACTTATCTGCCATATAATTCGCTATAGAAGTCCGCCCAGTGCCAGTTGGGCCATATATTAAGAAAAATTGACTCTGGTTGTGCTTTAGCTCGAACCATTGATCAATTGAAGGTTTTTGCTCACCAAAGCCTTCAACAGTTACATAGTGTGCATTATTGTCAGGGCAATCAAGTGGATTACCATACTTGCCACCAAATATATTTTCTTCAAGCCCATAACGCGTCAATGACATTGAAGACAACTACCCCCTTTCTCCCCGTCCCAGCATGTTAAAGTATTGTCCAATCTCATTGGATTTTGGGAAGGCGTTATCGGGTTTGAAAACTCTTTCAATCCATGTCCCGGGCCGATTGTATTCTTTGCAAATATTTCGTACGACCTCTCTCCTCTCTTTCAATCCTGCCCAAGCAGTCTCATCATTAATACTAATTTCGCCTCTATATACCTTTGACAGATATTCTGGTACTTCTTTATTAGCTAAGATGTCTTTATACAAATCATAATCTTGAACTTGTAATACGATGAGTCTAGCAAGTGCTGCTATATTGTTGATCTGTCTGCTGAGTACATCATTATTTTGTAGCACAGCATAATTAAGCAGGAACAAATTGACGATTCTTTTAATCTTGCGAGGGTTGGGAAGCATAATTTCAGAGAATAGCTTTATTTGATTTTTAACCTGCAACGGAAGCTCAAGTCCTCCTAAGTAGTCTTCCAAATCCCTCTCTGTGAGCGGATATAAATAGAGGGGGAGTTGAATCATCTTTTCTAGGTACTGTTGCCCTATCTGACTCTTTCTAGTATCAATGAAATCAAAGTCCGCGTACTTAATCTGAATTGCACGGTGAATTACCTCTTCATCAAGAGCTAAAATGAAAAAGCAGTATTTAAGATCAAGAAACAGTTTAATGGATTCTAAAAGGGCAACGATTTGATCTGGTTCACATCGATCTAAATCATCAATGAAGAAGACCATCCTTCCTGCTACTCTATCTCCAGTTGACCGCCCTTTATTTGTGACTTCATCAACTACCTTCTGTAATTGGGTTCTAAGGCCGCGAATCTCACTCTGTGCGCGGCGATACTGATCTAGATAAACCTTCTCTTGTTTCTCAACATCATCTAGAGTGATTTGATTTGCAGTAACAGTTTTAAGAAAGAGCGCAGCACCTATACGAGTCAGAACCGTACCAATTTTTTTTGCTGATTCGACAATACGATGGTCTAGACTTTCATCAAGTGTATCTTGCAGGGTGTGTAATAGTGGAACAATTAAGTTCTTCTCATCCCTGTAAAGCCAAGGATTAAACTTAATTCGGAAGAATTCCACTTCTGGGCTTTCACGGAGTTGTGTATCGATAAAATCTATAAGGGTAGATTTCCCTGACCCCCAGGGGCCGAAAACACCAATCGTGAATGGTGTTTCTGTTTTTGGATTAGTTAAGATTCCCATAAGAGGAGACAGGTAACGCTTGAAATTCAGTAAGTCTTCAGACGAAGTTGAATCATTAATCATGTAGATGTCATTCATAGTTGTGCACCTCCAAAATACTTGGGAGTTACTTGAGCTATACCTTCAACTGATAATCTCGGAGTGTGAGTTTGAGAACAGCTATACTGCGTGTGGCGAAACGTATTGATTAGTAGTCGTATACGGGCTTCGAACCCGGGGTGAAGTTGAGCACCTATCAGCAATAACTAAAAAACGCCTGCTGGCCGACTGGATTATATTTTGTTCTATTACACTGTCAAGAAATCTTGATAGCCATATTATTCAATGTTGATGTTGATTGATTTCAGCCCGCAATAGTACGCCAATATCAACGGGTCTGAGAACCGGCAATATGTTCCTGATGGAGCGAGTTCAGGTCTGTATCTACTCATTACATGATTTACCTATGGCATTACAAAATTCATCGAAGAGTTGTTGGGCGGATTGTTGACGGTCATTAGGATTTTTGCTGAGGGCTTTTTGAACAACCCCATCAACACCCTTTGGTAAATCGGGGCGCATGTTAAGCAGTGAGGATACTGGAGGCAGCTCCAAGTTCGGATGCGCCTTAGCATTAATATAACTTGCGCCGAAGGGGATGACGCCTGCAATCATGTGGTAGAGAGTTGCGCCTAAGCTATAAATATCGCTACGGTAACTAACCTTACCGCCGAAATGTTCAGGAGAACAGTATTGGTAAGTACCTAGAAACCGCGTAACCGTTGTACCGGTCTCACTGCTCAAAATTCTAGCCATACCAAAGTCTATGACCTTTATGTAATCCCCTGGCCCTACATCATCTAAGAGGAAAATGTTGGCTGGCTTTATATCTAAATGAATTACATTGTTTGCGTGGGCATAAGTTACGGCCTCACAAACCTGAGCAACAATATTGGTTATTCTGTCTAAAGATAATAACGGGCCTTGAGAAAGCAGTGTTTCTAGCGTCTCACCATTCAACCATTCCATCACCATGAATGAAATGTCATCATCTTCAGTGGTTCCACTGTCGATAACCTTAACAATATGTGGATGTTCTAATCGCTGCGCAGCTCTGACTTCACGCTCAAAAAGAACGGCATAAGCCGGGTTTCTGTCGAGAATGTCCGGCTTTAAGATCTTAACCGCCACCCGCCTTTTAGCATCTGTTTGAAGGGAATAGTAAACAGCTCCCATTCCTCCTCCCCCGGCATATTTCTCTAGCCAATATCGGTTAGCGAACGTAGACCCAGCAAGGCGGTAAGGGTCTTTCCTCCAGATAATGTCTCCTTTAGAGTTAGGGCCAACCTTTGCCGCTTTCTGTGATGCTGCTGGTTGATCCTCCAAGATTGTTGAGGAAGCGTCGCTACCTTGTCTCCTGCCTCCACTATTTACCTCAGAGTTGTGATTATGCTTATTAGAATAACTCTGACTTTGGAGAGTTTCATAAATGTCATCGTAAGGGCCACGGCTAGATAAGAGTTTTACAAGTATTGGTGAGGTCTCTAAAAGCAAGAATAGGATAATGAGTGAAATATTCAGCCAAGCAATATTTTTATAGGTTGTCGCTAGTTGATCAAAAGCATTCAAGCGAGGGAGCAAACCGGTTGCTTGCTTTATAGTTGCAATAGACTCTCTAATCCGGCCATCCTCTTGTGCTTCCAGAAGTGATATTCTCTGATTTATAGATGCCATCTGAATCTCGTTATTATCCTTCAGTTGAGCATATTCCAGTTCAGCCTTATTAAAGGCTTGCTGCCTTTCTCTATAGACAGGCCCTTTCCCACTTCTACCTGTCGATTTCCCGTCCACTCTTCCAGTCGCCTCAGCTATTAATAAGTTATATAATTCATTCTTCCGAGTCTCCTTGTCTTTTATTTCCTGTCTCAAACTTTCAAGTCGCGCATTTAAATTATCTATCTCCCTAAACTCTTGCTTGATACGATCCTGCATATCAACAATTTGACTGTTCGCATCCCTTTCAAGTTGCGCATCTATCTCCTTCTCAAAAATTTTAAGCTCAATCGGCCTAGAAATAATGAGCGATATGAACACCGCCAACAATAATCTAGGGAGCGCTATCAAAATCTCACTTGATTTAAGTGCGAGACGCTTTTGTAATGGTAGACCAGATGGGATAAGTTTCTTCCTCATGGAGGAGACAAGATATCTATCTAAGTTGAAGATGATTAGTCCCCAGAATATTCCCAAAGGCACGACGAGAGTCGTAGAGCGGAATACTGTATATAAAGCGTAGCTACCTGAAATAGATGCTAGTATTGAAGTGGACAAAATAGTCGCACCGATTCCGGCATATTGATTATGTTCAATCCTGCACTCAGGCCTACCTAGAATTTCCAGTTCAGCACCTGAGCACATTAAGAAGAATCTCTTTATTATGTTCATCATGCCTTTCTACTTACTCCTTCACATAACTTCAGAGAGCAAGTAAGTAAAATGTGGAATGTGAGGCTGGCGAGATATGGTGCTCGTCAGCAGGCTTAAGGACGAAGCGTCAGTACCTTATCCCTGCTAATTATTGAATGTCAATATTTTGACGTTAAGCTTCTGTTGAAATTAATGTGGTCATTCTTATGAATAATGAAGAAATCAGTTAGCTGGGATCTGAGAAGGGGCATTATGTCCTCTCCTGCTTGCGAAAATCTTCCCAGTCCAGAGAGCCGCCGGATAAGAAGTAAAGGAATTGTAATTGGGAAAACCGTGCTTGGCCTTCAAAGATGGTTATGGTTTCGAGTTTGTGGGAGACGATGAACGCAGGCGGCTTCTCACCAATCCTGAGAGAGACCTTGCTCAAGTTCAACGGCGGACTATTCGAGAGTGTTGAGGCGTTGCCTGTCACGGAGGAGCAGTTAGACATGTTGGTCGAGGCGACTCGCCTCGACTGGCGGGACGTTGAGCCAGCGATATTCGGGACGCTCTTAGAGCGAGCACTCAACCCCAGAGAGCGGCTCATGCTGGGCGCGCATTACACGCCGCGCGCGTATGTTGAGCGCCTTGTGATGCCGACAGTAATAGAGCCTTTACGTGAGGAGTGGGAGGCGACGCTAGCCGCGGCTGTCACGCTGCACGGCGCCGATCGAGAGGTGGAAAGGTATCCTTTAAGACGCAGGAATGAGTGTTGATCCGCACCAACTCCTTGGCATCGAGAAGAATCCACGCGCGGCAGCCATTGCCGATCTCGTTTTATGGATCGGCTACCTTCATGGCACTTCCGCACGCGTGGCGACGCGACTCCGCCAGTCCCAGTCCTCAAGAGATTCCACAACATTGAGACACGCGACGCCATACTCACCTACGACGCCGTCGAGACGGTGACGGACGACGCCGGCCAGCCCATCACGCGCTGGGACGGGCTCGCGTACAAAAAACACTCGGTCTCAGGCGAAGATATGCCTGACGAGACGGCGCGCGTCTCCTTAGAGCGTTATGTAAATCCGCGTCCCTCACTGAACATTTCGTAGCGAATGTTGTTGAATCCCGCCCGCTTACACCTTTTAACGAGTGACTGGTCAAAGTCTTCACCCTCGAAACCTTCGTAGAATATACTGACCGTTGCCTCGTCGATCCGGCAGAGCGGGATAAGCGAACCACGGTAGAGCACACGGTGCGTGGGGAATCTTTCGTCCACCTCTAAAGCTCCTAGATAGTATGGAAGAGTCTCAAGCCTCCGGTTGAGGCGGTCTGCTGTTTGTGTGCTAATACCGTCGAGATAAATGACATAGATATTTCTATGGAAGCACCGCCCAATACTTTCGAGGGGGAATCTCGCCCATCCCACGCTCGCCGGTGCGAGCCAGTCTACAAAGACATCTAGATACTTGTGCTCGGCTAATGTGCTTTCTTTGCCCGCCTCGGTTTCCTTCCACTCCATGGCCAGTGAGTTCAGACGTAGGTCGCCCACGTACATCTTGGTCGAGAGGCCGAGCTCGCTCAGTTGAGCCAGAGCTTTGAAGGCCTCCTCCTCAATGGTACCACCGTAGAATCGGCCAAGGCTCTCATGATCAGCGTCGAAGTGAAATCCGGTTTTCACATTTTTGCTCCCGTTCGATTAATAACGAGCGTTGCAGGGCTATGCCGTCAGCTTTCGCTCAAGCGACAAGTTAGACTCAATCAATGTCACAGCAGCTCCGACCGCGCTTTTGACCTCAGGCAAATCCTTGAGACTGTAAACATTGGCTCGCAAGACTAGCTGCCACGGGCGGGCTATGATGTGGTCACGGGTAAAACATTCAGCGGCCCACCGGATGCGGCGGATGGCATACTCCACGCGCGTCTCAACCACTTTGGCAAGGACTTGGTCAGTCAGCGGCATCTTATGCAGCTTCTGACGTAAGAGTGTGACTGCGCCGACGGCTCTCCCGATGGCTGTCTTCGTCACCTGTACCGGGCGATCAGGATTATTCTTAAGGCGTACAGCTGCGGCCTTGACCGTGACGGCATACTCAGCATCACGCTTCTTCCAATCGACGCTGGACGTGGAGCGTGCGCGCCTCCCGGAATGGGGGCGGTGTTTCTTCAGCCACTCGGGGTCATTCTGGTGCAGCCACGCGTACTCTCGTGGGTACTTACGTCGTAGGGCTTTCAACGTGATCTTCGGTGACTGCCGCATTGCGGAGAGCCACCTCGCGCGACTGGCACGTTGTTTCTCCGCCTGCTCCATTGAGACGCGAGTTCCTTTAAGCCGGACAGCACAATTGAGCGGCTTGGACTTCCTGTAGGGGCGGGAGGACAGCAGCCTTAGCCGTGCGGCGTGCCTGCGTACCGTCAGCGGATCTACCCCGAGCCGCCTTCCCACTTCACTCAGACTCAATGAAGAATCTTTCCACAACCCTTTCAGCTTGGCCTCCCAGACCTGCCCGAACGAGATCATCCTGCCCACGCGGAACCCATCCTCTGGCGAGGAGTCGGGGCCTGAGCGGGCGTAAGAGTATCCGCATTCGCAGCTGAACGTGCCGACTGGGCGTTTGTCTCTCAACCTGGGGGAGAGGCTGCATTTTTGGATAACAGCCTTCCTGTAGTGCTCAGCGACGGGGTTGAGGCACGGCCACGGCCCCTCCCCGAAAAAGCTGAGTGAGGAGGACAGACTGAAGAATTCTGCGGCAGTACAACCGAGAAACTGCATGAGCAGGAGGTGATAGAGCGGGTGCTGAGCGTGCTTTGGAGGGCGAGCTAACCGCAGCAGCCAGTTGGTCTTCGTATGGACGGAGCCTGTAAATTCGCAGTGAAGCAGTTTTAGCAGGCCGGAGGAGTAATGCCTTGTAAACTCATCGAGCAGTGCATTGACGTGAATGCTGCCGGTGTAAGTAGCAAATCCCCTGTTAATTAACAGTTTTAGATAACGATTATGCAGCGCGTGGAGGTCTGAGCCCAAAATCGGATGCTTTAGCAGCCATGCTACGTCACACGCAATCTGCAACAACACTTGGTGGGCGCGATCCGATAAATCCAGACGCCGCAGGGTCAGTGCTTGCGCAGCGTCGTCTGCTGTGATGAATTGTATGTTTTGCCTGCTGGCGCAACGGCTAATATCACTCTCTTCGAGAAATACTTCGTGAGCCGGGCAAACCTCCACCCCCGACACTTGATGAGTGCGACGCCAGTAAGTCTCTTTAATTCGTTTCTCATCCTCCTGTGTACATACAGGACAGAATCTCAGGTGAGTGGGTGTCGGGATGCGGCTGGCCATTATGCCTGAGCGCATATACCCTGCTTGGCCGCGGCCGCTTCGCATGTCACCTTCGAGCTGCATGACTCGCTCGCACGGTAGAAATGGGCTAAAGAAGGGAAGTATCGTATGCCGATTGATAAGACGCTCCGTCGTCAGGGACGAGCCGGCGGGCAGGGCGGCTGAGAGATGACAGAGATTATTAGGAAGGTCAATCGTCGCGGCACCGCTGGTTGTTCCGAACAGCTCTTGGATGACTGACTTGGCACTCGAATAACTGACGCGGGTGCTATACCTCGCACATAAGCTGTAGAGCAGTTCGTCCGCATAAGGTGTTGGAAAATGTCCGAAACCCATTACGGCACCTTTGCTGATTAAGCCGCCTTGATTCCAGAGACATCGCTGGTATTACGTAGCGACTCTAATTCCTCATTTATGACCGCCCTGATTTCAGGCTTATGCGTAGTCGTCGTCGTCATGCCGGCCCGCCTCGATAATGCAGTGAGGGTCGGGATTGTGCCTTCACGTAGATAACATCTAGCCGCCCATCGAATAGAGCGAATCGTAAAAACCATGTATGTCTCCACAAGTTCTGACAGGGCCTGAACAGTAAGGGGCATTTTGCCAGTGAGCTTCTTATGAGTGAGCAAGGCATATTTATCCAAATGTCGGCCGATTACGCTTACCGTCATCCTCACCGGGCGACCCTCAGTGCTTCTTATTTGTTTAGCTGCAAGGCGCACCTCTTTCGCCAGCTGTGCGTCACGAGTGGCCCAATCCACCTTCCGGCTAGACTCTGTCCTTTTAAAGGGTGGAGGTTGGTGAGCCTCCAGCCATTCTCTGTCATGTTTGTATAGCCAACGGTAAGGTTGAGAAGCTAGGTGCTTGTCTAATCTGCTACGAGTTGCAGAGGGATTCTTCTTGATAACCCTGAGCAATTCTCTCCTATAGCGATCTCTTGGCGTTGGCTTCGCAGCCGGAGAGCGTTTAATACGTTTGCGGGGGGGATTACGCCACTCCCTTCCTATTTCGGCTTGAGCTATTTTGCTGCCCGGCCCCTTACGAGGAAATTCAAGTCCTAGCAAGACGGCCTGAAGTTTGACTGTGTTGTGTGCGACACCAAGCAAATGTCCCATCTTATGAATGCTGAGTGTTAGATCGCCCCAGAGAGAACAAAATCGCTCTTTCCAGATTCCTCCGTATTCCTTGACGGAGTCGAATCTGAACTGATCTGCCGAGGATTTGTCCCGCCCGTTCCTTCTGTAAGTAAAACCACACACGCAACTGAAGACCCCAACGTCAAAAGTTCTTTTTTCCCAGTGCTTGGCAACGTGACAGTTTTTTATGACCGGCTGTCGATAAAGATGACAGGTGACGTTCAGGCACGGCCACGGTCCTGTGCCGAAGAGCCGCTTGCTCAGTTGGGCTGCCTCCGGCTTACGCGATATGTTGGCGGCGGTGTTAGTCGAGGAGTTCTGATCAAGTACGGCCTTCCGAACGTTCCGATGTTGCGAGGGTTTATATGTGGAAGCCAGCATGGGAACGATGAGATCTCCTTTTCCATCGCTTGCGTCTTGGATTCTGAAAAATGACTTGGTTGTGTGGCCGAGTAGTCCTATCAGGAGTAAATGCCGGAGAGGGTGATTGGCTTTTCTGAGTTTGAGCTCTTTTATCAACCTGAAAGGCCAGCTGTATTCCTTGTCTTCATCGAAGTCACATTGGATGGCAGCTAAGAGGGAGTCTGGATACACATGCCTGATTGCTTCAGCCAATCTGGAAGAGTGAACGAACTTGCCCTGATATGCCAGACCCGCCGCTGTAAGCTCCGACATGTAATGCCCGTGGAGGGTGTCGTATCCAGGAACCAAGCTGGGCTGATTAAGAAGCCACTCGGCGCTCTGTGAGATAAACATGAGACCCTGCTGGAAAGTGTCCATCAGGTCTAACCACCTGATATCACTGTGTAGGTTAGCTTGTTCAGCTGAGACATATGTGTATGACATGATCCTGTTGCGTGCCCGCACATCACTTTCTTCAAGAAGAGTCTTATGTTTAGGGCAAGCGAGAACGCCGGGTACTTGATGGAGCCGGTGCCAGTAACACTCTTGAAATTCTTGTCGGTCATCTTCTACACAGAGGGGACAGAATCTTAGATAGTCGGGTGGGCGGATCGTGCTAGGTGTGATGGCCGCAACTTTGTGAACAACGCCGCCAATTAAGGGAGTGGTGTTTAGGGGAAGCAGAGTATCAAAATAAGATGGATTCTCCGGAAATGGGATTTGATCTAATGAGTAGTGAGGTAAGGCCTGTTATTCATTCCCTTTTCAATGTCTTAAGAGTTAAGTAGCGTAGATTCTGTTCAAGCACACCAAGATTAAACAGGATTCTGGGTGTGACAAAGCGCGATGACTTTTCCAGGCAGAGCAAAGAAAGGGTTCCCTTTAAGGGGTGGTCTCTTTATACTTAATTGAAATATTCAGCTCAAGATGATTCATGCAGTCGCGGCCTCGTCTTCGCCCTTTAGGTGAGCCTTCGTGCCCTCTACAAACTACCGCGGTCTCAAGCGTAGTTTCTTCATTAATGACCATGTTCCTAATAACGGATTGAATCGAAAATCCGCCTTGTTGGCAAGAAATGTTATTGCATTCCATCTTAGGGACTAAGGTTTCCTTAGTATAGGTGCCCGACCGTTTTTGAAACGGACGTAGCATATATCCATTTTCCTTGTACTCTACCGTTATCTCTTCGACTGTAGGGAAAGCTTCGGCGAAAGGGGCAGGTGTTCCGAACATAACTATGCCTCCGGTATGTGAGTTTTCGGGAGAACTGAATTGTATAGTCTATGAAGGTTGTTTTCCAGTAAGTGAATTGGCATTTAGAGGGTGTCTGATGTGACCGCCTACTTTCTTCGCGCCGTCATAACCATGGACGCCGCTTCTCTCGGTAGGTTTCACCGATTTGCTGTCGATAATACAGGCACTCGGCTGAGCTTCACGTCCGGCCAGCACTCGCAGCCGATCACGCAGGACTGAGTGAATCTGTTCCCATAGTCCCGCCCTGCGCCATGCGCGCTGATAGTGATAAACGGTCTGCCACTTCAGGAACTCGTGCGGCAACAGTCGCCACGCACAGCCGCCTCGCAGGATGTAAAAGATCGCGTTGACGACCTCGCGCATCTCGGTGGTGCGAGGCCGCCCACCAGATTGAGCAGGCAGTAGGAAGGGGGCGAGCAGCGCCCACTCAGCATCAGTTAAATCACTGTTATAAGCTTTGCGATTCATCCGCAAAGCTTACGAAATTCGGCTTTTCAGACACCCTCTAATGGCCAGCCTAGCATTTAAGGAAGGATTTTATTTGTTGTAAACAGCTCCTCAAAAAGATTCAGTATTAACAGGTCAGGGCGACAGTGTTAAACGCGAGCTGAGTAAACATGTAAAACGCAGTACGCAACTTTACTACGTAGTACGTAACTCTATTACACAGTACGCAACTTAATTACACTGCTACAACAGACCCGTCTCCAAAAGATAGTTGTCCCCTTAATGCCAGAAAGGCGCTTTAGGGAACAACTTTATTGTTTAGGGAAGGACTTAATTGTTTAGGGAACAACTTTATTTGTTGTAAACACAACCTGTTTATGGAAAATAATGTTCTTTCCCAAAATCACCGTAAGTCTTTTATTTGAGGAACGAATTAGCTCGTTATTTTGAGTTAATGTTCTTGCCTAAAGCAATTGCTGATCACCAGCCGAAAAATCTATCGGAAAATAATGTTCTTGCCTAACTATGTAGTTTCAGTGCAAACGTTTAACATAGCAAGCACTCAACTGGAAAAGTGTAGTAATGGCACATCCAAGAACGCATTGGTGCTGAAGACACAGCTCCCCTACCTCTTTATGAGGTGCTCGAATCTTTCTTCTCGTCCCACAGATTGTAAGCTGTAAAGAGTCCAGAAATAATTGCTGCTGTTAAATCTCCCAAAGCCTTACCAGTTGATTCTTGCCAAGATGAATACGCCATGTATAGAAGTCCGACAAGTAAGATTACCTGCACGCTGGCAATAATCCAGATTAAGCGTTTAGCACGTTTCTTTTGCTCTGGCCTACGTAGACGGATTACGAGAAACTGTAGTATCGGGGGTATTAGAGCAATGACCAACTTAATAGTCTGTTCTATGATCAACTGCTGATTTTTGTTTGGAGGCAATTCGTATTTAATATGAATTGCATCTACTTGTGCTGCCTGTTTGCTTGTCGGGTAGAATTTTGTTATTCCCGCTTCCAGCACCGGATCAGGCACTGATGTCCGGTTTGTCCTCCTTATAGCCCTCCCCTCAATATTTGGAGGAAGGACTATTCCTACTGACTCTACATTGGTATTAGCTAATCCTGCTATATCTTGTAGCCATTGCCTCCTCTTAGGATCGGCATCTGGATACCTGAAGATAAAGTGACGGACCAGACTACTGGTCTTTATGAAATAAACAGAAGCACCTTCTAATTCATATGGGTCCTCTGACCATTGCTCCGGTGGTGCTAAACCGACTATTGGCACTATTCCTATGCTGTAAGTACCACTAGTGGATGGTGACGTGTGGTAGTTAATTAGTGTCATGTCTTCATAGCTACCCCATGTTGAATATATCTCCCTGTTCATTGAAACATGAGCCGATTCAAAAGGGAGGGCAACTGCATGCGACTCTAAATTCGCAACTTGATTTACCTTCAGAACTAGCCCAGCAATGGGATGATCATCATTGCGTAGGTCAAAGCAGAGGGTTACCGCACTAGGACTATCTCTATAGGGGGCAGGGTTAAAATCTGACGTGGGCGTTTGTTTTACACAAGAAGAAAAACTGCCTATGGCGCAAATAATAGCGATAAGCATAACTCTGCGCTTAAGAGTTATTCTAGTTGTGGAATACATTGGCAATGGTTAATTGAAAGAATACTCAAAAAGCTGATAATAGGGAATCAATAAGGATCATGGTTATACGTGCTAATGCTGCGACAATTAGCATTAACAATGCACGGTTGAGAGAATAGGCGAACCTCTCTGGATCGGCCTCTTTGCCAAGTAAGAATTGAGGTATTAGGAAATAAACAAGGCCGCGATAAAGTGCTAGCAAAGAGGCCAAACTCGCGAGTAACCCAATTCCTATAAGTAGCGCCGACAATAGAGCGGCTGCTCGCCACCTGCCCTCAAAGGGTCTATATGCAATGAATGTGAACACAACACCGGATATAGCACTAAAGAGGATTGACCAAAGCCATACGGCAATGTATTTAGAAAGGAGGGTCTCGTATATCCTCTCTGGTTGTTCTGACATTTCATCGCTCCTTCACACGGCGGAATTTCACATCTAGCCTTTAATTCAGACGAACTCTTCCCGGCAGCAGACTCTTAGAAGGTTATGGCGCAGACCAAAATTTAGATGTATTGCTGAGGGCCTCCGTACTCTTTATTAGGGCAACATTAAAATTCCTATAATGAGAAGCAGCAATAGAGAGACGCAGGCACAATAGTAATGCTTAAAATTCATGTCAACAGTTTTAGAGGATTGAAATAACACCAATGCCTCTGCACTACTTCAATAACGCCCCGCCTTTAACTGTCCTGTTATAGATAGTCTATAGGGTTAGGTTAATCAGTCGTTTCTGCGGCCTTTAGGCTCTTGAACAATCTATCAAAAGCCGCTTCGAAGGCTTCAGGATCTTTCCAATTAGAAAAGTCCGGTATGAAATACTCACGTATTTCAACAGCTAAATCTTTGCCACTGTCAGGATCAAAGCACTCCCACTCAAGGATAGTATCCATATCAACTAGCCTGATTGGGAAAACCTTACGCTGCTTCTGCTTGATTTCAACTTGACGGGCTCTGCGAATCTCATCAAACATCCATTTACTTTGCAGGCTACTATTCGAAAGGATAACCAAAAGCCTATCGTGTATTTGGATTGCACGATCTATCTGTTCATACAGCTTTTCTCCCCCTCTAATTTCTTCAGGTGCGAACCATACACGGATGTGTGCATCCCGTAAACGAGCATATAGGTGCCGAGCAAATTCCTCATCTTTATGACTGTAGCTAATGAAGCAAGAATAGAACTGGATAGGTTGTTGAGAGCTAATAAGTGCGGGGAGGTTAGAAATAATGCTGTCCGGCAAGCCACATCCAATTAGGAAAGCATCTGGAATCTTGCCGCCCGATTTATACAAGCTATCAATGCTTATATTCGAGGGGCCAATATGTCTTACAGTTTTTAATCCTTTTACTGTACTAAGATCATTATTGCTAAATGTGGTTCGTCCGATTACGGCCTCGCTGAGGTCAGCATTACGAAGTACCGCACCAGTAAAAATTGCATCAACGAGATTCGACTTAGAGAGATTCGCTCCAGTAAGATTTGCTCTAGAGAGATTTACCTCGCCGAGATTTGCCTCGCTAAGGCTTGCCTTGGCAAGAGTTGTTTTCCGAAGATCCGCGCCAACAAGCATAAACCCACTAAGGTCTGCGCCAGTGAGATTTGGTTCTACAGTAAAATTCTTTTCTCTCCAATGGTTCCAGCTAGCAACCCCCTGTTTAAGAATCTCGATATGAGTCTCATTTGAACCAATGCTTGAGGAGAGAGAATATATTTGTAGTCGGCCAGAGAAACCCTTTAGAGTCCATCTCCCCTCTAAAGTTTTTTGAATTTCACCTGATTTTCCGGCTAAAGTAGCCGTAGCCTCATCACACAAAGTCTGACCAACTTCGGCCCTTTGCACGAGCCGTGAAGCAATATTTATTGCAGAGCCAAAAACATCTGATTCTACAACCGCCAACTCCCCCGTAGCGACGCCAACCCTCAGTCTATTATTACGTAGTTGGTTGAATTTTATTTTGAAATCTCTAAACTTATCATGAATCCCGACTGCAAAATCTAATGCTTGAGCGGGCGTCGAAAATATTGATATAAGCCTATCACCTAATATCTTAATAACATTACCACCCTTTGCCTTTGCTGATTTTGCTGCCATCTCCATAGAGAAGAGAAGTGTTTCCATATCGGGTTCTGATGCAACCAAACTAGTAGAGCTGACAACATCAATAAAGACAACTGTCCCCATCTCCCACTCGATTGAATGTTTTTCTTTCATCTTATTAGCTTCACCGGTGCTCATTACGAAGAGCTACCGAATAAAAATCAATTTCCCTGCTTGAACCTTTGGGCTTCCAACTTCCAACACGAAGGAAGTTATAGCGTGGCAAGTGGAGAACCATCAATCGTGCTGCATCTGTGCAACAAACATGACCAACTGGCGCGACTGTTTCTAACCGTTTAGCAAGATTTGTCACTACACCAAGAATATCGTTTCGAACAACGACTACATCACCCACGTGTACACCTATGCGCACATGCAGTTGTTTAGAACGATGGCGGCCTATGTTCCAACGCTTGAGCTTCAGTTGCATTTCTAGGGCGCAATCAAGGGCGTCTGAAGCCGCAGAGAATTTCCCCATTATCGCGTCCCCAATTGTCTTGAGAATAGTTCCGCGATAAGTAGAAACTAGGGGTTTCATGATTGCATTGTGATGACGAAGAATCTCTAATGCGGCGTCTTCATCAAGGGCAGCTAAATCACTGAAGCCCTTCATGTCGGTGAACATAACTGCCAAAAGTTTTCGCCTTCTAGCTGAAACCGGCAATGATAGAACTCTCCTCAAGTGAAAATGTTAGAACGGAGCTAAAATCGGGTCTTTAGGCGATTCAGTTGTATCCAAGCAAAAAAAACTAACATCTGCCGCGAGAATGTAGAGAACAGTAGTGCCATCAGCTAGCAATCTTTCCAAAGGAAGTTCCGTATGTTTGAAAAACTCTTTTTGGGGGTAACCCCAGCCTTATCGGTGGAAGGGGTCTCTCATTGGGATTTCTCCTTATCTTGGCTAGTCAGCTACATCTCAGTAACTTTTCCGCGCTCTGAGTCATTCTGTCTTCCTATATTTCTTACCCGTCCACGTAGTGTCTGTTCGCGTTTTATGCTTTGTGTCTGAAGTGCCACCCGTGCTCTCTGTATACTTGTTACCCCGCCAATCTATCTTCTCACGCGATGTGGATTTTACCCGACCATCTGTCCCCCTCGTCTCTCGATATTCATTACCCCGCCAATCAGTCTTCTCGCGGGTAATTCCGGTTGTCTGACCCGTGTTGCTGCGATGACGACGCCGTTCGTCACCCCAGAATCCTACCTCGTCACGAGATTCACCGATCAGTTGCCCTATGCTGTTATAAGTCCGAAAGACCGCGTTACCTAACCAGTCGGCTTCTCTGACTGTCTTGAACGGCTTATGACGAAACATCTCACGGCACTCTTCGCAACGCTTGGGTAGATCCCACCCATTTTCTTTACATTTAATTTGAGTGCCCGTGGGAATAGTGAAACTCTTTCCGCAATGAGAACAAGAGGCATCTGCCGGGGCAAAAGACTGCTTGCAGGAGTCGCAGTATTTGGGAGGAGAGTCCCAATCACGGTGAGCGCGGATACTCCTACCGCAATGCTCACACGACTTCTCATACCACTTGGCCTCACGTCTATCCTTACAACTTTTGCAGACGCGCGGTGGCTTATCCCAGTCTACGCAAATTCGCATCGAGGTGCCGCAGTCTTCACAGGACTTCTCATACCACTTAGCATCACGAGCAGACTTACAGCTTTTACAAATCTTTGGCGGGTTGTCCCAATCACGGTGAGCTTTGATGGTCGTTCCACAGTCTGCGCAATAGATTTCGTACCACTTAGCAGCGCGATCATCTTTGCACGACTTGCAAATGCTTGGTGGATTGCTCCAGTCTTCATGCACGTTGATTTCCGCGTAGCAATCCTCGCATGAAACCGTGTACCACTTGGACACTTAAGCCTTCCTCTCTAATTCTCAACAAGAATGAGGATGATAAAATCTGAGGGGCGATTCTAGCTCCCACTAATAGTGTGCTTACCGAGAGAAGTGCCGTATGTTTGAAAGACTCTCCTTTTGACAATCCCAACCTTGCCGGCGGAGGGACCTTGACTTCTAGTTCCTGTCATTTCCGCACGGTGTATTTCGGAAGGAAGTCTCCAAATTTCATACTCCCCTCCGTCCACTTCAAACGCCCCGATGACTGCGTCGAGACGTTCAAGCATAAGGTAGGTTACGCCGACGCTGTCAGTATTGACGTGAGCACATTTAATGACAACCCTCTGCCCGTTCAAGTCACATTCGTTACTGTTACCTTGAGGGGCTGAGGCTCCAAGGAGAGTCGCCAATGCTCGGGCGCATCGATGGCCCCATTCACTTGCTTGAGCGCCACTAGCAGAAGTCTGATTCATTATTCTTACTCCTCGAATAACCGTTTATGCTATGAACCTATGAACAAACCGCTTTGACCTTTACTTCATCACTTCCGCGAGGCGAATTGGTGTGAATCATAGTCAAAGTTAAATGGTTTTTAGCGCACCGATTACTCTGTCAAGAACTTCGTCTAGTATGACGCCAATCGGCGCAGCAGAGATCTCCTGACCGTCTATTATGTCGGACAACACGATCTGTCGAAATTCATTCCTCCTGATGATGCGAAGAACCTGCTGATTCTCAAGGCGCTTCCAATTTATGCCGTGCGGTGAGTTTAATTCTGAAGCCAACCAGTTAGCTTCAGAAAAGGTCAGGCGCGCCGAAAAATGCTTTTCCTTTTTATAATCAGCGAGCACCTCTATTTTCTTACCGGTTTCACCAGTGTGAATGCGGATTATGTTGTCCGGCATTAGCTGATACACTTCTACAACCTGTTCCATTCCTCTTACTCCTTAAGGTAAACCCGCCACAATGATTAGAAAGGCTCAACTGGTTCCTCTGTGCCTCGCTCAACTTGCGAACTATCCTGCCCTGACTTCAGTTCCTCAAGATCACGGATTGGGTTTCCTAATCGTTCCTTCTCGGTAAACTCCGGATCCGGCACGTCGTCGGGGTAGCCTTTATCATTGCCGTGCTCCGTTTCCCACTTCTCTAATTGCATTTGCTCCCAAACTTCTTCCGGGTAATCGTCGCGGTCTGTATGATCTTCTTCGTAGCCCTCGCGATCATCTTCGCTGTGCATCGTTAGTTCCCCCAAATCAAGCTATTTCCATACTCTCATTTTGATGTCCCTGATGTAATGGTGGGCTACCTAGAATAATCTAAGCTGAACCTGATTATCTTCTATGTGTTTCGGTATTGCTTTATCGAATTCCCGAGCAATGTCCGGATACTCTTTCTCTAAAACGTTGAGCCATGGTCTGCTAGGTAATACTGAGTCCAGCATTCTATTTAGTTTTCCTTTATCTATTAACTCAATAAAAAAGCCCTTCTCGCGTTGCCGCCGCATATATTCGTATGCTCTATAGGTAAAATGATCCGCTGTTGAGACAATTATCCCGTATAAGGAATCTTTATCGACCATCGTTCCTACAAGATTACGAAGTGTACCTACTGACTCCCCGCGCGTGGCCTTTTCTCTTCTTTTAACTTGAATTAACCATTTCTTGTTTTCGCTCTCAACGAATACTACGTCTACACCGCCGTCGTCAGGCTGTCCTACGTGAAATACCTCCGCCGGATGGTGCGTGGAACGGAAAATGTCAGCGACTAAATGCTCAAGACTTTTGGTGTTCATGGTATGCCAGCGCCGTTCATCGGCCCTGATCCATCTCGCGAATTCTTGTGCGAAACCCTCCGGGAGGCGACTGTCAAATTCCTTGATTTTAGACAGATAGCCCTTGTATGTATGCTCAACTCCTGCGAATGAGGTGAAAACGTCGATGTCATGCCATCTCCAGTATCGACAGTTATCACAGTATTCGAGGGAATAGACTTTGGCGAATTCATCCATCTCTTCAATATAATTATCTTCGTCGTCCCATTTACTTTCGCCATCTGCTGACTGACAGACTATCAGTGCTGTACTGCAATACGGACACTGACTGTTTAGGAAGTCTAGGCGTCCATCTCGCGCTGCTGGCAACTCTGAAAGACCCTCCATGTATTCATAAAGGTTTGTTCTTTTGTTAATGGGAACACGCTTATTGTTAATGAACGCTTTGCCGGGCGGTTCGCCTAGAGATTGTGCTACCACTTGTAATGAGTCGTAATTTTGCCAACTTCCTTCATACTGGAAATCGCGCAACCTATCAGGATTGAGAAGAATTAGCGGATCAAGGATGGGAGAGGATGAGGGGCTACAACCGGGATAGCCGTCGTACTCACTATCGTCCTCGAAATAAAACTCGTCGTTTTCGGTAGTGCTCATAACAAGTGTAGATAATTTATGTACGCAATTAGTGAGGCTTTCCTTGGAAAGCTATGGTTAGCAGAAGCAGACAACATCGCCTGATAGCAAAATATCTGCGCCGAGTGCGGATGTCAACATTTCGGTTAACTGCCCACGCGCAGCATCCGCTCTAGCGACAACTTAGACTCAATCATGCGTATACCGTCTTCGACGGCTCTCCGCACTGCTTTAGACGCTCTTAGGCGGTACACGTTAGCTCTAATAAGCAACTGCCACTGGCGTGGCTGCGTACTCTCTCGCAGATAGCAATTTGCAGCCTGCCAGACCCTTCGCACGGCAAAATCTTCATTAGATTCGATAACGTCGGCTATGGCTTGAGCTGTTAAGGGAAGCTTATAAATCTTTTGTTGCAAGAGAGTAATCTGACCGAGGTCTCTGCCGATGGCAGTTTTGGTTACGCGGATCGGCCTTCCCGGTACCGCCTTAAGTCGGCTGGCTGACTCCCTTACCGCGAGGGCGAGTTTAGAGTCCCTCCTCCCCCAATCAACGGAGGCGGTTGCCCGCGCCAGTTTGGAAAGGAGAGGTCTATGTGACCTGAGCCACGCCGCGTCGTTTTGAATGAGCCACGCGTAGGTATGTGGAAGATTGCCGCGAAGGACTTTCATGATCGACTTTGGGCTTTTCTTCATCGCGTTGAGCCACAGCGCCCTATGCTTTTGACGCTTTCGCTCATGTTCGACCACAGGGTTAACCGCCTTAAGCTGCAACGAGTGACTTAGTGACGTTACCGTCCTTCTCGATCCTGAAAGGGAGAGTTGTAATCGTTCGGCGTGGCGGCGCACGGTCAACGGATCGACTTCTAGTCGGGCCGCGATGGCGCTGGCGCAGAAGGCAGGGTCGGACCAAAGACGTCGGAGGGCAGCTTCCCACACGGGGCCGAAAGCTTTCATCTTACTGATCCGATGGCGATCTTCCGGTGTCTCGTCCGGGCCGGTTCGCGCGTAAACGAATCCGCACTCGCAGGAAAAAGTACCTACCGGCCTGTGATTCTTCCCCCGATACGAAATCTTGTAGCCTGCAATCTTTCCCTCACCGCGGTGTTCGGATGCAGGATTCAGGCAGGGCCACGGCGACTCGCCGAAGTAGCTTAGATCCTCCGGCAGCGAGAAAAACCCTTCCACCGTTGAGCCAAGAAAATTGATTAAGAGTAAATGGTGTAGCGGCGGTTGCGCGTGCTTCGGGTCGCGCACGAGGCGTAACAGCCAGTTGTGTTTCCGCTCGTCCCTGCCAATCAATTCGCAGCATAAGGTCTTCAGGAGACTGGCCGGGTAATGCCTGCGAAATCGGCTGAGGAGCTCGTCGGCATGGACGCAGCCGCTATAGGTTGCGAGCCCCTGCGCGATCATGAGTCGAAGGTAGCGGTTTCGTAAACTCGTTAGAGTCGCCGCTGATTGGCCGGCGGAAAGTAGCCAAGATGAGCTACGGGCGAGTTCCAACAGTAATCTGTCTTCAGAAGAGGCATGGTTCAGCGGTCGTGCTGGTAGCCGTGGGGTCGATTGTGTGGCTGTGAAGAAGTCGGCTTGATTCCTCGCATACTTGATTCGTGCGCTACTCCGCTCCAGAAAGACCTTGTGCGAGTGACAGACGAGCACCCCCGGTAGTTGGTGCAGCCGTCGCCAATAAGTTTCGCGGTGCAGTTTTTCGTCTTTGGCTTTACACGAGGGGCAGAAGCGGAACCACTCGGGCAGCGGCACCTTGCCAGCCATAACGCCCGAACGCATGTAAACTCTGGTGCCGCCAGACTCCTTCATGTCCCGGCGGAGCCGGGCTTCGCGCTCGGCGGGGACGAAGGGCGCGTAATAGGGCAGTAACGTGTGTTCGTCAATCAGCCGCTTGACCGTGAATTCACTGCCGGGAGGAAGAGCCTCGCCGAGAAGGTCGAGTCGACAAGGCAATCCAGCGGAGGCGACGACGTTATGGGTGCCGAACAAGTCTAGTAGGACTGATTTCTTACTCGGATACCTCACACGCGAGGCATAGCGGGCACAGATGCTGTACAGCAGTTCGTCGGGGTTGGGCGTGGGTAAATGGCCGATCATGCCACCTTCTCGCCGGTGCGCTTACGGGTCGAGTTAGTAAGATCCGGCAACTCATGTAGGTAGCGCCACTCGGCGTCTAAGGCGGCGGCCATGCCTTCGTCGCTCCAAATCTCATAACCGACGCACGTCCTTAGAGCTAGCGTAGATTTCGCGGGCGCTAACCCTTCGCTTCGAAAACAACCTGCCGCCCACCTCAGTCGTCTGAGGGCAAATCCGGTTCGGGGTTCGGCTACATCCTCAAGGGCCTGTTGTGTGAGGGGGAGCTTGGAGAGGTGATTTTTCTTCTGTAAAAGTTCTTTCCTGTTGATGTCCCGGGCGATGGCCGTGACTGTGACCTGCACTGGCTTCCCCTCTGCCTGCTTGAGTCTCCCGGCAGCCTCGCGAACTTCTTTTTCAAGACTCGAATCGCGACTGTTCCAGTCAACGATTTCGCGGGCGGACTTCGTGCGCTTGAATGGGGGCGGCATGCTGGCCTTAAGCCAATCGTTATCGTGGTATAGCAGCCACGCATAAACACGTGGGGCTATCTCCCTCTGTAGGCGAGTCCTATTAGCGTCCGGGTTCTTCCTAATGGCTTCGAGCCATTCGCCCCGCTTAGCCTCCAGCAACTTGGCGTCTACCTCTCTCGACCGCTTCACCTGATCGTGGGGAGTCGTTTCTTGAACGACCGAATTCATCCGCGCCATTCGCGGCCACGACCGCTCGCCAGCACTTTCAGGCGCGAGAGCACTCGCACGTGGTCTGGCGCTCAGCGATGTGAAAAATAATTCGGCAGTGAGCCCGACGAGTCTGATCAAAAGTAGGTGGCGCAGCGGGTGGTGAGTTTTGCCCTGCCGGATGTTTTTGTTGATTATGGCGGGCCACGCGTGCGGCTTCGTGGGGTTGAACGCACATTGTAGTGTTTCGAGTAGCGGGCGGGGCGTGTACGCGTTCATCGTGCGCAGCAACTCCCGGGGATACACGTAGCTCCCGTTTGCCAACCCCTTCCTCGACAGAATCTTCAGATAATGCACGTTCAGAAGGTCGTAACCCGGATTCAGGCCGGGCTGATCCAGCAGCCAAACAGCGTCCCGCGCGACGCCAAGCAGACCTTGATGGACTTCATCACGCGGGTCTAACGGGCGTGCGTTTGTCGGTGGGATGGCACATTCGGCTGAGACGTACAGCGCGTTGTTGACGCGGTTACGCGCCCTTACGGAACTGTTCTCAAGGAAAACCTCGTGGCGTGGGCAGACCTCCACTCCGGGAACTTGGTGGAGGCGGTGCCAGTAGCAACAGCGGTTAGGCGCGCGCCTGTCTTCCGCGACGCAAACTGGGCAGTACCGTAGCCAGTTGTGCAGCCGGACGTTGCTCGGCGTGATGCCAGCGCACTTGTGAATTGCGCTACCGTCCGACCCTTCCATGTCCCCGCACACCCGCTCGTACCTCTTGACCGGGAGAAAAGGTCCGTAGAAAGGGAAGAGCGTGTGTTCCTCGATTATCCTCCGCACGGTCAACTCGTGGCGGGGCGGCAGCGACTCAGCGAAGCGGCCGAGGTGACTCGGCAGATCAACACCCGCCGACATCCCTTTGGCGCCGAACAATTCATTGTTGACCGCTTCGATGTCGGGGTATCGAACCCTGTCGCCGTATCGGGCGCACATGCTGTAGAACAACTCGTCCGGGAGCGGCGTGGGAAAATGGTTGATCATTCCATGGTGGCCCCCTTCAGGAATTCGTTCGAGGCACGGATGTGTCCAGCGTTTTTGAAAGCTTCGTGCGTGGGCGTCCCGGCTGAGATTGCGGCTTCGAGGCCGCGGATGTCCTCAGCGTCTTTAATAACCGGTGACGGCTTTCGAGCCCTTGAGCGCCCCTTTCCCGGACTAGCCGGAGGCGCATTTTGGCGGCCCTTTTTGTTGTCAGGCTGTGGCTCAGTGGCATTACCCGATGAGGAGCCAACCTCGGCGGGCCGGTTATCCGCGGCCAACTTGGCCGCGTTAGAGCCGCCCGTATTTCGCGCTTGTGCGGCCCTCCTGAAAATTTTGTGCGTGCCTCTGAGCCTGTGCCTCTCGGTGAATTCCTGAATTAGACCAAGGCTGTCTTGACCCACAGACTCGATTATCTGTTTTGTTATGGTCTCGCGGCGAGTCCTTATAGCGCGCTCTTGGGCCAGCATATAGATCGCCGAGGCGAGGGCCGTAATTCCGAACGAATATTTATGTAGCGTGCGACTCAACTCGTCTTCCAGCAGATTGTCTTTCAGCGGCGTCGGCTTACGGACATACTGATAATCCCACAGCGCCCGCACGAACTCCTCCCAAACGGGATCAGGCTTCCACAACTCGACCGTCCCGCTGGGATTCGCCTTGCGGTCTTCCTCAATCTCCGACTCCGTCTTGCGGACGCGCTCCTCCATCGGGTTCCAGATAACGTCTCCCTGCTCGCTGAGCCGGCGGGCGTGGTGAAATTTGCCGCAGAAGATGTGCTGCGCCTCGTCAGTGGCTATCAGAATTACGGGCACGCCGATTGTATTTTCTAGCTGCACGAGGAAGTTGATTAGCTGCGAGGCGCCGCCGCTCGCAGCCTCGCTCAGGTTCTGAACCTCGTCAATCGCCAGCACTCCGATACAATGAAGCGCGGCCACGCGCGCCATCTGAGGGAGCAGTGTGCTGGCCGAAGACCGCTCGCGCACGTAGCGCGTCTCGTAGTCCGTGCCGAGGATCTCGTCCACGGCGCGGAAGAAGTTGACGCAGAGGCTTCTCGCAGAGCCGTCCTGCGGGCAGTCGAGCTTGAGCCAGACGAGGTGGTTGAAGATGAAGTCTGTGTTGCGGTACTTGGTGTGGGTGATCACTTGCGGATATTGGAGAAAAACATTCTCGACCGCAGTGCTCTTACCGACCCCTCCAATGCCGATGACGGCGCACCCGCGGGCTTTCGTCTGCAAGAACATCCCTTTTTCGAGGCTTCTGGTGATCTCGGCGATCCGGCTGTCGAGTTCCGTCCAGTAATGCCACTGGGACGGGTTACGCCGGATGAGCCCGCGCCGTAGCATCCTCGATATTTTGACCTCGATGGCGAGGTGTATTCCCTGCACGACGAACAACTCTCTGCTGTTTTCGATAATGTGGAGCCTTATCTCCGACGGCAGGTCGCGCTCCGCTTCCGAGAAGCGGGGGAAGTAAGAGAGGCGCTCAATCACCTCTTCCTCCGACCAGATAGGGGGGAGAGCCTCGATGAGCGGGTGACCCCCGTACTCGGGGATCACCTGTTCCTTGTAAACAGCCTTTTCTTCCTTCCAGCCCTTCGTGTATAGCAACGGTGGCTGCGGCTTCTTATCCTTAGCCATCTTCTTAGCCATTTTTCATCATTCTCCTGCGTAATTCTCGGACGTTGTCGGGCTGCGGGATGGGGACAGGCACGTCTCCGGGCTCATCCTCTGACTGCTCGTTAGCCGCAGCGAGGAGACCGGCCGCGGCGCGAATCTCGACCGCCTCGGCCCGCCGCATGGCCTCCTTCTCGGTGTCACGGTTGGCCGGGATGTCTCGTCGCCGTGCGGTCTTACTCCGATTCGGGAAGCTGTGCGCGGCTTCCCGCCGATTCTTTTTGGCCCGAGCGGCGATTAGATCAAGGTCTTCGTCAAGCTCGGAGAGTGCTTGAAGCTGATCGGGCGCAGACTCCGCTTTGCGCACCTTTTCGCGGCGGACGTGCTCCTCGACCTCACTCCAGTCTTTGCCCCTATATGGCGACTCGGGGTCTTTGAGGGAGCAGGGGACGCGGGGCCTGCCGCCGCCGGGCGGGTAGTAAATGAGGTCGGTCGTTCTCGGATCGTGGCCCACGTAGATAGGTTCCCGACCGTATTCCCGGGCCAGAAAATCCCAACCTTCTTTCTCCAGCGCCTCGCACGTGTAAATTTGATCCTGTGCCCCGCAGACGATTCCCAACTCGGTGATTGAGGCTTTACGCTCGGGCAGCAGGGCAACCCTAACGTCTTCGGCGTTCTGCTCGATAGGCGTCCCGCCCCTGTTTTCGATTCCCCAATAGTAGAGGTGTAGGGGAATCGGCCTGACGCCGTCGGCGATCATGTCGCGGTCGAGCGGGTACCAACTCATCTCGCGTCTAGTGTTGTAGTAGAGCGCGGCGGCAATAATCGCTTCCGTGAGATCGTGGATGTTCAATGCGGCGTCGAGGCGAGTGTCTTTATCGCCCCGCTCGCGCCTTTCCGGGACGGCACCGGGCAGGCCACGGAAGACTAGGACATTCAGGCGGTTGAATAGCTGCTCGATAATCCCTTTCCAATCGGCGCGGTAGGGCGCGCAGAGGGAGACCCTCGTCCGAAGCGCCTCCGGTATGTTAGCGGCCTGCTTGGCGCTGAGGGGACCGCGATCCCCGGTGATCTCGTCACCGAGGTGACAGGTCGGCCATATCTCTTTAGTGATGTTGAAGCCGTACCTCGCGCAGAAAGCGACCTTGTCTGTGACGACATTTTCGAGCGCAAGCCTCAGCCCTAGCCATCCCTCCCCTTCAAGCCTGACGGCGAGGCCCACGATCATCCGGCTGAAGGCATCGATAATCGCGTAAACCCAAGGGCGACCAATTATGTCGTTGGGGTTAAGCGTGCTGATTAGGTTTACGTCAGCGAGAGTAGCGTCGATCTGGTAGAGGGCGCCGGGGTACAGGGCCTGATCCTTAGCGTTACCCTTGAGCGGGCGGTGCCGCAGGTTGTACTTCCTCTCCCCGACGCCCCTAATAATTGCCCTCATTAAATTAGAAGCGTTTTCGCGCAGATGTTTCAAGTAGTGGTACCGGAACTGCCCTTTGGTGAATACTTCTCCTTTGTTGGGGTTCAGCAGGACAGTTTTTTCCTTACCGCTCACGGTGATGGTAGCTTTGGGGCACTCGAAACGGAGTGTTTGACGGTAAGCCTTATGCCAGTTTCGGGCGGCTCTGTATACCCAATATTTATCGCCGCCGTCGATAATTATCTTTAGCCAGTTGGCGTCTACATTCACCCCCGTGACCTTCCCGGGGTCGTTCGTAGTGATAGTGCTTTTGCGACCCCTCTTCTTCTGACCAATCTTCTTCGGCTTCCCGTCCGACCTCCTTCCGCCGTTCGTGTAGAGAGGAAGGAGCGCGTTGAGGATTTGCCCGGCCTGCCACCAGCGGCGCAGGTACTTGTAGAGGCTCATCTCGCTGACACCCGTCTCGGCGGCCCTCTTAGCGACCATCGCGGCACGTCTGTGTGGGTCGAATATTTGGATCGAGTTTTCGCCGTGAGTAAAAGGCTCGATGATTTTGTACCGCTTGTCGCGCTCCTTCTTATATTTCTCGTTCATTTTTTTAAGTTCAGATTCGCTGAAAGAGCGCGGGGCGTATTTGTCAGTCTCCAGCACGTGGAGGAGCTTGGCGTCAATCGCGGCTGTGAGGTCCGTGAGCTTCCGATAGATGGGTTTGGCGAGGCGGTAGGTGACTTCTATGGTCACCACGTCCGTCTTGGTGAGGTCTACCCACAGCACCCGCTCGACAACCGGCTTGTCCTCCGGCTCGTCGGCCCATTTCAGCAGTTGGTTTATCTTCAGCATCACGCGATTAACCTCTCCTCCCGGTACAGTTCTTGACCCGGCGTGTTGAGAAGGACGAGCCTCTCGCCTTGTTTGATGGGCTGGCTCATGTCTACTTGCCAGTAGCGGATGGCGATCAGGTGGCGGACGACCTTCAGGCTGTCCCCGCGCGTGAGCCCGAGGTGGGAGTCACAGGCACTCGTGAGCTTTCTGAGGGGGGCGTCCTCTGTGAGCACCGTCTCGGTCAACAAGTGGGCTACCTCGCGCACGTCCGCTTCGGTCAGCGGCTGGAGTCTTGCAAGATCGAGTCGGGGGTGGACCCATTTGACGTTGCGGACGAGCGGCATTGGCACGTCGAGTTCGGTCACGAGGCCGTAGTCAACGCTTCGGCGGAGCCAGTAGCGGCGCTCGATCTCTAGCTTCTCCAGAGTTCGGTAATTGCAGAGGGCGGAGGCGTACTTGACCTGCCGAGCGTAGTAGTCAAAGCCGAGGCCGCTCCGAACCTTGAGAACGAAGTCAGTGGACATGACCATCGGGTGCTTCGTGATCGGGTCGGTAGGGTGGGCGACGCCGATCTCTTCGGCGATTGCGAGGGTCTCTTCGAGGGGGAACAGGGGGAATTGCTCCTTGATCTCGATAACCCTCCGGGCCCACTCGTAGATGAAGAAGACGAACGCTTCAAGGTCACTTAACAGGTGGTGTACCCGCCCATGCCCCCACCCCGGAATCTCGTGACAGCGCCCTTTAGAGGCCACGTCCCACACGTGGAGCCACGGCTTGTACTCGGCCCCTTCCCCGCCGCCCCTACCCTCTTTGATCCACCTCTCGATTGACGCTTCCGTAGCGCGAGTTCTTCGCCTGCCCATACCGACACCTCCCGGCACTCCGCGGCCTTAGCTTGTCCGCAGTAACTCTTCGAATTCGGGGAGACCTAGCTCGCTAGACTAGCCGTCGGGGGTAGTGACGCAACCGGGCGGTAAGATGAGAGAGGAAAAGATTCGTTCTACTACGGCCTTATAGTCGGGTTCCTCTTCGGTTATTGCTAACCCGAGGAGGGTGCGCGAGTGCGTGTCAATGGCAGCTAACAACCAAGGCTTTCTCAGCGGCCTGCCGTCACCCTGCTCGCTGAGGGTAATATCGAGTCTTATGTGGTCTAAATGTATTGAGGACTTTCGGTGATGGCCGTTCGCACCGCGCGGCAATGTCGGTTGGCCCGCCCGGCTTCCGTATTGTCCGCGGGCGGCGCGGTGTTTTTTGCTGTTTGTCCGACTTTCCGCGTAATCTTGGCGAGGGACTCCTACTCTTTTCGACCGTCTCAAAGATTTACGACTCATTGTCTCCTCCGCGCGATTCAAGAAGTTGGGCGGTGCCGTCTCCTTACTCTTCCGAGAGATGCCTCGGCGAGAGACAGACTTCACCTCAATTTCTATTAACGTATTGGCGTGACAGTTTTCGGATTGGCGGAGGTAGGGCAGAGATTGAGGGCAGTTAATTCAGCAGGTCGCTAGCGTCGAGACGTTCAAGGGCCTTGCGGAGGTCGGCTAGCCACTTAACGACTTCGGGTTTCGGTTCGGGGTTGCCGCCGTGTCGGTCATCCAAAAAAGCCGAAGTGAGATCGCCGCGTCTCTCTACGCGCGGCAGCGGCTTGAAGGGCAGCCACGATTCTGGGTCGCGTGAGATCGAGCTTTCCGCCGCGTCGAAGTGCAGCCGGTAGAGCTTGAGCAGCCGGGCGACCTCGTCCGCATCCACGAGCCACGGAAGAAGCTCGCCGCCCTCCAGACGACCGAAGGTGGAGGGCGCTATGCTCAAAACAGCGGAGGCTTCCCGGAGCGTCACACGGGCTTCATTCCGCATTTCAGCTATCAAGATCCCGAACAGGGGAATACTCCTATCCTGAAACCGCGCTGGCTCTGGGTGCTTCTCACGGAAAGCCTTCTCGACGAAACCGGCGCGCAGGCGCTCGACCACCTCCGGGGGGGAGTCCGGCGCGGAGAAAAACGCCTCGACCTCCTCATCGGTCAGAGGGGAACGCTTTCTCAGGCGCAAGGCCCTGCTCAAAAGCCGAGAAACCTCATCCTCGCTCATGCTCATGAAGATCTCGTCCTTTTCTTCCTCACCCGCTTACCGGCTCTCAGATCAGCCATGATTTGTGAGAAGCGTTTCATCGCGCGACTGCGGAGTTGGCGGAGGGCGACGATTCTTCTCTTGAGGGCTGCCTCAGTCATCGGTGCGCCCCGATACTCGCGGGCCAACTCTTCCCGCGCGATTGTTTCATAATCCTTATGTTCCTTCAACAAAGATACGAGAATGTCCCTATAGCGGTCGTCGAGGTAGATGAGGGCGAGCAAGGCAAGCTTTACTTCGTCCGAGCGAGGTCCCGCCGAGTCAAGATCACCCGCACCCTGCTCGTTAGATACGGTGCCTACCGGAGAGTTTACTTCGTAGTCGGGGAGAACGTCCGTGGTGTACTCGAAAAGGCTGGTAAGGCTGTGTTCTTCCTCGGAGAATTCAACTGTCTTCGGCGGGAAGCCGCGCTTTCTCAACTCGTCAATGACCTTGTTACGGATGACTGCCCGCATCCAGTTGAGGAACGAGCGCGGCCCGCGGTATTCGAACCTGTGCAGCCGTGTGCGAATCTGGAAAAGGAGGTCGGTGACCAATGTATGAACGTGTTCGGTCGGGACATTAGTGTTCTTGGGGGTCTGCCAGAAGCCGGACGTGATGAAGCCGGGCAGCTTCAAGTAAAGCCACGCGGTCAACTCGTCCAAGGCGTCTTCGTCGCCGGACTGTAGTCTAGCGATGAATTCCGCGTCGTCCAGTTTCGCCCGAAGGTCGGTCGCAGGGTGTTTGGCTGAATCGTCCTCGTTCAACGTCCCATCCGTCCTTTCAATCGGGGGCGGTCCACGCGCATGCGGTCGGCGGGCACCCGCCGGTCGAGCGGGCGCGAAGCTTTAGAACCCCGCGATGTCGGCAGGCGGGTAATCCGCCAGCGGACTGACCCATGCCCGGACGGTGCGTCGGGTGATGGAGTTGCTAGTGCGCCCGTACTATAACCGCAAGCGCGCTCACTGTTCCACCCCCGTTGACAGAATTCGTGTCATTTCGGCGGCGCCTCGCCCGGAGGGTCTTCCGCAGTCCCCTCAATAAAATTCAAGCGGTGAAAAATAGCCCTCGTTAGCTCAACGTCCTTTAGGCAGTAGTCGGCAATCTCCTCGTGACGTCCTTCTAAGAATAGGTCGTAAACCTTCGAGCCGTTCACCCCGTTTTGCTTCGAGCTTTCCAAGCTGAGGACTTTCGACGCTTCATCGAGAGAAATCTTTTTCCTCCAGTGGGTGAATTCCCACATCACGTCATAGACAGGGCTAGAACGGAACCTCGCGAAGCAGACGTTGAACGGCGGTTTCACCTGCCTGATGACGGAACGCGTGCAGAGAAAATCCAGATCAAAATCGAGCAGGTTGAAGCCGACCAGCAAATCACGTCTCGGGTCGAATCCACCGATCAGCTTCCAAAAGGAGCGGAGCATCTTCGTCTCGTCAAGATGGAACTTTCCCGTGGCTCTGTCCCTTCCGAGCACTCCGCGGCGGGTGATCAATCCGTTCTCTTCGATTATGAGGCCGATGCAGAGAAGCCTTCCATACCTGCCGTCCAAGGCTAAACGGCGGTACTCTTCCTCGTCTAACTGAGCGTCTCGTTCCTTAAGCAGCGGATCGCCCCGCTCCGGCGGAAGGGTTTCGATGTCGAGGAATACGCGAAGCATATAGACACCACGGCACATGCCGAATACACTTGTTTTGCCTTTGGTAAAAGATGTTTTACCGGCTGCACTTTATCCTACACATGAAATTTAGGGGATGTGCATATTATTCTATTGCGGAATATTCCGCAATAGAATAATCCCCTTTAGCCTGTTAACCTTGTGAGAAGGCTGCGAAGCCCTGATGGAAAAAGATTTCGACGCACAATACGACAGATTTTGTAGGCTGCTGGTGAAGTTTCGGAAGAAAGCCGGAACGTCTCAGGAGTTGGTCGCTGAAAAGTTGAATCGCCGCCAAGCCTATGTATCAAAGTGTGAGCACGGAGCGAGACGGATGGATTTTGTCGAATTTATTGAAATGGCGAAGGCTGTAGGTTACGACCCGTGTACTTTCATTAA
Organism: Pyrinomonadaceae bacterium; assembly: GCA_035942855.1. Lineage (GTDB taxonomy): Bacteria > Acidobacteriota > Blastocatellia > Pyrinomonadales > Pyrinomonadaceae > JAIVJZ01. The sequence goes on along the minus strand of DASZCS010000034.1, from coordinate 85,640 downwards.
AGAGTTCAAGTCCAGAAAAAAGGTCTGAAACATCTGAGCGTCGCTTTAACGGGTAGTCTTTCTATAAAGATTAACCGCCGCGACTCCTCTCCCGCAATCGCGGCGACCCGGGCATGGTTGCTCCTAGTTGGGAGGCCGTGCCACGATGAATATAAACTCACTCTACGTCGCAATCAGAACGCCTGACTCCTGAATTGCTTACTCAGAGTTTGACATGTTCCAGCCGCCAGCCGTCATCGTAGAGTTGAAACTCCGCTTGCCCGTTGTTGAGCTTTTTGTAGCTCGTAGGCAAAGCGTTCCCGAATCGGCTGATTGATCTTTTGATTCCGTTTTGTACCTGCGCAGGCAGGCTCTGGAACGTCGCGCCTTCGGGGTCTAATGCTTCGCCGAGGGGTGTCGGCACTCTCTTCCACTTAAACTCGGCCTGCGCGCGGCCAGATTGCCCGGTGGTCACTCCCGTGACCTCCGTGACCTCTCTCTTATACAGCGGAAGCCCATCTGTGCGTCCTCCCGCCCACTCTGTGCCTTTCGCCATCAGTCGGCTCTGGATCTTGTACTCCCAAGAAGTTAGCCGCCCGGTGAAGGCCAACACCTCCGGCCTCTTTTGCGCGGTGGCTTGAGCTTCCACCAGCCCGAGTTGGTGTAGCGCCGCCGTCAGCGGGTAGTCGTTATAGAAAAGCTGGACGGCGCGAGCGTCCGGTGGCTCCTCATCTGCGGACTCGGCGGGCACGAGGAATTTCTCGGAGCCTTCGAGCCGAATCACATAGGGCTGGTTGAAGTTTTTATCCGCCTCGATCAGTTGCCGAGCGCGGTCTCGGTTCAGTTCCTTCGGGTTCAGAGCGGAGCAGCCCTGAAGCAGAGCAACAAGGAAGACAACGGTCAGCGCAGACAGGCTCAGTAATATCCTTGGCATCGGTTTCTTCCTCAGCGGAGGTGCAGAACCACCCACGCCTCCTCGCCCCCCTCAACCGAAAACAGCACGCGCGGTTGACCGGATAGGGCGGCATCAACTTTGAAAATTATCTGTTGAAGTCCGGGCAGGCTGGTATCACCAACATACTCGATTGGAAGCGGCACGCGTCTGCCGTCAGCAAGTTGTGCGACGAGGCGGGTGTTGCCAGACGTGCGACCTGACCCCAAGCCGCCTATGAACAGCATGACGCGTGTAGTGTTGTCCGTTGGCACTCGATGGCTCTCGTCGAAGGCGACCAACGTCGGGGATTCGAGAGCGAGCGCCAACGGAGCGGCCTGCCCACTGGTCTCCCGGCTCCACAGTACGGGGGCGCTCTCCAGTAACTCCGCGTTGTCGAACCGCCACTGTGCGCCTGACGACATGTGGCGCACAACGACGGGTATGCGCGCGCCCACAGCGGCGGGTGTGACCCCCATAGGGACAACGAAATCAACGGAATAAGAGTCTCCCCCGACAACCCTCACGGCGAGCACAGTCGCTGCCTGCCCGGCCACACTCACCTCGATACCTGAGAGCGTGGTCGGCCACCGCCCCTGCCCATCGGGACGCGCGTCGGCTGCCGCGGCGTTTGCGCCCCGTAGAGTGCCAACGGCGCGGGCCAGAGCGTTCGAGACCAGCACGTGCTCTCGCGCCGAGTTTGCGCCTCGCAGCGGGAGCGCGAGGACGCTTCCCACGCCCATCTCACCTCGCAACGTGGGTGCGATCACAACCTCGTAGTCGCCTTCCGGCCCACTCGTCTGATTATAGAAAACCTTTATTTCCCATGGCCCTGTTGAATCCAACCGCAGCACGAGGATTGAAAAGTCGGGGACGATGCCCACGCGCGCGACAAGATTGACGTCACCCGCGCGCCTGAGTTCCACCATCCCGCCCCACTCGCCTCTGGTCGCGCGGGTCTGGATGATGAACTCTCCCGTGCCTTCAAACCGATAAGACTCGCTCTGTTCGGGTCGTAGTCGCCCGACGAGCTTCGCGGGCGGCATGAAGAGCGTCGGCCCGGCTGGCCTTGTCACATCATCAACAAACCCATTGCAGTCGTCGTCTTTGCCGTTAATCTGCTCGACCGCTCCGGGATGGACGGTCGCGTCGTGATCGTCGAGATCACCCCGCACAGGCGACCAACCATCACCGTCCACGTCTTGCGAGAAAGGGTTCGGTTGCGGGTAGATCAGGCGCAGCTTTTCGCGCGTGGCAGGTGAGATAGGCCAAAACCACGCGTCCAGTTCGCCACTGATGTCGCCGTTAATTCCGAAAGACAGTGCCTCGGCCAGCAGGTCGTTCTTCTGCTCGGCGGTGAAATTGAAGACCTCGTTCGAATCGTGGGTCGCGTTGTAGCTGTTATAAAAGTCGAAAGTCCGGCGTAGTGCCCCCTGACCGTGCAGGCGCGCATATCGTAAGAGCAGCCCGGCGTAAACTCGATTGGCAATAATTCCTTCGCTTTCGCAGCCCGTTCCCGGCTTCACGCAACGAGTCCACGTCGTGCTGGTGCCGAGCGCGTCCCACCTGCGAGTGAAGCTGTAGACTGTCGCTTTGAGGGCAAACTCCGGCGAGGTTTGGTAGGTGCCAGTGCGGAGCAAATACTCCGAATAGGGAATCCAGAAGTCTGTCCAAGCGTGACCTGCGTCCGGGTAGTAATTGAAATACGGCGTATAGATGGCAAAAGAATGCGCCATCTCGTGCGTAATGACATCGTGGAGCCGCCCTTCAGCCAGAGCGACCTTGACTCTATCGCGGATCCGCTCCGCCACTTCCAAGCGCTTCGTCCCGGCGACGGCCACGCCCTCCTCCGCGCTACTGAGCGGCGTCACCCCGATGGTCATCAGCCCCGTGCCTTTCGGCTCGCTGCCGACGATTTCAGTCATCTTCTCGTAGACTGCGTCCGTCCGCTCGATCAGTGAGACGAGTACCGCCGGGGTGAGTCCCTGAACGCCTCCTCCTTCAAGCCACGAGGCGGGAAGCGCGTACCGGATGTGGCGACCGGAGAACGCACGAAGGGTTAGTGTGCCATGGTCAAATGATTGGTAGGCGATTGTTTCCGAGGGCGGATAAACGGCTTGCGCGGAGGCCGATTTCGAGAAGCACAGGCAGGCCAGCGCAAGGAGCAGCAACCGCGGTGAGGCGTATCTGATTTTCATTGAAGGCACTCAAAGTACCGCTTCGGGTAGAAGCAGGCGAGGGGTGATCGAGGCCGGATACTCCTTTACAAACAGGGCGCTACTATCGTAAATGAAACTCGCTCCGTCACTAGACAGAGTAGGCTTCGGCCCTGAAAGTTGTTTGAAAGACCGGGGAACAATAGACTCTGACTAAAGCGGCTCGACCACGGGAGTAAAGTGAACGAAAGCGAACGACCTCAACGCCTGAGACGTTCGGCTTCCCCGAAATGCGATGACATACTAAACACAACCGTGTTTAGTTGCAAGGGCAAACGCATGGTCTTATCAGGAGGTGCATCCTGATGGGACGAAACTCCCACCACACGCCCGCACAGTTAGCCGCGAAGCTCTTACAGATTAGGCTGAAGCTTGGTCTTTCGCAGAACCAGATGATCCGGCGCTTGGGTTTAAACGGCCAGTTGATTCAATCCCACATCTCGGCTTACGAGCAGGCGAATGAGAAACTGCGCCGCGTGCCACCGCCCTCCGTGTTGCTAGCTTACGCACGAGCGATTTCAATCACGGGCAGGGGAGAGTTTCTTGAAACTCTGCTAGACGACGAGATGGAGTTGCCTGACATTCTCCCGGCAGACCCGATCAACATCAGCCCACGCGGTAAGCGCCGCTCCCGATTAAGTAAGAACCGGTAAGCGGAGTAGCACTATGCCCGCGGGATGTTAGAATTATCCATCCTCAAATACCGCTTTAGGCCGATTTCAATTGGGTGTCTCACTCAATTTGTCGCCGTTGGCTTGACAGATCGAGGCTTGCCGCTTTTAATGACACGTTGGCCGTCGGAATGCTTCACGGATACATCTCACACAAAATTAAGGAAGATGGTTTGTATTATGGATTAGGGGCAAGAGGCCAATTAGTTGTAGGGGTTTGCAAAGATACCACAACATTTAGGATTTTAATAGCTTCTAAAAAAAAACACCATGACTTATAATCCGCCCGCCTTGCAAGACAGTATGGGTGTGTCAGTCGAAAGAAGATCACGATGTATCCAGCCACAAGCTCCAAGTCTAACTTCACAGTAAGTTTCTCAGGCCACGAGACCTTCCCCTTCCGTTACGGCTGGCTCAAAAAAGGCATCGACGCTGTTACTCAAGACCCCACCCTCTTCGCCAGTGAGCAGGCCATGGCGAAGATGGGAGTTGGGAAGAACATGGTGCGCTCGATTCGCCACTGGTGTTTAGCAGCGGGATTAATACGCGAGGAGTCACGTGCAGGTGCTGTTAGGGGGCAGCTTACAGCAACAGCTCTCGGCAAGAAATTGTTGTTTGACAACGGGTTCGATCCCTATCTCGAAGACCCTGCGACGCTGTGGCTGATTCATTGGCAGATCACTTCAAATATCAGTGCAGCGACAACGTGGTTTTGGGCATTCAATTATTGGAACGTCGCTGAATTCACCAAAGAGGTGTTCATCTCCGAACTTAGGGCTTGGCTGGCTAATGGTCCCTATAAGCAGGTGGCGGAAAACTCGCTCAAGCGCGACGCCGATTGTTTCGTTCGCACTTACGTACAGTCGCGGTATCACCGGGGACCGGTTTCCGAGGATACACTGGACTGTCCCCTAGTTGACCTACACTTACTCGCTGAACTTGCCGATGGCAAGACGTACCAATTTCAGCGTGGGGGGCAACCGTCGCTGCCCGACGAAATCTTTATATACTCACTTATCGAATTTTGGCGGGCGTCGGGGCAGATGGGTAATACATTGGCCTTCGAGAAGATCGCGTATGAAGCAGGCAGCCCGGGCCGCATCTTTAAGCTAAACGAGGACTCGCTGTCTGACCGCCTTGAGCGCATCGAAACGATTAGCAACGGGCTGTATGGCTATGACGAGACATCGGGCCTCAAGCAAATTTACAAACGCTCCGAGGCAGAGTTAGAGCCTATGGAGCTATTAAAGACTTACTACCGAAAGAGTAAGGCAGTAAAGACTCGTGCCGCGTAGTTACAGTGATGCCGACTGAACTCATACCCCTTGCCGATCTTGTACACGTAGGCGCCCGCTTCGGGCGGTCCGTTAATCTGGAGCGGGATTTCTACGAGCAGGTACCCCTCAACGGATACATCTTAACGACAACTGGACGTTCCGCGCTGCACCGCCTCGGCCAGTCCCTAACCGACACTGCGGGCGAGCGGTCATGGACGCTGACCGGCCCTTATGGCTCGGGGAAATCTGCTTTCGCCCTGTTCGCAGCCAAGACCCTCAGCACCGACCACAGCGATGACACTCAAACCGCCAGACTGTTAATTAAGGATCAGGATAGGGAACTTTGGGGCAATCTCTTTGACCGCCGCCGGAATACGGCTTTGCGGCGAGGCTTATGCCCGGTGCTTGTTAGCGGCACGCGCGAGCCAATCACTGTGGCTTTGCTGCGAGGATTGGTCCGCTCAATTGAGCAGTTCTGGCAGAAGAGCCCTCCCCTCGTTTTCGCCGAGGTTAAGTCGCTTCTAAGCGAGGCCGAGGCGGGAAACTCAGTACCCGGGAGACGGGTAGCTGATGTCTTTGAGGAGGTGGCACAGAAGGTCTGCTCGTCACGCGCTAATGGGGATGGGTTACTCATCGTCGTTGACGAGTTGGGAAAGCTTCTTGAATATGCTGCTACCAATCCGAAGGATGGAGACATCTTCGTGCTTCAGGAGTTAGCTGAAGCGGCGAAGAGGAGCGGTGAGAGCCCCATCCTGCTTGTCACAATTCTCCATCAAGCCTTCGACCGCTACGTCGAGAGGCTTGGGCGTGCACAACGGGAAGAGTGGATGAAGGTTCAAGGTCGTTTCGAGGACTTGGCCTTTCAGGAGCCGACTGAGCAGATTCTTCGCATTCTGGCGCAAGCCGTCATTAACGACGGCCCTCATCCCGCGCACCGGGAGTTGATCAAATACGGGCATCAGTTGGCGCAGAAGGCTGAGAAACTCGGCCTGATGCCTAGAACGTCTAAGAGGGAGCACGTCGTAGAACTACTTGAAGCTTGCGTCCCGTTACACCCTACAGTGTCGGTAGCATTGGGGCATGTGTTCCGTCGTCTCGGACAGAATGAACGCTCATTCTTCGCTTTCCTGTCGTCGCTTGAGTCGCACGGCTTTCAAGAATTCTTATCCTCTATGTTGTGGGACAAGCAGCGTCCCCCTACCCTCCGGCTTGACCACCTGTACGACTACATCATCACGGCCTTGGGCAGCGGCCTATACACACAGGGTAATGCAAAGCGTTGGGCCGAGGTAGAGGCTGCGCTCAACCGCCTCGTTGATTCTCCGGCGATGGATATCAGGCTCATCAAGGTCATCGGACTGCTGCGAGTTATTGGTGACGTGGGTAATCTAAAGCCGTCTGTAGAGGTGCTTCAGTTTGCCCTTTCCGACAGTGAAATCAGTGCGGATGATGTTAATGCGGCGCTTGAGAGGTTACAAAAATCATCGATCATTGTCTACCGTCGTCATAGTGATAGCTTCGGGCTGTGGGAAGGTAGTGACATCGACATCGATGAGAAGGTTGCTGAAGCGCGCGCAAAGATTGACCCGAGCGAGCCGTTAACGCACAGCCTGACGAAGTATTTTAAGCCGAGGCCGCTTGTTGCTCGCCGTCATTCCCATCGCACCGGCACGCTTCGTTACTTCGACGTTAAGTATGTTGACCTACATGGACTAGATAAAGCCTTGAGTGAGCCGCTAAACGAAGCGGATGGGCTAATACTATACGCTGTCGCGTTGAATGCTGAAGAGGTGGAAGCCTTCAACGAGCGAGCAAAAAGCCCTAAGATAAAAGAACGCTCGCAGGTGCTCCTTGCCATCCCGCACTATGCAGCAGGACTGCGAGAAGCCGTATTTGAGGTCGCCAGCCTGCGGATCGTCAGGGACAATACGCCTGAGCTAGAAGGTGACCGTGCCGCACGTAAAGAGCTTTACGCACGGTTAGCTCATGCGGAAAAGGCCGTCGAGCAGTTACTTAGGTCATCCTTTGATTCTAGCGCTGGGGGCTTTCTGACGAGCGATAATAATGGGTGCTTCTGGTATTACAAGGGCGCACGAATTGAAGTTCCGACCGAGCGTGCCCTACAAGAATTCCTTTCGCGCGTCTGCGATAAGGTATTCTGCAAGACGTTTATCCTACGCAATGAGCTAATTAACCGTCGTCTGATTTCAAGTTCCGCCGCTGCCGCGCGGCGGAACTTGATCGAGGCTATGTTGGCCCACGCTCATAAAGAGAATCTCGGGCTAGTAGGCCACCCGCCTCAATTAAGCATTTACTACTCCTTCTTGAAGGAGACAAGCATTCACCGCATTGAAGGGGAGCGATGGGGCTTCTTCCCGCCAGCACACGCTATAAACTCTGGCGCAGCGGCAGTGTGGCAGGAGATGGATAACTTCTTTACTAGTGCAGAGACGGAACGGCGCTCCGTTGCCGATTTATTCGGAATGTTGATGCAGCCACCTTTCGGGATGAAGGCCGCCCCTCTACCGATCCTGCTCTGTGCTGCACTTCTATATTATGACACCGAAATTGCTCTCTACGAGAATGGATCTTTCGTCCCGTCACTTTCTGATGCTATTTTCGAGAGACTTGTGAAAACTCCAGAGAGGTTCCAAGTGCAGCGATGCCGCATCGCCGGAGTGCGTGCTGTGGTTTTTGACCGGCTTGCTAAGTCAATACTCCAAAAGCCTGATAGCTTTTTCGATGGGGCACTTAACCTACTCGGCATCGTGCGACCGCTGATTAAATTCGCGGCTAATCTTCCTCCTTATACGAGGGGAACTCAGCGCCTTCCCGATGCAACTATGAGAGTGCGAGCTGCGCTCTTCGAGGCGCGTGAACCTAGCACCCTGCTGTTTGTGCAGTTACCAGAAGCCTGCGGAGTTGCGCCGTATGTCAGCGACGACAAGCGTAACCCGGCAGAAATCGACACCTTTATCAGAACTTTGCGTATTAGTCTCGCCAAACTCCAGCGCGCCTACGATGATCTTCTCGCTGATGTCGAGCGCATGATAGTCGCGGCGTTCTCCATAAAGGGTACAGGGCCGGAGGCGCGTTCGGAACTTAAGGAGCGCGCCCTGCCGCTCTTAGATATAACTGTCGAACTCAAGCTGAAGAGTTTCATCTTTAGGTTAACGGACGATGAGCTTGATCACGTCGGCTGGTTGGAATCTATCGCGACACTGTTGGCTAACAAGCCACCTGCCGCTTGGAATGATCCCGATCTGGCGCGTTTCGAGGTGAATTTAGCTGAAGTAACTCGCAGCTTTTTGAACATCGAACTGTTGTTGTTTGAGTTACACAGACAAGGCGCAGACTCCCCACGTATGGGCCGTGAGATAATGCGGCTCGGGATTACGACTTTCAACGAGCCGGAACGCCAAAAAGTAATCGTCGTTAACGCAGAGGAGCGACTCTTAATTGATCGTGCAGGGCATGCTGTAGAACAAACTCTAGCATCTGCTGGAATTAACGGCAATGCGGATCTGCGTCTTGCAGTCCTCGCCACGCTTTCACAGAAGTTGTTAGTACAAGCGGAATGTGACGAGGGGCAACGAGCCAAACTGGCGTGAGGAGACATTTTGGGAACTGAAAAGCACAAAAATTCTGAAACACCGTCGAAAAGTGCGCGCCACATTGTGAGCCTCTCCGGCGGCAAGGACAGTTCCGCGCTCGCCATTTACATGCGCGACCGTGATTTATGGCGTCGACGGTTAGGCAAGCAAGTTAAAGAACCAGTCGAGAAGGTAGAGGTAGAGTATGTCTTCTGCGACACAAAAGAGGAGTTGCCAGAAACCTATGAGTACCTCAGCATTCTTGAAGCATTCTTAGGGAAACAGATAGTCCGACTCAGCGACGAGCGTGGTTTTCAGCACTGGCATCAAGTGTACGGTTACTATTTGCCGTCACCGAATATGCGTTGGTGTACGCGCATGTTGAAGCTGATCCCATTTGAGAAGTATGTCGGTGATGATCTCGTTTATAGTTATGTCGGTATTCGGGCAGACGAGGATAGGGAAGGTTATATCTCCAAAAAGCCGAACATCCTACCGATTTTCCCATTTAGGGAAGACGGCATCACACGCGATGATGTCATGTGTATACTTAAAGAGAGCGGTGCATCGTTGCCAAAGTATTATGAATGGCGCACTCGCTCAGGATGTTATTTTTGTTTCTTCCAGCGTAAAGCAGAGTGGGTGGGGTTGATGGAAAATCACCCTGACCTTTTTCAAAAGGCTAAAGAATACGAGAAGTTAAATGATGTAACAGGCGAGAGATATACATGGTCTAATGGAGAAAGTCTGGAAGAGTTATCAGAGCCTAAAAGAATTACGGAAATAAAATCAAATCATGAAAAGTTAGTCCTTATAGAGCGTAAATCTCGTCCTAATAAGCCACTAGTTGAAGTCCTAGCAGACGTTCTTGATGAGGAGAATGATGATTCAGCTTGCACTATATGTCACATCTAGGGCGATTTAAGCTAGTCTACTCTGCATAGAAATAATATTTGTCGTTTGTAATATCAAAGGCTACTTTCGGATGCGAGACACCTTAAGAGTACAATATCGCGCTCTGGAAGGTACCAATACTAAGACGCGTCGCTTGGCATATTTAACCGTAATAGTTAGTAGCCTGCGTCGAGAAAGCTTGAGTCTTCGGCAATTACTAACCGTTCTAGGTAAATGGGACAAAGATCACCCCAATAGTCTTCAACATTATTACCTACAGACAGGTGAGCTTACTTTTACAAAACAACAGTCGGCCATATCACAGTATTTAGATTTAGCCATTAAACTCGGCATAGCTACGTCTTTAGCAGGTGTATATCGAAATACCCGCACTGGATTGGTGATTGGCACATTGGTTGAGCCGTATAGAGATACGTCCAACCCATTCTTTCTTACTACTGTCGAAAGGCTCTTCTACACCTATCAAATCTTAAAAAGTGATGCTGATATACTTCTCACTATTGTTGATCAGATCAATAAACGACCAGACATAACTTTGTCCGAACTGCAAGATACCTTCCAAAATGACTTCCTAAATAGGTTGAAACTAAAAGTTAAACTTTGTCGGGATGAACTTGTACGACGACAACTGCTAGACCGGATAAATCAAGTAAATACGGAATGGAAAAACCCAAAAAAATATGCAGAGCACATAGTGCCTCCAAGACTGAACTGGCTCCTAGATTTATTACTATTAGATGTTGAAAAATTTAAGAAGCATCAATATTCTTTTAGTGATGGGGGGCAATTACTCTTCTCTGTTTTGCCGACATTTGATGAGTTTACTGATGTAGTTGATGATTGGATTGATAATGATTTTTGGAAACCGGCTGCTAAGGCATTTAATAAACGGAAGTCTTGGGTTGATTGGCAGCGAATAAGTGACTTGAAGCGTAGAGATGTTTTGGGTGGATTACTCTCTGACACATTTAAGGCATTCCGATACACCTTCGTGCCTAAAGTCTCAGCTTCACAAGCATTGCTTTATCTTAGCATTAGACTAATAATTGACCATGGAATCCTCGCAAGTCCTGCCTGTCTTAGTAGCTGGCTTAGTTCCTCACAGGTTATGAACGGGCGAGTTTACGCGCTACGGTACTCTGCGCGTGAGAACGAATCATATCTTCTTGCTACTACTGTCTGAGGGGTAACAGTGACTTTAATTTGTGTTACGGATGCCTGCTCTCTCATTTATATGAAAGAGCTTCAATTATCACGTCGTTCGTTACATCGTTGGCTGTGGAATGAATTCGACGTAAAGTTTAGTCAAGTGATATGGGAGGAAATGGAACGCAACCTCCATCGCCTAAGTGATGATCGAAGGTGGTTTCGTCGTAATGGAGCTAGAGCTGTTCACCCGTTACAGACCATTGATACATGGGAGAGAGTTTTATTTTCTCCACCTCTTTATCGCAAGATTCAGGCAGCGCGATGTAGACATTGCGGACAGTTAACATGGAGTAAGCAGGAATTTACACCTGATCTGGACGAACGCGAAGACAGAGGAGAGCGTCACAACTGTTGTGTTGCGCTCGCTGCCCTTGCTATTGATAAGTATAAGCAAGTCATCTTTTTAACTGATGACTTTCGAGGTGTAAGGGATTATGCTGCCTACGTTTTTGATATGTTTCCTTTAGGACAAATATGGTCTTCAATGGATTTTGTTACCTATCTCTTTTTAAGGCATCGAGGCCGGATTCTGTTAGATGAGGTGAAAGGAGTACTTAGAGACATCAATGCAATTGGTGCTGCAAATGCAACGCCGGAGGAAAGGGCGAAAAGAGCTTCGCGATTAACAAACTACTACAGCAAAGTTGATAAGATGAACTTTGTCTTATCGCAACTCCGTGGAGGCAACTAATGACTAAGTTAAAACCTCTCAACTGGAATTATGCTCTTCTTACTCAGAATCCTTTTTCGATTACACCACCAACCCGCCCCGAAGAGGCCGTATGGGCCGGATTCGATAAACTAAAAGCTCAGTTGGATAACCTATTCACTAGATCTTTTACTACTAACACTACCCAAGTGGTTCTAAATAGAGGGGAATATGGTAGTGGTAAAACGCACGCTGCCACTTTCTACCGCAAACAAGATGCGCTACCTGTAAGTAAGCGTTCTGTCACCCATGTAAAGGACTCAATTGTAATTTATGTAAAGACTCCAAGACAGCCTGAACTTGCCGACGAATACTTTTACCAGAGTGTTATTGAGGGACTAAGATTTCATCGTATCCGGGATAAAGTCAAAGATATGGTTACTGCTCATGGAGAGGATAAAGCACTGCAACTTCTACAGGACTCTACGGAAAGTGAGGATTTAGGCAAAGCTATTTGGTTACTTGGTTTTGAAAGAGAGCAATCTGGGCGGCTAACTCTTTTTGATGATAATGAATCAGAGGAATGGCAGAGGCTATTACGTAGTTACTTTTTCTCTAAAGCTACAAGCGGTGATCTTAAAAAACTCGGATTGAGCCGTAGCATCCGGGGAACTCAAGACCGCTTTCGCATGTTAGCAGGTATAATTCAATGTCTTATCGGATTTAATGGAACCGAAGACATTAGGAGTCACAGCAGAGTTATATTGTGGATAGATGAACTTGAAGACTTAATATACTATTCCACAAAATATTATCGTCCATTCACACAGGGCTTACGTGAGTTAATTGATCGCCTACCACATTACTTCTCAATGCTTATGAACTTCACCTTAGCTTCTCCAGAGGCGCTAGAAGATGTTGAAACCGTTTTAGGCCGAGCACTCTTGGATCGTGTGACGGACGAAATTTATTTCCGAGAACCTACTGAGGGAGAGGCTTTTGATTACGTGCGAGACCTTTTACAACATTATCGTCCGGAAGAATTCTCCAAGAAGGGGGTTCTGGCTATTTACCCATTTGAAGAGAAAGCTCTTTCCACTTTAATTGCCGACCTCCCAAGCCGTACACCGCGAGATATAAATCAGCAGTGTGCTTATGTCATACAGCAGGCTCTACAGATGGGAATCATTTCGGGCGTAGGTCGAGGAACTATAAACATAAGATTTATTAACGAGCTAGAACGAAATCGAGTTGAGGCCGATATGCAGTAAGCTGCTACTCAGGACCGAGAGGTGACATCACCTCATTATTAGAGGCGAGGATTATATACCTCGCCTTTTTATATAGGCGGGTTGATTCTATTCACATGCTCCTCCTAGAAAAGGATACTCTGCGTTAAACACTCAGCAAAGAACATCTTTTTCTCGGCCAAGGACATTATTTCTACGACCAAGGACATTATTTTCCATGTACACAACCACCGAGGTTAGAAGATTGAGAATTTGATGGTGAGGTACTTTTTGGGGTTTTGGCGGAAGTCGTAGAGGAGTTTGACGGATTCGGAGGAGAGTTGGTTGACGTTGTTGTAGAGGGCTTCGTCGGTGAGAAGTTTGCCGGCCGTGCCTTCGCCGCGTTGGATGGAGGTGATGATGGTGTCGATGCGTTCGGCGGAGGTGTTGAAGCGGGCGATGGCGGCGCGGGCGTCGTTGTAGAGTGTTTCGTCGGTGAGGAGTTTACCGGCTGTGCCGCGCCCCTGCCGGATGTCTGTGGTGATCTTGTTGATCTCTTCGACAGAGGTATTGAGGCGCGCGATGGTGGCGCGGGCGTCGTTGTAAAGTGCTTCGTCGGTTAAAAGTTTGCCGGCCGTGCCGCGACCGGCGCGGAGATCTTCGGAGATGGCTTGAAGTTGGGCGGTGACGCGGTTGAAGTTGTTGTAGAGCGCGGGGTCGTTGATGAGTTTGCCTGCCGTGCCTTCGCCGCTGCGCAGTTGGCGCATGATGCCCTGAGTTTCGCGGATGGTCAGGTTGAGGTTGTCGTAGAACGCCTCGTCGTTGACGAAGCGGCCGAGCGTGCCCTGGCCTTCGTTGATCTTGCGCGTGATGTCCGTGACTTGTTGAGAGAGTTGGTTGAGTTGGCCGACGAGTTCGTTGCCGGATTCTGTAAGTTGCGCCATGCCGCCCTCGGTAGTCGTGGGAAGGCTCTGGCCTTCCTGCACCGGGTTGCCGAGCGAAGTGCCGGGCGTGATGTTGATGATGCGGTCGCTGCCTAAGAGACTGGGGGTGGCGAGTTGAGCTTTCGAGTCTGTGCGGACGAGTTCGGTCACAGCCTTGCCGTCGATGCGACTGTCGAGCGCCAGCACGGCTTCGACCTTCGGCGCGCTCGGGTTGTCGCTTGGCGGCAGAAGGCGCACGTCGTCAACCTTGCCGATGCGAACTCCGGCGAGACGCACCTCGCCGCCGGGGCGCAAACCTTCCGCCGTCAAGAACTGCGCCTTCAGACGAATCTTACGCGCAAACGAAATATCGCCCGACGCTTGCAGGATCAGGAAGATCAGAACTGCGATGGCGATGATGACGAAGAGGCCGACGCGCAACTCGCGCAGGCCGATGGTCTTTTTGGTCGGAGGCATAAGCTGTGAGGGATGGGGGATGAGGGATGAGGGATGAACAAGAAAACCACTCAAGTTAGAGAATGGTCTTTATTTCATCCCTCATCCCTCACCCCTCATCCTTTTCCTTTCAGTGTCCGCGCAAGAATCTGTGGATGTACGGGTCTTCGGCGCGCTTGAGCATCTCGTCCGTGCCGCTGAAAATGATGTGGCCTTCCTTCATCATGATCACTTTGGTGTTGATGAGGCAGAGGCGCTCGCCCTCTTGTTCAAAGATAACTTCGCCCGCGTCGTTGACGGCCGCAAACTCGCGCGAGAGGTATTCGACGTTGTTCATCTCGTGCGTGACGAAGATGGATGACACGTCTTCGAGATCGCGCAGTTTGATGGCGAGTTCGCAGATGGTGCGTGCGGTCGGCGGATCGAGTCCGGCCGTCGGCTCGTCGAACATGACGATAGTGGGGCCGCCGACGAGAGCGCGCGCGATGCCGACGCGGCGACGCATGCCGCCAGATAGTTCGGCGGGCATTTTGTCGATGGCGTCTTCGAGGTTGACGAAACGGAGCATGCGTCGCACTTCCTGTTCCACCTCGTCTTCGGGGATGCCCTGTTCATGCAGTCGATAGGCGACGTTCTCATAGACGGAGAGCGAATCGAAGAGCGCGCCCTCCTGAAAGACCATGCCGAAGTTTTTGCGCACGCGCATCATCTCGGCCTCGGTATAGTCGGTGATGTCTTCGCCGTTGACGAGAATGCGGCCGGAGTCGGGTTTGAGCAGACCGAGCACGAGTTTGATGACCGTGGATTTGCCGCCGCCCGATCCGCCGAGGATGATCTTGGTTTCGCCCTTCGCCACTTTGAAGCTGAGGCCGTTGAGCACCTTGCGGTCGTCGAATGAGAGATGCACGTCCCGAAATTCGATGGCGGGGATGGCGCGCTCGCTGTCGTTCTCCGCCGCGAAGGTAGACTCGGCCGCCGCCGCGCTGACGCGGTTGTCCGCCGCCTGCGCTTCCGGTGGGTTCGATACTTCGATGTCGGTCGAGGCCATAAGGTTCAGAGCGTAAAACTACGTGCCCGGCATGTCCAGAATAACCTGTAACGCCTTGGCGAGAAAGAAGTCTGCGATGATGACGACGATGGACGAGGTGACGACGGCCGAAGTGGTCGAACGCCCGACGCCGACCGTGCCGCCGTCCGTGCTCAGCCCCTTGTAACAGGAGATGCTGCCGATCAGTAACGCGAAGACGAGCGGCTTGATGATGCCGCCGATCATGTCGTCGAAGGTGATGCCGTAGCGCACGGAACTGAGGAACGTGCCGGACGTTTGGCCGTAGAGCACCGTCGCCACCGTACCGCCGCCGATGATGCCGACCACGTCCGCCGCGACCGTCAGAAGCGGCAGTGTGATGAAGAGTGCGACGAGGCGCGGAGCGACGAGTTTGCGCACGGGGTCTGTGCCGAGCGCGCGCATGGCGTCGATCTGTTGCGAGACGACCATCGAACCGAGTTCGGCCGAGATGGCCGAGCCGACGCGCCCCGTGACCATGAGCGCCGTCAGGACGGGGCCCAGTTCACGCACGAGCGAGAGGGCGACGAGGTATCCGGTTTGATCTTGCGCGCCGTAGTATTTGAGCGTGGGGAAAGTTTGCAGTGTGAGCACGCCGCCGGTGAAGAAGCCCGTGAGTATGATGATCGTGAGCGAGCCGACGCCGATCACGTCCATCTGCGCGATCATCTCGTTGATGTAGGAGGGGCGGCGAAAGAGCCTGCGTGCGGCGCGCGCCACCAGCAGACTCGTCTCCTGAACTTCCAGCAGGGAACGTATGGCGATGTTCATGTGTGAACTTTAGAAACCGGCAACTGCGCCCGTCTGTCGGGGTCGCCACCAGAGGCGACGACGGCGCGTCTCCCGGGAATCCTCCGCGCCGACGCGGCAGCCGACAACCTTATGCCTTGACTGACGTTGAAAGGCGCGCGAAACGACCGAGCGAGACGAGCATGATCGAGCAAGCCAATGATGCGCAATAACGGGGCAAGGCGTCAAGCGGGAATCAGGCGCAGGTCTCTTGTCAGACAAACGAAAAGCCGGATCACGAAAGCGAAAAGCCGGAAGGCGACGGGGAAGACGTGAAACACACGAACTTTCAGAGGTCAGTTTCGCCGCATGTTTTCCTGCTGCGGCGTCTGCGGCAGTGCGTTCGCGCCGCGGCGTCGCCGGAGCGTTTCGCGCTGGAGACGACGGAAGGCGTCGAGTTGTTCGGGCGAGAGGACGCGCCGGATTCTGAGTTCCGTCAAAGAACGCAGGCGGACGACTGCGGCCTGCGCGGCCGAGACTTCACGCGCGCGTTCTTCGACGACGCTCTCGTCGGCCTGCGGGGCGTAGATGGCTTCGTCGAGCGCGCGGCGGGCTTGCCGGAGGCGTGCGCCGAGCAGGCGGCCTTGCGGTTCTGTCTCGCGGCGGATGGCTGCGATCTGCGCGCGCTGCTGCGGCGACAGGTTCAGGATGCGGAGCAATCCGGCGGCATTCGCGCCGCGCCGTCTCGCCTCCAACTCGCGCCGCACCTGCGGCGACACATCTTCGGCGGGCGCGTTCGCGGCCGACTGCGCACGCGCGTTCGCGCCGCCCAAAGTCAAAAACAGCGCGAGCAGCGCGGGCGCGGCGAAGGCGAATTTCCTGCGCCGGATAGACCTCTCAAACTTGCGGCGGCTTGATTTCCTGTCAGGTTCTTTCATTCGTTCCAAATGCTTCGTCGTGTCGAGCAATAAAGTCGTGACTCGTCGGCGCGGCCAGCATTCGCGCCGCGTTGACAGGCGAGGCCGTTCAGTTTGCCTCGATCAACAGATCATATAGACGCGGTACATCATCTTCGTCTCTTTCGACGCGCGGTCGTCTCTGACGCGCGGCGGGAGCGTTGGGCGCGGCGCGGCCGTCGCGTCGCGCGTTGCCCGTGGGCGTTGAGGGCGGCTTCGGGGCAGACGCCGGTTCGAGCCGCGCGGCCGCCGCGATGAGATTCGCTTCGCGGCTGTCGTCCAACTGCGCGCGCGTGTCTTCAAGTTCGCGCAAGGCCGCGTCGCGTTCGGCGACGAGTTTGTCCAACTCCGCCTGAGTGTAAACTTTTTCGACCGGCGGCGCTGGCAATGCGTCCGGCGCACTCTTCGTCTCTGCGCTGCGACCGAAGCGCGTGCTGAAAGCCAGCCCGCCGTCGTCCCAACGAAGCTCCGCGTTGACGACGGCCAGCGCGGCGAGCGCGCAGACGACGAGCGCAGCCGCGGACAAACCGGCGCGCAACCACACGGGCGAGAGCGTGAAGAATTCGCGCAGGGCTGCGCGCGCCGAACGTCGCGGCAGAGAGGACGAAGCAGAGTTTTGCGGGACGACGAATGCCCCCGCCGTTTCTCCTTTATGCCGCCCTTCGTGCTGTGCTTCGCGTCGTGCGTCGGCTGCGAACGTGTCGGCAAGAGAGAGCGCGGGCGCATGTGCGAGAATCTCCGCGCGCCAGTGGCCGACCGCTTCGCGCACGCCTCCGAAGGCCGCGAGTTCGTCGCGGCAAGCGGCGCAGGCGGCTAGATGTGCGTCGAAACTCTCACGCTCGGCGCGCGTCGCTTCGCCGTAAAAGTAAGCGACGAGTTCGCCTGCGCGTTCGCAATTGTTCATCTTCTCTGTCTCGTTCATAACTTCGTCTTCCTTGTCTTCACACACGCGCCGCTTGCGCGTCGTACTTTTCGAGCCGCAGGCGCAGTTGTTTGAGCGCAGTGTAGAGACGGCTTTTGACCGTGCTCAAAGGGATGTCGAGCGCATCGGCGATCTCCTGAAACGTCAACTCCTCGAACTCCTTCAACACGATCACTTCGCGCAGTTCCGGCGGCAGAGCAGAGACGGCACTCCTGACGGCTTCCGTGCGCTCGCGCCCCTCGGCCTGATGCGCGGGCGAGACGTGCGCGGGCGCTGCGAATTGACGTGTGCCCCCTTCCGTCTCCGCTTCGAGCGAATTTTCGGCGCGCGTGCGTGCGCGGCGTTGACGCGTGATGCACTGGTTGACGGCGATACGATGCAACCACGAAGAGACTTTCGCTTCGCCGCGAAAGCCCGACAGGTTGCGAAAGGCCGCGATGAAAGTCTCCTGCGCCGCGTCGCGCGCCTCTTCTTCGCGGCCGAGAATGCCGTAGGCAAGCGCGTAGATGCGCCGTTCCCAACGGCGCACGATCTCGCCGAAGGCATCGGCGTCGCCCGCCAGAGCACGCTCCACAAACTGCTCGTCGCTCGTTTCAGCCGTCTCCATTCTCGTCTCTTCCGGCACGACTCGCGCCCCCGACGGCGCTTACCCGTAAGCACCCGAAACCAGCGCACTCCATCGTTTAGACGCAAAGCGCGCCCCTTTGGCCGAAAATATTACACCAGCCGTTTTGCGCCTAAACAGAGTTAGCAGATTATTTGCACAGTAATCGTTGACACTGCCATCTCCCAGTTCGTACTATGAAATCGGCCTGTTATTTTGGCGTAAGGCCGCCCCGAAGTTCTCTTGCTTGCCCCGCTCTAAATTTCTTCCTCTCGTAAAACGGCATAGCCCGATCTCCGTCTCTAAATACTACTTTTCGCAAACTTCATGTTTGAACGTTTCCGGCGCGTGCGCCTGCTCTACATCGTGCTTGCCACCCTGCTGGTCGTCGGGCTTGTTCCGCTCGGCCTTGCGGGCTGGATGCTCTCGAATCGCAGCGCCGAAGAACTGCGCTCCATCGAAGGCCGCTACCAGGCGCAACTCGTGCAGGACAAGGCGCGACAGATCGAACTCTACGGCCAACGTTACCGCGACGTGGTGACGGGACTGGCGCGCGCCTTCGAACTTGCGGGAGGCGTCCGCGTCATCGGCGAAGAGGGAAGCGACGCGCGCCTGCAAAAGTCCGTGATGGACGATCCGAACCTGCTCGCGCTCGCCATCCTGCCCGTCGGAAGTCTGCCGCACGTCGCCTACAAGCCGGACGTGATCGGCCGTGAAGAAGTCAACGAGCGCGTCGGCGAAGTGCTGGCGCGCATGAGCGGGCGCGGCCTCGTACTCACCCGCCCGCAACTCATCCGTTCGAGTCAGGAGATGAGCTTGACGATTGCCGCGCCGGTGATGGGCGGCGAAAGCGGCGAAGAGGTGGTGGCGGCCGTGGCCGCCGTCATCTCTTTCAACGAAGTCTTCGCAGCCGTCCAACAGCCCACTTCCAAGAGCGAACGCGAACTGCTCGAACAGGGCTTGCCGGTGATCTTCGTCGTCGATGCCGCCGGGCGTGCCGTGGCGCACCCGGACGAGCGCGTGGCTTACGCCGAGCGTTCGATGGTCGATCTCAAGATCGTGCAGAACTGGATGGACACGGGCGCGCACGTCCAATCGCTGCTCGAACCGTTCGAGGCTGAACGCGACGGGCGGCTGCTGCCGATGCTCGGCGCATATGCGACGGCGCAACTCGACACGGGCTCGCGTCTCGGCGTCATCGCAATTCAGGACGAGCGCGCCGCTCTGCGTTCCGTCACGGACATGCGCAAACAGACGTTTCTCATCAGTCTGCTCGCCGCCACGTTCGCCTTGCTCGCGGGCTTCCTCTTCGCCAAACAACTGACGCAGCCCGTGCGCGATCTGGCCGCCGCGGCCGGACGCATCGCCTCCGGCAACTTCGCGCAGCGCATCGAGGTGCGAAGCCGCACCGAACTCGGCGAACTCGGCACGTCGTTCAACACGATGACCGACCATCTCGAACAGTACATCGAAGAGTTGCGCCGCGCGGCCGAAGAGAACCGGCAGTTGTTCGTCGGCACGGTCAAAGCTCTGGCCGCCGCCATCGACGGCAAGGATCGTTACACGCGCGGCCACTCCGAGCGCGTCGCGCGTTTCTCCATCGCCATCGCCGAACGCATGGGCTTGCCCGACGATGAGATCGAAGCCCTGCGCATCAGCGCGCTCCTGCACGACGTAGGCAAGATCGGCATCGACGACAAGGTTCTGAAGAAGCCCGCCAAACTCACGGACGAAGAGTTTGAGATCATGAAGACGCACCCGCAAAAGGGCTTCAAGATCATGTCGCAGATTCCGGCCATGCGCGAATTCTTGCCCGGCATGTACATGCACCACGAGATGATCAACGGCGAAGGCTACCCGCAGGGCTTGCGCGGCGAAGAGATACCGATGCAGGCGCGCATCGTCTCCGTCGCGGACACCTTCGACGCCATGACGACCGACCGCCCCTACCAGAAGGCGATGGAACTCGACGACGCGCTCGCGCGCATCAAATCCTTCGTCGGCACGCGCTACGACGAACGCGTCGTCGAAGCCCTCGTCGAAGCCTGCGAGTCCGGCCAGATTAACGCCGCGAGCGTCAAACTTCGCTCACGCCGCCTCGCCCAACAAGCGCCTTCAAGCGTCCCGCCCGTCGTCGAACCCACGGCCGAACAGAGACAGATCGTTTAGCGCGCGCATTCCACGTCCGCCGTCGTTTTCTCAACGGCGCGGAGAGACGGAAGATTCATTCTTTCGCCTCTTCGCGCCGGATTTTTTATTGCCAAAGGAATGGTTTCATGCTATCAGCGTCTCGCCACACGGTTCGCCCCAGGTTGCATCAACACGAAATTCAACTCCTCGCTCGTCCATCCGCTTCTTATTAAGTGAAGGAGAAGAGTCAATGAATGCCACACGCGAAACGCTGGACACGCAGTTGGAGAAGTATGAAGCGCGTTTAAGGAGTCTGAGGTGTTACGTCAACGAACTGAACGACAAGACGAGCAAACACGGCACGGAGAGAGAGCATTTCCATGAAGACCTGTTGGAGGCCGAGCACAACGTCAAATATCACGAAGATGAGATCGCGCGGCTCCGCGAACTCATAGATGCCGAGTCCGGGGGCACGACCTATTTCGTCTATCACGATTCTCAGAGCGAGTGGCGCTGGCAATTGCGCGCGGGCAATCAACGCATCATCGCCGATTCCGGCGAGGGCTATCAACACAAGCAGGATTGTCTCCACGCTATTGAATTGGTGAAAAATTCGAAGAATGCGCCGGTCAAAGAAAAGTCTTAAAACTTCGACGCACGTAACGACGGGCGGTACAGTCAGTCGTCTTGGCGATAGAGACTCGTGTTGCCTGTTGTTAACTTAGACTTGATTGTTTTTCCAGGTGGCGCGGAGAGACGGAAGATTCAGTCTTCCGTCTCTCCGCGCTTTTATCGTGCGCAGCGTGATAACGCAAATCCTTACGTGTCGCTTGAGGTGTGAATAGTTGGACACATCACTGTTGACGGTTGTAGACACTAACTCTCCTGCGGTAGAAGCGCCTGTTGAATTTGGCCTGTTTCGCTCCTCTCTTTATCTGGCATAGCGGTTGCCGCCGGGTAGTACGGCGCTAGTTAAGACTTAAATGCCGGGTTCGGGATTCTCGACCTCACCGCCTTTGTTTGGCCTCAAGAAAGTTGTTTTATGACCTCACCTGAACGCCTCTGTTGTTCCGAAAAATCATCAACTAGAAGGCAACCCATCTTTCCGCTGACCTTGAACGTGGTGTCTTAACCGCGCCATCCAGAGGTATGTCGTCATCAGACACGGTCATAAGCCCGTAAGCCTCACGCGGGCGCAGAGAGTGTGAAGGCTCCTTTACTAAAGTCACCGAAAAAAGGAGAGACATCATGCCAAAGACAGGATTCGTTCATTGCATTGACGGGTTCGCGTTCGGAAATAGTTGGGACATGCAGCAGGGCGACTGGGATCAACTACGCGGATTGATTCAAGGCGTTACCACAGGTCTTTCGTTCCACCCGCTGGCCGCGCCTCTCGCGTTCCTCATTCCGCCCGGTCCACCCATCTCAAACTTAATTCTCGGCCAGATCGTCACGGATCAAATCGTGAGGAACGTCAACCCGGGGACCATCGGCATGTGTGGCGGAATGACGTTCGCGGCGGCAGACTATTATGCGCGTTCGTGGCTTCCGCCGCGCGGCGAGTTTGCCAACGGGCCAAGCCCGCGCAATCCCGGCTGGGCGGGAGCGGAAGAGAGCACGCTGCGCAAGTATATCTGGAGCCGCTTGCTCGATAGCCTGTGCGGCAACGTCGCCGTCAACACGTTGATCTGGATGGGCGTCGCACGAAACATCTTCCCGTTCTCGACGCTCGGCGGTCTGCAATGGCTACGCGACCGTTCGCGCGACGAATTGCCGCGCATCAAGGCGAGCATCGACCGAGGGCAGCCATGCCCCATCGCGCTCATAGGCTCGACGCCAAACCCTCTGGACAACCATCAGGTGCTCGTCACGGGTTATGACGATCCGGGAGTGCTCGGAACGGGCAGCGTGCGCCTTTACGTCTACGACCCAAACGCACCGAACGCCGAGCAGACCATCGACTTCGACTTCTCCGGCAGGCGACCGGCGGCCGAAAGCGCCGCCTCTGAGCGACGCGGCCAGTTGCTGGGATTTTTCGCAGCGCAGTACACGCCCCGCGAGCCGCCGCCCGCGCTCACGGTGTCAGGCGGCTTGGCGGCCTCGCCCGCATCGAGAGTAAACGTCGGCGAGGCAGAACAGTTCACCATGACGGTGCGGAACGAAGGCTTCGGAGACACGCCTCAACTCAAGCTGTTCGTGGCAGGCCGCGCGGGCAATGCAAACGTCGATCCCGGCGGCGAGGCGACCGCTTTGCGCATCCCGATGAATGGAACGCGTCGGCTGGTGCAACGGACGACGGTTGGCTCGCCGGTCGGCTTTCGTCATTACTTCGCGTCGACTTCGGTTGAACCCAATGCCTCGCATCAGGCGTGGCGGCTTCCGGCGACGGGCACGGGAAACACCTTCACCAATCTCACCGTCAACGATCCGCGCGTGCCCACGGTCAACATCCGTCTCAGAGCCGACAACGGGCAATATGTCTGTGCGGAAGGCGGAGGCGGTCAAAGGATCGTCGCCAACCGTCGCACCGCGAGTGAGTGGGAAACCTTCCAACTCGTAGATCGGAACGGGGCGCGGCTGATAAGCGGCGACCAATGCACGCTGCGTGCAAATAACGGACAGTTCGTTTGCGCGGAGGGTGGCGGCGGCCGAGAAGTGGTTGCTAATCGAACTGTGAACGGAGCGTGGGAGACTTTCACAATCCTGCGCGCTGACGGGTCGAGCGGTGACATTACCAACGGGCAGCGAGTCGCACTGCGCGCAAGCAACGGGCAGTTTGTCTGCGCGGAAGGCGGCGGTGGCCGAGAGGTGGTTGCTAATCGGGGCGCGATCAGGGCTTGGGAGACGTTCAGGATTGAGTTCGTGTGACAACAACACTAACTCGACAACTCGCATTGTGTCCTTAAGTTCAACTATTCTTTTGTCTTCCTTAGTGTCTTAGTGCCTTGGTGGTGAATGTTGATGAATCAGCCTTAACCACTAAGGCACCAAGACACTAAGAACAGATCAATTGAGAGCCCTATCCGCCCGGAGTCTCGTTTGACCGCGATGACTGCGCGGTAATATCCTTCCTCAAGTCTTGTCATCTCCAAACATGCCGGAAGGTTCATCCTGATGCTACAGCGTCGAGTCGTGGTTCTGTTCGTGTTGCTCTCGCTCTGTCTACAGCCCGTGCGCGGCCAGCAGCCGACGCCGAGTCCTTCGCCCGCCGATAAGCGCGTGGAGCAACTGGAGGAAGCGCAGCGAAAGGCCGAGGCCGAGAAGCGCGCCGATAAGTGGGACGTGGAGGGCGACCACGGGCCGGAGACCAAAGTTGAGTTCGACACGGACGAGGGTACGTGGATGAGTTGCGACGTGTCGCCGGACGGCCGCTCGCTCGTCTTCGATCTGCTCGGAGACATCTATCGCATGCCCATCGGGGGCGGGCGTGCGGAGTTGTTGTCGGGCGGCGTCTCCTGGGAGTCGCAGCCGCGCTACAGTCCCGACGGCAAATTGATCGCCTTCACCTCAGACCGCGACGGTGGCGACAACATCTGGTTGATGGATGCGGACGGGAAGAATCGTCGGCAGTTGACGAAAGAGACCGTCAGGCTCGTCAACAGCCCGGCGTGGACGCCCGACGGGCAATACGTCCTCGTCCGTAAACACTTCGTCGATCAACGTTCGCTCGGCGCGGGCGAGATTTGGATGTATCACACGGGCGGCGGCGGGACGGGCGTGCAGTTGACGGAGAAGTCGAGTTGGACTGCAAACGTGGGCGAACCCACGAGCGACCCGCAGAAGCGTTTCATCTACTTCGTCAACAGCGGCGACTTCGACTACAACAAAAACGTCTACGAGAGCATTTACTGGATCGAGCGTTACGACACGGAGCGCGGGCGTCGCGGCGTCTTCGTGCGCGGCGCGGGCGGCGCAGTGAGGCCGCAGGTGTCGCCCGACGGAAAACTGCTCGCCTTCATACGCCGCGAACGCCTGAACACGGTGCTCTACCTGCGCGAGATCGAGAGCGGGCGCGAGTGGCCTGTCTACGACAAGTTGACGCGCGACCAGCAGGAGACGTGGGCAGTGTTTGGCACGTATCCCGGCTACAGTTGGACGCCCGACAATCGCGCAATCGTCATCACTGCCAACGGAAAATTTGTTCGCATCGACGTGCAGACCAAAGGGGCGACGCCGATCCCTTTCACGGCGCGCGTCTCGCAGCGCGTGGCCGATGCCGTGCGCTTCCCGCAGAAAGTTTTCCGCGAGCGCGAGCGCACGCAACTGCACCGCTGGACGAAACGCCACGGCACACGCATCGTCTACAGCGCGCTCGGCAAAATCTACGTCAAAGATGGTGATAGTGAGCCGCGCCGCTTATTGAACTCGAACTACCTCGAATATTCGCCGAACTTCAGCGCGGACGGACAACAGATCACTTTCGTCACATGGTCTGACGCGGAGAAGGGCGCGGTCTGGATCGCTGGTGCCGACGGGACGAACGCGCGCAAGATTACGGACAAGCCGGATCAATATGCGAACCCGGCCTTCTCGCCCGACGGGCGCAAGATCGCTTATCTGAAAGGGCGCGGCAACGTCAATCACGAAGAGGAACTCGTCAGCGAGTCGGCCTTCGAGATTCATTACTGGGACGGCGAGCGGAGCCGCTACGTGATGGACTTGCAAAGTCGCGGCGCGAACGCGCGCATGCCCGTCTTGAGTTTCGATCCGGCGGGCGAGCGCATCTTCTTTCTCGAATCGCCGAGCGCGCCCGTACCCGCCGGTCAACCCGCCAACCTCTTCTCGGCCCTGAGCAGCGTGAAGATCACCGGCGACGATTACAAGCGCCACATCGAAGCGCGCTTCGCCACGGAGATCATGCCGTCGCCCGATCACAACTGGGTCTTCTTCAAGGAACTGCACAAGCTCTACCTCGCGCCATTTCCGCGCACGGGCAAGACGCTCAAGATGAACTCGACGGAGACGATCCTGCCCGTCAAGTCGATCTCGAAGAATTCGGGCGACTGGCTCGCGTGGTCGCCCGACAGCAAAAGCGTGCAGTGGACGCTCGGCGAAAATTTCTACGAGCAGACGCTCGATGAGATCAACCGCCAACTGGCGAAGGACGAAAAGCCCTCCGAGCCGAAAGCCACGCGGATCGGTTTCGAGTTTGAGGCGGCACGTCCGCGCGGCCTCGTCGCGTTAACCAATGCGCGCATCGTCACGATGAAGGGAAATGAGGTGATCGAGCGCGGCACTGTCGTCGTCGAAGACAACCGCATCAAGGCCGTCGGGGCGCGCGTCTCTATACCTGCGGGCGCGCGTCGCATAGACATGTCGGGCAAGACCATCACGCCCGGCCTCATAGATGTGCACGCGCACATGGGCTACAACACGCTCGACATCATCCCCGAAAAGCAGTGGCCTTACTGGGCGAACCTCGCCTACGGCGTGACGACCACACACGACCCTTCGGCCGCCACGCAGTCGGTCTTCGCGCAGTCAGAGATGGTGAAGGCCGGTTACATGGTCGGGCCGCGCATCTTCTCGACGGGCTATCCGGTCTACGGCGCGGAGAATCCGGAGAAAGCGCCCGTCAACAATCTTGAGGACGCACGCGCGCATCTGGCGCGGCTCAAAGCGGTCGGTGCGTTTTCAGTCAAGAGCTACAACCAGCCGCGCCGCAATCAACGACAGCAGATCATACAGGCCGCGCGCGAACTCAAGATGATGGTCGTCCCCGAAGGCGGCTCGACCTACTTCTACAACATGACGCACATCCTCGACGGCCACACAGGCATCGAGCACGCCATCCCCGTCGCGCCGCTCTACAAAGACGCCGTCATGCTCTTTGCGAAAAGCCGTTCGGGCTACACGCCCACGCTCGTCGTCGGCTACGGCGGCGTCTGGGGCGAGAATTACTGGTATCAGAAAACGAACGTCTGGGAGAACCAGAAACTCCTGCGCTTCACGCCGCGCACGACCATCGATGCGCGTTCGCGTCGGCGCACGATGACGCCCGACGACGACTTTTACCATTTCGAGTTGGCGAAGTCGGTCAGAGACATCGTGCGTGCCGGAGGCCGCGCGCAACTCGGCGCGCACGGGCAGTTGCAGGGACTCGGCGCCCACTGGGAACTGTGGATGCTGCAACAGGGCGGACTGACGCCTCTGGAAGCACTGCGCGCCGGAACGCTCTCCGGCGCGCAGTATCTCGGTTTGGACGGGGAAGTCGGCTCGATTGAAGTCGGCAAACTCGCAGACCTGATGATCACGGACAAGAACCCGCTCGACAACGTGCAGAACTCCGAAACCATCAGCTACGTGATGGCGAACGGCGTGCTCTACGACGCGCGCAACATGGACGAGGTCTATCCGCAGGCGCGGCCGCGCGGCAAGTTTTTCTGGGAGCGTTAAAGCGTTTCGTAGTGAAGAATGAAAAGAGCCGGACACTTTAAAGTGTCCGGCTCTTTTCATTCGTGACTGCCGCGACAACAAATTTCTCTTTAACGCGGGCTGGTCTTGCTGGCCTTGCTGCGCTGTGTCTTGAGTTGACGCCGCCGCTCGGTGAGCTCAGGCACAGGGTCGTCTGTCTCCGCTTCGACGTTGACGAAGAAGCGGAAACTGCCTTCCTCCTGCACGCCGAGACGGAACTGTATGTAAATGCTGTCGCGGTCTTCGAGCGGTTCTTCCAGAGAGACGGTGCGCGTCCCTTCGGGCGCGAGTTCGACGGGCACGGTGCAGCAGACGAGGCTTGAGTTGAGTCCGCCGCCGCTCGGTTGCGCGGGTACGGGCGTCTGTTCGAGCGTCACGCCCTGCACCGTGACGTCGATGGGCGCACCGCCGTTCGGATCGCTGACGGAGATGATTTCGGGCTCTGAGTCTATGGCGCGAAGGTCGGCCTGCCCCGGCTGCGTGTTGCCGCGCGTGGTGATGTCCACGACGCGGAAGCGCAGGCGGATGATCGCCCTGCCCGTCGTGTTGGTAAACTTGCGGCGCAGGATGAGCGTGCCGTATTGACCGTTCGGCACGGGCGTCCCGCTGCGTGCGCGATTCGGCGGGAAGCCCGACGTGACAGTCGGATCGACGAGCGACGCCTTGACCGTGTCGTTGCGTTGAATCGGGCTGTCGCGATTTTCCGGGCCGGGCGCACCGAGCGTCGCGCCGGAGTCTGTGCCTTGCGTCACGAGCACGAAGTCGTTGGCGTTGTCGCCGGTGTCCTGCGGCCTGCCGGAAGTCATCTTGCGGACGAAGAAATAGTTCGTGCCGCCGCTGCTGACGGGAACCGTGGTCAACCCGTTTTCGCGATAGAGCGAGGAGACGCTGGTGAAGCCGACGGCGTCGAGTCGGTTTTCGATGGTGAAGTTGGCCGGGTTCGTGGTGCGGAACAGGGCGACGCCGGAAAGCTGCGGGATGTCCTGCGTGTAGGTGGCGTCGCCGGTGGCAATCGTGCCCTCTCCCGCCGGATAACCGGCGAGGCTGTAGCCGAACGAGTTGACGAAGAGATAATGGCCGCGCGCCGGAATCTCCGTGTTCAAAGGAATCCTGCCGCGCATCGTGCCGTCGGCGGCGACGAGCGCCCAACCGTCAGAACCGTCCGTCGTCGTCACGGTCACGGGCGCTTCCGAGGCGTTGTATATCTCGATGTACTCGTCGCGGTTTGAATTCTCGACGGCCGGGTCTTCGACGCCGAAGCGAAACTCCTTGATGATCAACTCGCCCGCTGGCAGACAGCCGAAGCCCGCGACGGTCAGTGTATAGGCCGGACAACTCTGGTTAACGTTGACCTGATTGACGACCACTTGAAAGTCAGCGCCCGCCGGGACGTTGAAGGAATAGGAGCGCGAAGGGTTGGGACTGGCTCCGATGTCGCCGAGGTAGTTCATACTGATGTTGCCGGGGTTGTAGCCCGCATAGGCCGCGCTGAACAGTCCGGTCGCGCCGACGCACGTGCCCGCGTTGAGCGTGACGGTGATGCAGGCGGTCGTGTTGTTGTTGTTGACGAATTGATAGATTTTGGCGCGTCGCTGGTTGCCGGGGTCGGTCACGCCCGGAAAAGTTTTCTGCGACGCGCAAGTGCTGGCGACGCCGTTCGGCGTCACGCGCCCCGCCTGAAGTGGAGGTGCATCAGTGGTTGTATCGTTGATGGTGGAAGAGCCGGTGCATTGCTGTTGCGCGTGGCTACGGCGAGGCGCAGGCGCAACTGTCAGCAGCAAGCCGAGCACGCTCACGAGAGCCGTGACGATTAAGGGACGATGGCGCATTCGTAAGTCTCCTTAGCGACAAGATGTGTGGGTGTGGGCGTTCACACAGTTGGGCGATATAGAGCAGTGGAAACAGGCTGAAAATATCATAAGCGCCGGGACGGCGACAAACGATTTAACGTGCCGGTAGTGTTTGAATTTGAGATAAAGACCGTTCGCGCCGGAGGCGCAAAAGTCGAAAGACGGAAGGCGCAAAGAAAATTGCTAACTCAAGTAACAAGTCAATTTCTTTGCGCCTTCTGCTTTAACTCTATGCGCCTCCGGCGTGAAATGTGAAATTCTTTCGCACACACCTTTGTCCGGCATGTCAGCCGGTGGGTGGCGACGCGCTTCCGGGCAGTTGCGCTAATTCGGCCGCGCCGGGCTTGCCGCGCTGGAACATGCCGAGCAGTTGGAAGACCGCCGGGATGCCGGTGGCGAGCGCCGTGATGATCGCCATCGAGGAGCTATACATTTCGGGATGCGTGACAAGCAGGAAGAGCGCGATGCCGACGAGGATCAACAACAAAGGCAGGCGCAACTTCGACCAACTGCTTCCCGTTCGCTCTAACGCCCCGATCTCATCCGGCACGACCGTCGAGAGAACGAACTGCCGGAAACTCTCGTTCATCAAACGCACATCCGGGTCGCGCACGATCAATCCGCGCCGCATCAGGCGGCGCACTTCCACGTTCTTCGCGCTGACGAGACGGTCTTGCGCCAGATAGTAGAGCGTCAGTTTTTGGTCTGCCGTGCAGTTGGCCCAGACCGCTTTGTAGTAAGCCTCTGCTTGTTCGACCAGTAGGCGGACGAGTTGTTCGGAACTCAACTTCTTAGACATCGGATGTTTGAGAATGCCTTTGCCGACGTTCTGCAAATAGGCGCGCGGCCCGCACTCTTCGGCGAGCGCCTGGTAGAACGGGGCGAAATGGTTGCCGTTCTCCTGTAATTTGGGGCGCGGCCAGGGCAAGTATCGCTTGATGCGTCCGTGCCCGTGGCCGTTTGAAGAGACCTGCTCCGCCTTGTGCTGATCGAGCGATTGCTTGAAAGTCTCCCACTCGCCCCTATCTTCGATGTGAATGACCCAGAAGGAACTGACCACGTTCATCCAACGATCCGTCGCGTTCACCGGAAATGCGCCTTTCGCATGTGGCCTGGACTCGGCGCAAGAGGACGTGAGACAGAAACGGAATGGGTCGTGCCGCGAAAAGACGATGACCGGGTGCGACTCTCCCTTCAACCTTTCGAGCAACTCAAGCCGCCTCAAGTTCCACTCCGGGTCGTCGCTCTGGTAATCGAAGTTAACTATGGCGAGCGGCGCACCGGCGAGCGCCGTCTGCTGCTCCTGCTCCGCTCCCCCGTTCTGCCACAAAGCAGAGTCTTCCATCGAGATGCGCTTGAACACAGACTCGTCCACCAGCCTGCTCACGTTCAGAAACGGTGCACCGAGTACGACGAAACGCTTCGGCAGCAACTCCGAGTTCCGAAATTCGTTCGTGTAGAGCATTGTGGCGGGATCGTCCAGGTTGAGAAGGAAAATACGCACCACTACGAACCGCATCAGGAAGAAGAGCAGCGCCAAGACCGCGGCGAGACTGAGCAACCAGAACGCGCTTTTGATTCTTTGCTCCGGCCACAGCACCTTACTTAGGAGAGGCACGTCTGAACTGAGTTGCAGCGGCGCGGCGTGCTCCGCCATGTCCGTCTCCCGCGTCCGCAACAGCAGCCGGTTTCCTTCCGCCTCGCCCCACTCCCAGGCATTATCGGTCGAGCGCGCCTCGATCAAACCAGCCCATTCGCCGCTCATGCGATTTACGATGGGACGCAAATAGCTCAGATAATTTTCGTAAGCGAGTGGCCGCAGGTGTCTGTTCGGCTGCGCCGCGTCCGCTGCCGCGCGCGTCGGGGGCGGCGAACTGCTTCCGCCTCCGACCGCCGTTGTCTCACGCTTCGTATCCAGCAGGACGGATTCGTAAACATCGAGCGGGCGGGGGAAGTCTGCGAGCGGCTTTGTGAGTCGTCTGTCGATTACTTCCTTGAGCCATGAGTCTTTTGTCTCCCCGGCAGCGGGCGCGCTTTGAGAGGCGGCATTGCGTAGGTAGTCGGCGTATAGTTCCTTGATGCGCAATTCGCGCTTGCGTAAATCTTCGGCCAGTTTCACCTGCCCGTGTTTGGCGAACAGTTTCATCTGCTCGTCGTGCGCCAATTTGAAGAAGGCTATCGCCGGCAGCACACTGATGAGAAACATCATCGTGGTCACCATCCACACGTACCACGGACGGCAAAGGACGAGCGGGTGCGCGCTGTCGCTGTGTTCCCCGTGAACTTTGCGAGTCTGACTGCTCCGTTTCAGGGAGAACGCGATCACGCCAAGCGCGGAGAACGGGATTAAGACGGCCAGCCAGAACAACGTCGAACGCTGGAAAGCGGAGATCGCGATGCTGAAGAGCAGGGAACAGACTACGTTGAAAGCCAACAGCCGGCGATACAATGTGACCGCCTCGTCGCGCGGCCACACCCATTCAAACCTCTTGTTCATGTTAACTTTCCAGAGGTAAACCCCGACAAAGACCAGCAGCAGCAACAGCGAATAGATCAGAAAAAGGTTGGCCGCCACCACGAGCAATTCCAGTTGCATGGTGCGTAGAATCTGTTTATCGCGATAGGTAATGATCGTCCATTCGGGAAAGCCCTGTACGGGCAGCGTGTAGAGCGTGTGGCCGCTTCCCAGATAGTCCGTGCTGATGCGTTCGCTCTGCCGCGCCTCGACGGCGGCGCGCAGTTCGGCGCGCTGGTCGGACTCGTCGTAAAAGTTCTCCTCGAAGTGTTGGGTGATTTTCGAGTGGAAGAGCATGCGGCCGTTCGTTTCGATGACGCTGAAACCGTAGCCGGGCGGCGTCACCACCGTGTCGAGCACCGACAACAGGCGCGTATCGAGCGCCGCGACCCAATCGGAATACGGCGCGCACAGCCGCTTTGAAATAACCACCGTCTCGACGCCCGCCAGCGGCGAGGTGAGCGGTTCGAGCCAGAAGTCGTGATGCGCGGCGCGTTGATTGTCGTTCCGGCAAGTCTCCTGCGGCCCGTTCGGCGGTGGCGCGTCGCTCTCATTGCCGGTCGGCCTGTCGGTCGAACCTTTCTTCAAGTGCAGGAAACGCTCATCCTTGATGTTCTTAAAGAAGTCGAAGGTTAAGGGCAGCGTGATGAAGTGCGTCGTCACATCTCGCGTCGTCCACTTGATGCGTTGGCGGCGTTTCTCATCGACCCAAAAGGCGGTGGTGAAGAACGGATAGGGGTGTCGCTTCCGCGCCTCATCCGTCTGCACGAGTTGGGGGAGGATCGCCTTCTTTTCGAGCGTCGGCAATTGCGACGCGGTCTTTAAGGCATTCCCGGCGGGCTGGTCTTTCGCCTCGAATTCTCTGGCGATTAGCTTTGCGCTGTCGGCGTCCGCGAGCAGTTCTTCGTTGAGCCTGTCTAATTCGTCGAGCGCGGTGCGCACTTCTTCGCGCAGATTGTTATGGACGACTTGGGCGAACTCTTCCAGTTTATCGTCGGCATCGTGCGAGAGACTGATATAGGTATAACTGTAGAGCGAGAACAACGTGAGCAGTGCCGCGCCGATGACGGCCGAGAAGGCCAGGAAATAGGCGTCCGGGACGCGCAGCCGGTCTTTCGCTCCCATCAGCCAGAGTTTCAGAAAAACCCAACTGATCGCGGCCAGAATCATCACCACCGTAAAGACGATGAGCACCGTGTAGGAGATCGCAAGACACTCGCGGCTGAACTGTCTTTCGCTGATCAGGCCGCACACGATCCAACGCAGGCTGGGGCGTTTGCTGCCCGGCACGGTGACGCCCACTTCGACGGGGCGCGAGAAAAGTTTGTAGCCGACACCCGCCAGTTTAACGTCCTGTATGTTCGTCGCTTTCGCGAGGTTGTGGTGATAAATCTCCTTATTTTGCTCGTCGCGCAAAGCGTTGAGCGTGGCGACGCGCAGCTTAGCGCCGCTGCGCCGGTTATGCTGGTGGACGACCTCGCCCGTCTCGGCGTCGGCGATCAATATGGACTCGAAGGCCTCTTTGCTTAAAATGTGTTTGAGCACCTCGCCCAGATTGGCCTCCACTTTCAGGCTTTGCTCCGGCGAGCCATCGTCCCATCCGCCCGTGAAACGGATCAGTAGCTTGGACACGTCCGACCCGTATTCGGGGGTGAAGGTAATGTCCTTGACGGAAGGCTTCGCGTTGGTGCTTTTCGGCAGCGCGAGCACGAGGCTTTGGGGCGGTTCGAGCTGGTCGCCGATCATGAGCCTCTTGCCAAAGTCTTCGAGCTTCGAGTCTTCGAGTTTCTTCTGCCCCTTCTTTCTCGCCTCCGTCGCGTCCTCAAACAACTTGATGGCGGCATTGTCCACGACGCCGCCGAGATTCTTGAGCTTCGCGCTGATCTGATTACTCATCACGGCCAGTTGGCGCGACTTGTGCTCGGTGAAGTATGTCGTTTGCAGACGGACGAAGCCCCAGTAATAGAGGCTGAAGGGAATGAGCAGGACGAGCAACGTGATAATGAGGATATGCAATCGCTCAAATTTGGGGAGGTTGAGTTTCATGGTAGAGCGGACTCCTTGTCTTGGTAGAGGCTACCGGGGACAGATGTTTGGAAAGACCCGAAGGCGCGGCGACGAGTGAAGCGCGCGAGAGGAAACTGGGTGTGAGTGGGAGCCGCCCGTTAAACCGCGTGGGCGTTCTCCGCGTTTGAAGTTGAGTATGAAGATTAGCTCGCGTCGGCCGCGAACAACTGCTCCGACTGCGCCCGGCGGGAATACGACCCGGCGGTTCACGATACGGAGATCGAATACCGCAAAAGTGCAGGCAACATAGTGCAGACAACGCGACATGTCAAGGCGCATCCTTCAACGGCGGGCAATCAATTTCACGTCCGGTAGAGCGCGTCCGCCCTCGCAATTTGCGCTTGCCCGTCAATGTATGCTTTCCCCGCGTCTTCCGCTTCCTCTGCGCGTGGCGTCGAATGCTCTCTCAACCGTCTCTTGCCGCCGCAGACGCGTCAGGGGCGCGCATCTTTCCGATTGCGCGCGGCTCTCGAACAAGTCGCCGGGGACGCTCCTTCTCGTCTTATTCGTCTCAATGTTTATGCGGATTCGAGGGGAAATGTTTCAACAACTTGTTCTGACGACGGGCGACGACGGCCGCTCACGCTTTTGTCCCTATCGGTCTGATGCAGTTATAATCAGCGACTTTCAATTCGACGAAATTTTACGCAGAGGGCATTCATCCAACACATGGCATTCTGGCGACGCAAAAAAGAAGACCGTTACATCACGCTCGGACTCAACGAACCGCTCAAGCCCGCCGAAAGAGAGCAGGCGACGGAAGACGCTACAGCGACGGCGCGACCCGAACCGCCCGCCAATCTCTCCGCGACGAAAGAGACGGCGAGCACCGCAGTCGGCACGCCCCCGCCGCCCGCAATTGAGCCGACGGCGACGGGCGGTGCGCCGACGCCCCTGCCGCTTGAGCGAACCGCAGGCGACACGGCCATCGGCGCAACCACGACGGACGCCGCGCAGACGCGCCCTGCCACCGTCCCGACGACTACGACGGGCGGCGCATCGCGCATCAACTCGACGGCGGCGACTGATGCGGCGAAGCCCGGCGTCGCGCAGCAACGTCCCGTCCCGACGCGTTCCACCTTCACCACCTCCATCCTCGGCCTCGACCGCTCGCTGGAAGAGTTGCAGGCCGAAGAGGCCGCGCTCGAACGCACCTTCGAGAAGCGTTTCAAAAACGCCATCGCCGCCACGCGCGAATCGCTCTCGGAAAAGATCGACACAGTCTTTCAAGGGCGCAAGCAGATCGACGCCGCTTTGCTCGACGAACTCGAAGAAGCCTTGATCGCCGCGGACATCGGCGTGCCCACCACGCTCGAAATTCTCGAAACGGTCAGGCGCGGCATCACGCGCAAGGAGATCAACGACATCGAAGCGCTCAAGGCCGCGATCAAAAATCAGTTGCTCTCCATACTGCGCGCTTCCGAAGCGCAGGGCGTCGCGGCCGAGACGAGTGTGCCCGAAAACATCTCGCCTTACGTGATGATGATCGTCGGCGTCAACGGCGTGGGCAAGACCACGACCATCGGCAAACTCGCGCAGCGCATCAAGGCCGAAGGCAACGACGTGCTCATCTGCGCGGCCGACACCTTTCGCGCCGCCGCCTCCGATCAACTCGCCATCTGGGCTGAACGCACGGGCGTCCCGCTCATCCAGCAGAAGCAGGGAACAGACCCCGCCGCAGTCCTCTTCGATTCGCTCAAAGCGGCGAAGGCCAGAGGTTCGGACGTGCTCATCGTGGATACGGCGGGGCGTCTGCACAACAAGTCGAACTTGATGGCCGAACTGGAAAAGATGAAGCGCGTGGCGGGACGCGAAGTGGAAGGTGCGCCGCACGAGACGCTGCTCGTCATCGACGCCGTGACGGGGCAGAACGGTCTGGAGCAGGCGCGGCAATTCTTGAAGGTGGCGGGCGTGACCGGCATCGTCCTGACCAAACTCGACGGCACGGCCAAAGGCGGCATCGCCGTCGCCATCTCGAAAGAACTCGGCCTTCCCATACGCTACGCCGGGATCGGCGAAAAGGTCGATGACCTCGTCGTCTTCAACCCCGAACATTACGTGGACGGACTCTTCGAATCTCAATAAAGTCTCAAGTCCCAACTCTCAAGTCCCAGGTCAATCGTGGCTTTCGGACTTGGGACTTGAGACTTGAGACCTGGGACTTGAGACTTGCAAACCCGGATTAAAAATTCGACTTCGGACACGGACGAGCGTTTAATGCGGCGTGCGCTGGCGCTGGCGGCGCGCGGCGCTGGCGCGGTCAGCCCGAGTCCGCTCGTCGGGTGCGTCGTCGCGCGCGAGGGCGGGGAAGTTGTCGGCGAAGGTTTCTATTTGTACGAGGGCGTGAAGCATGCCGAGACGCTCGCGCTCGAACAGGCGGGCGAACGTGCGCGCGGCGCGACCGCTTACGTCTCGCTCGAACCGCACGCGCATCAAGGGCGCACGCCGCCCTGCACCGTCGCGCTCATCAACGCGGGCGTGCGCCGCGTCGTCGCGTCCATCGAAGACCCGAATCCGCTCGTTTCGGGGCGCGGCTTCGCGCATCTGCGAGAGGCGGGCCTGGAAGTCGAAGTCGGCCTGCTCGCGGCGGATGCCGCGCGCCTCAACGAGAAATACATTCACGCGATGCGCCGCGCCCGTCCCTTCGTCCATCTCAAACTCGCCTGCTCGCTCGACGGACGCATCGCGACGCGCACAGGCGACGCACGCTGGATCACGAACGAACAATCACGCGCGCGCGTCCAACTCCTGCGCCACGAATACGACGCCATCCTCGTCGGCGCGGGCACGGCCTCGGCCGACGATCCGCTGCTCACTGATCGCAGCGGACTCACACGCCACCGCCCGCTCGTGCGCGTCCTGCTCGACGACGACCTGCGGCTTTCGCCCGATTCCCGACTCGCACGCACGGCGCGCGAAATCCCGCTCATCATCTATACCTCCGACGCAGCGGACGAGCGCGCCGCCGAACTGCTCCGCGCGTGCGGGGCGGAAATCGTGCGCCCGCCCGGCGGCGCGCGCAACCTCCCGGCGGTGCTCGCGGATTTACACGGGCGCTCGCTGCAAAGCGTACTCGTCGAAGGCGGCGCGCGCGTGGCCGGAATGTTTCTCGACGCCGCGCTCGTCGATAAAGTGAGTTTCTTCGTCGCCCCGCTCATCATCGGCGGCAAGGATGCGCGTCCCGCCGTCGGCGGCACGGGCGCAGCACGCATCGCCGATGCTGCGCGTCTCACATACGTAGAGATCACCGAGCACGCAGGCGACGTAGAGATCACCGGATACCCCGAAGAGCAGAGGTCAGAGGTTAGAGATTAGAGGTCAGTCAAAACAAAAACTGATTCTTACTAACCTCTGACCTCTAACCTCTGACCTCTACTTTATGGTGAAGAAAAGTCTGGGACAGAATTTTCTCGTGGACGAGGGCGTGGTCGGGCGCATCGTGCGCGAGGTTGCGCCGCGCGCGGATGAAACAATCGTCGAGATCGGGGCGGGGCGTGGCGCTCTGACGGCGCAACTCGTGGGGCGCGTCGGGCGTCTGGTCGCCGTCGAGTTCGACCGCGATCTGGTTCCTCTGCTCAGCGAGCGGTTCGGCGCACGTGAAGATTTCACGCTCGTCGAAGCGGACGCGCTTGCACTCGATTTCTGCGCGGCCGTCCATCCCGCGCGCGCGTCGCGCGTCGTCGCCAATCTTCCTTACAACATCTCGACGGCAATCCTGCAACGCCTCTTCGAGCAGCGGCATTGTCTGACCGAGATGATACTGATGCTGCAACGCGAGGTGGTCGAACGCATCACGGCCGCGCCGGGCACAAGCGAGCGCGGTTACCTATCAGTCCTGACCGAAGCCTACTGCGAGGCGCGCGCTCTCTTCGACGTAGCCCCGCAGGCGTTTCGCCCCGTGCCGAAAGTGTGGAGCACGGTCGTGCGCCTCAGCGTGCGCGAGCGGGTTGCGGCCGGTGTGGCGGACGAGGCGCTCTTGTGGCGCGTCGTCTCGGCGGGCTTCGCGCAGCGGCGCAAGACGATCCTCAACAACCTGCGCCACGCGCCATCTGCGCTTCTCGTGCAGGTTGACGCGGCAGGCGGCGCAAGCGCCCTGCTTGAGCGTGCGAAGGTAGAGCCGCAACGCCGCGCCGAAACGCTCACGCTCGCAGAATGGGCACAAATCTCGCGCGAACTGGAAACTACGAGCGGCCGGGATGCCTGAGTCATAGAAGCGCGTCGGCTATGCTATACTGTCCGGTCAAAAACAACCTGACAAACTTGTCTTGGGAAGAGAGTAAGAAATAGGAGTGAACAAGGTGATAGAACTGATCCCGCTCGGCGGCATCGGCGAGTTCGGGATGAACTGCATGGCGGTACGCTACGGCGACGAGATGATCATCGTCGATGCAGGGATGGGTTTCCCCGAAGAGAGCGCTTACGGCGTTGACGTGTGCGTGCCGGATTTCGATTTTCTGGATGAGTACCGCGAAAACATCACGGCCATCGTCCTCACACACGGGCACGAAGACCACCTCGGCGCGCTGCCCTACATCCTCAAAAAATTCAACGTTCCGGTCTACGCCTCGCACTTCACCGTCGGCCTGGCCGAGAGCAAACTCGAAGAACACGACCTGCTCGGCGACGTGTTGATTCACCGGGTCGAGCCGCGACAGACGGTTGAGATCGGCGTCTTCACGGTCGAATTCATACGCGCTTCGCACTCTCTGATCGACTGCTTCTCGCTTGCCATCACGACGCCCGTCGGCACGATTATCCACACGGGCGATTACAAGGTTGACGAAACGCCCGTCATCGGCGAGCCGATTGACTTGAGGACGCTGCGCCGCTACGGGCAGGAGGGCGTGCTCGCGCTGCTGTCGGATTCAACGAACGCCACCGTGCCGGGGCGCACGCCTTCGGAGCGCGCAGTGATTCCCGCCTTCGAGGAGATTTTCGCGGAAGCAGAGGGGCGCATCATCGTCGCCGCCTTCGCTTCTTCGATTCATCGCTTGCAGATCGTCTTCGACGTGGCGCAGCAGTTCGACCGCAAGGTCTGCGTGCTCGGCCGCTCGATGTTGAAGAACGTGGAGATCGCCGAACGGCTCGGCTATCTGGACGTGCACGAGAACGAGATGGTTTCTCTGAACGAGGCGCGCAAGATGCCCGACGACGAGATCGTCTATCTCATCACGGGTTCGCAAGGAGAGCCGCGCGCCGTCCTCTCGCAACTGGCGTCGCAGTCCTACAAGGGTTTGAGCATCGAAGAGGGCGACACGGTGGTCCTCTCTGCGCGCATCATTCCGGGCAATGAACGCGCCATCTCGCGCCTCATCGGCGACATCTACAAACGCGGCGGCAACATCATCGACGAGAAGCGACGGCTCATACACGTCAGCGGCCATGCCTCGCAGGAAGACATACGGATTATGACCGAGGCCGTCAGGCCGAAGTTCGTCGTGCCCATCCACGGCGAGTACCGGATGCTCTATCGCCACAAGGAGTTCGTCAAAAACCATCTCGGCTACGCGGACGAAAACGTCATCATGATCGAGAATGGCGACGTGCTCGAACTCACCGAAGACCGCGCCGTCCTGCGCGAGAAGCGCGACGTGGGCCGCACCTTCATAGACGATTCGGGCTTCGAAGAGATCGGGCGCGACACGGTGCGCGAGCGCAAGCAGATGGCCTACGACGGGGTGCTCACGCCCATCCTGACCCTGAACGAAGAGACGGGCGAACTCGAAGCGACGCCGGAGATCATGGCGCGCGGCGTGGTGGGCGCGGACGCGTCGAACGGCTTCGTCAAGAACCTGCAGCGCATCGCGGCCGAAGCGGTCGAGAACGCCCCGGCCACGGAGCGCCGCGACCTGACGCTCCTGAAAGAGCGCGTGCGCGTCGAACTCAAACGCTACATCCAGAAGCAGACGGGCGGCCGTCCCGTCATCGTCCCAATCGTCGTCCAGGTTTAGATTTCTACAGTTGGTGCTTCACGCAAGAGTTGAACCACGCGCATCACACGAAACAACACGAACCGGAGTTTAGTGTTGTTTCGTGTGATGCGCGTGGTTTCATGGTTCTGTTAGTCAGTCCAAGCAGGCATAGCTGATGATTGAGGGACAACAAAAGGAAACCGTAGACGAGTTGTTGCGCCGCGCGAAGGTTGTGATCGCGCCCGCGACGTTCGTGCTCGTCGGTTTGCGGCACGAAGATTGGGCGCGTTTGCTCGAACAGCCCGAACTCAGTCCGCGTCCCGCAGTGCCCTTCATGCTCCTGCGCGACACTCACGAGGTGACGCTGCTTCTGGAGGAAGAGGACTGGCGCGTGATGCGCCACGCCCTGCGCGAGGCGCGCGTCGAGACCGGCTGGCGGCTCCTCACGCTCGACATCGAACTCGACTGGAACGTCACGGGCTTTCTCGCGCGCGTCACCGAAATACTCGCCGCCGCAGGCATCCCGCTCGGCGCGCTCACGGCCTTCTCGCGTGATCACCTGCTCATCAAACAAGACGACCTCGGGCGTGCGCTCAAGGCGCTCGGCGACCACGTGGCGGAACTTTGCTGAAGGTTATCTAAACGGGTGAACTGGACGGGCAAGACAGTTTTGATCACGGGTGCGTCGAGCGGCATCGGCGAGGCTCTGGCCGTCGAATGGGGAAGGCGCGGCGCGTCCGTCGGCTTGCTTGCGCGGCGCGCGGAACTGTTGCGCGAGGTGACCGCGAAAGTTGAAGCGGCGGGCGGACACGCTTTGGCGGTCGCCGTGGATGTGCGTGACGCCGCGGCGGTGCGTGCGGCCGTCTCGCAAGTCGTCGAACGCTTCGGACAGGTTGACGTGCTCGTCGCCAACGCGGGCAAGGGCGAACTCACGCTCGCGCGCTCTTTCGACATAGAGGTCGTGACGGATGTGCTTTCGGTCAACGTGCTCGGCGCGTTGAACACTGTGGCGGCCGTCCTGCCTTTGATGCTCGAACGCGGGGCGGGGCAGATCGTCGGCATCTCAAGTCTCGCAGCCTATCGCGGCTTTCCCGGTTCGGGCGCATACTGCGCGAGCAAGGCCGCTCTCTCAACTTTCTTCGAGAGCCTGCGCGTCGAGTTGCGACCCTCGAACATCTACGTCACGATCATTCATCCCGGCTTCATCGACACGCCGATGACGCGCGGGCGCAACCGGAGGATGCCGTTTCTACAGGACGCCGAACGCGCCGCGCGTCTGATGATCCGCGCCGTCGAAGCCCGTCGGCGCACCTACGCTTTCCCCTGGCAACTCGCAGCCTTCGCGCGCTTCGGCCGCTGGCTGCCCGCCGCCGTTTACGACCGCATGCTCCGCAAAGCCACGCTCCGCGAATAATCACTCATGAACATTCTTCAAGCCATCATCATCGGCATCGTGCAAGGGTTGACCGAATTTATTCCCATCAGTTCGACCGCACATCTCATCTTTGCCGCACGCGCCCTCGGTCTCTACGAAGGCGTCGAAGCGACCCTGCGCGCCGAGCAGACAACGGCCACCATCGCCGTCATCCAACTCGGCACGCTCTTCGCCGTGCTCATCTATTTCGCGCCCGACATCTGGGCGATCACAAAAGCCTTCGTACGCGATCACCTGGCGTTGCTTCGGGGCGGCAACCGTAGCGGCGCGCGCCTGTCGGACGACGCGCGGCTCGGCTGGCTGGTCATCGTCGGCTCGCTGCCCGTCGCCATTGTCGGGCTGCTGTTCAAAGAAGAGATCGAGGGAAGTTTCACGAAAAACCTCTGGGTGATCGCGACAATGATGATCGCGGTCGCGCTCTTGCTGGCTTTGGCCGAGCGTGTGGGTCGGCGTCGGCGCGAGATGAAAGACTTGAGCCTGCGCGATGCTCTGGCCGTGGGCGGCGCGCAGGTGTTGGCGTTGATACCGGGCGCGAGCCGAAGCGGTTCGACCATTATGGGCGGATTGTTCGCGGGCGAGACGCGCGAGACGGCGGCGCGTTTTTCCTTCCTCCTTTCGATCCCGGCCATCGCCGCGAGCGGCCTGCTCGAACTACGCGAGGCCGTCGAGAAACTTCCCGCAGGGAGCGCCGTGCCGCTCGTCGTGGCAACGGTCGTCTCAGGCATCGTCGGTTACGCCTCGATCTGGTTTCTGCTCCGCTTCCTGCGCACGCATTCGACGGGCATCTTCATCGGTTATCGCCTCGTCGTCGGTGCGCTGCTCCTCCTGTTGCTGGCAGCCGGTTTCATTCAACCGGCGATCTGAACTGCTTAATCCTCGCCAGTGAAGTCGGCGACTGCTGGTCGCGCTCGCCGTTATCGTGCGTTTCGGTTAAACTCACAGTGCCCCTGTTGCCGCACAGTTGCCGTGCTGTTTTCTGAATCTGTTTCAGAGAGGGGTCTTGAG
The DNA here is from genome assembly GCA_035942855.1 of Pyrinomonadaceae bacterium. GTDB lineage: Bacteria > Acidobacteriota > Blastocatellia > Pyrinomonadales > Pyrinomonadaceae > JAIVJZ01. The sequence goes on along the minus strand of DASZCS010000034.1, from coordinate 43,987 downwards.
CGATTCGATGAACGACGAAACAAACACCGAGAGAGAAAACTCGCCTTCGCAACGCCCGCGCAGCCCGCGCGTTCCCGTCAACTTTCCCGTCGAACTAGAAGGCCGCACCGCTGCGGGCGCGCCTTTTAAAGAGAGCGGCGAGGCCGTGCGCGTCTCGCGCGGCGGCGCGACTTTGATCGCCGACGCCTCGGTCGAGATCGGCGCTACCTTGCGTCTCACGCCGCCCTTCGGCCACCCGCTCGACGCCGAAGTCAACGGCATCTGGCGCGACGAAGAGGACGGCCGCCAACGCATCGGCGTCAAACTCCTCGACCCGAACGGTTGGTTTGCCGAGTAGAGATGCAAAGTGCCCGCCCCAAGCTGGAATGGAGCGTGCGCGGCTACGACGGTCTGGAAGCCGCCTCGCTCGCCGCGCGCCTCGGCGTCTCGCATGTGGTCGCCGGGCTGCTCGTGGCGCGCGGCGTCTCGACCGAGGAAGAAGCGCGCAGACTTTTGCACCCGTCTCTGGATCAACTGCACGACCCAACGCTCATGCTCGGCATGTCGGACGCTGCGGCGCGCGTGCTGCGCGCCGTGGACGGGCGCGAGCGGATTTTGATCTACGGCGACTACGACGTTGACGGCACGACCGGCACGGTCGTCCTGCGCCGCGTGCTGCAACTGCTCGGAGCCGAGACGCGCTTTCACGTCCCGCATCGCTTCACCGAAGGCTATGGCATTCGACAGGATGTGCTCGAACGCGCGAAGGCCGAGGGCTGCACGCTCGTCATCAGCGTCGATTGCGGCATCCGCGCGCACGAACCGCTTGAGTGGGCGCGCGCCAACGGCCTCGACGTAATCGTCACGGATCATCATCTGCCCGACGCGGAAGAAGGTGCGCCGCCCGCCTACGCCGTCCTCAATCCGAACCAGCGCGGTTGCCGCTACCCTGATAAACATCTCGCGGGCGTCGGCGTCGCTTTCAAACTCGCGCACGCAGTCCTGCGCGAGCGCGGGCGCGAGAGTCTGGTCAAAGGGTTTCTCAAGGTGGTCGCCATCGGGACGGTCGCGGACGTGGCTCCGCTCGTCGGCGAGAATCGAGCTATCGTCGCGCTCGGTCTGCGTGACATCGTGAACGCGACGAATCCGGGTCTGCGCGCCTTGATGGAAGTGGCGGGCTGCGGCGACGGGCGCGACATGCGTTGCAGCGATCTGGGCTTTCGTTTGGGGCCGCGCATCAACGCGGCCGGAAGGATGGACGCCGCGCGTGCCGTCGTCGAACTGTTCGAGACGAACGACGAGCGAGAGGCGCGGCGACTGGCCGAACACCTCGATGCGCGCAATCGCGAACGACAGGTTATGCAGCGCGCCATCACCGCGCGCGCCGTGGCCGAGTATGAGCGGAGCGGCGATTGCGGCGCGGTTGCCGTCATCGCGGGCGACGGTTGGCATCGCGGCGTGATCGGTCTGGCCGCCTCGCGCATCGCGGAAAAGTTAGCGCGCCCCTGCATCGTCATCTCGCTCGAAGGCGATCTCGGACACGGCTCCGCGCGCAGCGCCGAAGGTTATCACCTGCTCGACGGGCTGACCGCCTGCGCCGATCTGTTTGAGACGTTCGGCGGCCACGCGCAGGCCGCCGGACTCACCATCCGCCGCGAGAACATCCCCGAACTTCGTCGCCGTCTCGACGAGCACGCGCGGCAGTTTTTAAACGTCACGGCTGAGTTCACGGGGGAGTTCACAGACGAGTGTGCGCCCGTCTCCAAAGTCGACGCCGAGTTGCCTGCGAGTGCACTCACGCTCGCGCTCGCCGACGAACTCGAACGACTCGAACCGTTCGGCGCGGGTTGGCCGCGACCCGTCTTTCTGTCGCGCGACGTGCGCGTGACGAAAGAGGCGCGCGTGCTCAAGGAACGCCACCTGAAATTTGAAGTGGCCGCGGGCAGCGATGCGCGCCCGCTCGAAGTTCTCTGGTGGGGCGGTGCGGAAAATTCGACTGCAACGCCCCGCGCGGGCGACCGCATCGAACTGGCTTACGCCGTCGAAACCAACATCTGGCGCGGCGAAAAACGTTTGCAGTTGATCGTGGAAGAGATGAGAATTGGTAAATAGTAAATGGTAAATGGTGAATGGTGGAAAACCGCTTCTTACCATTCACCATTTACCATTTACCGTTCACCAGCAAGAGATGCAGGAAGTTAGACGAAGAAGAACGCCGACGTTGATCGGGTTGAGGGCGCGCGCGCCGTTGATTTTGCGCGTGCTGGCTTCGCTTGCGCTCGTGGGCAGTTTGATCTACGTGGGCGTGGCCTATTACCGTGGGCGCAACAACAAGCCGTTTCGCCTGATACCGGGCAAGGCAGAGCTTTCGACCACCGTGGAGCGGCGCATCGAGAATTACGAGCGGCGTGTGACGGAAGGGAATCGTCTGACTATGTTCGTGCGCGCTTCTGTCGCCACCTCTTACTCGGACGGCCATCACGAACTCGAAAACGCGCACATCGAATACTACGCGGCCGGGCACGAACTGCCCGACAAGATCGACGCCAAACAGGCTATCTATTTCGTCGAGACCGAGAGCGCCGTCTTCAACGGCAACGTGCAGATAGAGACGCGCGACCGTCTCGTCGCCAAGGCCGAGACGATCACTTACGACGTGCGGAGCGAAAGCGCGGATGTGCCTGTGCCTGTCACCTTCGCGCGCGACAACGTCGAGGGGCGTTCGGATTCGGCCAAGGTCGATGCGAAGAACAAGAATCTACAGTTGCGCGGCAACGTCGAGATCAACGTCAAGCCCGACGCGCAAGGGAAGCCGCAGACGCCCGAAGCGGCGCGGCGCAATCGTCCCGTCAAGGTGCGTGCGCCTCGCGCCGATTTCGATCACGCGCACATGCATCTGGCCTTCAGCGGCGGCGCGACGGCCGAGCAGGAGACGGACGTGATGAGCGGCGAGACGCTGAGCGGCATCCTCAACGCCGAGCGCCGTCTAGAGCGCATCGAAGCACGCGGCAACGCTTACCTGCGCACGATGGACGCGGGGCGCGCGGCCGAAGTGTCCGCCGCCAACATGAACTTCAAATTCGACGCCAACCAACAACTGCAAGAGGCTCTGGCAACAGAGAACGTGCGCGCGCGCACGCTCGACGCCGATGCGGAGATGCAACTTCAAGCGCCCTCGTTCCTGCAAGTCTTCTTCACGGCGACGGGCGAGCAAAGTCTGCTCAAAGAGATGCACGCCGGGGGGCGCTCCGTCGTCACGCTCGCCGCGCCGCGCTCGCGCGCAAACGATTCGCAGGCGGCCAACAAGAAGTTGACCGCCAACTCGGTCAAACTCTTCTGGCGTGTCGGCGGCAAAGACCTCGAACGCGCCGAAGCCGTCGGCGACGCCGAACTCATCGTCGAACCCGTGCAACAGACGCCCGCGGCCGACCGCAAGACCTTAAACGCCGGGCGGTTCGATTGCACGTTCTACGAAGCCGGAAACCTCGCGCGCCAGTTCGACGCGACGGGCGGCGCGAAGGCCGTCCTGACGCCCGTGCAGCAGGGCACGCCGCCGCGCTCCGTCCGCACGATCATGTCGCAGAAGATGAACGCCTCTTTCGCGCGCGACACGCAGGACGTGGAACGGCTCGAAGCGGCGGGCGACGCCGTCTTCAACGACGCAGACCGCAACGGGCAGGCCGATACGGTTGTCTACACGACCTCGGACGAATGGGTGCGACTGCGCGGCGGCGCGCCCGTCGTCTGGGACTCGCGCGCGCGCCTCAAGGCGACGGAGATCGATTCCGACTCGCGCCGCAAAATCTCCTACGCGCGCGGCAAAGCACAGACGACTTATTACAGTCAGGAGCAGACGAACGGCGCGACGCCTTTCTCGAAAGTCAAGAGCCCGGTCTTTATCACTTCAAATGCGGTCGAGTTTCAACACGACGCGGGCGTCGGCATTTACACGGGCGCGGCGCGCGCCTGGCAGGACGACAACTTCGTCAGCGCCGACAAGATCACGCTCCGCCGCGACAACCGGCGCATGGAGGCCGACGGCCGCGTACAGAGTGCGCTCTATCAGGCGCGGCGCAGGGAGACGACGGGCGTGCGCACGGTCGTGCCCGTCTACGCCACCTCCGAGCGCATGTTCTACTCGGACACGGACAGGCTGCTTCGCTACGACGGCAACGTTGACATCAAGCAGGGCACGGAGCGCATCACGGCCGAAGTGGCCGACGTGTATTTGATGAAGGGCGTGGGCGAAGTGGAGCGCATGGTGGCGCAGCGCAACGTCGTCGTTACGCAGCCGGGCAAACGCGGGACGGGCAACTGGGCGCAGTACAGCGCCACGGACGAGACGGTGATGCTGACTGGCGAACCCGCACGCGTCGAAGATGCACAGCAGGGCAACAGCGAGAGCCGCCGCCTGACCGTCTACCTGCGCGAGAACCGCGTCGTCTCAGACGACCCCGGCGGCTCAAACTCCACCGGCCGCGTCCGCTCGACGCACAAGATCAGAAGACAGTAGGTTGGTGAATGGTAAATGGTGAATGGTGAACGGTGAATGGAGAAAAACCGTCTTCTTCCATTCACCATTTACCATTTACCATTCACCAGCTAGATTTGCTCCATTCGCCATTTACCATTTACCATTCACGACAGGATGCAGACGGAAGAGATAGTCGAAGTTGCGGAGAAGGAGGTGCGGGCGGACACAGGCGCGCGTGCGGAGACGAGTGCGCGCCCCGAGGCCGCTCCTTCGGCGCAGGCTTTGGCGGCGAGCGGCCTCGTGAAATCTTACGGGAAGCGGCGCGTGGTGGACGGCGTGGCTTTGCACGTCGAGCCGGGCGAGGTCGTCGGCTTGCTCGGCGCGAACGGCGCGGGGAAGACGACTACCTTTTACATGATCATCGGCCTTGAGCGCCCGGACGGCGGGCGCATACGTCTCGGCGACCGCGACATCACGAAACTCCCGATGTACTTGCGCGCGCGCCTCGGAGTCGGCTATTTGCCGCAGGAGCCGTCGGTCTTTCGCAAGATGACGGTGGCCGAAAACGTCCTCGCCATCCTTGAGACGATGGGACTCAGGCGGCGCGAGCGTTTCAAGCGTTTGGAAGAGTTGCTGGAAGAGTTTGGCATCGCGCACGTGCGCAACACGCGCGGCGAGGCTTTGTCGGGCGGCGAGCGACGCCGCACAGAGATCGCACGCGCACTGGCGACCGAGCCGCAGTTCATCCTCCTGGACGAGCCTTTCGCAGGGATCGACCCGAAGGCGGTGGACGAAATTCAGAAGATGATCCTGTACCTGCGCGAGCGTGGCATCGGCATCCTGATCACGGATCATAACGTGCGCGAGACTTTGGGCGTGACCGACCGCGCTTACATCATGGCCGAGGGGCGCATCTTCCGTTCGGGCGCACCTTTGGCGCTGACGGAAGACGCGGAAGTGCGGCGTCTCTACCTCGGTGAAAAATTCCGCTTGTGAAGTCGCTGCCACGCGCGCGTGTTTTAGGTTATAATCTCCCCGTCACGCTTCAAAGAGCGTTTCAAGTCAACAACCCGGCGAAAGTTTGAGTTAGTTTTCAACCGTATAGGTATGTCCGTTAAGCTCACAACCAGTCTGTCGCAACGACTCGTGCTGACGCCGCAACTGCGCCAGCGGATCGAGATGTTGCAGATGACTTCCCTCGAACTGGGTGAACTGATCCAGCAGCAGTTGCTCGAAAACCCCGTGCTCGAAGAGGTGGTCGCGCAGGAAGAGAAGCGCGAGATCGAGGAGCACATCATCGACCAACTGGCTGGCGGCGCAAGCGACCTCGCCAACGACACGGCGGCGCGCGAGGACATGTCCTCGCGCGAACCCATCGACGCCGAACTGAACGGCAACTCGAACGGCGCAGGCGACGCGGCGGCCGTGGAAACTCTGCTCGGCTCGCCGGATGCGGCGGGCGAAGGCGCGGCGGCGACGGGTGAAGAGTTTGAGGGCGAGACGGGCGAGCGCGAGACGGACGCTTTCGAAGAGATCGATTTCGGCCGCGAGTTTCAGGAATATCTAGACCCCGGCTACAAGACGCAGGAATACGAGTACAAGGAAGACGGGCCGACCTTCGAACAGTTTTTGACGCGCCCCGAATCGCTCTCCGAACATTTGATGTGGCAACTCAGCATGAGCCACGTCGATGAACACGTCCTGCCAATCGCCGAAGCCATCATCGGCAACCTCGACCCGGACGGGCGGCTCAACGCGACGAACGCCGAACTCGCAGAGTTTGGCAACTGGACGGAAGAGGCCGTGGAAGAAGCGCGTCAGATCGTCTTGAGGCTCGACCCCGTCGGCTGCGGCGCGCGCGACGTGCGCGAGTGTCTGCTCGTTCAAATCGAAGCCGTGGGCGCAAGCCAGCGCCTAGCCGCCCAACTCATACGCGAACATCCGCTCGCAGACTTGCAGCCGCACAAACTGCACAATCTCTCGAAACAGATCGGCGTCTCCGTCGAGACGCTCTTGGAAGAACTCAACTTCGTACGCGCGCTCAACCCGCACCCCGGCCGCCAGTATTCTTCGGAAGAGCCGGTCTTGATCGTGCCGGAAGTCTTCATCGAGAAGGTTGACGACGAATACGAGATCTATTTCGCGGACGACGGCAGCCCGCGCCTGCGACTCTCCAGCAGCTACCAGCAGATGCTCGGCCAGCCCGACACTTCGAAAGAGACGCGCGACTTCATCAAAGACAAGATGCGTTCGGCCGTCGATCTGCTGCGCAACATCGAGCACCGGCGGCAGACCATTTATCGCGTCGTCGAATGTATCGTCCATCGCCAGCGGGAATTCCTAGACAAGGGCGTGCAGTTCATCAAGCCGATGATGCTCAAGGACGTGGCCGAGCAGACCGGCATGCACCTTTCGACCATCTCGCGCGTCGTCAATCGCAAGTGGGCGCACACGCCGCAGGGCGTCATCGAACTGCGCCGCTTCTTCACCGAAGGGATGGTGAACGAAGACGGCGAGGAAGTTTCGACGCGCATCATCAAATTGAAGATCAAGAAGCTGATCGAGGAAGAGGACTCGCACAATCCCATCACGGACGATCAGGTGGTGAAGATTCTGGCGAAGGACGGCATCAAGTTGTCGCGCCGCACGGTGGCGAAGTACCGCGACCAGATGCAGATTCCCGGTTCACGCGAACGAAAAGCGCCGGTTTAACACAGGGATGAAGGATGAAGGATGAGGGATGAATGAAGAATGATTCAAGTCCGGCGACTTGGATGCTTTTCTTGTTCATCCCTCATCCCTCATCCCTCATCCCTTTCATCTAGGGAGGAGTCTGTTACATGAAATTCGAGTACACGGGGCGGCATGTCGAGGTGACGCCTGCGTTGCGGCGACACGTCGAGGAACATTTCAGCAAACTCGATCAGATTTTCGACGACACGACGGCGAGCGCGCACATCATCATCGAAGTGGAGAAGAATCGCCATATGGGCGAAGTGCTCCTGCACTGGCGTGAGCACACACTGACGGCGCGCGACGTGAACGCCGATATGTATCAGGCGCTCTCGCGCGCCATCCAGAAGATCGAGAAGCAGGCCGTCAAACTCAAGAAGAAGATCATCGACCGCAAGCAGAGTGCACAACCCCTCTCGCAGCTTGCGCCCGACAACGGCAGCGTCGAAGCGGCCGCGCCCACTTCGGGGCGCATCATCAGCGCGCGCCGCTACGCCGTCAAACCGATGACGCCCGAAGAGGCCGTCATCCGTCTCGGCGAGGATGCGAACCAGTTCATCCTCTTCCGCGACGCCGACACGGATCGCTTGAGCGTGCTCTACAAGCGCAAGGACGGAAACTTCGGCCTCATCCAGCCGTAAACTTCAACCGCACTACGAACCGCAAACGTGAGGGGCGCGGCGAGGTGTTTATCCATCTTGACAGGTGGATTTATAATCGCCGCGCCCTTCAGCGCGATTGCGAGACGCAATCTCGATTCGCAACTTCGATTTTTTGGCACGACGCATCTTTGGTACTACATCTTTTGGAAGGAACGTAAATGATCAAAAAACATCTGCCCGTAGCTCTCTTGGCACTTTTGCTCACAGTCATCCCGGTGAACAGCGCGGTGACGAAATACGCAGCCGACGCCGCACACTCGAACGTAGGCTTCTCCATCCCCATCCTCGGCGGTCTCTCGCAGGTGCGCGGAAAGTTCAGCGACTTCACCGTCGAGATCGTCTACGACGATCAGGACGTGACGAAGTCCACGGTCTACGCCGTCATCAAAGCTGCGAGCATCGACACCGGCATCGAACGCCGCGATGCGCACCTGCGCAACGCAGATTTCTTCGACGTGGAAAAATTCCCCGAGATCACTTTCCGCAGCAGTCGCATCGAGAAGCGCGGCAAAGATTTCATCGCGCACGGCACGTTCACCATGCACGGCGTCTCAAAAGAGTTGGCGTTGCCGTTCACCATCAACGGCGTCCGCAAAGACGAGAAGAGTGGGAAGACCACGCTCGGCGCGACGGCGCGCACGAGCATCAATCGCAAAGACTACGGCATCAGCTTCAGCCGTCCGGACAACCCGACCTTTCTCGGCGACACGGTCGAGATCGAGTTGAACATCATTACGCGCGCGTCCAGCCCGGAAGGCGCAGCCGCCCCGGCCGCCGCCACGACGCCCGGCAAATAAACCGAGTAGGTGGGGCGGGCACGTCAGGCCAAATGGCCTGACGCGCCCGTTCCTCTGAACACTGAATGAGCGACGCAAGCGCACAGCCTTCGATCACGGTCGGCGACTTCGTGGCCGCCGCGCCCGCGCGCCTTGAATTGCGCGTGCTGGCGGGCACGGCGGGGCTGGCCGCGCGTCGCATCACCTCCGAGCGCATCCAGAAACTCGGCCTCGCGCTCTCAGGCTTCCCGCACTACGTGCACGCCGGGCGCGTGCAGATCATCGGCCAGAGCGAAGTCCTGTTTCTCGGCCAACTGTCGCCCGAGCGCAGGCGCGAGGCCATCGGCAATCTCTCGCTGGAGACCATCAGTTGCGTGCTGGTGACTAAAGAGCAGACACCGCCCACGGAGTTTGTCGAAGCGGCCGAGCGCGCGGGGCTGCCGCTCCTGCAAACCACGCTCGTCAGTTCGGTCGCCATCGGCGTCGTCACCGACTACTTGCGCGAGACGCTTGCGCCGCGCGAGTTGCGCCACGGCGTACTGCTCGACGCCTACGGCCTCGGCGTGCTGATCGAAGGCGAGTCTGGGATAGGCAAGTCAGAGTGCGCGCTCGATCTCATCGTGCGCGGGCATCGACTCGTCGCAGACGATCTGGTCGAGGTCAGACGCCTCGGCGCGGATTATCTGTTAGGCAGCGCGCCGGAACTGTTACGCGAGCACATGGAGATACGCGGTCTCGGCATCATCAACGTGCGCGACCTGTACGGCGTGGCGGCCGTCAGCGGCCCGAAGCAGGTGGGACTGTCCATCCGCCTCGAACGCTGGAAGGACGCGCGCGAAGTGGAGCGTCTGGGGATCGACGAACGCGCGGTCGAAATTCTGGGCGTCAGCGTGCCGCACGTGTTGTTGCCCGTCAGCCCGGGGCGCAATCTCTCGACGCTCGTGGAGACGGCGTTGCGCGTTCACTTGTTGCGCTTGCGCGGTTACAATGCGGCTGAGACGTTTGTTGCGCGCCACGCGCGCCTGCTCCGCAGCGAAAGCAGCGACGACGAGGGCGACCGCAGCGCGGCGAGAGTTTCGACGAGACGAGACACCGCCGCCGTCGTGGAGACAGATGCGGCGGCGAGTGTGACAGCGATTGTAACAAGGGGGCAGGCGGAAACAACCAGCGATGAGCCGGAAAAAAAGAGCAGCTAACCCTTCGACGAACGAAGCGCCCGACATCGTCGTCATCACGGGTTTGAGCGGGTCGGGCATGTCGTCGGCGACGAACGCCTTCGAAGACCTCGGCTATTTCTGCGTGGACAATCTGCCGCTCACGCTGTTGCCCACTTTCGCGCGCCTCGTCCAGCCGGACGAAGTTGAGGACGAAGACGGCGACGCACGCATCAAACGCGCCGCGCTTGTCATCAACATACGCGAAGGCCATTTCCTGAGCGAGTTTGAAAGCCAGTTGAAGAAACTGCGCCGCGCCAGCGGTCTTTCCGTCTACGTGCTCTTTTTCGAAGCATCGGACGAAGTGCTGCAACGCCGTTTCAGCGAGACGCGTCGGCCGCACCCGGCCGACACGGGCGACGGCCTGCTCGCCTCAATCCGCGCCGAACGCGACGCGCTCGCACACATACGCGGTCATGCAGATCACATCATTGACACTTCCGAGCATAACGTCCACACTCTGCGCCGCTACCTCATCGAGCGTTTCAGCCCCGACCGCGCCGGAACGCCGATGCGCGTGCAGGTCTTGAGCTTCGGCCACAAGTACGGCAGCCCGCGCGATCTCGATCTGCTCTTTGACGTGCGCCATTTGCCGAACCCTTATTTCGTCGAAACCCTGCGCGCCTATTCGGGCAACCACCGTCTCGTGGCCGCGTTCCTCAGGAAGCAGCCCGAAACGAACGAGACGCTCGAACGCTTCGGCAGTTTGCTCGACTACCTGCTGCCGCTCTACCGGCGCGAGGGCAAGTCTTACGTCACGGTCGGCATCGGCTGTACGGGCGGCCGACATCGCTCTGTGATGGTGGCAAACGCCTTGGCGCGGCGTCTCAGGCGCGACGGCTTCGACGCCATGGCCGTCCACCGCGACGTGGCGAAGACGCGCACGCGCCGCGCCGCAAAGGGTCGCACTGCGGCCAAAGGGAAGGGCGCGCGGCGCGCCGCGTCCGGCTAGATTCAAGTCCGTTCTTTCGTCAAGACCTCTGGAGAAACAGCCATGAGCAACGACACAGCCATGAGCCATGACGACGACTGCATCCGTTGTCGCCGTGATTACCGTCTCGAAGACGTTTCCATCGAGCACGAGTTTTTGATCTGCACGGGTTGCAAAGACAACCTCAACCCTTCGCGCGAGAGAGTGCGCGTCTGCCCGATTGACGGGCGCGAGATGAAGAAACTGATCATCTACGATCTGGTGCTCATCGATAAGTGCGACGTATGCGGTGGCATCTGGCTCGACCAGAACGAACTGAAATTGATCGCGCGCATCGTCGGCGTCAACGCGGCCGTCGGCGGCTACCTGATGGGGAACATCGCCAACGACCTCTGAGTCGAAGCGACTGTTCGCACGTCGAAAAAAGTCTCGCGGAGATTTCTCTGATGGATGAAGCCGGAAAAGCCGATCAGCCTGCGCGCGTGGCCGGGGTGATCGTGACGCACGGGCAGCTTGCGACCGAACTGCTCGCCGCCGCCGAAATGATCATCGGTCCCATCGCGCATATCGCCGCCATCTCCATCGGCTGGCACGATGACGTTGACGTCGCGCGCACAGAGATTGAACGCGCCATCGCGCGCGTCTCCGAAGGAGGCGGCGTCCTGATCCTGACGGATATGTTCGGCGGGACGCCGACCAACATCTCTTCGATGTTCTTCGTCGAGGGCGAGGTCGAAGTGGTGACGGGCGTGAATCTTCCGATGGTGATCAAACTGGCGAGTCAGAGTGAATCCGAATCGCTCGCGGTCGTGGCCGGGCGCGTCCGCGATCAGGGGCAGCAGGCCATCCATCTCGCGGGCGAACTGCTCGCCGCGCCGAAGAAAAAGTAACTCTTAAAGACTATCGATGCTGGATAAGCAGGTGATGATCGTTAATCGTCTGGGGCTGCACGCGCGCGCGGCGGCGAAACTGGTGCGCACGGCAAGCGCCTATCACAGCAGCGTGCGGCTCGAACGCGTTGACGGCGGCGCGGTGGCCGATGCCAAGTCTATTTTGAGCGTGCTGCTGCTGGCGGCGTCGCGCGGCACGCAGTTGCACCTGACGGTTGAAGGCGCGGACGAACGCGAAGCGCTCGGCGCGGTGTGCGACTTGATCGAGGCAGGATTCGGGGAAGAACAGGAAGCATGAGCAGCAAGCGTGCAAGGACGGGGAAGCGTGAGATGCGCTGGCGTGGCGTGTCTGTCTCGGAAGGCGTAGCGGCGGGGCGCGTGCTGCGCATCCACACGGGCGGGCGCGGCAATATCTATCGCGCCGCGCTCGCGCCCGAAGACATCAAGCGCGAGGTGCGTCGCTTTCAAGCGGCCGTTCGTCTGGCGCGCAGGCAGTTGCTCGCTATCAAACGCCGCGCCGAGATGGCGCTCGGCGGCGAACACGCCTACATCTTCGACGCGCAACTGCTCATGCTCGAAGACCGTAAGTGGCTCGAAGAGGTCGAGACCTACATCCGAGAGGAACGCGCCAATGCCGAGTGGGCGGTCAAAGTCGCTTCCGACAAACTGCTCGCCGTCTATGCAGAGATCAAAGACGACTATTTGCGCGAGCGCAGTTCCGACATCGAAGACGTGATGCGCCGCCTGCTCGTCGCCTTGAGCGGCGAAGGTCAGTCGCGCCGCCTGACCGAAGACGCCATCATCGTGGCCGAAGCGTTGTTGCCGTCTTCGGCCGTCGAACTGGACTTCTCGCACGTGCGCGCCATCGCTTCCGACGCGGGCGGCTGGACTTCGCACACGGCCATCATCGCGCGCGGGCTCGGCATCCCGGCCATCGTCGGCCTGCGCGAACTCTATCGCCACGCACGCACGGGCGACGAGATCGTGATCGACGCGGGGAGCGGCGAAGTGGTGTTGCACCCGACGGGCGCGACCCTCGAGCATTTCACGACGAAGCGCATGCGCCAGCACATCACCGCAGTTGCGGGAGACGATGTGCGAGCGCCGCTTTTAACGGCCGACGGCGTCGAGATCACCTTGGGCGCGAACGTGGAGTTGCCGCCCGAATACGAAGGCGTGCGCCGCTACGGCGCGCGCGGCATCGGCCTGTTCCGTTCCGAGTTTCTCTTCTCGCAGCGCAACGGTGCGCCGACGGAAGAGGAGCAGTGCACGGCCTACGCAGAGATCGCTGCGCTCGGCGGCGTGGACGGCGCGAAGGTGCGTCTCTTCGATCTTGGCGGCGACAAACAGACGGCGGGCGATCACGAGTCGGAGCGCAATCCCGCGCTCGGCCTGCGCGCCATACGCTATTCGTTCCAACACGAGAGCCTGCTGCGTACGCAGGTGCGCGCCCTTTTGCGCGCCGCCGCTACCGGAAGACTCGACGTGGTGCTGCCGATGATCTCGGACGTGTCAGAGGTGCGCCGCGCACGTCGCATCGTTGCGGAGGAACGCGCGCGTCTCGAAGAGGAAGGCAAGGCCGCTGGCGAACTCAAAGTCGGCGCGATGATCGAAGTCCCGGCCGCCGTTCTGGTCGCAGACCAACTCGCGCGCGAAGTGGATTTCTTCAGTCTCGGCACGAACGATCTGGTGCAATACCTGCTCGCCGTGGATCGCGGAAACGACGAAGTGGCCGGTTGGTTTCGCACGCTCCACCCGGCCGTGCTGCAAAGCATCAAGCGCACCATCGAGGCTGCGAACGGCGCGGGGATTCCGGCCGTCGTCTGCGGCGAGATGGCCGCCACACCCGCCTACGCCGTCGTGCTTGTGGGCCTGGGCGCGCGCTCTCTCAGCATGGCGGCCTCTTCGATGCCGCGCGTGCGGCGGACGCTGGCGCAAGTGGACGCACAAAGCGCGTCGGAGATCGCGCATCTGTGCCTCGGCGCGGCGACGGCCGACGACGCCGAAGAGGTGGTGCGCGTCGAACTGGGGAGGCGTTGGCCGCAACTGTTTCCGCCGGAAAACTTGCCAGCCCCGAAAAGCGGGGAGTAAAATCCGTATTGCGCCCGCGCAAGCCTTGCGGCGCGCGGTGTGCGGCCGCGCCGTCCCGGTCTTTCGTCGCCTTGCTCTCACGCGCCTCACGCACGAGCCGCCCGTCAACTTCAACTCACGCGTTTAGACCAAACGCGCACGACTTTCGCCTGACTCGTCCGGCAAAATTTGCCGGCGACAGGAAAAATTGACAATTGGAACTTTGCGAAAAGAGGCGTTTTCGTCGTTTAATCTCTAGTGACGAAGAATTCGCGCCGGAGTCTTCAAATTGTACGCGCCCCGGCGAATGAGGATTCGGACGCGGCAACAAAAAAGCGGCCACTGCCCCGGCCGCCCGGTCGTCGGACGAAACCCTCAGGGAAGTAGAGTGCATTTATGAGTAAAGTTCTGTTCGCGTTTGTGTTTGGGCTGGTGATTTGCGCATCGTCGGCCGCGACGGCCAGCGCGCAGTCGCGCCTCGGCCCGGCCGAAGACGACGCGCCCCCCGCCAGTTCGAGCGCCGCGAAGGCCGATGCCAAAAAGGACGCCGCCGCGACGAAAAGCGAGGCCAAAAAGGAGACGGCCGCGAAGCCTGCTCCCGGAAGCGAACCCAAAGGGGATGCGCCCAAAGGCGACGCCGTATCCGGCACTGCCGAAGCGCAAAAAACTCCGACCGTCCTGACCTCTTCAAACGCGGCCGCCGCAAGCGCCAACATCAACAGTCCTGCGACCGGCAGCAACGCGACCAGCGACGCCGCGCCCAAGACGAATGACACGGTGCTCCCCGTCTTCGGCAGCCCTTCGTCGCGCGCTATCCCCGCGCCGCCGAAGTACGAGCCGCCCGCGCCCGTCAAAACTTCCGACGCGAAGAACACAGCGGCGGCCGCTCCTTCAAACGCGCCCGCTGGCAGTTCCAACTCCGCGCCCGTCAATAACTCGAACGCCGCTTCGCCGAACGCGTCAGCCGCTACAGCGGCGACGACTTCCGCGCCCATCCCTCTGACGGCGCTCTATCGCGTCGGCGTCGGCGACATTCTGGACATACGCCTCGTCGGCGGCATGTCGAAAGAGTCCACGCTCTACACGATCCTGTCCACGGGCATGCTTGACTACCCGCTCGCAGGCGAACCCTTCAACGCCGCCGGGATGACGACCGACGAAGTGGGCGCGCGTCTCTCCGCCGAACTGAAACGTCGCGGCGTCTACGACCGCGCGCAGTTTCGCATCGTCGTGCGCGAGTACGCGAGCCACACGGCGACCGTGAGCGGGCTGGTGGATCAACCGGGCGCGAAGATTCTGCGCCGCGAAGCCGTGCCGCTCTACGTCGTCCTGTCGGAAGCGAATCCGCGCGCCGAAGCGGGTCGCGCCACGATCATCTCGCGCGCCACGGGTCGCAGCAAGACGATTGACCTGTCGGATTCGGCCGCGCTCAACGAACTCGTCTCGCACGGCGACATCATCAACATCACCGCGCGTCCGCAGGAGTTTTTCTACATCGGCGGGCAGATCAACGCGCCGGGGCAGAAAGATTTTCATCCGGGCATGACGCTGACGCAGGCCATTCTCGCTTCGGGCGGCGTGGCGCGCGACGCGGGCAACAAGGTGCGCGTTGCCGTGTCGCGTCAGGGCGCGGATGGGCGTCTGGTGGCGACCGAATATTTGTTGAACGACATCGAGTCGGGCCAAGTGCCCGACCCGCGCTTGCAGGCGGGCGACCGCGTGGAAGTCGGTCGTCGTCGTTAAAGACTAGCGGTCGGTGTTGCCCCTCGTGTCCGTGCCGTCAAAGTTTCCGTTCTTGTCCGGTGCGTTTGAAGGTTGTATATTGGCGCGCGCCGGAAAATGGTATTCAAACAGGCTCACGCGAACCCGCCCGCACTTTAAGTTTTGCCGGGCGGGCTTTAACAATTACAGTTGAAACAGTCGAACAACTTCTCGCACCTTCCTTGCCGGAGGATTACAGGTTTCCATGATGCAGCATAAACTCAGCGCGCTTGCGCTTGCCCTCGCGCTTCTGTGCGCGCCTTTCACGTCCGTTCTGGCTTACGCCGCCCCCGCGGCCACGCTCGCCGCAAGCGCCGTCCCGCAGGACGACACGCCCCCCGATGTCGAGCAAGCCATGTTCACGCGCGGGCAGAATTTTTATAATCAGGGTCGCTTCGAGCAGGCCGCCACGGTCTTCCGCGATTTTCTGAAGACCTACCCGAACAGCATCATCACAGATTTGACGCTGCTCTGGCTCGGCCGCACCTACATCGCGCAAGGCCGCCTATCGGATGCTGAAAGCGTGGTGACGCGCCTGCGCACTATCCGCGACACGCCGTTCATCGAAATCTACGAGGGCGAACTGCAAGCGGCGCGCACCGAACTGGCCTCGCGCGGCGGCGCGGCTCCGCAGCCGACCGCCACACCCGGCGTGACTGAGCGCGCGCAAGTGACGCCGCCCACGACCCGCACGACCACCGCACGCGCCACGCCGCTTCCGACGCCGACGCCCACCGCGCGTCTCGTCGCCAGATCGACGCCTCCGCGCACGCGCCCGACGCCGCTGCCGACCCCCACACCGACGCCGACTCAAGTGGCGCGCAACACCAACACGCCCACGCTCGTCATCGAGAATCCTCCGGCCAACACGCAGACGGCGGGCACACAGACCAACACGCCCGCGCGTCGCAGTCGTCGCAGCGGCGGCGGCCGTCTCCCCTCGCGTCGCAACACCGCTCCCGTGCGGAACACCGGAATTGACACGCAAGTAGCAACCAACACGTCGCCCGTCGTGACGCCGACCCCTGCGGCGACGCCGCGCCCGACTCCCACACGCACGCCTGCGCGCCCGACGCCTGCGCGCATCACGCCAACGCCGACGCCGACGCCCGTGCAGATCGCGCGCGCCGAACCGAATGAAAGCGTGACGAGCGCGCCGCCCATCGTCAACACCGCGCCCGGCAGTCAGGAAGGTTTCGTCCTGACGGTTAAGCAAGTGCCGAATCTCAACCTCGCCTTGCGCACCGCCACGCTCGCAGCCTCGCCCGGTCAGGTCGTGCAACTTCCGCTCACCGTCACCAACACAGGCAACAAGGAAGACCAGTTCCGTCTCGGCACGGACTTGCCCGCCGAGTTTCAACCGACCTTCAGTCTCGCTTCTGGCGGACAGGACACCGGACTCCCGATCCTCGTCACGCCGCAACTGGCGCGCGGGCAGAACCTCGACGTGCTGCTCAACCTGCGCATTCCCGAAACGGCGGGCGACGGCCAGCAACGCGCTTTCATCGTGAGCGCGGCCTCGCAATCCGATTATCAAATTCAGCGCGTCTCTAATGCGGCCATCACGGTCGTGGCCGCCGCGCTCGCAGGCTCGTCCGGCGTGACGCGCGACACGGTTCAACCGGGCGAGACTTTCACGCAGACGATCTCGATTCGCAACAGCGGCAGTGCGCCCGCGCGTAGTTCGCGCACGGACTTCGTCTTCAGCACAGACTTCGAACTCGTCAGCGCCACGCCCCTGCCGCTCTACTACGACAACCCTTCGCGCACGGCTATCTGGAGTCTCGGCGATCTCGACTCGCGCGCTACGCGCGAAATCACCGTCACGCTGCGCGCCCTGCCGAACGCCCTATCGGCCACCGGCCCCATCGGCCGCGGCATGCTGCGCACGGCCAGCTTGCCGACCGCTTCCAACTACGACGGCCCTAGCATCGCCATCGGCCGCGTGCCCCGCGCGCGCATCGATCCTGTTTCGCCCGGCCTGACCGTCACGCCCGGCGACGTGATCTTTATCCCGTTCGTCGTGCGCAATCCCGGCAACTACGCCGAAAGCTATAACCTGCGCATCACCGCGCCGGGTGCGCCTTCGGGCACGCTCTACGCAGACTCGAACGGCGACGGCCAGCATCAGGAGAGCGAACCGAGCATCACGCAGACCGGGCAGATCGATCCGCGCGGCGGACAATACCCGCTGCTCATGCGCGTGGAGATTCCGCGCTCGACGGCCGACCGCCAGCAATACGCCTACAACGTCGTGGCAACTGCCGGGAGCACCAGCCGCGCCGCCAGCGAGGCGAGCACCGTGTTGACCGTCGCCGCGCCGCGCGTACGCGTGCGCACGGAGCAGGTGACGGACACGACCGCACCCGGCGACATGATCTTCTACCGCCTCGTGCTCATCAACGAAGGCGGCGGTTTGGCGAAGAACATCGTCGTCTCCGAGGTCTTCCCGGATGCCTTGCAGTTCGTCTCCTCGAACCCGACCCTGAGTGCGCAGGATGCACCCGGCGATTCGCGTCGTCTCACCTGGCGCGTCCCCGAACTCGCGCCAAACGATACGGCCGTGCTCTTGATCACCGTCCGCCTGCGCCCCGACCTCGTGGCCGACCGGACGTTGACCACCAGCCACACTTGGGTTTATCAGGACACGAACGGCAACACGTACCAGAACCAGTGACGCGCTCTGGCAGCAGCGTCACTTTCGGAGGGCGTTGAGGCCGGGAATTAGTCGAAAGTGAACTGCCGTCCGTGAATCGTGAATAGAGCGAAGAATCCTTTGAGAAGCTATTCACCGTTTACGACCGGCAGTTCGCGTTCGATGCCCGCTCAGCCTGCAACATCTTTTTCACACGAGACGCAGGCTTCGCCCTTGGCATCCGGCTCCGCTCCGCTTTCGACTCAAGGCACGCCCGCCGCTCACGCTCGCCTGTCGCACGCGCTCATCGCCAAGTCGCTCGTCGAAGTGTTGTTCGTCGTGGCGCTCGCAGTCTATTTCTCCTACACGAGTTTCAATCCGTATTTTCGCGGTTCGGTTGATGCAGCCGACGCGCGCACGGTTGCGGGTTGGGTCGTCAACGAAGCCGCGCCCGCCGCGCGCGTCGAAGTGCATCTCTATATCGACGGCCATTTCGTGAGCCGCCGCCTGGCCGACGCGCCGCGCCCCGACGTGTTCGAGGCCAGACGCAGCGCCGACGCTCATCACGGTTTCATCTTCAATCTTCCACCGCTCCCGCCCGGCCGCACCTACGAGGCGCGCGTCTACGCCATGCACGGGACGCCCGACGGCGCGCGACGCACGCTGCAAGAGTTCGGTCTTGTGAGACGTTTCAGCGTCGAGGCGGACGAGACGAATGCGTCCGTGCCTGAGCGTTGGTGGGAAAGCGAGGGACGGCCTTGAGCGGTACAGAGGTGTTGGACGAACCTGTGGACGAAGGCGCGGCGGGCGGCGCTGCACGCGCGGACGCGTCGCACGACTTGAACGCGACAGGTGAAGCTGATGAACGCGAAGCTGATGTTGATGCGTCGCCTGCGTCGCCCGCCGCGCCGGGTTCGCGTGCGCTGGCCGCGTGGGAGATCGCTTCAATCGCCTCTTCCATCGTCGTCGCCGAATGGGCTGTGCTCGCGGTCGGCAGTGGCAAAACGTTGATGGCCGTGCCGGTCGCGTGCGCCTTCGCCTTGATCCTCTACTCGCACCGGGTGCGCGGCGAAACTTTGCGCGAACTTGGCTGGCGCACGGACAATTTCCTGCGCGCCGCACGTCTGCTGTTGCTGCCGATGGTGGTGGGAACGCTCGTGCTCGTGCTCGTCGGATGGCTGTGGTTCGGCGGGAGTTTCAGTGTCGGCAAGCAGCGCGCGGGCTGGGCGATTGCGGGTTTCCCCGTGTGGGGCTTGCTGTGGGGACTCTTGCAGCAATACGCCCTGCAATCGTTTATCAATCGACGCGCCCAACTCATCTTCGGACGCGGCGCAAAGAGCATCCTGCTCGTCGCAGCGATCTTCGCGATCCTGCACCTGCCGAACCCGTGGCTGACGGGCGCAACCTTCCTCGGCGGTCTTATCTGGGCGGCGGTCTATCAGCGCGCGCCCAACCTCTACGCCCTCGCGCTCTCTCACGCCTTCCTGACGTGGGTGCTCGTTTCCACCTTCCCGCCCGAAGCACTGCACGGCCTCCGCGTCGGCTACAAATTCTTCGGTTAACGGCGGAAGACCGTAAATGGTGAATCGTAAATCGTAAATAGATAAGACAAGACTTTCTTTCTCTATTTACGATTCACGATTCACCATTTACTTGTCTTCACTTCTCCGGTCGCTGCCAGCTTGTGCCGTCGGTGTATTCGATGCGTTGAATCTCGACGCGTTCGGCGTATTGCTCTTTGAGTTTCTTGTCCGTCTTGTTTACGTCAACCACGTCGGTCGGCGGGCGTGCGGTGCGGCGAGACAGTTCGGTGGTCTTGCCGGGTTGCAGTTTCAGGCTGTTTTTGAGCGGATGACGCGCAACCTCTTTTTCGGTCGCCGGATCGTAGAACACGTAGTCCCACTCGACGGCGCGAATCGTCCGCGTGTCGTGGTTGGTCACTTTCGCTTTGTAGGTGTAGGTCGTGAACGGGCCGCGTGCTTCTGTCTCTATCCGCACGGGGCGTCCGCGATTGTATATCGCCGTCTTCCCGCTTTTGGCTCTGGCCGCGTTCTCCCTGTCAATCCTCTCCTGTATCCGCGCGTCCTCCCATTGCTCCCGGTTGTGCTTGAACGGATCGTCCTGTTCGAGCATCGGATTGTAAACCTGTCGGCTCCAACTGATCCGCTCAATCGTGAGGCCGCCGACCTCCGGCGTCGGCGTCTGACTTTGCGCCTGCACGCCAACCGCCGAGGCCAGCACGAACAGAAGCATCAAGCATAGAGACTTCATCACCACACACCTCCTATCACACTCCGAATGGCATAAGACGCTCGCACGTTGCCAGCGCTCAAGTACGACCACACGACGCGAATCCGGCAACTCTGATTCAAACGTGACCGACGCCGGACATCATACGCCTAACTCATGCTTGCTGTGAACAATTCTCTATCGCCGCGCTGATGAGTTAATCCTGCGACGCCGAATCATCGACGCGTTATCCGTTCAATCTTCTTGCTGTACGTGTTCAACGATGCTTTGCTATAATTTACGCGCCGTGCAGGAGAACAGGTCGGGCGGTCGCCGCCGGCAGGCTCTTAAAAAGAGCTGGCCGGGGGAGGAAAGTCCGAACACTACAGGGCAGCGAGCCAGCTAACGGCTGGGCGCGCGGGCGACCGAGGGCGGCTTTCAGTAGCCGCACCGGCGCGAGCGCGACGACAAGTGCAACAGAAAACAGACCAGCCGACGCGTGCGCTCCGCAAGGGGCGTGCGACGGGTGATGGGTGAAATGGTGCGGCCTTCGGGCTTAATGTAAGAGCGCACCAGCGCGTCTGGTAACAGGCGCGGCTAGGCAAACTCCTCGCAGTGCAAGACCAAATAGGGAGGCGTCAGACAGGGCTGCCCGCCCGAAGCCGCGCCGGGCTTTTTACGCGAAGCTCGTGTGCGCTACGACCTCCGGGTAGGTCGCTCGATCCAACCGGCGACGGTTGGGCTAGATGAATGGTCGCCGCTCTTGAGCGCCCGTAAGGGACAGAGAGTACAGAATTCGGCTTACAGACCTGTTCTCCAAACTGCACGGCCGGTGCTTCGACTCACGCGAAAGCACAATCTCTCTGACACAGTTTTATTCGAACCCGATCCTAGAATCAGGAGCATTAAAAGAGCATGGTGAACCGCAAGGGAGTCTTTATTGGAGCGTATGTCCCAAACGATCTGAAAGAAACTTTGCGCCGCCGCGCCGCCGCAGAGCATCGCACGCTCTCGCAGGAGATCACGCGCATCCTCACAGAGGCTGTGCACGGGCGCACGCTCCCGCCCGGCGCGATTGACCGTCGCAATCCCGTCACGTCGCAGCCCCGCCGCCGCGACACAGACCCGCCCGAACGCCGACGCCGCGACGACGTGCCCTACAAAGGCACGGCCGCAGGCGACGGCGGCAACACGCCCAACGGCGACTGATTCACATTTCCGTCCCGTTGCAACTTCCGCCTCCGTGCTCCCGTCTCTCTGTGAAGGGCAGCGACGCGATAGCGTGGGGCCGACGCCGTTCGAGGCGCTTCACGCAAACTCGCACGATTTAAGTGTAGACAGCTTTCGGCGCGTTAAGATATTCTCCTACCAAGTCGCTCACGCGGCCGCCCAAAAGGCAAACCCACCTCAAGGCAATCCACCCCGGTAAATTTCTTACCACCTAACCCTAACCTCGAAAGGATTTCAATCGGATGAGTAAAGTGTTCTTCTGCCTCGCGTCCCTCTTCTCCGCCTTCATGCTGTTCGTGGCCGTGAGCGGTTCAAGCCCGTCACGCCCGCGTGTGATGCTTTTCTGGCTCGTCGTTGGAGCTTCCTCAGTCTATAAACTGTTCAAAAGCCCTTCCAAAGCCTAAGAAAGCAGTCTCTTTAATTTTCACACATGCCCCGCGCGGCCGACTCCCTACAAAGGTCAGCCGCACGGGGCATCTGCATTTAGCGGAAGTTAGCGCGCGTGCGCGGGCACGACTCCGGCCGAAGATTGGTCGCGTCGCCTTTACCCGCGCGTTCTGATAAACTCACACCACGGTTCGACCGCTGCGGATTTTCCTTTGTCTCGAAACACGCTTCGCCAAAGTGAACAAGCACAAGATTCTTTACGCGCTCGCCGGACTCGTCGCCGGTTGCGTCATCGGATTTTTCTTCGCCAGCTACTTTGATCGTAAGGAACTGGAAACGCTGCGCGGCGAACTGGCGCGCGCGCGTGCGAGCAACGGGCAACAGGCGGGCGAGACGCCGAACACCACGACCGCAAACGACAAGTCGGCCACCATGCCGACCGACGAAGAGATGCGCGAACTCGTCGCGCGCGCCGACGCAAACCAGCACGACTCGGAATATCAACGCAAGGTGGGACAGGGCGTCTACATGTACGCGCTCGGCACGGGCAAACCCGCGCTCCTTCCCGAAGCCGTCCGCCTCTTGAAACGCGCGCACGAGGCCGATCCCAAAAATTACGAGACGACGGTGCTCGTCGGCAACTCGCTCTTTGCGTGGGGGCAAGCGTCGGACGCTTCGAAGTATGAAGAAGCGCGCGTCTATTACAACAAGGCGCTCGCAGCGAAGCCTGCGGACACGAACGTCAACACGCTGCTCGGCATGACCTATTATTTCGGGCGACCTTCAGACCCGGAGCGCGCCATCAAAGAATATCGCAAGTCGCTCGCCGCAGAGCCGCGTCACGAGATGGCTTTGCAGAGTTTGGCCTCCGCCCTGATCGCGACGGGCGCGATTGAAGAAGCGCAGAGGCGCATAGAGGAATTGGAAAAGGTGAACGCCGCAAACGCCGCGCTCTCGAATTTGCGTGCCCAACTGGCACAGGCGCGCAACGCCGCGAAGGAGAATCCTTGAAATACCTGATCGTCGCCGCCATCCTCGGCGCGCTCCTTCTCATCCTTTACCTGCGCCTGCGCCCTTACATCAATCTCGCGCGGCGCATGCTCGGCGTCCTGCGTCAGGCGCGCAGCATGAGCGAAGGCCACACAATGCCGGGCGTACCGCCCGCGCGTCCGAAAAAAAACAGCGACGAACATCTCGTGCGCTGCGCCTCCTGCGGCACCTGGCTGCCCGCCTCGCGCGCACTCACGCTTCGCGCCACCTCCTCCAACTTCTGCTCACACGCCTGCATGGAACGCTCCGCCGGTCAATCAAGCACACGCCGCACAGCGAACAGTTAAAAGGCTGGTGAATAGTGAATGGTGAATGGTGAATGGAAAGAACTGATTTCTTCCATTCACCATTCACCCTTTACCATTTACCGTTTCTCTTTAGCTTCTTCCGGCAGGGCGTTGCCCGCTTCGTGGATGGCTTTGTCGGTGTCTGTCAGGGAGAGGACGATGAGGCCGACGACGAAGAAGACGATGAGCGAGAGGATGGCTTGCCTGTAAGAGTTAGTCGCGCCGACGACTGCGCCGAAGACGAGCGGCCCCATCCATGAAGTGCCGCGCTCGGAGATTTCGTAGAGTCCGAAAAACGAAGCCTCGCGCCCCGCAGGGATCATGCGCGAAAAGAGCGAGCGCGAAAGCGCCTGCGAGCCGCCGAGCACGATGGCGATCATCGCCGCCATCGCCCAGGCCTGCCCCGTCGTCTGTAAAAATCCGTAACCGTAGATCACGATCCCCGCCCAGATGACGAGCGACAACATGATCGCGCGCTTCGTGCCGACCGCACCCGCGATGCGCTCGAACAGCAGCGCGCCGCCGACGGCGAGAAACTGCACGAGCAGGAAAATTCCGATCAGAAACGACTCGCTCGTCTCAAGCCCGCGCGAGACGAACAACTCCTGCGCGAGAAAGACACCGGCCATGCTGATCACCGTCTGGATGCCGTCGTTGAAGAACAGGTAACCGACGAGGTAACGGAGCGTCTGACGCAGGCGCAGGAGTTGGCGGAAGGTCGAGCCGAGTTCGCTGAAGCCGACCGTGAGATAACTTTTGCCCGCAGGCAGCGAACGCTCGGCGGCGCGCGATTTCAGACGCGAGAACGTGATCAAAGCGAAGCTGCCCCACCAGAGTCCGGCCGACAGCAGAGAGATGCGCACGGCCATGCCTGTCGAAATGCCGAGCGCGGGCGCGGCCTGCACGAGCAGCAGGTTGAGCGCGAGCAACAGACCGCCGCCCGCATAGCCTAGCGCGAAGCCTCGACTCGAAACTTTGTCGCGCTCGTCCTCGGTCGTGATCTCAGGCAGAAACGCGTTGTAGAAGACGAGCGCCGCGCCGAAGCTCAGGTTGGCGACGATGAAGAGCACGCCGCCCGCGATGTACAAGTCGCCCGTCACGGCGAACATCAGGCAGGTGGCCGCCACGCCCAGATAACAGAAGAGTGCGAGCAGGCGCTTCTTCAAGTTTGAATAATCGGCAATTGCGCCGAGGATGGGCAGAAGGAAAACTTGCAGGAAGACCGAGACGGAGATGCAGAAGGGAAAGAACGATTTCGCAGTGACCGAGCCGAGCGCGCCGAAACTAAAGAGCGTGCCGTTCTCGCCGAGCGCGACCTGCGCCAGACGCGTCACGTACTGGCCGAGCATGACGCCCGCGACCGTTGTGGAAAAGGCGGAGTTCGCCCAGTCGTACATCATCCAGCCGAAGATTTCGCGCCGGTCGTTTTTGTCGCCGCGTGTGGGTCGTGGTTTTGTTTGAGGTGCGCTGGCAGAGGGAAAGTCTTGTTGGGTTTCGCTCATGCGTGGGTGGCCTCTTTGGCGGTCAGGGTTTCGAAGATGGCGGGCGTGATGTCTGCGAGCGTGCTGACGCGGCGTTGCACTAACGCGCGCCCGGCGCCCCAGGCGAGCGTCGGCACGAGGTTGCGCGTGTGGTTGCGCAAGCTCAGGTCTTCGACGTTGCCGTGATCGCTCGTCAGGATGACGGTCGTGTCGGACAAGTCCACGCGTGCGAGCACGGCGCGGACGAAGTGAGCGAGGTTAGCGATGACGCCGAGCGCCGCGTCCATGTCCTGCGCGTGGCCGACGCGGTCTGTGATGAAATATTCGTAGAGCGTGAAGCGATGCGCGGAGACGAGCGCGGCCAATGTGTCGGCCGCCTCCATAGGCGTGCGCGCGGGAACGTCGAAGCCCGCTTCGATGACGAGCGCGTTCGTGAAATCCTGATAGACGGCCGCGCCGCTCTGCAAATCTTCGAGACGACGAAAGGGAAGCCCTGCGGCTTCGACGGCGACCGTTGTGGCCGACACCCAGCGCGGGCGCGTCTGGAAGAAACGCGGCGTGTATGCGTTGGCGAAAGTGTTCGGTTCGATTTTGACGCGCTTGAGTTGGAGGAAGATGGAATGCTCGCGGATGATCTGGCGCATGGCTTCGTTGGGAAAGCCTTGTTTGTGATAGCCGAGCAGGGCGGGGGCGTTGATGCCCGTCAGGATCGTCGTCTGCCCGGAAGCGCTCTGCGGTCTTCCTTCGACGCCGAGGCAGGCGTCAGTGCGCGCGAGCAATCCGTCGTGTGGCAGCGTGGGTTCTTCGTCCGTGAAGACGGCGAGGGGCGCGGCTTTGTCTCCGAGGCGGTCGAGCGGATTGTGCGCCCCGCGCGTGCCGATGCCGAGTCCGTCCACGAAGATGAGAAGCGTTCGTCGCATGGCGTGAGATATTAGCACGCCCGCCGGATTCAGAATTGATTTGTCCTTCGTGTCCCTGTGTGTTCTCCGTGGTGAATGATGAAAGTTAATTAACTACGGAGGACAGACAAAACCTTAACTGTCGTTTCGCCGCCGATTCCCGCCGCGCGTCGAAACTCTGTTATATTGAAACCCGCAAGCCTTCAATTAAGTTTCACAGACGCGCCTGTCCGCATGTTGAAATTGCCGCTCAAACATTTTTAGTTTCATCGCGTTTTTAGTTTCATTGCCGGAGGAACGCCAGATGACATTGTGCAGAAGACTGTGCGCACTCTCGCTCGTCGTCGCGCTCAATCTATCGCTCGCGACGACGCGCGCGCAGGAAGCAGACAAAGCGGCGACGAAGACCGCCCCGCCGCGCACGACGCGTGCGCCCGCTTCCGCAGTGCAACCCGTCCCGTATTTCACGGAGCCGACCTTAGCGCCCGACCGTCAAGAGATCGCTTTCGTCTCCGGCGGCGACATCTGGACAGTTGCGCTCGCGGGCGGTGAAGCGCGCCTGCTCGTCTCGCACGCCGCCAACGAGTCGCGCCCTACTTACGCGCCCGACGGACGCCGCCTCGCCTTCTCTTCAAATCGCACGGGCGGCGGCGACATCTACGTCCTCACACTCGATACGGGCGAACTGCGCCGCGTGACTTTCGATGACTCGAACGATCAACTCGACGCCTGGTCGCGCGACGGCCGCTGGCTCTACTTCTCCTCGACGAGCCGCGACATCGCAGGCATGAACGACATTTTTCGCGTCAGCCCCGAAGGCGGCACACCCATGCATGTGAGCGCCGACCGCTATACCAACGAATTCTTCTCCGCGCCCTCGCCCGATTCGACCGTGCTCGCCTTCACCGCGCGCGGCATCGCCTCCGGCCAGTGGTGGCGCAAAGGGCGCAGCCACATAGACGAGTCGGAAATCTGGTTGCTGCACAACGTCAACAACGCCGGGGCGACTTACAACCAGCCGGGCACGGCGGCAAACGCACCCGCCGCCGCTGCCTACGAGCAGATCACTGCGCGCGGCGCGAAAGAGATGTGGCCGATGTGGGACAGGGACGGGCGCAGCCTTTTCTACGTCTCCGACCGCGGTGGCGCGCAGAACATCTGGTGGCAGGGAATCGGGCAAGCGCGCGCTGGCACGCCGCAACCCATCACGAAGTTTACGGACGGGCGCGTGCTCTGGCCGAGCATCTCCACGGACGGGCGCACGATAGTCTTCGAGCGCAACTTCCGCATCTGGAAACTGGACACGACGAATAGACAGGCGAGCGAGATCGACATCACGCGGCGCGGCGCTCCGGCCGAACCCGTCGTCGAACATTTGCGCCTGACGGATCGCATAGACGAATTCGCGCTCGCGCCCGACGGCAAGAAGGTCGCCTTCGTCGTGCGCGGCGAAGTGTTTGCCGCGTCCAGCGCGGACGGCGGCGACGCCGCGCGCATCACCGTCAGCCCGGCCGACGAATCACAAGTCACCTGGTCGCCCGACAGCCGACGCCTCGTCTACGTCTCCGACCGCGAAGGCACGCCGCACCTCTACACTTACGACTTCGGGACGAACACGGAGACGCAGTTGACGCACGCTCAGCAGGCGGACGCGACGCCGCGCTTCTCGCCCGACGGCAAACTGCTCGCCTTCGAACGCGGGGGCAGGGAACTGCGCATCTTGAACGTAGAGACGAAAGCGGAGAGCGTAGCGGCGATAGGAAATTTGGAGCGCCCGCCTTTGAATCCCGACCGCCCGTTCGTGTGGTCGCCCGACTGCCGCTGGATCGCTTACATGCCTGTGGCGGCGAAGTTGTTTCGCAATGTACAGGTCGTGCGCGTGGACGGCAACCCGGGCGCAGTTTTGCCCGTGGCGCAGCCCGTCAGTTTCCTTGCGAACGTCTTCAGCAACACCGTCTCGTGGAGTCCGGACGGCACGTTCATGCTGTTCGACACGGGGCAGCGCACGGAGAGTTTTCAGGTGGCGCGCGTCGATCTCATCCCGCGCACGCCGCGTTTCCGCGAAGACCAGTTCCGCGATCTCTTCCGCGAAGAGACGCCGCGTAATCTGACCACGCCGCAACGCGAAGCGACGCCCGCGCCGACGCCGACGCCCGCATCGATCGCGACGCCGACGCCCACTGCGTCGCCCACACCTTCGCCGGGCGCGATGGACGCAAGCGGCGACAAGCGCAAGCCGAATGAGAAGAAAGTCGAGATCACGTTTGAAGGCATACGCCAGCGTTTGAGCCTGCTGCCCGTCGGCCTCGACGTGAATTATCAGTCGATCAGTCCCGACGGCAAGTGGGTCGTCTTCGTGGCGAGCGCGGCCGGGCAGCAGAACCTCTACGTCTATTCGCTCGACGAACTCGCGCGCGAACCGGCCGTGCCGAAGCAGTTGACCTCGACGCCGGGCTTCAAAGGTCTCGCCCAGTTTTCGCCCGACAGCAAAGAGATTTTCTACATCGAACAGGGGCGCATCAACGTCGTCACGCTCGAAGGCAAGACGCGCCCGCTCGCCGTCACGGCGGAGATGGACGTGGACTTCGCGCGCGAGAAGATGCAGGTGTTCCGGCAGGTCTGGTCATACCTGCACGAGCATTTCTACGACCCGAATTTTCACGGCGTCAACTGGGAGGGCGTGCGCACGGCCTACGAGCCGCGCATCGCGGGCGCTCGCACGCCCGACGAGATGCGTCGCCTGTTGCACCTCATGGTCGGCGAGTTGAACGCCTCACACTCGGGCGTCAGCGCGCCCTTCACCGGGCAGACCGCCGCGACCGGACGGCTCGGCCTGCGCTTTGACCGCCACGAATACGAGAGCGCAGGGAGACTCCGCGTCACGGAAATTATCCCGCTCAGTCCCGCCGCGCTCGCACGCGAGATCAAAGCGGGCGACTATCTCGTCGCCATCGACGGCAAAGCGATTGACGCACGCACTAATCTGGACGAGTTGTTGAACTACAAGATCAACCGCAGGGTGAGCCTGACGGTCGCATCCGGCGCGGACGGCGCAGGGAAGCGCGAACTGGCCGTGCGTCCGGTCAATGCAGGGACGGAGAAGGCGCTGCTTTATCGACAGTGGGTTGAAGCCAATCGCGCTTATGTCACGCGCGCGAGCGGCGGCCGTCTCGGCTACGTCCACATGTTCGACATGAGTTCGCCCTCGCTCGCGCAACTCTACGTCGATCTCGACGCCGAGAATCATTCGCGCGAAGGCGTCGTCGTGGACGTGCGCAACAACAACGGCGGCTTCGTCAACGTCTACGCCATCGACGTGCTCGCGCGGCGCGGCTACCTGACGATGACGCCGCGCGGGCACACGTCTGCGCCCGCGCGCACCGTGCTCGGACAGCGCGCTCTCGACGCGCCGACCATCCTCCTCACCAACCAGCACTCGCTCTCCGACGCCGAAGACTTCACCGAAGGCTATCGCACGCTCAAGCTCGGCAAGGTGGTCGGCGAGCCGACTTCCGGCTGGATCATCTACACCTGGAACCAGACGTTGATCGACGGTTCGAGCGTCCGCCTCCCGCGCATGAAGGTGCAGGCAGCCGACGGCACGAACATGGAACTGAACCCGCGCCCCGTGGACATCCCCGTCTCGCGCCCCATCGGCGAGACCTACACCGGGCGCGATTCGCAACTCGACACGGCCGTCCGCGAACTGCTCAAACAACTCGGCAGCCGCGCCGGGAAGTAAGGACAAGCAAAGTCGAGCCGCGGAGAGTGGCTAACAAAATCATGAAACCACGAATCGACACGAAGCGACACGAACAAGAGTTGCGTCCTGTTTCGTGTTGTTTCGTGTGACGCGCGTGGTTGCTGTTCTGTTGCCGGAGAGGAGCAAGACAAGATGATGCCGCGCACTGTCTGGTTCGAACGCAAGTTCACGCTCGACTTGCCGCTCTCGATGTATCCAAATGTTCTGGAGCGCGTGCGTGGCACTCCGGCGCGGCTCGAAGACCGTCTCCTTAAACTGCCGCGCGAAGTGCTCGTGCGCCGCGACGGCGACAATTGGTCGATGCAGGAACAGGCCGGGCACTTGCTCGATCTCGGAACGCTCGACCTCGGCCGCCTCGGCGATTACGAAGCCGGACTCGAACGCCTGCGTCCCGCCGACCTCAAAAACCGCAAGACGCACGAAGCCAATCACAACGCCGACACCGTCGAACACATCCTCGCCTCTTTCCGCGCCGAACGCACGGAGTTTGTCAGTCGTCTCGACGGTTACGACACAGACTTCATCGCACGCACCGCGCTCCACCCGCGCCTGCAAATGCCCATGCGCGTCTTAGACCTCGTTTACTTCATCGCCGAACACGACGACCATCACCTCGCGCGCATCACCGAGTTGATACGCGCGTTCGTCAAATAATCCGCCTGTTCTTGAAGTGAGTACCGGCGGATCACAAACCTTCGGTTCTCTTGCCGACCGGGTCGAGCGGCGGCAGTTTGTTTTCGGGTGTGGCGAGGTAGAAATAGGTGCAACTCGAATAGTCGTCTGTGCGTTCGAACTTGCCGTCTTTCGTTAAGTCCATCTCGACGAGGCCGGGGCCTGCGCGGTAGAGACGCCGCCCCGATTTCACGACGGGGTCGCGGCTGTGCGGCGCGAGATAGCCGATCTGTTGGATGGTGACGCGGATGTCTCTGTGGAAGTAGATGGGGTCTGGGATGTGATAGCGATAGAAGCACCAGCGCATGTTCTTCTCGTCGGCGACGGGGCTGCCCTGATACATGTGCGCGAACTGTCCCTGCCCCCACGCCGTGCCGATGTAATCCTCCGCGCCCGTACCGCTCAGAGTGGGAAACTCGCGGTCGCCGTCCAGATAGATTTTGACTTCGCCCTCGCCCCACCAGGTATTGAAATATTCTTTCTGATTGACGATGACGCCGATGTTCGTGCCGAGGTAGCGTCCGCGCCCAACGACCTGCGGCAGCAACTCGTAATCCTGCTGCAAGCGCGTAGGATTTTCGCGTCGGTAATGCGCGTGGAAGTAGAGCATGTTCGCGCCGTGGCGGTCGCCGAGCGTGTAGTCAACGTCGTAGAAAAGCTCGTCCAGATTCGTGTCGCTCTCGTTCGTCATCACGATGCGCATGCCTGTCTTGAACGGCATCGGCACGACGCAGTTGAAACTTCGGCCTTCCGGGTTCGAGAACAGCGCCGACTGAAACACGGTCGTTTGACCCAGACCGATCCCGAAGAAGTCGCCGAGCGGCGCGCTGACGGCCGGGGTCTTCGCGCCGTCCCAGTACATATCTATGCGCAGGCTGCGCAGCATCCGTGGGCTACGGTCGGGAAACGTCATCCAGATACGACGCACCGTCCCGCTCGTCCCCACGGCCTCGGCCAGCACGCGACTCTCGCCCGCCTTGATCGGCACGGTCGGCGATCCTTTGCGCCCCGCGTTCGCCTGTCCGCCTTTGCCCTTCGCCCCCGTCGGATTCTCGCCGCTCGCCCAACGCGACTCCACGCCTTCCTGCATCTCGTAAATCGACTGCGCGCGCGCCGCCTGCGTCGTTGCGACAAGCATCAACAATAATGCGACTGGATAAATTGATACGCTCCGATGTCTCATCACTTCCGCTCCTTACATGTCCGAATCATTCATCAAGGGTTCGGGACTCGCCTGCAAACAGTTAGTCGTCGTCGCTGTCGTCGAGTTGAGAGTCGAGCAGCCAGCACCAATGTGTGACTCCGTCGATCCTGCTTAACTGCCCATCCGGCGCGCGTTCGACAAACCACTGGCCGTCGAGATAACGCCCTAATTCCATCTTCCTGTTTCGCTCATCGTAGATAAGCACTGGCTCGCCGTCCGGCGGCGTCACGTCAGCTACCTTTATCCAGGACATACGCGCTCTTAATCAAGCAAACTCTGGCTCTGACTCAGATAGATGAGAGACCCAACGACGAGCGACATCCCGAACAAAAGCGTGATAAGCGACGCTGCCAGCAGCTTCATCCCTAACAACCCGCGCGCCTTGAGCTTCAACTCTCCGCGCGCCACGTAGAGACTCGAAAGCGACAGGATAACGCCGCACGCAACCAGCGCGAACGCATATTCGCGCGTGCCCTTGACGTAAGGCATGACCGGCAACGGCGCGATGATCAGTGAAGCCGTATAAACGATGACGCGTCTTGTCCTGCCGGAAGTGATAACGGATTTCTTTCCGAGAGCGACCATCGTGAAAGCCGGGCGCATGCCGTTAGTCAAAGCGTTGCGTCCCAATAAGGGTTCATTGGTCGATTATCTGTCCGATGATTCGTCGGCTGTAATGAACCGGCGCTGCTTCGACGACGCTCTCATCCCTCCAAGTCCGGTTCGCCTATTTCACCGTTCTCGTCAAAGGGAGTACAGATCGTGTGATCCGTAAACGTGTCGTCGTCAGCTTCATAGTGAAGCTCTCCGCCGCCTTCGTCATATAAAGAAACGTTAACGAGCGAAATCTTTTGTGCCATCTCGTCGGGAGTAATAGTGTCGCCGCCGCCCCATTGCCCGTTATAAAGCTCGCTCATTGAAACCGCAATTTTCTTGCGAATCAGCGGCTCGTTCGCGTTCAGGAATTTAACCATGTTTCGAATCTCTTCGGAGATCGACTCGTCTGTTTTAACACCATCAATTGTGAGCACGGAGATTTTCCCGTCCGCCAGAGTCATTGTTCCGCGCCACCAGTGAAATTCTTCGTTGAACGTGAGAGTGCCCAGGACTTCATCTTCCATCGTATGTTCGATCTTTGCCACTCGACGAAAACGGTCGAATATCTTGCGCATCAACATATTTAATCCTGTGCTTTGCGCGTGGCATGTGGCGCGCGCGCGTGGTCTGTGTCGTTGAGTTGGCCGCGGTCGCGATAGAGGCGGAGTTTGTTGTGGAGGGTCTTGAGGCTGATCTGGAGTAGTTCGGCGGCGCGGGTTTTGTTGTTGTCGGTTTTTTGCAGGGTGCGCAGGATCATCTGGCGTTCCATCTCTTCGATGGGCGTGCCGACGGGGAGCGTGATGGTGTCTTCGACGCGTGCGCGTGCGCGCTGGTCGAGCGGGTAGGGCGCGATGTGGTGGCGCTCGATTGATTCGCCGGAACAGATGATGACGGCGCGTTCGATGACGTTGCGCAGTTCGCGCACGTTGCCCGGCCAGTGGTGCGAGCGCAGCACTTCGAGCGCGGCCGTGCTCAGGTGGCGCGCAGGTCGTTCGTGGCGTTCGGAGAGTTGCGTGACGAGGTGTTGTGCGAGCAGCGGCAAATCTTCTTTGCGCTGGCGCAAGGGGGGAAGTTCGATGGTGATGACGTTGAGGCGATAGAGCAAGTCTTCACGGAACGCGCCCGTGCGGACGGCTTCGTGCGGCTCGCGGTTGGTCGCCGCCAGCACGCGCACGTCAATCGGTATCTCCTGCGAGCCGCCGAGGCGGCGGACGGTGCGTTCTTCAAGCACGCGGAGCAGTTTCGCTTGCAGCAGCGCGGGCATCTCGGCGATTTCGTCCAGCAGAAGCGTGCCGCGATGCGCGAGTTCGAAGCAGCCCTGACGGCGCGAGGCCGCGCCCGTAAACGCGCCCTTCTCGTGTCCGAACAGTTCCGACTCCATCAGGGTTTCGGGGATGGCCGAACAGTTGATGGCGATAAACTCGCTCGTGCGGCGCGGGCTGAGATCGTGGATGGTGCGCGCGACGAGTTCCTTGCCCGTGCCCGATTCGCCGGTGATGAGGACGGAAGCCGAAGAGGGCGCAACCTGTTCAATGAGCGTGTAGACGCGCTGCATCGGAACGGAGCTACCGATCAACTTACCGAACGCGCCGCGCCCCGTCAGTTCATGTTGGAGGGCGAGACTGTCGCGCTGCGCGCGGCCTTCTTCGACGGCGCGGCCGACGACGGCGCAGAGCTTGGCATTGTCAATCGGCTTCTCGAAAAAGTGATACGCACCCTCCTCCTGTATCGCGCGTAAAGCCGTTTCGACCGAGCCTTGCCCAGTCAACAGGATGACTGCGATCTCTGGATGGTGCGCGCGCAACTCGCGAAGCAACTCGAAGCCTGTCAGGCCGGGCATCTTCACGTCGGAGACGACGACCGAAGGGCGAAACTGTGCGACGCGTTCGAGCGCACGCGTCGCGTCCGACTCGGCTGCCGCTTCGAATCCATCCGCCGCCAACACTTCGCGCAAGGTTTCCGATACCAGCGGCTCGTCGTCAATGATCAACACCCGTCCCTTCGCCATGATCGCAGTTTAGCAGAGGGAGAAGGAACGATGAAGAGAAACGATGAAGTAGGAACGATGAAGCATGAACGGAAGACAAGTTGCTTTTACTTCATCGTTCATCCTTCATCGTTCATCGTTTTTTGCAAAGTAGTCTGCGATGGCGCGGGCGAGGGCGGCGGTGGTGAATTCGGCCGGTTGAATGTCTGTGTGGAGATTGTAGTCGGCGGCGGTGCGTGCGGTGATGTCGCCGATGCAGGCGACGCGTATGTCTTTCAATAGTTCGGAGAGGTCGCGCGTGTCGAAGAGTTGCGCGAAGTTCGAGACGGTCGATGAACTGGTGAAGGTGATGCAATCGACCGCGCCGCCGACGAGCAGGGCTTCGACTCGCGCACGGTCGGTCGTCTGCGGCGGAACGGTGCGATAGGCCGCAACTACATCGGCGCGTGCTCCGGCCTCTTCGAGCGCGCGCGGCAGGTAGTCGCGTGCGACGGCTGCGCGCGGGATGAGAAAGTTCAGGCGCGCGAGGCGTTCGCGCCCGCCGAGATAATCGGCCAACGCGTCGAAGACACCCTCGGCCTTAAACTCGCCCGGCACGACATCGACGTGGACGCGCGCGTCGCGCAAGCGTTCGGCCGTGGCCGAGCCGATGGCGCAGACGTGCAGTTCGTCCAGAGCGCTTGCGTCGCATCCCCGTGCTTCAAGGCGGCGCATGAAGAAATCAACGCCGTTCGTGCTGGTGAAGACGATCCAGTCGTAGCCGTAGAGATGTTCGATGGCTTCGTCGAGCGGCGCGAAACTTTCCGGCGCGACGATCTCGATGGTAGGACAGGCGACGACGCGTGCGCCGTAGCTTTCAAGCTCTGCGGCGAACTCTGCCGCCTGTGCCAGCGCACGCGTGATGACGACGGTGCGACCATGGAGAGGCAGCGCTTTAGTTTGAGACGATTCGGGTGGCATCCTGAGAAGCGTGAGATGAAATGTGAACGCACGATGTTCAAGCGACCAGACCTTCGAGCAATTCGTCCGCGCCCTGTTCGCGCAGGCGCGCGGCCAACGCTTCGCCCGCGCGCGCGGCGTGAACGGGAGCGTCATCCAGTTGATCGCGTATGACCGTGCGGCCGTCGAGCGCGGCGACGAGGGCGTCGAGTTTGAGCGTGTCGCCTTCCACGACGGCGTGCGCGGCGATAGGAACCTGGCAGCCGCCGCCGAGCGCAAAGAGCAGCGCGCGTTCGGCCGTGCAGGCGGCGCGCGTCGGGGCGTGTTCGAGCAGGGAGACGAGCGCAGAGGTGCGCGCATCTGCGGCGCGCGTCTCGATGCCGAGCGCGCCTTGCCCGACGGCCGACAGCATCTCCGTGTGATTGATGGCGGCCGTGATGCGTCGCTCGAAGCCGAGACGGCGCAGGCCAGCGGAGGCGAGGATGATGGCGTCGTAACCGCCCTCGTCCAGTTTCCGCAAGCGCGTGTCAACGTTCCCGCGCAAATCTTTGATCTCAACGTCGGGGCGCAGATGTTTCAACTGCGCCTGCCTGCGCAGACTCGACGTGCCGACCACTGCGTTCTGTGGTAACCCTGCGAGCGCGTCGTTGCTGCCCGCCGCAACGCCCTCGCGCAGAACGAGCGCGTCGCGCGCGTCTTCGCGTTCGGTGATGGCCGTGATGGCGAGATTGTCGGGCAGCGTCGTCGGCAAATCTTTGAGCGAGTGGACGGCCAGATCGATCTCGTCTGCGAGCAGCGCCTCTTCCAGTTCCTTCGTGAAGACGCCTTTGCCGCCGATGGCCGCGAGCGGCACGTTCAACATCACGTCGCCCGAAGTCTTGATGACCTCGATGCGAATCTCCACCCCGGGACGCAACTCTTCGAGCCGCGCCTTCACCCACTGCGATTGCCACAGCGCCAGCTTCGAGCCGCGCGAGCCGATGACGAAATAATCTCTCATAAAAGAAGCTGTTAGCTGTTAGCTATTAGCTGTTAGCCGGCAGTTTTGTTTCAGCTAACAGCTAATAGCTAATAGCTAACGGCTCATTCTTCAAGTCCGAAGGTGTTGCGCCACGCCTTGAGGGTTTCTTCCTCGCCCGTGTCGTGCGAGCGGCGCAAGCGGTTGATGATGGGATGCGAAATTTTGTTGACGGTGGACATCAGGAGCGCTTCGACGGCGCGCTCCTGTTCGGGCGTCAAATTGCCGAGCCGGCTGCGCTGGCGTTTGAGTTCGCCCTGCGCGATCTCTTCCAACTTCTGCCGGAGCGCGGCCACCGTCGGGCCGAGGTCGAGCGAGCGCAAAGCCTGTTGAAACTGCATCACTTCGGATTCGACGATCAACTCGGCGCGTTCGGCCTCGCGTTCCCGCTCGCGTATGTTCGATGCGACGACCGCTTCCAGATCATCCACGTCGAAGACGAACAGGTTGTCCAGTTCGCCCACCGTCGGATCGACGTTGCGCGGCACGCTGATGTCTATGAAGAAGGCCGGGCGCTGCTGTCGCCGCGCGAGAGCTTCGCGCGCCATCTCCTGCGTGACGACGTATTCGCCCGCCGCTGTCGAGCAGATAACGATGTCGGCCTCCGCGAGATGCGCGGGCAGGGCAGAGAAGTCGAGCGCCGTGCCATTAATCTTTTGGGCGAGTTGCTGCGCGTTTTCGTCTGTGCGGTTGGTGACGAGGATGCGCGACGCGCCCGCGTTCGCAAGGTGCTGCGCGGCGAGTTCGGCCATCTCGCCCGCGCCGATGACGAGCACGGTCGTGCCCTTCAGCGAGCCGAAAATTTTGCGCCCCAACTCGACGGCCGTGAAACTGATCGAAACGGCCGAAGCGGCGATCCCCGTCTCTGAGCGCACGCGCTTGGCGACGCGCAGCGCGTGGTGGACGAGGCGATGCAGGACGCGCCCGGCCGTGCCCGCCGCGCATGCATTTGAATAGGCGCGGCGCACCTGACCCAAGACCTGCGGCTCGCCCACCACCATCGAGTCGAGCGAAGAGGCAACGCGGAACAAGTGACGCACGGCCGCTTCGTCCGAGTGCGTGTAAAGGTGCTCACCGAAAAACTGGCTCGGCACGCTGCGCGACTCGCTGAGGAAGGAACTGATGCGCGCCGTGCCTTCGTCGCCGTTCGTGCCTGTGGTTGTCGCCGCCAGCACCTCCACGCGGTTGCAGGTGGAGACGATCAAGCCCTCGCTGATCAGCTCGCCGTCAACCAACGACTGCAAAGTCTCGGCGCACGCCTCGTCCGTAAAGGCCAGACGCTCGCGCACCTCCACCGGCGCAGTCTTGTGATTGAGTCCGACGAGAATGATGGACATAAAGAAGCTATTAGCTGTTAGCAGTTAGCTGTTAGCAAAAGCATTGAAGCTGAAAGCTAAGAGCTAATAGCCAACAGCTATCCGAACACGTGATAGCCGCCCATGAAGCGCGTGCCGAGAAAGGTGAAGAGGACGAGGCCGAAACCGGCGACGCCGACGAGCGCGGATTTGCGCCCGCGCCATTGGGTGCGGTAGTGAATCATGGTCAGGTATAAAAGCCATGTGATGAGCGCGAAGACCTCTTTGGGGTCGTTATTCCAGATGCGCCCCTTTTGCTGTGAAGACAGGATCGCGCCCGTGACGATGCCGAGGGACAACAGCGTGAAGCCGATGCCGGCGGCGGTCGAGCCGATGTCATCCACGGTGGTCAGCGACGGCAACCGGTGGAAGATGGCGGAAAAAGTCTTGAGCTTCAACTCGCGCTCCTGCCAGAGATACATCAAACTGGCGGCGAAGACGACGACGAACGCGGCGTAGGCGAAGATCAACAGCGCCGTGTGGATGGGGAAAATCCAGCCCGTGTCGCCCTCCATCAACAACTCCAGACGCGTGCCGTCCGCGCTCCGCATCAGCATCGCCGCGGTCACAAGAAAGGCGACGAGCGGCATCAGAAAAGCGGCGAGCGCTTTGATCTGGTAGCGAAAGTGCGCCAGCCCGTAGGCGACAACAAGCGTCCACGCCAGAAAAGATAAAGTCTCGCGCAGGCCGAACAGCGGATAGCGGCCGTCCTGTATCCAGTCGCGCAGGAAAGCCGCGGTGTGCAGCGCGAAGCCGATGCCGAGCGAGGCGAGCGCCACGCGCTCGACCGAGCGACGCTTGTAGGCGAACGCCAGAATCGCGTGGACGGCGGCGTTGACGTAGGCGGCTAAACTTGCGAGCAGGAGATAATTCATCGGAGGCGCTTGAAGGAAATTGGCTCAGACCTTCTCCGCGCATTGTACGGGAAGAGGGAAAACGGCCGCAAGCGGACAATCTGACAAACAATCCGGCAAACAATCTGGAAGTGCGCTGTTGTCACGAAACGCCAAGACGTGAGAAACTTCCGCACGTGCCAACCTCCCAGTGCCGTTTAATTTCTTGTCGTAGGGTGACGTAAGATGCCTGACCGCGCAGACGCTTGGGAACTTCTCTGCGAATACACCAAAGGCGACAGCCTGCGTCGCCACGCGCTCGCCGTCGAAGCGGCCATGCGCGCCGCCGCCGCGCGCTACGGCGGCGACACGGCCGACCCCGAAGAGTGGGGCATGGTCGGCCTGCTCCACGATTTTGATTACGAGATGTTCCCAGACCCCGATGCGGGCGGCCATCCCTTCAAAGGTGCGACGATACTCTGCGGGCGGGGCTACCCGGATCACTTCATCCGCGCCATCATGGGGCACGCCACCTACACAGGCGTCCCGCGCGACACGTTGCTGGCGCGTGCGCTTTTCGCCACGGACGAACTCTGCGGTTTTCTCGTCGCCTGCGCGCTCGTGCGCCCGACGCGTAGTCTGGACGATCTGGAAGTCTCTTCGGTCAAGAAGAAACTGAAAGACAAAGCCTTCGCGCGCACGGTCAACCGCGAAGACATACATCAGGGCGTGGCGGAACTGGGCGTCTCGCTCGACGAGCACATACGCTTCTGCATAGACGCCCTGCGCCCCGTGCAAAAAGAGATCGGGCTGAACAGTACGGCGTCGGACGACGCGCCCGCGAGCGTCGGCTCTTGAGGCAAGCGAAGTGGATGCGAGACTGTGCAAGCGTCTCCTTGTACGTGTGCGCTTTCAGAGATTGAGAAACGCGCGCGTGGCGAAGAGTGCGGCGACGGTTAAGACGAGCGAAAACAGTGCGGTGAGGGCGGCTTGCAGTTTGCGCCGCCGCGCCGTATGGCGGTAGACGAAGATGCAGGCGAGCGTGGTGAGCAGGAGCGGAACGATGACGACGACGAAGAGCGCGCCGCTTCGTTCCGGCGCGCTTTCAGGTCTGACGCCGCCCATCATCCAGTAAGCAAGTGCGCGCATGCCTGCGGCGCTCAAAAGCGCGGCGACGAGCGAAGTGATGATGAGCAATTTCCAGCGCAAGGGGGCGAAACGTCCTTCCGGAACCGCGTCCGTATCCGAAGTTGTTGGCGAGGTTGTTTGAGAGCGAAAATGGCGGAGCGTCGCCAAGCATATCATAGGAGACATAAGTGACAAGAGAAGCAAGTAAATCGTGAGTCGTAAATCGTGAAGAGAAGAGATCAGGTCTTTCTCTTCACGATTTACGACTCACGATTCACGGCTGTCCTCTTCACTCAGAAAAAATGGTAACTAGAAACGCACTGTTGTATCTGGCGCGGCAGGAAGGTTTGAAAGACTTTGCGACGCGCTTTCGCCCGTTCAAGAAGATGACGACACGCTTCGTGGCGGGCGAGGACATCTCGGAAGCCGTCGCCGCCATCCGCGAGATCAACGCGCGCGGCGCAACCGCCTCGTTCGATCATCTGAACGAATCGGTCGCCAGCCGCGCCGAGACCGAAGAAGAAGTGCGCGAGTATCAGCGCGTGCTCGCGGCCATCGACGAGACGGGCATCCGCTCGAACGTCTCGATCAAGTTGACGCAATTCGGACTTGAGATCGACCCGGAGTTGGCCTACAAAAACGCGCGCGAGGTGGTGTTGGATGCGGCGCGGCGCGGCAACTTCGTGCGCGTGGACATGGAGCAGTCGAGCGTCACGCAAGTGACCATCGACATCTTCAAACGCCTGCGCGCCGAGTTCGACCTGAACACGGTCGGCATCGTCCTGCAATCTTACCTGCGCCGCACCGAAGCGGATGTCGCAGACCTCTTGAAGATTCCGGCGCGCATACGCATCTGCAAGGGCGCTTACAACGAGCCGCCCGAAGTGGCTTTCCCGGACAAGAAGGACACGGACGAAAATTACATCCGCGTGATGCGTACGCTTTTGTCGAGCGGCGTCTATCACGGCATCGCCACTCATGACCCAGCCATGATCGACGCGACCATCGATCACGCCACGCGCGAGGGCATCCCGAAAGAGGCTTTCGAATTTCAGATGCTCTACGGCGTCAGACGCGACCTGCAAGTGCAACTCGCAGCCGACGGCTACAACATGCGCGTCTACGTCCCTTATGGCAAACACTGGTATCCTTATTTCATGCGGCGGCTGGCGGAACGCCCTGCCAACGTCTGGTTCGTCCTGAAGAATATGTTTAAAGGCTGAACCGTCGGTAAGCGAAAGAAGACGGCGGAGAGTTCAGGAGTGGGAAGGGAGGTGCGCGATGTTTTGTCCCACCTGCGGCGCGGCTGAGCAGAGACCGGACGCTTACTGCACGCGTTGCGGCGAATGGCTGGCCGACCCCACTGCCGCGCAAGGGCACTGGCATCCGGTCTTTCGCCGCGCGCGAACGCCGGAGCAGCGCATGAAGATGATGCTCGTCTTCAACACGCTCGACGCTTTGCTCGCCGTCGCTTCCGCCGCCATCCTTTACGCGACGCAGGCGGGCGCTGAACATCCGTCCGCACGCATTTATCTCGTCGCCACCTTCTGCGTCGTCATCGCCACGCATCAGATCGTCAGTCTGGTCGTCAATCTGAAAATCCAGCAACGCCTGAAGCGAGCGCGCGAAGACAAAGGCGGCCGCGCCGCGCGCGCGGGTGAAACAAACGCGGGGGCACAGGCGTTGAATCCGGCGGACGTGAATTTGTTTGTGGGCGCGCGGCGCGGCGGAGGCGTGACGGAGAACACGACAAAGCTTTTGGATGCCGTTCCGCGCAAACCCGAACAGAGACAGACGAGATGAGCTACTTCAAACAGAGGCAAATGAGATGAGAAACTTCGCACAGGGGCAGACCGGATGAGCGACTTCGTCTGGATACTGTGGGTGATTCTCGGCGTGATCTTGATCGTCGCCGAAATCTTTACGTCGGGCTTCGTGCTGCTCTGGTTCGGGGCGGGCGCGATTGCGGCGGCGCTGGCCGCGCTCGTCGGCGCGGGCTACCCCTTTCAATTCCTTATCTTCTTCGTCGTCTCGATTGCGCTGACGGCTGCCTCGCGCACGATCTTTACGAAGTATCTCGTGCGGGGCGAGACGGAGGGCGGCGGCTATAAGTCGGGCGCGGAGTCTTTGCCGGGACAGGTGGGAACGGTCGTCAGCGGCAGTCAGGGCGCGTTGCTCGAAGGCGCGGTGAAAGTTTACGGCTCGACGTGGACGGCCTATCCGGCCGAAGGCGAAGAGCCTCTGGAAGCAGGTTCGCGCGTGATGGTCGAGAGCGTGCGCGGCGCTTCGATCTACGTCCGCCGCGTGCCGGAAGTGCCCGGCTGGCGACCGAGCGCGTTGCCCGAAGGAAGGGAAGAGAGTTAGCTAACTTGATCGTCAGGCTTAAAGCACCTGAGAAAACTAAACGGATGAAACCACGAAACGAGACGAAGCCACACGAAACGAAAAAGCACTAAACTCTTCTTCGTGTTGTTTCGCGTGTGTGTGCGTGGTTTCTTGATTTTGATAGGTGCTCTTAGTTGAGTTAAGCGGGACGGCTGATTATTGCAGCCGTCCCGCTTTGCTTTATCGCGCGGCATTGATCATCCGGCGAGTTTGGACGCGCACGAGGGGCGGTAGAAATTGATTGAATTCAAGCGCGAAAGAAGCGCATTATACGCGCGCACAAAACGTGCGACTGAGCCGTCCCCGCATTTTGACCCCAACAATCCACCGTTAAAAGGAGTGTCCCACTGATGTCCGACCCCCAAGTTGACTCTACCTCTGCGGCGCAGGATGCGCCCGCCCCAGACAACGCTTCTCCCGTTGACCCCGACCCCGCCGCCGCCGCAACGCCCAAGCCATCATCCGAAAGACGCGATGCCTTGCGGGACGCCTTTCTGCTCGGCGCGGGAATCATCGAACTGAAGAACAGAGTGCAAATCGCCCTGCTCAAAAACCATCCCGAGTCCGGCCTGCGACTCGCCAGCGTGTGGCGCGCCAGTTTCAATCGCATCGCCGCCTTAC
The DNA here is from genome assembly GCA_035942855.1 of Pyrinomonadaceae bacterium. Lineage (GTDB taxonomy): Bacteria > Acidobacteriota > Blastocatellia > Pyrinomonadales > Pyrinomonadaceae > JAIVJZ01. Next base: position 1,797 of record DASZCS010000034.1, on the reverse strand, counting down.
AAGTTAAAGCGTTCGAGACGAGCACGACGGCCAAGACGCTCTACGAACCGCCGGACAAGACCATCTTGCCTTATCTCTATCCGCCCGAACCGGACTACGCCGATGTCGGCATCGGCGGCGTCGAGAGTCTCAAAGATTTCAAGCTGTACGACGTGGCGCGGCGCGCGATCAACTGCCTGACGTTGCTCTACGTCAAAGACAGCGAGAGCCTCATTCCGAGGACGCTCAAAGATTATCAGGAGCATCTGACCAAAGCCATTCTCGCCGCGGCGCAGAAGCCGGAGGAGGGCGGCGGCGATCCCAAAGACGCGGGCGAGATTGCTGCGCCGCCCCAGGAAACTCCTCTGGAGCAGGCGAAAGGCACGCTCACCGGCTTGATCGTCAAATTTCTAGAAGCGTGGGACGGCTACCTGCGCGAGAACTTCTATGCCGGGGGCAAGTTTCAAAACGACGATCTGGAATTGGTCGCTTACGAGTCGGGCCATTCGATGAGTTCGTTCTCATGGGGCATCTCGTCGGCCACAGAGTCTTTGGAACGCGCTCAGGCGAGCGAAGAGAAATTTATCGAAGCGTGGGAGACAGTCTTCCGGGTACAAAACGTCAATCGCTTGCAGCACCAGATCAGCGCGCTCAGTTCCGAACTCGACGACGCCTATTATTTCGAGCACCCGGATGTGAAGCGCGTCGCCGCCGACGCGGTGCTCGTCCCGCCTAATCCCGACCTGCCGAGTCAATCCATTCAAGCCGTCAAAAACAGCATCGACTACTGGCAACGCACGGTGGAGTGGATACCGAAAAATGTGGCTCGACTGCGCGACAAAGACAGCAAGCATCAAGCGCCGTGGAGCGACAAACTGCGGCTCGCGCTGGCCGAGCAGTCCAACATCTGGCAGACCTTGTTGACAGGACAGCAAACGCTGCGCGCCTACAACATGGAGAGCATCACGCACGAGATCATGCGCGACGTGACGGCGGAGATACAGAGAAGCCTGCGCACGGATCTACAGGGGAGCTTGCGGCGCGCCGAGCAGGCGATGAAGGAAGTGGCGGAGGAAGTGAAAGGCGCGCTCGACACGGCCAAAGACATCGCCGTGGGCGGGTTGGAAACGCTGTTCGGCTCGTTCAAGCGTTACCTGCTACTGTTCGGCGGAATCATCTTTGGCATCTTCGTCCTGATGCTCGTCATCGGTCTGACAAACGAGAGCACCGCCGGGACGAAGGAGGCTGGCATCATCGGAACTATCTCCACGCTTCTGACTTCGGGGCTCGGATTGCTCGGGATTAAGAATCTGAAAGATGTGAAGTCGGCGCAGCAGACGGCGGTGCAGGCGGGAAACAACGAAGCGAAGTCGAAGGTGGACACCCAAGCGGCCGCAGCGGGGGCGTCGGAAGCGGGCGGCGATGCGGGGGGCAGCAGCATCCTCACGACCGTTCAGGGCGCGGCGCAGCAGACCGGTACGATCATTCTGCAAGCCCTCGAGCGCGGGTACAAACAGGCTCGCATCGAGTTGGACGGTTTGAGTCGCAGTGTGGCCGTCTCCTACCCGCTCGTGGAGTTCTTCGGAGTGAACCTGACGTTGGAGGGCGACGTAGCAGTCCTGACCGACATCCTGTGGGGCGAGGCGCAAAGGTCTGCGGAGATCGAGCGCGTGACCCGCGCCGCCTTCGGCTCCCTCTCCGTCTTCATCCTGCCGTCCGCCGACGGCGCGAAACAGATCGGCGACGGCCAGACGGGCTGAAAGAGAGAAGGGAAAGGGAAAAGGGGAAGGGGGAAAGGTTAAAAACAGAAGCGGGGGG